>JAJDUZ010000048.1 GCA_022826385.1 Silicimonas sp.
CAGGTTCGAGAGATCCATTGCGGCCTCTGATCCGATTTCGGTTAGAAATCGTCATAGACGGTTGACAGAAGAATGTCCAGCCGGTTCAGAAAACCCAATGTAGAAACAGACGATCATGCACAGAAAAAATTCGCCGTGCCCGCGAAGCGCATCGGTCTTGACAATAAGTTGCAAGATGCATACGGCTCAGTGTTCGCGGAATAGGCAATAGTGAGCAGGGGCTTTGTCAATAAAATTTGAAGACTTTGATGCTGCCCGCATGTTGAATGGCAGTGATCCTAGCGGATTTGCACAGGATCTTGAGAACGAGTTCATCCAGTTTCGTTTTGAGGCGTCCAAGGATACTCGTTCGATGACCAGAGTGTCGATTTCACTCAAACAAGCGGGCTACGTGCATTCATCAAATTTTGATAGCCGTCGTACGTACACGTTCCAGTGTGGTGCTGTGGTATCGATGGTGATGGAGAATACAGTGAATGGGATTATTGTAGGACGCTACCGTCGAGAAGACTAGCGTCCACTACCGCCTCCGCCGCACATTCCCCCCACGTTGCCCGGCCCGTCCGGCTGTTGAGCGGCCGCTGGCCTTCTGCGCACTTTCAACCGCGTCTTCCACCGCGGATTGCCGCGCCAGCGGATCGTCGGCCACGGTCAGTTCCACGGTTTCCAGCCGTTTGACCTCGTCGCGCAATCGGGCGGCTTCCTCGAACTCGAGGTTCTCGGCGGCCTTCCGCATCTGGTCGCGCAGCCCGTCGAGATGGGCCTGCAGGTTCGCGCCCACCATTGGCTTGTCGATCTTCGTGGTGACGCGCGCTTGATCGGTGTCACCCTGATAAAGCCCGGCCAGCACGTCTTCGACGTTCTTCCTTACCGTCTCGGGGGTGATGCCGTGTTCTTCGTTATAGGCCATCTGCTTTTGGCGGCGGCGCTCGGTTTCCTTCAGCGCGCGTTCCATCGAGCCGGTGATCTTGTCGGCATACATGATGACGCGGCCGTCGGCGTTTCGCGCGGCGCGGCCGATGGTCTGGATCAGCGAGGTTTCCGAACGCAGGAATCCCTCCTTGTCGGCATCCAGAATGGCGACCAGCCCGCATTCCGGAATGTCCAAGCCCTCGCGCAAGAGGTTGATGCCCACCAGCACGTCGAACGCGCCAAGGCGCAGGTCGCGCAGGATTTCGATCCGTTCCAGCGTGTCGATGTCGCTGTGCATATAGCGGACCTTGATGCCCTGTTCGTGCAGGTATTCGGTCAGGTCTTCGGCCATGCGCTTGGTCAGCGTGGTGACCAGCGTGCGATAGCCGTTGGCAGTGACCTTGCGGATCTCGTCCATCACGTCGTCGACCTGCGTGGCGACGGGGCGGATCTCGACCACCGGGTCCAGAAGGCCGGTGGGGCGGATGACCTGCTCGGTGAAAACGCCGCCGGCCTGTTCGATCTCCCAATCCGAGGGTGTCGCGGACACGAAGACCGATTGCGGGCGCATCGCGTTCCATTCCTCGAACTTCAGAGGCCGGTTGTCGGTACAGGACGGCAGGCGGAACCCGTGCTCCGACAGCGTGAACTTGCGCCGATAGTCGCCCCGGTACATGCCGCCGATCTGGGGCACGCTGACATGGCTTTCGTCGGCAAAGACAATGGCGTGGTCAGGAATGAACTCGAACAGGGTTGGGGGCGGCTCGCCGGGGGCACGGCCGGTGAGATAGCGCGAATAGTTCTCGATCCCATTGCACGAGCCAGTCGCTTCCATCATCTCGAGATCGAAATTGGTGCGCTGTTCCAGCCGCTGCGCTTCCAGCAACTTGCCTTCATCGACCAGTTGGGCGAGGCGTTGTTTCAGCTCGACCTTGATGTGGCGGATCGCCTGCTGAAGCGTTGGCTTCGGCGTCACATAGTGGCTGTTGGCATAGACGCGCACGCGATCGAAGCTTGCGGTCTTCTTGCCGGTCAGGGGGTCAAACTCGGTGATGGTTTCCAGATCGTCCCCGAAGAAGTCCAGCCGCCAGGCGCGGTCTTCAAGGTGGGCGGGCCAAAGTTCGATCACGTCGCCGCGCACGCGAAACGTGCCGCGCTGGAACGCCTGATCGTTGCGGCGATATTGCTGAGCGATCAGGTCAGCGATGACCTTGCGGGGGTCATGCGGGTGCCCCGTCTTCAGGTCCTGGGTCATCGCGCCATAGGTCTCGACCGAGCCGATGCCATAGATGCAGCTGACCGAGGCCACGATGATCACGTCGTCGCGTTCCAGAAGTGCGCGGGTCGCCGAATGCCTCATCCGGTCGATCTGTTCGTTAATCTGGGCCTCTTTTTCAATATATGTGTCGGACCGCGGCACGTAGGCTTCGGGTTGATAATAGTCATAATACGACACGAAATACTCGACGGCATTGTCAGGGAAGAAGCCCTTGAACTCGCCGTAAAGCTGGGCGGCCAGTGTCTTGTTGGGCGCAAGGATGATCGCCGGGCGCTGAGTCTCTTCGATGACTTTAGCCATCGTATAGGTCTTGCCCGTGCCGGTCGCGCCCAACAGCACCTGGTTCTGTTCGCCGGACTTCACGCCTTCGGAAAGCTCGGCGATTGCAGTGGGTTGGTCGCCCGCAGGCTTGAACTCGGTCTGCATCCTAAACGCATGGCCGCCTTCCAGCTTGTCGCGGGTGCGGACATCGGGGGCGGGCGAATTCAGGATCGGTTCGGCGGTCGACATAAGAGGCGATTCCTTGGGCTGCCCCCCAAACTTGTTCTCTCGCCCGCAGGGTTCAAGAGCGAAACGCCCGAACAACGCAGCCTCCTGACATGTTGCAACCGCGAAATTGGTTAACAAGACATTAACTTCCATAACAACCTATAGGAGAAAAATATGTTGTTACGATTCGTTAACCGTGCTTAATTTAACCCCTAAGCAGCAGAACGGGTGTCGACCGGGCAGCGCGACCCACCCACCCCTCGCTCCACGCTGTCCGGTCGGCCTCACCCTTCTTCTCGTCAAACCCCATCAGACAATCCGTCGCGCATTCGAGCGATCTCAAGCCTTGATCCCAAGGCGGTTTTCCAGATATTTGAGCGCAGTCAAAGAGGTTGCCCATGACCGCACGCATTTTTCGCCCCGCAAAATCCGCCATGTCGTCGGGCACGGCAAAGACCCGCGACTGGGTGCTGGAGTTTCCGAACGAAACCGGGCGTGACATTGATCCACTGATGGGATGGACGTCGTCTTCGGACACGCAGGCGCAGGTGCGGTTGCGGTTTCCGACCAAGGAAGCGGCGCTGGACTATGCCAAGGAACACGGCATCGACGCCGTTGTGACCGAGCCCAAGACGCGCAAGCCGAACATTCGTCAACGCGGATATGGCGAAAACTTTGCCACGGACCGTCGCGGGGCCTGGACCCACTGATGCATATCCGCGAGGTCTCTCCGACGGATGCGGAGTTGCAGGACCTCATCGCACGACACCTTGACCTGATGCGCGCGTCTTCGCCCGCCTGCAGCGTGCATGCCATGGACGCCGACAGCCTTGCCGAAGCCGGTGTCCGGTTCTTTGCTGCGTTTGAGGACGGCGTTGCGATTGCCATGGGCGCGTTGAAGCGGCTCAGCGATGGGACCGGCGAGTTGAAGTCGATGCATGTGCATGTCGACCGGCGTGGCGCCGGGTTGGCCGACGCCATTCTCGAGCGGCTGGTGGTGTCTGCGCAGGATGCTGGGATGCCTCGGATCAGCCTTGAAACCGGCAGCCAAGACGCCTTCGCCCCGGCCCGCGCGTTCTATACGCGGCATGGGTTCGCGCTGTGCGCGCCGTTTGAAGGGTATGTCGAAGACCCGAACTCGGTCTTCATGACCCGCGTCCTTTAAGTTTCTGGAAGCGACCAGTGGCGCGCAAGGTCGCGCCGGAACCGTTCCACGATTTCCGCCTTCTCGGGCGAGGTTTGACGTTCGGTCCAACTCTCGACCTTTTGCGACACGGAAGGCAACCCCAATCCGATCCGCAGATCTGACAGGACAGCGGCCTGATGTTCGCACAAGGTTTCATACTCAACCGTTTGCACCTCATAGGGCAAAACGCTCAGCACAAGGTCCAGCGCGCTTTCGGCATTCTGCACGCTTCTCAGATTGCTGCGAAGTTCGGTCAGGTCATATGTCGGCAAGTCCGTCGGCGCGTCCTGCCGTGACGTCCATTGTCGCGTGTGCCATGCCATCCAGAGCGACACCGCCTGTGCAACGCGATCCCGACGATGAATGCGAATGACCTTTGTGTCCCGAAACGCGCGATCGATGCCGGTCATTCGGGCAAGGCGCAACTGTTCGCCAGAGGCTTTCAGCCCGAAACCCGCCCGCGGTGTCGTGTTCAGCCTGACGATGTGAGACAGATAGGCTGACAGATCCGGTAACCCCTCGGCCTTCGTTCGTTTGGCCACGATGTTGTGGTTCAGGTCTTCCCGGAACCCGCAGAGGTCGGGCATGCTGGCCAGAAGCTGCCCCAGATGCGTCGAACCACTGCGATTGGTAAAGGCGAGCAATATCAAGGAACGATCAAACCTCAGATCAGGTGACACCGTCAGCGGATCAAACACGCGGCGCAGGTGTGACAGGTGCAAGCTGTCGCCGTGCAGCGCAGCCTCGCCGTTCAACCGATTGCCGATGATCCGCCGCCTGACCCAAGCCGATAGCATTCGAAACCCTTCTCGCGTCTTGCGATGTTGCAGCTAGGCTGGTTTGGTTAATCTTGTATTGCCGCCGATCTGCGGCCCAGTGCAGCGGAGGCGGCCTTGACCCTAACTGACGAGACCGAAGCCGCCCTGATCGAGGTGGTGCGCGCGGCGGCAAAAGCCGAGATCCTCCCGCGCTTCCGCCGGTTGGCTGCCAGTGATGTCGCGGCCAAGACAGGGCCCGAGGATTTGGTGACGGAAGCCGACCTGAACGCTGAAGCTGCCATTTCGGCGGGTGTGCGAACGCTCTTGCCGGATGCCCTGATCGTTGGGGAAGAAGCGGTCGAAGCGCGGCCCACCTTGCTCGACGGCATTGCCGACGCGCCCCTGTCGGTCATCATCGATCCGGTTGATGGAACATGGAACTTTGCCAAAGGGTTGGCGACCTTTGGCGTCATCCTTGCGGTCGCAAGCAAAGGCGAGACCGTGTTCGGTCTGCTGTACGACCCGATCGTCGATGACTGGATTGCGGCGCGTCGGGGTGGCGGTACGTGGTACGCCTCACCGGATCATGCGCCGCAACGGTTGTCCTTCGCGGGCATACCGGACGGGGATCTGACCGGGTTCCTGTCGCTCTTCAATTATCCGCGCGAAAAACGTCTGCGTCTTGCCGATGACATGCCGGGGTTTCGGCGTATCTGGTCGGTGCGCTGTTCGTGCCACGAATATCGCACGCTGGTCACGGGGGGTGCCGATTTCTCGGTCTCGAATGCGCTCAAGCCATGGGATCACGCGGCGGGCGCTTTGGCGGTGGTCGAAGCGGGCGGCGCAGTCGAATTGCTGGACGGCCGTGCTTATCGGGCGTCGATCACCTCCGGAAGCTACCTGGTGGCGGCGCGATCAGATGCGGTGCTGCAGCGCGTTCGGGGTCACGTCGGCGCAATCCTCGGAACTGGAACCGTCTGAGGTTGCGGTGCGAACGACTGTTGCAAAACCGTAACCCGCCCCTGCCGCTCGTTCGCCTGTTACAATTTACTGGCGTAATGGGGGAAGGCGTCTAGTATGCCGAACGTAGCCTATCTAGCAGAGAGGACGTCATGGCTGGCAAGTTTGAGATTTTTAAAGACAAGAAGGGCGAGACACGCTTCCGTCTGAAATCGGGCAATGGTCAGATCATTCTGGCAAGCGAAGGATACAAGCGCAAAGCAAGCTGCATGAACGGTGTTGAATCCGTGCGCAAGAACGCGCAGTCGGATGACCGGTTCGAGCGCAAGGAAACCAAGTCGGGCAAGTGGATGTTCAACCTGCGCGCCCGCAATGGCCAGGTGATCGGCACGTCGGAGACCTATGAGTCCGCCAAGTCGCGCGACAACGGGATTGCGTCGGTGGCAAAGAACGCACCGGACGCCAAGGTCGACGACCAAACGGCCTGAGCCAAACTTCAGACCATTTCGGAGGGGGCCGGTTGGTCCCCTTTTTGTTTGCCTTGAAGGGGCGGCTGCAAGGTGACGCTGCGCAAAAGGAACGCCACCATGTCCTTCAGGTGGGCGCGGGGCACGCCCGACAGTCGGTTTTCGAGGCTCAGCAGCATAATCCCGTGCACGGCCGAGAAGAGGGCCCGCGTCCGCAGGTCGACCTCCTCGGGATCGGCGGTTGGATCCGCTTCCGCCAGCGGGCTTGAGATGACTTTGAAGAGGTTGCCCAACTCGTCCATGTACCAGTCGGGAATGTCGCTGTCGGCCGTCATCTCGATATCGAAGAGCGCCCGCCAGAGGTTGATGTTGTCACAGGCGAAATCGACGTAAGCCGTCGACATCAGCGCAAGACGCTCGAACGGCGGTTCCATCTCGTGCCCGACAACGGCTTCAATGATCGACCGTCCAAGCCGGCCAAATGTGCGGACGTTCACGGCCAGGATGAGACCGTTCATGTCCTCAAATACGTTGTAGATTGCACCAACCGCGCAGCCCGCTTCCTCGGCCACGGCGCGCGCCTTGAGCGCCCGCATCCCGTCGACCTCGATCCGGGTCTCGGCGATGTCGATCAGCTTTTCCCGAAGTTCTGCACGTCGTTTTTCGGTGTCACGGGCCATGATAGGACCCTCTGCCATGAACAATGTTCACAGAATAGCACTGTGGACGGTGCTTGCCAAGCCACGCGTGCTCAGCTCATAAGACACCAAGCGGTCCCGTAGCTCAACTGGATAGAGCAGCTGACTTCTAATCAGCAGGTTGAGGGTTCGAGTCCTTCCGGGATCGCCACTCACGGGTCATCAGGGGAAACAGCCGATGAAAATGAATGACGAGCGGGTGATTGCGGCAGAGCCGGGCGTGGTTTGGGCCGCGCTTCTGGACCCGGAAGTGTTGAAAGCCTGCGTGCCGGGCTGCCAAGAGATGACCGGATCGCCCGAAGAGGGGTTCGAGGCGACGGTCGTGCAGAAAGTTGGCCCGGTGAAGGCGACCTTCAAGGGCGCTGTCACGCTGTCGGATGTCGAGGAACCGCATCGCCTGACGCTGACGGGCGAAGGCAAGGGCGGTGCCGCCGGTTTTGCCAAGGGCAGTTCAACGGTTGCGCTCTCGCCGGAAGGCGATGGCACCAAGATCGTCTACGAGGTCGAAGCGCTTGTCGGGGGCAAGCTGGCGCAACTGGGCAGCCGCTTGATCGACAGTTTTTCCAAGCGGATGGCCGACCAGTTTTTCGAACGGTTCCAGGCCGTGGTCGAAGGCACGGATGATGCCGAGGTCGAGGTCAGCGAAGAGAAAAAAGGCTGGTTGTCGCGGCTGCGGGGCGGCTGACGATCAGCCCTTGTAACCGACGGCCTGCAACGCCGTCGTGACATAGGTGTTGGCGACCGTTTCCCTGTCGAGGCGGCCGCCATCACGGAACCAGACGGTAACGCCCGTCATCATGGCCAGAAGGCCACGGGCAACGACGGCTGCGTCGGCGACATGGAAGACACCCGACTTTGCGCCGTCTTCCAGAATTTCACGCAAGGTCCGTTCGTATTCGTTCCGCAGCGGGATCACGATCGCTTTGCTGTCGGGCTCCAAACTGCGCAATTCCATATATGCCAGAAAGACGTCATCGGATTCTTCGAGTTGATACTTCACGTGGAACCGCGCGAATTGCGTCAACCGCTCGACCGGTGTGGCGTCGCTTTCGACAGCGCGATACATCGCGTCAAGCAAGCGGTGCATGTGGCTTTCCATCAAGTCCACCAGCAAGTGCTGCTTTGACGGAAAGTGGTTATAGATCGCGCTTTGCTGGATGCCGACCGAGCCCGCGATATCGCGCATCGAAACACCTTCGTAACCACGTTCGGCGAAAAGCCGTCTTGCGTGGTTGCGCAAGGTCTCCTTGGTATTGGTCCGGGTCGCTTGCGTCACAGCCATGCAATAGTCCGAGAACGAGTGTTCACCAGACACTAGCGGTGGAAAGCGCGGGACGGAAGAGTGTATGTGGTTTGAACCGTTTATGCCTTCTGCAATGTTGGTCAACGCGGTGACGCAGGAGCGATTGTCTTGAAAGTTCTTTTTGTCCATCAGAATTGCCCCGGCCAGTTCAAACATCTGGCTCCGGCGCTGGCGGCCGAAGGGCACGAGGTTGTCTTCATCGGACAGAAGGACAAACCGACACCGCCCGGCGTAAAGCGGCTGGAATACGAGCCACACCGCAAGGTCACCCCCAAGATTCACCCTTATCTGGTGGGGACCGAGGCCGCGATCCTGAACGGTCAGGCGGTGGCGCGACTTGGGTTCAAGCTGAAGGCGCAGGGCTTCACACCGGACGTGATGATCGGCAATCCGGGGTGGGGCGAGACACTCTTTCTCAAGGATGTCTGGCCGGAGGCTCCGATGGTTTCGCTTTGCGAGTTTTACTACAACGGCACAGGGTCCGATGTGGGGTTTGATCCCGAGTTCGATACCGGCCCGGACGCGATCCTGCGGGCGCGGGCGCGATCCTCGCAACACCTGCTGGCCATCGAGGCGGCCGATCTGGCCTATAGTCCGACAGAATGGCAGCGCGCGCAGTTTCCAAGAGCTTATCGTGACAAGATCAAGGTCATTCACGATGGTATTGACGTCGATCGTATTCGACCGAACCCCACGGCCTCCTTCACGTTGCCCAACGGCGCGCAACTGACCCGGCGGGATGAAGTGCTGACTTACGTGTCTCGCAACCTCGAGCCCTATCGCGGGTTCCATTCCTTCATGCGTGCGCTGCCGGCTGTCTTGCAGGCGCGGCCGGATGCGCAGGTGGTGATCGTCGGCGGCGACGAGGTTAGCTATGGCGGGCGCCCGAAGGGTGCGGGCAACTGGCGGGAAAAGATGATCGACGAGATCGGACCTTTGCCCGACAGGGTCCATTTTACCGGGCGCATTCCCTATGCGGACTACTTGTCATTGCTGTCCGTGTCGTCGGTGCATGTCTATCTGACCTATCCGTTTGTCCTGAGTTGGTCGATGCTTGAAGCTATGGCGTCGGGCGCGTTCGTCCTGGGCTCGGCAACGCCACCTGTGGAAGAGGTAATCGATGACGGCACGAACGGCTGGTTGGTCGACTTTTTCGATATCCCTGCGATGGCAAAGCGGATATCGGACGCGCTCGAGCAACGGGATTCGTTCGAAGCCATACGGGCCGCGGCGCGCGAGACGGTCGTCGAACGCTATGCGCTTGAGCGGTGTCTTGCTGACCAAAGGCAATTGATCCGACAGGCGGTAACCGAGGTTTAACTCGGCTTTGCGATGAGTGACCCGGCAGAACGCCGGGAGCCAGCGCGATGAGTGACGACACGATCAATGGTGGCAGTGGGAACGACACGATCTTTGCCGGAATAGGCAATGATCTGGTGTCGGGCGGTGTCGGGAATGACGTCATTTTTGACGGGGCTGGCGATGATACGGTTGCCGGCGATGACGGGGACGACAGTTTCTGGCTGACCAGCGGGTCGAATGACGGGGCCGACAGTCTGGATGGTGGGCTGGGCGACGATACACTGATCGAGGATTTGACGGCGGAAGTCGCGGGTTCGGTCTCGGTCACCGCCGATCTGTCCTTGGGCACGCATTACCTTGATGCCGGCGTGTCGGGTGTCGACACATTGTCGGGTATCGAGAATTACACGCTTCTGGGCGCGTTTGACGCGACCGTCACGGGCAACACGCTGTCCAATACGATCATCACGGGCGACGGCGCGGATTCGATCTTCGGTGGGTCGGGTGCGGATGTGCTGACCAGCAATGGTGGCAACGACACGATCGCTGGCGGTTGGGGCGCAGATACCCTGACGGGCGGGAATGGAAACGACTCGCTCAACGGCAGCGAGGATGATGATGTTGTCTCTGGTGGCAACGGGGCCGACACGCTGCTGGGCGGCGGCGGCAACGACAGTCTGATCGGGGGCGGCAGCCCGGACCTTCTGCTGGGGAATGCCGGATCGGATACGATGGATGGCGGCGAGGGCTCGGACAAGTTCACGGTCGACGCGCTGGACACGGTCACGGATACCGGAACCACCGGGTACGATGTCGCGCAGATCAACGACCCCGGCGGCGTCACGATGGATCTGACGGGTTGGAGCGGTGTCGAGCGCTTGAACGGTTTTTCCGGCGCTGACGTGATGAATGCCGCAACCCAGTCGGCGGGCATCGTCCTTTCGGGCGAAGCCGGCAACGATACCCTGACGGGTGGCACCGGGGCCGACATCCTTTTGGGGGGTGCCGACGATGACAGCCTTGTCGGCGGCGACGGCAACGACAACCTGCTGGGCGGCACCGGCAATGACACCTTTGACGGCGGTGCGGGCAATGACGTCTTCTTCATAGGTGAAAGTGGCGATTTCATCCTCGACGGCGGCACCGGCACCGACAAGGCCGTCATCAATGCAGCAGGTGGGCTGTCGATCAGCGTTGGGGCCTGGAGCGGTGTGGAGCGGATCAACGGCTATACCGGCGCTGATGCGATCGATGCGACAGGTGGCACGGAAAACCTGATCTTTGACGGGCGCGAAGGCGGGGACACCTTAACCGGTGGGAATGCAAACGACACGTTTTATGCCGGAAGCGGGGCCGACAGCGTATTTGGCGGTGCCGGGGATGACGCCCTGATCGGCGGCACAGATGCCGACACGCTGAACGGCGGCGGCGATGACGATTTCCTGCTTGGTGGCAGTGGTGCGGATCACTTTGTTTTTGATGACAATTTCGGGCGAGACGTGATCAAGGACTTTGTCGACGGAACTGATCTTATCGATTTCACGCTGCACAGCGCAGCGAATGCTTTCTCGGACCTCGTGGTCACCGCATCGGGTGCCAATACAACATTGTCGCTCGCCGCCGGTGGCAGCGATCTGATCACCCTGGTCGGTGTGACATCCAGCGATCTCGATGCAAGCGACTTCCTGTTCTGAGACGGAACGACAGACACGGCAACTGCAGAAGGCAGGAGACCCGAATGGCAATGAGCGACCAAGTTGCGCGGCGCGGCGATCGACAGGGCGGCCTGTTGCCTTGGAAGGATGCGAAGCTGCGCAGAGAGGCGGCCCAGATTGCGCCGTATCTCGACACCGAATTCTATCTCGAGAATAACGCGGATGTTGCCGCAGCGGGGATCGAACCGCCGTTTCACTACGCCAAATACGGCTGGCGCGAAGGGCGCGATCCCAGCCCCAGTTTCTCGACGGCGGAATACCTCGCCGCACATCCCAAGTTGGCCCTAAGCGGAACGAACCCGTTGTTGCACTTCATTCAGTCAGGGCATGGAGAGGCCGGGATGGATGACGGTGACATGCCGTCCGAGGCCGAGATCGCCCTTGTCGACCAGCATGTTGACGCTGTGTTCTATGCGAAGGAGAAGCCCCGTTTCGAAGCGTCCGGACTGACGGCGGCCGAACATTACTGTCGCTTTGGATGGCGAGACGGGGCGGATCCTTCGCCGGATTTTTCCACACGCTATTATCTGCTGACCAATCCCGACATCCGGGACAAAGGTGTGAACCCCTTCTGGCATTTCCTGATTGCGGGGCAGGCCGAAGGGCGGTTGCCCATGCATCCGGGCGGATGGCGGTACGCGATCCAGGCGCGCCAGACCAATTTCGAGGCGCATTGTGCGCCATGGCTCCGCAAGGATACCCCGCCGCCCTTGCTTGCCGGCGACGCCTTGGTGACCGCGATCGAAGCGGCACGTCAAACGGCGGGGCTGGCGGTGTCGCTTGGGCATGACGACTATCGCAAGACACCGGGCGGCGTCCAACTCTGCATCGAGATTGAGGCTCGGGACGCTGTGTCTCGCGGCCTTGATTACCTCAACCTGCATCCGTGGCAGCCGCTGCCGAAGCTCGCCGATCGTGACGCTGATCCGATCCTCGGCCTTGTTCTGAACGGAGAAACGCTTGGCTTGGCGCGCGCCTCCAGTGTCGTTGCGGCGCTTCCGCGCCTGCAAGTTCAAAGCGGCGGGGGTGCGTTGATCATTCACCATCTGGCGGGCCATACGCCGGAAGCCGTTGTGGCCCTCGCCAAAGCGCTGAAAATTAAGCGCGCGCATTTCTGGTTGCACGATTACTTTACGCTGTGCACCAGCTATGCCCTGCAGCGGAACAATGTCTCGCCCTGCAACGTCCCGGCGGTCGACTCCAATGCCTGTGGCATTTGCCTGTTCGGCAAGGCGCGGCGGGAACAGTTGGAGCGTGTTAGAGCCCTCTTCGAGGCACTTGATGTCACCGTTGTCACGCCGTCCGAGGTCGCCTTTGACTTCTGGAAGGGTCGCTCGGATCTGACCTGCTCTGGCTCGGTTTTGCACCCCCATGTGACGCTGACGCCAAAGGCGCGGCCCCCAAGCATCGAAGCGCCGTCTGATGCCCGCGTCCGAATAGGGTTCATCGGCACGCCGGCTCCGCACAAGGGTTGGCCTGTTTTTACTGAATTGCAGCGTCGCCTTGCTGCAAACCCAGACTATGAGTTCCTTTTTTTCGGCACCAAGACCCCGACCGCCGACGGGATTGCGCATGTGCCAACGCTGGTGCGCGGGGATGATCCATCAAGCACGATGCGCGCGATCGAGGCGCATGCGGTCGACATCGTATTGCACTGGGCCTCGTGGCGAGAGACCTTTTCTTTCTCATGTTTCGAGGCGCTGGGGGGCGGGGCTTATGTCGTCACGAATGCGGGCTCCGGCAACGTTGCCTCAACTGTTTCAGACCTTCAAATGGGGGTGGTGCTTGAGACCACCGAAGAGCTGTTTGAACTGGCAAAATGCGGCGGTTTGCGCGATCTCGCCCTGAAAGCGCGCGCCGCGCGGCGCTCTGGCGGTCTTGACGCGCGCTTCAGCGGTATGACGCTTGATTTGCTTGACGAGAAGGTGAACGCATGACGGTGCATGTCTTCACCAGTTTTTCTTACAGCTATTTGAACCGGGCACGCGTTCTGGCCGACGGTCTGCGCCGCTTGCACCCCGAATGGGTGCTTTGGGCGGTGATCACCGACCTGCCGCCAGACAATCTGGTCAATGACTGGCGCGCGGACGGGTTCGACAAGGTTGTTACCGTTCAGGATCTGTTCGGTGAGGACATCGACGCATGGCTGTTCGGCCACACTGTCGTCGAGGCCTGTACTGCGGTCAAAGGTGCGGCCGCGCGGCATATCCTTGATGTCGGTGATTGCGAGAAGCTGATCTATTTTGATCCCGACATCGCGGTGTTCAACCGGATGGACGAGGTCGTTGATCTTCTGGACGCGGCAGATATCGTTTTGACGCCGCACCAGATCGCACCCGAGCCGCGCGATGCGCGGCGGGCGATCCTCGACAACGAAATCACCTCGCTGTCTCACGGCGCCTACAACCTGGGTTTCATCGCTCTGGCCAATCGGGGCGACGGGCGTCGGTTCGTCGAATGGTGGGATGACCGATTGCGAGACTGGTGCCACGACCGCAGGGACATGGGCGTCTTCGTCGATCAGAAATGGTGCGATCTGGTACCGTGCTTCTTCGAGAATGTTCACATTCACCGCGATCCCGGATGCAACGTGGCCAGCTGGAACCTCAGCCAGCGACACCTGAGCATAGGAGAGGATGGTCAGATCCGCGTCAATGGCGAGCCGTTGAAGTTTTATCACTTCACCAAGTTGGGCCCGATTGGCGACACGATGACCCACCGCTATGCGCAGGACAACACAGAGGTCTACGAGGTCTGGCGCTGGTATCGCAATGCAGTTGCAGAAGCGACGGATGCCCGTATTCCCGAGGGCTACTGGTTCTATAAGACCTTTGACGATGGCACGCCAATCCCCGACCCGGCGCGACGTCTCTATCGGGACCGCAAGGACCTGCGCGCGGCCTTTCCGAACCCAAGGGCCGTCGGTGACGGCTTTCTTGGGTGGCTCGCCGCCGAAACCGATTATTTGGAGCACCCGTGAATGACCACTGACGAGAAAACGCTGACTGTCGTGTATCAGTTCGGAAAGGTCGCCAGCACGTCGTTGGTCAACACTTTGAAGAGGAACCCGAACCTTGACGTGCATCAAAGCCATTTCCTGGGCGAAAGCGCACTGACCCGTATCATTCCGATTGCCGTCGACAAGTCGACAAGCGCCTATTTCCACGAGCATCTTCGCGGTCAGCTGCTGGCCAATGTCGATCTGACCTATCGCATGAATCGGGTGCTGGCGGGGCATACGGCCCATCGGCTCAAGGTGATATCGCTCAGCCGCGAGCCACTGGACTGGCTGAGGTCGGGCATTCTTCAGGACATCACGGGTTATCGCACGGACCTGCTGGAGTATGCAGCCGCGATCGGAGGCGCTTCGGACGACGACGCCGAAACAATGCGCCAGGGTTTGGTCGCAGTGCTGGCCCGCATTGTGACCCTGATTGACGAGCTCGGCGGCACCGAGAAAACCGTGCGCCTTTTCAACGATGTCGGAGGACGCGGGATGCTGGAACCCTTCGGTGCGGACATCGCACCGATCGTCCGCAAGCTCTTCTTCCTATCGTTGCGCCCGTTGACCTGGTTCGAAGAGCATTTCCAGAAGTGCTTCGCGCTGGGCCTCGCAGATCTCGACAGGGCAGGCCGGATTTGGACGGCGCAACTGCCCCGCGCCGACATTGCAATTCTTCGCTATGAGGATCTGGAAGATGGTCTGGCGGACGTGTTCACGGCCCTGTCCATCGAAGATGTTGGCCCTTTGCTGCACGACAATATCAGTCGGACCAAACCTTATGCGAGTGTTGTGTCCGCAGCTTTTGCGTCGCCCGAAGCCGACGCGTTGAGAGTCCGGTTGCTGGCCTCGGAGTATGCGCGGTTTTTCGGCTATGCGACCGGGGCAGCGCAGGCAGGAACCGCAGCCGAGTGATCAGCGCTCGAACAAGGCATGCAAGTGCGCCTCGATCCCGGCGGTGTCGTCGGGACTGACATCAATAACCTGTCCGTTTGGCTGTGCGCCTACGGCTTCCGCCTGCGCGCCGAAATCAAAACAGGCCACCGGGAGGCCGGTTGCAAGCGCCTCGTGGGTCGCGAAGGAAAAGGTCTCGGGCCAGATTGAGGGAATGAACCAGGCCCCGATGTCATGCTGGCGGGCCAGTTTGCCGATATCGCCTTGGTCGTAACGCCCGAGAACCGAATGCGGCAGCAGCAGGCGGAATTGTCTGTCCATATCGCCTATGACGACGATTTTGCGTCGGAAGGTCTGGCCAAGTCGTTCCAGCACGGCACCGCCTTTCGCCTGATTGATGCCGCCCAGAACCCCAAGGGCTTGTCCGCCAATTGGCAACCGGTTGGGTAACCGATCGAGACGATGCGGGCGAAGCCTCACTTTTCCGACCGCTTCAGCATAGGCGGCTTCGATCAGCCGTTTGCCGGACGGCGCGAACACGCTGACCTCGTCAGCCGCATCAATCACTTGTCGCCAGCGCTCGCGCCATGCACGGTGCGAGATCCCGGCAGCGGGAAGGGCGTGCGCCGGGTCCGTCTCATCCAGTTTGGGAATGCCGCGATAGTGACCGTCACTGTCCAGAAGGTTCCATGACGGGCTGACGACAAAGAAGTCATGCAGACGAACTGTCAGCTGGTGACCGTCCGCGAGCTTCAAAAGCACATCCGGCAGCTGTTCGGGTTTCAAAGCTCCAACGCCACAGGAATAGATCACGTGACGATCGGCAAGCGGTGCAAGCAATTCGTGCATCAGCACTGCGTTCGAAACGTCGCCGGCAAGCGAGAACTGTTCCCCACAAAGCTCGACCCGCCAAGCCGACGGGCCGCCAACACGAAGAAGAACAACCGCGGGGCTGCCACAGCCCAAGGCCGACCTGATTTCGGATTGCAGCGCCATCTCGGCTCCGCCGCCCAGCGAATGCGCGACATAGATCGGCACGGCGTCTTGGGCCGTGGCGGCGACCCATGCAACGGCCATCGCAAGGCGCTCGGGTGCGACCGGGTCTTGCTGCTCCCAGTTCAGGACCGATGTCGGAAACAACGGGTAACGCGCGTTGATCCGACGGTTGGCCGCAGCCATACCTGTGCGCCTTTCATGTGCGCCAAAGCTGGCGCCGCCCTCGTGACCGACAAAGAGGTTCGTCGCCGCCGCGTGCACGCCGCCGATGGCCTGTGCCCGCTGGCACCAGTCGACCTCCTCGCCATAGCCGCGACCAAATGCAGGATCAAATCCGCCAACCCGGTCGAGAAATTCGCGCCGCATTGCCATGCAAAACCCGATGCCTGTCGGCAAGGCGACAGGTCGCGGTCCCAGCCTTGCGGCAACAGCGTCGATACGCAGCACGAAGTCGGGGTCGACCCGGCCCTCGATCCCCGGCCGCGGCACCGAAAGGATCTCGGCATTGTTTGACAATGGGGTTACCGAAGCCACCGAAGCCGACGCCTGAAACGGGTCAAGCAACCTTGGCAACCAGTCTGGCGGCGGCACCGTGTCAGAGTTGAGCAGAACGGCATGATCGGCTGCGGGGACATGTTGAAGCGCCGCATTCACGGCGGCCACGAAGCCGCGGTTTTGCGGATGGCGCAATCGCGTCGTGTTCGACCAACGGCACTCGAAACGGTCGAGGATCAGCGGAATTTCCGGGGCGTCGGAACCGTCATCCACAAGGATAACATGTTGGTCTTCTTGCAATGTTGCAGGCAGATGGGCCAGCAAGCGGTCGACCATCGCGGGGGCGTTGAAAACCGGGATGATGACGCTGGCCGGCTCGGGCACAGATCGTGCGCAATCTGCCTTGAACAGCGTCTCAGGGATCAAGTGCACCTTGGGCAATGGCGCGCCAAGGCCGAAACGCCGCCGCAGATCTTGCGCCAAACCGGCATCGCCGGTGCGCAGAAACGTAAGGATGTCGTGCCGTTCGCGCCAAAGGGACCGCAAGGCAAAGGCCCAGCCCGCCATGCGCGCGCGGACATGCGGCTGCCCGGACAGGCTTTCTGCACAATGTCTGGCAACAAGGCTGGCCCAGACGCTGCGCGACTGTCGGGGCAACGCTGTAAAATGATCCAATGTCATTCCGCTTGTTTAGGCGTGGGGGTATTAAAGCGCCGTTTACCATGCACGGCAAAACCGGGTTCTCATAAGAGTATTCTTACAGGTTTGCGCCAAGCTGACGCCGGATGAAACAGCGTGAAAAGTGTGGCATGGCTCCGAGATCCAAGATTTTGTCGCAAGCAATCGCAGTGCTGATATTGCCCTTTGTGCTGGTCGTTCTTGCGCCGCTCTTTGTCGTCGTCATTCTTTTGCAGGGACGCCCGTTCTTCTATACCTCCGAACGGATGCGCGACGCTGATACGTCCTTCCGGCTCTACAAGATCCGCACGATGCCGCATCAGGATGGAACGCGGGAACAGGTTCTTGGGGGACACCAGAAGCGGCGGGTGACACCTGTCGGCCAGTTTCTGCGGCGGACGCGTCTCGACGAGTTGCCACAAATCTTCAACGTTTTGCGTGGCGATATCGGGTTCATCGGCCCACGCCCGCCGTTGCGCCGTCATGTCGAAGCCTGCCCGACCAGGTATCGCGCCTTGCTGGAGGCGGCCCGCCCGGGCATCACTGGCCTGTCGACCGTCATGCTGCACCGGCGCGAAGAGCGTTTGTTGTCGCGCTGCCGGACATCGGAAGAAGCCGAAGCAATGTATCTTGCCAATTGTCTGCCCCGAAAATTGCGGATCGACGAGATCTATCTGCAGCGGCGCAGTGTCTGGCTCGACCTTATGATCCTTTGGCGCACATGCGAGCGCTTGTCTCCATTTCCTCGGGCAAAGCAGATCAAAAGCCGGGCAACGAAGCGCGCGACGAAAGAGCGAGGTGAAGACCTGCGTCTTGCGGCCTGAATTCGTCGCAGCACGTTGGCGGACTTCGGGTTTGCGGTCGTTCCGGGCCGCGTCGGGTCAGAGTTTATTCAGAGTGGCTGCGAGCCAGAGTGCACATTGCCCCTCGGGCGTTTGCCGATAGACACCGGCTTGACGCAAGGCTGTGATCCGCGCAGCGATATGTCCTGTGCGCGCCTTTTCGAAAGACTTCAGGCAGGATCGGGCTTCCGGCGTCAGCCAGTGTGCGGCCCGCGCAAGCGCCGCGGTCTGGGCGTCGTTCCAGCCTTTGTAACGGTTTCGCAGCAACAGCCCGATGCGTTTCGCGCGGGCGTGCCAAGTTGCATTGGCACCGATTTGGTTCAGCCCGTGCTGGCGGTAGAGAACGGTCGGGTGCGGGTCAAAGATCACGCGCCCGCCGGTGCCGGTCACGATCTGATACGCCCACCAGTCATGTGCTATGACCTGCGTGGCGTGGCGCGCAGTGTCTTGCAGCACGTCCAGAGCAGCGCGATTCAACACCATGGTGTTGCCGCCGCCGATATTCTGGACCAACGCATTCGCGAAGCTGGGCGGCCGGAGAAACAGGGGCGACGGCCCGAGCGGCCGCAGATCGCGGTCGCAGACCAAGGTGCGTCCACAGTACAGCGCCGCCTGCCCGGGGCGCACACGCTCAAGCGCGGCAACCGCGCGCGACAGCTTGCCGGGCAGCCAGACATCGTCCTGGTCGCAAAAGGCGGCATAGGGCACCGTCGGGCCGGCCGCCTCGATCAATGACAGGAAGTTTCTGACGAACCCTTTCCGCGGACCGTTTTGCAACCAGATCGGTCGCTGGGGGTGCGCATTGGTGAAGTCGGCAACCGTTTCAATCCAGGTGCCTGTGCTGCCGTCATCGGACAAGATCAGAGACCAGTCGCGATGGGTCTGCGCAGCCAAGCTTTCCAACTGCTCGGCCAGCAGCGGGCCACCATTGTAGTGCGCCAGCAGCACGGCGACATGTCGCGCCCCGTCGCCTTCGAACCCCGCCGCAAGGTTCGCTTTCTGGTTAACGAATTCCTTAAGGTTCCGGGTCATTCATCCTAAATTCCGCAGTTGGCGTTCTGGCAGCATCGGTTAAGCTGTTGTTGTGAAGTTGAGAATATCTGTTGGAGGGACTGGATTTGGCTCACCCATTTGGTGTACCCGCTGAGGTTGAACAATCGGATTTGAATGAGGGCGT
>JAJDUZ010000029.1 GCA_022826385.1 Silicimonas sp.
GTTCGCCTTATGTTCTTCTTCAAGCGCTGGAGGCATGGCAATTCCCGACCAATGCGCGGCCTCTGGCGACCGAAACCCCACGCAGAACATGAGACCCGCCGCGCCAGCGCTTCATCGCAATAGTTTTGCAAGAGGCTCAGAGAACAGGATCAACCAAAGCCCAAGCGACGTGACCGAAAGCGCCACAGTCGCGGCCAATATGATCAGTGCCGAAAGAACCTTCTCCCATGTGCCCAATCGCCGATACCAGCGCAACAACCGCATGTATCTCAGGCGGACCGCGCGCCGGTAACGGACTGTAAAGGCAGCAATTCTTCTCAGTGCCGCCCGCCCGATCAACAGCGGCAGAACCGTGGTCATCAGCCAGCGTTTCAAAAGCTCGATCCGGAAAAATGCCGACCCCTGCAGCTTCAACCAAGCGAGAATGGCGGGCAGTTCAATCCCGACCAGTTTCTTTGCAAGCACCTTGATTTGCGTGAGGATCAACCCCAACGCGATCAGCACCTCGTTGCCGAAATACATCGTCGCGGCGACCGAGAGGCTGACAAACGTTACAAGCAAGAGAAAACCACGCAGGAACATAGATTTAGGCTCTAGCACAGGTTTTCCGGGGCAGGAAATGTAACAACTTCCTCAACACCCCCTTGCGGTCAAAAACGACTCGCAATAAGTAGGTCGGACTTTGGCGCGGGGTGGAGCAGCCCGGTAGCTCGTCAGGCTCATAACCTGAAGGTCGTAGGTTCAAATCCTACCCCCGCAACCAAAAAACTGTCGTGTTCAGAAGCAGCTAGGCCGAGCTAGACAGGAACGGTCACACCCAACTCAGCCCAACACTTGGTCAATCGCTCCACCGAGCTTTTCCGCCAGCTCACCAACCTGAGCCGAAGTGAGCGTGAAGGGCGGCGCCAGCAGCACATGGTCGCCGAGTTTCCCATCGATACAGCCGCCCATCGGATAGCAGATGAGCCCGGCGTCGAAGGCCGCCTTTTTGATCTTCGCATGGACGGTGTCTTTCGGGTCGAACGGTGTCTTGTGTTCCCGGTCCTTGACGAGTTCCAGCCCGATGAAAAGCCCTCGGCCCCTGATGTCTCCAACATGCGGTGACTGGGCGAACCTTTCCTGCAAAGCTTGGGTCAACTCTGCCCCGACCGGTTTGACGCGTGACAAGACATCGTCGTCGATCAATCGCTCGATCACGGCCAATCCTGCTGAACAGGCCGTGGGGTGGGCCATATAGGTGTGTCCGTGCTGAAAAAAGCCGGAACCTTCGGCGACAGCCTCATAGATGGCGGCAGTACACAGCATCGCCCCGATCGGTTGATAGCCGGCTCCCAGACCTTTTGCGATGGCACAGATATCGGGAGCCACGCCTTCGGCTTCCGACGCAAAGAGTGTCCCCGTTCGTCCCATTCCGCACATGACTTCATCAAGTATCAGCAGGATGCCGTGCTGGTCACAAACCTCTCTGACGTGCTTGAAATACCCGTCTACGGCGGGCACAGCGCCAAGTGTTGCACCCACAACAGGTTCCGCAACGAAGGCCATCACGCTTTCTGGCCCGAGGCGCTCAATTTCGCTTTCGAGTTCGGCAATCAGTCGATCCACATAGGTCTCGGTCGTTTCATGCTCGGCCCGGCCCCGATACTCATAGCACGGTGCGACATGTGAAATGTCGATCAACAAAGGCTGAAATGGTTCTCGTCGCCACGCATTGCCGCCTGTTGCCAGCGCTCCCAGAGTGTTCCCGTGATAGCTCTGCTTTCGGGCGATCACGTGGCGTCGTTCCGGCTGGCCGATCTCAAGGTAGTACTGTCGCGCGAGTTTCAACGCGGCTTCCATGGCCTCGGAGCCGCCCGACACGAAGTAGACGCGGTCCAAACCTTCCGGAGCCAGATCGATAAGTCGCTCTGCCAGAGCCTCGGCGGGATCAGATGTGAAGAAACCGGTATGCGCGAAGGCGACTTTGTCGATCTGTGCTTTGATCGCAGCCTCGATATGCGGGTCGCCATGACCAAGGCACGACACGGCCGCACCGCCCGATCCGTCGAGATAGGCCTTGCCGGATTCGTCAAAAAGATAGGCGCCTTTGCCGTGCGAGACACGGGGGGGCAGGCTGCGAGTGTGACGTGGAAAGACATGCGACAACGGGGAAAATCCTTGGCGTGACGTCATATTTGCCTTCGGTTCTTGCAAGAACGCGATGATGCCGCTCTACTATGCCGGTCACTCTTCACTTTAAGAAGAGGGAAAAATACAAACCAGGGAGTACTTCAATGAAAAGTCTCGTTTTAGGGATCGCGGCCGCCATCGGCATGTCCGGAGCGGCTTCGGCCCAGGAATTCATCTCGATCGGCACGGGTGGTGTCACGGGTGTGTACTACCCCACCGGTGGAGCCATTTGCCGTCTGGTGAACAAGTCGCGCAAAGAGCACGGCATTCGCTGCGCCGTGGAATCAACAGGCGGTTCGGTTTACAACATCAACACGATCAAGGCTGGCGAGCTTGAATTTGGCGTCGCTCAGTCTGACTGGCAGTACCATGCCTTCAATGGCACGTCGAAGTTCGCCGACAATCCGTTCCCGGATGTCCGTGCGGTCTTCTCGGTTCACCCGGAACCCTTCACGTTGCTGGTGCGCGCCGATAGCGGCATCGAGAGCTTCGAGGGCATCAAGGGCAAGCGCGTCAACGTTGGCAACCCGGGATCGGGCCAGCGCGCAACGATGGAAGTCGTCATGGACGCGTTCGGCATTGGCATGGGCGATCTGGCTCTGGCGACCGAATACAAGGGCTCGGAAATGGCCAAGCAGCTTTGCGATGGCAATATCGATGCGATGATCTACACGATCGGTCACCCGGCGGCAGCCATCAAGGAAGCCACGACCACCTGTGATGTGAAGCTGGTCGACGTAGTAGGTGAGCCGATCGACAAACTTGTCGCCGACAACCCCTATTACCGCGTCGCGAGCATCCCGGCTGGCATGTATGCCGGGAACGATCAGGACACCACGACCTTCGGTGTCGGCGCAACTTTTGTGACCTCGGCAGCGGTCTCGGAAGACGTTGTCTATGTGGTTGCCAAGTCGGTCATGGAGAACATTGACGACTTCAAGGCACTGCACCCGGCTTTCGCCAATCTCGACCCCGCCGAGATGGTGAAGGATGGACTTTCCGCCCCGATTCATCCGGGAGCTGAAAAAGCCTATAAAGAACTGGGCCTGATGAACTAATCAGGTTTGAACGCGCCCGGGGCCACCTCGGGCGCGTTGCCTTTTGGGGCTTTAAAAACAAAGAAAATTTTCCTTCCAAATTCGGTCTCATGAATTTGGCACGGGGATAGGAGGGGACAAGTTGACCGTAGACGCAGAACGTTCCGCCGATGATATGGTCGCCGAGGCCGATACCGGCGCCCGCAATCCAAGCATTGAATGGCAAGCCAAGCTGATTGTCGGCACCTGCATCGTCTGGTCGCTGTTTCAGTTGTATATCGCCTCGAAACTGCCCGGCGTTTTGGCCCAGGCCACCGGAATTGGCATTCTCGCGAATATCGTCGCGCAAGCACGCTTCGTGCACCTCGCCTTCGCCATTATGCTGGCAACGCTGGCCTTTCCGCTGTTCAAAGGATCGCCCAAGACCCGAATCCCGGCGTATGATTGGGCCCTTGTGGCCTTGGGCGTTGGGGCCTGTCTCTATCTTGTTGTCTTCCGCTTTCAGATCGCTGACCGCCCTGGGCTTTGGACGACGACGGATGTTGTCGTTTCAGCGATCGGCATGAGCGTTCTCATGGTCGCGGTCTATCGATCGCTTGGTTTGCCGTTGGTGATCATTGCGTCCTGCTTTATCGCGTTCGCCTTTTTCGGCGGCTACTCGGAATGGGCGCGCAACATAACGAACTATGGCGGCGCGTCGCTGACCAAGGCGCTTGGGCATTACTGGATGCAGACCGAAGGCGTCTTCGGTGTGGCACTTGGTGTGTCGACGACGATGATCTTCCTCTTTGTGCTGTTCGGCGCGCTTCTTGATCGCGCGGGCGGCGGCAACTGGTTCATCAAAGTGGCCATCGCGCTGCTTGGCGCGCTTCGCGGTGGACCGGCAAAGGCCTCGGTCCTGTCATCGATGATGACGGGCATGATCTCGGGCTCGTCAATCGCCAACACCGTGACGACCGGCACCTTCACAATCCCGCTGATGAAACGCATCGGCTTTCCAGCCGAAAAGGCGGGGGCGGTCGAGGTTGCCTCCTCCACCAATGGTCAGCTGACGCCACCCGTCATGGGAGCCGCGGCCTTCCTGATGGTGGAATACGTCAACATTCCTTACATCGACGTCGTCAAACACGCCTTCCTGCCGGCGGTTATTTCTTACATCGCACTGCTCTACATTGTGCATCTCGAAGCTTTGAAGATGGAGATGAAGGGCCTCAAGAAGGCCGGGCGTCACATTGGACCGATTCTGATCCTGACGTTGATGTTGAGCGGTTTCATCTTCCTTGGCATTTGCACCTTCCTGATGATCGGCTTCCGCATGATCATGGATCCGATCATGGGCGACAGCATCTATGCCGCCGTGGCGCTGGTCGGCGTGATCTATGTTGCCCTTGTCTATGTTGCCTCGCGGTTCCCGGACATCGAGATGGACGACCCGGAGGGTGAACTTGAGGCGCCCCGCCTGACGCCGACCCTTCTTGGTGGCGCCTATTTCGCCCTGCCGATCTTCATTCTTGTCTGGAACCTGATGGTGCGGACCGAAAGCCTCGAACGTCTGTCTCCGGCCCTGTCCGCATTTTGGGCCACGATCTTCATGATCATCGTCGCCCTGACACACAGGCCCTTGAAAGCCTTCTTCCGTGGTCAATCGGCCCGGTCCGAGGCGGATCGCGGCATGGCACCGATCATGAACGGTTGGGCGGATTTCGTGAACGGATTGATCCTTGGCGCGCGCAACATGATCGGAATCGGTGTTGCGACGGGTGCGGCTGGCATCATCGTCGGCACCATCAGCCTGACCGGCGCACACCAGGTCATCGGCCAGGTGATCGAGGTGATCTCGGGCGGCAATCTGATGATCCTGCTCATACTCGTTGCCATTCTGTCCCTGATCCTTGGGATGGGGTTGCCGACCACCGCGAACTACATCGTGGTCTCGTCGCTTATGGCACCCGTTATTGTCAGTGTCGGCGCGCAATCAGGTCTGATCGTGCCGTTGATCGCGGTGCATATGTTCGTCTTCTATTTCGGTATCCTTGCCGACGATACGCCACCGGTGGGCCTTGCGGCCTATGCCGCGGCCGCGATCAGTCGAGGGGACCCGATCAAGACCGGCGTGCAAGGTTTTGCGTATGACATCCGAACCGCACTTCTGCCGTTCCTTTTCATCTTCAACACGGACCTCTTGTTGATCGATGTGGGGTTCGCCAAGGCAATCCTGGTCTTCTTCATATCACTCATTGCCATGCTGCTGTTCGCGGCTGCGACCCAAGGGTATTTCATCGCCAAAAACAGACTATGGGAGACCGTCGCGCTTCTCTTCATCGCGTTCATGCTGTTCCGACCCGACTTCTTCCTCGATCAGGTCAGCGACAAATACACCACGGCGACCGGGGCCGAGATCCAGCAACTGATCGACAGCACACCGGACGGCAAGGACATCCGGATGACCGTACAGGGTCCCGACTTTGATACGCTGGAAGTGCGACCGGTCACGATTGTCCTGCCTTCGGCCGGCTCCGAGACTCTATCGTCTCAAGGGCTGATGACGATGGAACAGGATGGCATGCTCTTGCTGGAAGAACCGTTTGGCGGGGGCGAAGCCTTGCAAGCCGTCAGCGGGCAGGAGTTTGACTATTATGCCGATGATCCTGTCATTGTGACATCGGTTCAGGTCGAGAACGAGCGGCTGCCAAAAGAGCTGTTCTTCATCCCTGCATTGCTTTTGTTAGCGGGGCTTGTTCTGATCCAGCGCCCGCGCGCAAAGCAGCCGGCGTTCTGAGGAGGGATCGATGACCAAGATAATTCTCGCCGCAATCGACGCCAACGATGAAGCCGGAGCCAAGAAAGTTGCGGCGCAGGCTGCCCTCCTTGCCAAGGCAACAGGCGCCAAGCTTCACGCGATCACGGTCGTGCCGGATAGTGGTATGGCGATCGTGGGCGCTGCGCTTGGCCCGGAACACTCCGACAAGGTCATGCGCGCCACGCAAGATTCGATGAACAGGTTCCTGAGCGAGCACCTGCCCGAAGCTGAGCTTCACGTCGTGGTAGGCTCGATTTACGACAGCATCATTCGGACAGCTGACGCGTTGCATGCCGAGTTGATCATTATCGGGTCACACCGACCGGAACTGCGAGACTATCTTGTCGGGCCCAATGCCGCAAAGGTCGCGCGGCATGCGCAGCAGTCGGTGGTGATCGTCCGCTAGCTTGCAGCAAATCGCAGCACTGGGTTGGACGTCCCCTTTTCTGTTCAGGAGATGCGCGCGCGGGCTTCTCCGATTGCAAGAAGTATTTCTTCCGGAGTAGCGGGCTTCGAGCAGAACACCACGCGAGAGAGGCGGCCATTGCGTTGCGACGTGGCGTGGCCCGAGTGAATGACGACCGGAACGTCCTGCTCGACGAGCTCTGCCGCAAGATCATAGGCTTCCCCGTCTGGCAGCCGAACATCGAGTATCGTGGCATCATAGTCCGCCGCCTCAAGGCACCCCTTTGCTTCGCACAAGGTGCTGGCGGTTACGACATGCGAAGCGCCGGTATCGTCGAGGAACTTCTTGAGTGAATGCGCAATAAATACTTCGTCTTCTACAATCAGTATTGAAAGATTTTGGACGCCCGGCGTGTCTCTGTTCATTTGTGGCCCCGCTCGGGTTCAATCTTCACTGCCATTTCAATGTTCGCGCCGTCTGGATCGTAGGTTCGGTTAAAGTCGCCATGCAACTGAATCATGCCCATTTCGACAAGTCTTGTGCCAAAACCGGATGCGTCTACGTCATTCGTGAAGCCGGGCCACGATTCCTTCCACTTGATCGCAACTCTTTGATCTTCACCTCTTTCCCAGGCGATCCTGATCTGTCCGTCTGGCTGACTGAGTGCGCCGTGTTTTACCGCATTGGTGGCAAGCTCGTGCAGAACCAGCGTGAACGTGGTAATGCAGCTTTCGTCGACTTCGATAGCAGGCCCGTCCAGGATAAACTTCTGCTCGGAGAAATGCGGTTTCAAAGTTGATCGCAACAGATCAACGAGTTCCACGCCATCCGCCATGTTCTTCTGCTTTACCAAGTCATAGGCCCGGCCCAACGCAACGATACGGCCGACCAGTTCGTCGGCGAAACTTGTAACCGCGTCGCTCGACTTCGGTGCCGACTGAACAAGCGCGCTGATGACCGAGAACAGGTTCTTGATCCGGTGGCTCAACTCGCTGACCAGAGTTTCTTGCAGCGTAAGCGCGCTCTTGGTCGCCGTAACGTCCAGCATGGCGGCAATGACTTGCTTGCGCCCGTCGACCGACACACGTGGAATACCACGCGAACGGATCCACATTTCGGACCCGCTGTTCGGTCTTATGCGAAAGTCGAGATCGTATTCTTCGCCGCTTTCGATTGCTTGGTCGAAACCGTTGCGGAAGGCCGTTCGATCTTCCTCGACAATGGCCGCTTCGATGTCTGCCATCGGAACGACATCCGCGCCGCCCAGTTCAAATTTGCGGGCCAGTTCGGCGTCAATCGTGACATCCTCGCGCTCGACATCAATCTCGGCAAAGCCGATGCCGCCTGCTTTCAGCGCCAATTTCACGCGCTCGGATTCGACGAACAAGTTGTGGCGCAGTTCGACTTCGCTGGAGATATCGACCACGGTCACAGAAGCGCCTTCGACTGTGCTTTCCGCAAAGAAGTACGGCGTTATCCGAACGAAAAACGCGCGCCCTTCCTCGTCCATGTCAGTCGTGTGTTCGGCTGGCTCACCCGAAACGATCACGCGACGAATTTCGTCCAGCAAATCAAGCGAGCCAAACGCCACGTTGAATTCGCCAAGTGATCTGCCTTGGTCCGAATGCTTGATCGGCATGATGCGCCGCGCGGCGCTGGTGACGTGACGAATGCGCAGCGAACGGTCGAGAACGACCATTGCAAGGTCAGCCGACTTCAGGAAGTTATCAAGATCGGCATTGGCCAGTGTCAGTTCGTCGATCTTGTTTTTCAGTTCCTCGTTCGCGGTCGTCAGTTCCTCGTTTGCCGATTGAAGCTCTTCGTTCATCGACATCATTTCTTCGTTCGAACTCTTGAGCTCTTCGTTGGCTGTTTCGATCTCTTCGATCTTGCTTTTCAGAAGCAGACGGTTCGCCTGCAGCTCTTCCTGCAAATCCGAGATCCGGCGATCCTGTGTCACCGGGAAGTGCTCGTATTCGTCAATGACCGGCTTCAGGCGATCTTTCACAAGAAAGATCACGGCCACCGTCTCGTCTTTCATCGGATGCGCAATGATGTCCGCATTGATGATCCCGAAGGGCGAACTGACTTCGACGTCCTTGAGCGCGCGCCGGCGATCTTCGTGCAATGCGTCCGAGACCAACGGCAGCACCAGATTTCGAACTTCACTGCGCGCAAGGGAGCCCAAGTCGCGCTCTTCTCCCGGACGCGACATAAGGAACAGGCTCAGGTCCCCCGAGCTATCAAGGATTCGACCATCATGCGACACGCGCACAAAAGGTGGTGCGTATTGCTCGTAGATCGTCAGGTTGCTGGCATCGAGACTGCGATGCCGTGGGAAATCCAGTTCCTTGGTTAGCCTGTTCGGGCTCTTGGTTGTCGTGATGCCACGGTTCCGGGAGCCAAGCGGAAGATGGATTTGCAGCCGCTTGTCCAGATTCTGGCGTCTGAACAGCCGGGCGCGCTGGTCGATCGTCGAGAACAGTTCGCCGCGGCGAGTGACATTCTCGGAGTTGCCCAGAAACAGTGTTCCGCCTGGTTTCAGACTGAAATGCATCAGCGGGAACAGTTCTTTCTGCAGGTCTTCACCAAGGTAGATCAACAAGTTGCGGCAGCTGATCAGGTCGATCTTCGAAAATGGGGGGTCCTGGATGATGCTGTGTACCGAGAACCGGACCATCTCTCGGATTTTCTTGATGATTTCGAATTTGCCGTCCAGTCCGCTGGTGTACCGATCCTGATACTTCTTCGGCAACTCGTTGAAAGAGGACACCGTATACTGACCCTTTCGGGCCTGGGTGATCATCGTGGCGTCAATGTCGGTGGCAAATATCTGAACCAGCGGGCGGTTTTTCAGTTCCTCGCAGGTTTCATCGATCATCATTGCAATCGAATAGGCTTCCTGACCGCTTGAACAGCCGGGCACCCAAACCCTGACTTCGTCTGATGCTTCGGCATTCTGGATCAGCGGTACGATGACCTTCTTGCGCATGATCTCGAAGTGTTCGCGATCGCGGAAGAACGAGGTCACGTTGATCAGGAAATCTTGAGCCAAGGCCTGCTGCTCGGATGCATCTGTCTTGAGAAACTTGATGTAATCCTCAGGGTTGCTGTATTCGAGAACCTGCAAACGCCGGAACAGACGTCTCAGCAATGTACTGCGCTTGTAGCCCGAGAAGTCGTGGCCAAGCTGCTTGTGGATGATCCGCGTGATCTCCTGCATGAACTCTTCGCTTTCCTCTTCACTTGGAAAGCGGTTCAGGTCAGCGCCGTCGAAGAACGAACGGATGCGCGGCACAACAGAGTTCGCGAAAAGGGTGAAGTCCACCAGTTTTGTTGAGATCGCCGAAAACGGCATCCCGTCATACCGGGCTTCCTCGGGTGACTGAACGGCGCAGATGCCACCGTATTCCTTGACAATTCTCATCCCCGCGGTGCCGTCCGCACCCGTGCCGGAAAGTATGACACAAGCGGCCTTGTGGCCTTGCATATGGGCCAGCGAGATGAAGAAGCTGTCGATCGGGCGGCGCAAGCCGCGCGGTTCGCTGAAGGACTCGAGGCGAAACTTGCCATCTTCCAAGCTGAGGCTCGAGCCGGGGGGGATGACGTGCAGGCAGTCGACTTCGATGTCATCGCCGTCGGCGATTTGCCTGACTTCGATATGCATTTTGCGGCCAAGCAGTTCGACCATCAGGCTTTCGTGGTCCGGGTCGAGATGCATGACCAAAACGAAGGCCATGCCGGTTCCGCGATCGATCTCGCGAAACATCTCGGTGACAGCCTCAAGACCTCCGGCAGAAGCACCTATTCCAACGACTGGAAAGTCCAATAGTGGCTTGGTGCCGAGCACCTCCTCGTCATCGCCATCCATGGCCAGCTGTCCTCTCAATTCGGATAAACAACCTATAGGAGAAATTTGATGTGTAAAGCAATCTTGACGATAAAATAATCTGTGTGTCAGGCGTGCGCATGCGCAGCCGACAATTCCAAAGACAAAGATGCGTTCAAGGCTGGATAAGTGCCGATCAACGTCTTTCAGCGCCAAGCATTGGGGCGCAATTAAGGCAAAAAGGCCAAGAATTTCCGTCATGTAAACAATCGTTAATCTTAATGAGGGCGCATTCATCAACCATGTTCAGGCCTGAGAAAGTACGTGTTGTGCGCAAGGACTGTGTGATGACCCATGGTAACGATGAGTTGGGTGGGGTTGACGAAGAAGACTTCGTCGACGAGCTGAAGCCAGGGACCGAGCTGATGCTCGGCCAGTACACAATCAAGGATTTTTTGGCCGCGGGCGGGTTCGGGATTACGTATCTCGCATCTGACAGCCTTGGCCGGAATCTTGTGATCAAGGAGTGTTTTCCCGGCAATTTCTGCCGCCGTCAGAACCATTCGGTGATGCCGCGTTCCCGCTCGCATCAGGAAGAGCTGAAATCAATCACCCGCCTGTTCAGCCAGGAAGCGCACAGCCTTTCCAAGGCGGGCCACCCCAACATTGTCGGTGTCCATCAGGTCTTCGAAGAAAACAACACGGCTTATATGGCCCTTGATTACGTTGAAGGTCAGGATTTGCTTGAGATTCTCAAGGACGACCCAGACAGCCTGACACCGGAACGGATCGAGAAGTTTCTGACGAAGATACTAGACGCCATCGCCCATGTGCACGGCAAGGGCATCCTTCACCGCGACATCTCGCCGGACAACATTCTGATCCGTAAGGACGATGAACCGGTTCTGATCGACTTCGGCGCGGCGCGTGAATCGAAAGATGAAAAGGCCAGCCGTCTGCTCTCGGCGCTGCGCGTGGTGAAAGACGGCTACTCGCCGCAGGAATTCTATATCGCTGGCTCCGAGCAAGGTCCGTCATGCGATCTCTACTCGCTGGCGGCCAGCTTTTATCACCTGATCACGGGCGAGTTGCCCCCTGACAGCCAAACCCGCTTGTCGGCCTTCGCGGCAGGCGAGCCAGATCCGTATGTCCCACTGGCCAAACAGACCAAGGCGTATTCGAAAGCATTCACCACCGCGCTCGACAAAGCGATGTCTGTCTTGCCGAAAGAGCGGATGCAGTCGGCCGAGGAATGGAAGGCCCATATGGGCGGGAACGCACCGGCCAAAACCGCACCGGGGCGTCCGGCCAACACGGACCGGCCTGCGAAGTCGACGTCGATGGTGCCGCTGATCCTTGGCGGCTCTGTGGCTGCGGCTGCGGTTGGCGCTGGGGTCCTGTTCGTGTCAGGGACACCCACGCCCGACGAGACCGCGCCGCTGGCGAAAACACAACAAACGGCCGAAGCGTCGGAGGCCGTCGACGCGCCAGATATGCAGGACGCAACGCCGGTCGAAACGGCTGAAGCCCCGGTCGAGGCTGCGCCTTTCAGCCCGGCGCCAGAGGTGACGGCTGTTGAACCCACCGAGGTCGCGGCTGTTGATCCGGAGCCCGTTGACCAGCCGGAAACTGCACCTTTGCCGTTCGAGATGGCCCTTGCGCCGGTCGAAACACTGGCCCCTCCCAAAGTAGAGCCCGTGGTCCCGGCGCCCGTGACATCCGAGCCGGAAGTGACCGTCGATGATGATGCAGACCCCGAGTTCATGCGGCTGCTTGCGCAGGCTGCGCAAACGCCGGTCGTCGCATCGCCGCAGCCCGAAGTCGCGGTTGCAGCCCCCGAAGCTGCCGAAACCGAGATGGAACTTGGCACAATGGACGCGGCATCGGTCATGGAGGTCGTGGCGCCCCGTCTGCCATTCACCCTCGATGACGAAATGCCCGGTGTCATTGCAAGCGTAAGTGATGGCGCACCCGATTGGCTAACGGTCGGCACGCGCATTCTGTCCGTTAACGGCAAGGCCGCTGCCACCAATGCCGAGCTTCTTGTGCAAATCAACGAGACGTCTGCCGGCAGCGTTGGCGAGGCGACACTCTGGTTTGGTCTGGACGCCGGATTGGGCGAAGCTCTGATTGAACGCGCGCTGACTGTTGAAACCGAGACACAAACGGTGCTGCTGAACGGCTTGGCATTCGTGACGTCGACCGAAGCAGGCGAGGTTGTGACACGTGTGTCGAGCGCGCCGAGCGGTTCGAATTTTCAGGTCGGGGATCGTGTCGTTGCTTTCATGGCAACCGGCGAGAAAATCGCGGGTGACGTGACAATCAAATCCATTCTTGAACGCGAGTTGGAAGCTGGACGCACCAGCTTCAGCTTTGCAGTCGACCGCGAAGGGGAAATGTGGGTCGAGGATTTCAACCTCGCCGCTCTGTCGCAATAAGCTGACGGGCGCGGGTAACGAGTTAACAAGGAGTAAGTGAATGTTCTTCTTCCGAAAGAAAAGAAAGGCCGAGGCCGAAGCGCCGCTGGTGCTCGAGCCAGCCGCCGTCGAGCCTCCGGTCGCAGATCCGGCACTTCCCGCAGCGGATGCGCCTGCGTCTGAAATTCTGCGCAAACGTCGCCGCCCTGCATCCGGGAACAAGACCCGTCTGATGGGCTTCGAAGGGTCTGACGGCGCTGTCGTCGATCTCTTCGGTGGCGAGAAGAAAGAAGCCACCAACCGTATCCAGAACCCGGTCGCCGTGGTCATGGTCACCGGCGGTCACGGCATTGGCGAGTGCTTTGCGCTGAAATCCGGCAAGTCCGAGATCGGTCGCGGTGAAGATCAGGCCGTTCGGCTCGACTTCGGTGACGAAGCGATCTCGCGCGAGAACCACGCAGCCATCGTGTATGACCCCAAAGAGCATACGTTCCTGCTGGGGCATGGTGGCAAGTCGAACATCGTTCGCCTGAACGGCAAGCCTGTTGTGAGTACCTCTGATCTTGTGAGCGGCGACGAGATTGAGATCGGTGAGACGCGCATGCGCTTTGTCGCGGTGTGCTCGAAAGACTTCAATTGGGAAAACGCGGAACAAGAAGAGGGGGAGGACGACGATGATCTGGAGATTGCCTGAACCCCGTTTCGACGTTGCCTCGGCGCTTGATCGCGGCAGCCGCGACTACCAGGAAGACTCGCTGGTCTCCGATTTTGCTGTCGGTGACGATTGTGGGATCGTTGTGCTTGCCGATGGCATGGGCGGACATTCGGCCGGTGACATTGCGTCGAAAACCGTTGTCACCGAGGTTTTCAGCGAATTGAAGTTCCACGGCGACCTGTTCTTCGAAGAGGGCATGAACATGCCCGCGTTGATGGAAAGCGCCATTGCAAAAGCGAACGGATGCGTTCGCGACGCGATGCTGTAGAAAAGCGTGCAATTTTGACCCCCTAATGGGGGTATCGGCGTCCAAATTTGACCCCCCCCTATGGTTGTAGACATCCTTTTCATTGAGCAGTCGATGGAGAGGCAAACCGGGATGATTTGTGTGGAAACTATCGGG
>JAJDUZ010000037.1 GCA_022826385.1 Silicimonas sp.
TGCGGCTGGGCGCGCGTGGGCGCGATACCGAGCGAGGCGACGTTTTCGCGGGCCTTTGCCGCGTTCTCCAAGGCCCACCTTGCGGCGCAGATGCATGCGGTTGTGGTCAAGGACGCCTTGGGCCCGGAACTGGTCGGTCACCTCGCCCGGGACTCGACGGCAATTGAGGCGCGTGAGACGCCAGCGCCGAAGCTGGCGAAGAGACCGAAGCGCAAGCGCGGGCGACCGCGCAAGGGCGAGACGGTAGAGAAGGCGCCCAGCCGCCTTGAGCGTCAGTCGGGCGGCATGAGCCTCGCCGTCCCACCCTGACGCGCTGCCCCGTCCCACGGGACGGTTTCGACACCCACAAACCTGACAGGAAGCGCTCCGACAGGCTGGCGACCGGAGAGACTTGGTCGCGGCCCCGACATGTTCGCCTTATGTTCTTCTTCAAGCGCTGGAGGCACGGCAATTCCCGACCAATGCGCAGCCTCTGGCGACCGAAACCCCACGCAGAACATGAGACCCGCCGCGCCAGCGTTTCATCGCAATAGTTTTGCAAGAGGCTCGATGAAGAGAAGGAGTGCACCATGATCCCCGGAGAGTACTTCGTGGCCGAGGGCGAGATCACGCTGAATGCCGATCGTGAGGCGATCACCTTGATGGTGGCGAACACGGGCGACAGGCCGGTGCAGGTGGGTTCGCACTATCATTTTGGCGAGGCCAATTCCGCCCTGGACTTCGACCGGGACGCTGCGCGCGGCATGCGTCTGGACATCGCCGCCGGAACGGCGGTCCGGTTCGAGCCGGGCCAGCGCCGGGAAGTGTCGCTGATCCCGATCAGTGGTGGACGCAAGATCTATGGGTTCAACCAGGCGGTGATGGGCGCGCTCTGATGCATCTTCTGCCGATCGCATATTGGGCATTGGGCGTGCGCACGGCGCAGATGCTGGCCGAGGCGCAAACGGTCGTGGCGTTTCGTGTGATGGGGATGGCGGGCGGCTGGCCTGTGTCACCTGCCGAGAACACGCGTATGGTGCTGGAGAAAGGGCCCGCTTTCCTGCGCGCCTATGGCGAGGCGGCGACAGCGGCGATGAAGGGCAAGCGGCCCGATGAGATTGCCGAGGCGGCCCTGCGTCCGATCAGCCGGAAAACGCGGTCGAACGCCAAACGCCTGAGCCGGGGGCGTCGGTGAGTGGTGCGAACTTTTACAGCGTTAAGCCGGACCTGCCGGGCCGCCGCGCGTTAACCTTAATTGGCGTTAGGGCTAGCGCCGAAAGCAAACAGTGATCTGAGGACCTGACATGCCAGCAAAAATCTCTCGTTCCGACTATGCCGCCATGTTTGGCCCGACCACGGGCGACAAGGTACGGCTTGCGGATACCGATCTGATCATCGAGGTCGAGCGTGATCTGACCGCCGAAGCCGTCGGCATGGCTGTCTCGGGTGGCTCGAGTGCGAATGCCGCGGTCTATGGTGAAGAGGTCAAGTTCGGCGGTGGCAAGGTCATTCGCGATGGCATGGGGCAGGCCCAGACCACGCGGGCAGATGGCGCGGTCGACACCGTCATCACCAACGCGCTGGTCGTCGATCACACCGGCATCTTCAAGGCCGATATCGGCCTGAAGGACGGACGCATTGCCGGGATCGGCAAGGCGGGCAACCCGGACACGCAACCCGGTGTCGACATCATCGTCGGCCCCGGCACCGAGGCGATTGCGGGCGAGGGGCGCATTCTGACCGCCGGTGGGTTTGACAGTCATATCCATTTCATTTGCCCGCAGCAGATCGAGGACGCGCTGCATTCGGGTCTGACCACCATGCTGGGTGGCGGCACCGGCCCGGCGCATGGCACGCTGGCGACCACCTGCACGCCGGGTCCGTGGCATATCGGGCGCATGTTGCAGGCCGCTGACGCCTTCCCGATGAACCTGGCATTTGCGGGGAAGGGCAATGCCTCGCTGCCCGCAGCTCTGGAAGAGCAGGTGAAGGCCGGGGCCTGTGCTCTGAAGTTGCATGAGGACTGGGGCACCACACCCGGCGCGATCGATTGCTGCCTTTCGGTGGCCGATGCGATGGATGTGCAGGTGATGATCCACACCGATACACTGAACGAAAGCGGCTTCGTCGAAAATACCGTGAAGGCGATGAAAGGCCGGACCATCCACGCGTTCCACACCGAAGGCGCGGGCGGCGGTCATGCGCCAGACATCATCAAGATTTGCGGCGAGGAACACGTGCTGCCGTCCTCGACCAACCCGACCCGGCCTTTCACGGTGAACACGCTGGAAGAGCATCTGGACATGCTTATGGTCTGCCACCACCTGGACAAGTCGATCCCCGAGGACGTGGCCTTTGCCGAAAGCCGCATCCGGCGCGAGACGATCGCGGCAGAGGACATTCTGCATGACATGGGGGCGTTCAGCATCATCGCCTCGGACAGTCAGGCGATGGGGCGCGTGGGCGAGGTCGTGATCCGCACGTGGCAGACCGCCGACAAGATGAAGAAACAACGGGGACGTCTCAGCGAGGAGACCGGCGACAACGACAACTTCCGGGTGCGCCGCTATGTGGCCAAGTACACGATCAACCCGGCGATTGCGCATGGCATCGGCCACGAGATCGGCTCGATCGAGGTTGGCAAGCGCGCCGACCTTTGCCTGTGGAGCCCGGCCTTCTTCGGTGTGAAGCCCGAGATGGTGCTGTTGGGTGGCACGATTGCCTGCGCGCAGATGGGCGATCCGAATGCGTCGATCCCGACGCCACAGCCTGTTTATTCGCGGCCGATGTTCGGCGCCTATGGGCGGTCGGTCGAGCACTCGGCAGTGACCTTCGTTTCGGCGGCGGCTCAGGCTGAGGGGATCGGGGATGCGCTGGGCCTCGCCAAGACGACGCTGGCGGTCCAGAACACGCGCAACATCGGCAAGAAGGACTTGGCCCTGAACGACGCGACGCCCGAGGTCGAAGTGCATCCCGAAACCTATGAAGTGCGCGCAAATGGCGAGCTGCTGACGTGCGAGCCCGCCTCGGAATTGCCGATGGCGCAACGATATTTCCTGTTTTAAATCAATGGCTCAGGAATCACCCATGCAGACAGTGCATATCGGGAATGTGGGTTGGGACGTAGCTAGGTCAGTATTGCATCCCTATCTTGTCAGTCGAGCGGCAGCGGATTTGCCGCAGATTGACGAGGTATCCAATGGCACATGCAACTCTCACCGCAGACACCGGTTTTCTGTCCCGTTTGATCGCGCCGGTCACGGCCGTCTTTCAGGTGATGGGCTCGGCCTTGATGGCGAATGCATCGGCCGAAGCGCGGTTGCGCGAAGTGGCGCGCCTGCGCGCTTTGCCGGACGCGGAATTGGCCAAGCTGGGCCTGACGCGCGACACGATCGTGCAGCACGTGTTTCGCGACATCTACATGATCTGAGGATTTCGGCATGAGCGGGCTTGTTGCAGAACGGGTCCGCACGGCCGGGGATTGGGGCGAGGCTGCCGATCGCTGCGTGCTTAGCTATGACGACCGCTTTTTGCGTCGGAAACGGCTGACAGGCGAGGGTGGTCTTTCGTTCGTTTGTGATCTGGAAAAGACGACCTCGCTGGACGCAGGCGATGCGTTCGAATTGTCCGACGGACGCTTCATCGAGGTCGTGGCAGCCGAAGAGCCGCTCTATCAGGTGACCGGGCCGGACCTTGCCCGGCTCGCGTGGCACATCGGCAATCGGCACACGCCGTGCCAGGTCGAGCGCGATGCGCTTTTCATTCAGCAAGACAAGGTGATCGGTCACATGCTGGAGCATCTCGGCGCCACGGTTGCCGAGGTCGTGCGCCCCTTCACACCCGAGGGCGGCGCCTATGGGCATGGTCGCACGCATTCGCACGAGCACGGGGCAACGGCCCATGCGCATTGAGAGCGACACGTCCCATGCGTGACCTGTTGACCCTGACCCAATGGTTGTCGCCCGCGTTCCCGGTCGGGGCGTTTGCGTTTTCGAACGGTCTGGAAACGGCGGTGGTCGAAGGCCGTGTGCGGACGGCGCCCGAGTTGGAGGACTGGCTTGGTGATCTTGTCGCGTTCGGCGCGGCGCGTGCCGACGTGGTGCTGCTGACCTTGGCCTATCGCGCAAACGATCCGCAGGAGACCCACCAACTGGCGCTGGCCTTGCAACCCTCCATGGAACGGCGCGAAGAAATGGCGCAGCTTGGCGCGGCCTTCTGCCGGACGGTGCGAGATGTCTGGGGTTTGGATATGGCTGACCTTGCCTATCCCGTCGCTGTCGGACGCGCAGCTGCCTTGCGCGGCATCGGCTTGGAAGAGGTTGCGTCGCTATATGTGCAGGCGTTTCTGGGCAATCTCGTTTCGGCTGCCATCCGCTTGGTGCCACTGGGGCAGACCGAAGGCCAAGCCGTTCTGGCGCGATTGCAGGACGATTGTGCGGCGCTGGGCGCCGCCGCGTCCGGCTTCACCGAAGACGATGTCGCAAGCGCGACCTTTCTTGCCGACATCGCCTCGATGCGGCATGAGACCCAAAGCCCGAGGATATTCCAGTCATGAGCAAGCATGGACCCCTTCGCATCGGGATCGGCGGCCCGGTCGGCGCCGGCAAGACGACGCTGACGGCGCGTCTGGCGGACGCCCTGAAAGACCGCGTATCGATTGCCGTGATCACCAACGACATCTACACACAAGAAGATGCCGAGGCGCTGATGCGCATGCAGATTCTGCCGTCGGACCGGGTTCTGGGCGTCGAAACGGGTGGATGCCCGCACACGGCGATCCGTGAAGATGCCTCGATCAACCTTGCTGCTGTCGCAAAACTCAACGCACGGCATCCTGACTTGGACGTCGTTCTGATTGAAAGCGGCGGCGACAACCTGTCAGCCACGTTCAGCCCCGAGCTTGCCGACCTGACGCTTTATGTGATCGATGTGGCAGCCGGCGAGGAAATCCCGCGGAAGGGCGGACCGGCCATCACCAAGTCCGACGTACTGATCATCAACAAGACGGATCTGGCCCCGCATGTTGGCGCTGACCTTGGTGTAATGGATCGCGACGCCCGGCGGATGCGTGGCGATCGCCCCTTCGTGTTCACGGCATTGCGGCACGGACAGGGGGTCAGCGAGGTCATCGATCAGATTGCGCGGATCGGCGGTCTTGATCTTGTCGGCCAAACTACTGAACGTGGTAAAGAGACAGTTAACAGCGCGCTCTAGAGTGCCCACTCCCTATCGCCCTTTTCGCAGGGGCAGCCGATCGGAGTATTCCGAATTCCTCTAGCTGTTTGATTGCCAAGGGCCTTGAGTTCGACCACGATCTGTCGTGCGAGATCGGCGCCATGCAAGTCAATTCCGCCGCGAAGGTGGCTTTGCGGTGGTTGTTGCAAAAGGGCGTGACCCGATTGCGATGTCGACGAAACGCAAGAACATGGAGACCACTTTCAACATGATGGATTTTGTACTTTCGACAATGGACATGGCGCGGATCGATGATCTTGCCCGACGCGTGAACCACCGGATCGTCAACTCGGCGCCTTGGGTGCCGGAGTGGGATAAATGAGCGGGCCGGTTCGATACGCCGTCGTTGGGGCGGGCTGGATCAGCCAGGAAGCGTTTCTGCCGGCTATTCCGCAAGTCGAGAACTCGGTTGTGACGGCCATTGTGTCCGGCAATGCCGAGGGCGCCGCTGCTCTGGCCGAATTTTATGGGATCGACCGGGTTTACGGTTACGACGACTATGACGCGATGTTGGCCGAGGATGTGGTCGATGCGGTTTACGTTGCCCTGCCGAATTCGATGCATGCCGACTATGCCATTCGCGCGATGAAAGCCGGCAAACATGCGTTGGTCGAAAAGCCGTTGGCCGTGTCCGTCGAGGAATGCGAAGCGATGATCGCCGCGGCCGAGGAGGCAGGCGTCTTCCTGATGACGGCCTATCGGCTGCATTCCGAGCCGGGGACCGTCAAGGTGCTGGACTTGATCCGGGCCGGAGAGATTGGAGAGCCCCGGCATTTTGCCTCGACCTTTTCGTTTCAATCGGGCGACGACAACCATCGGCTTCTGGCCAAGCATTGGGGTGGCCCGCTGCAGGACATAGGGGTCTATTGCCTGAATGCGGTGCGCCATGCGTTTGCGGCCGAGCCGGTGCAGGCGATCGCGGTGAAGGGGCACGGTGATGGCGACGCGCGGTTTCGCGAGGTCGAAGGCTCGATGGCGGTAACGTTGGTGTTCCCGGGCGAGCGTCTGGCGCAGTTCCTGTTCAGTTTCGAAGCGGATGACACCGACACCTATCGCATCATCGGAACCAAAGGCGAAATCACGGTCGAGCAGTGCTTCGACTTTCACCTGACGCCCCGCATCTGGTTGACGCAGGGCCGGGAGCGACGCGAAATCGACGTGCCTGACAGCGATCATTTCGGCGGGCAGGCGGCCTATTTCTCGGACTGTATCCTGACGGGAACGCGCCCGATCCCGGATGGTGAGGAAGGGCTTGCGGATGTGCGTGCGCTGCTCGCTATCGAAGCAGCCGCCAAGACCGGACAGCCGCAGATGATCGAGACGCCTGCTCGCGACCGGCATCCGTCGGCCGAGACCGTGCGAATTGTCCCTCGGACGGACCGGCGTCTGGTCTTCTGACTAGAAGTCGAAGAGATCGTCCAGAAAGCCGCCGATGTTGCTTTTCTTCTTACGACCGGGTCGTTCCTCGCGCGTGTAACTCTCGCGCGGGGGCGGCGGGGGTGCCGGGGACGCGGCATTGCGCTCGATGATCTTGTCCAACTCGCCGCGGTCCAGCCAGACGCCGCAACATTGGGGGCAATAATCGATCTCGACACCTTGACGGTCGGTCATGACAAGCTGGGTTCCGTCGATCGGACACTGCATGCAAAGGCTCCGTGTTTGTTCAAATACGTTTCTTCTGAGATAGGATTTCGTGCGTCGGATGCCATGGGACGATGACCGCTCAGCGGCGCTTTGCCCATTGTCCGGGCTGTTTCCCGATGAAGAGTTGAGTTAACTTGTCCGTACCTCAATCGGAGCCGTCCGATGCCCGCGCTTTGCCGTGATTGCCTTTACATGTTCGATGCCGGTTCACGGTGTCCCGAGTGCGGTCGTCCGCGTGTGATCGAGCACCCCGAATTGTTCGACCTTTCGATCGCCCATATGGACTGCGATGCGTTTTATGCCTCGGTCGAAAAACGCGACAACCCCGACTTGCGCGACAAACCCGTCATCATCGGTGGTGGTCGGCGCGGGGTGGTTTCGACCGCCTGCTATATCGCCCGGATCAAGGGCGTGCGGTCGGCAATGCCGATGTTTCAGGCATTGAAGCTATGCCCCGACGCGGTTGTCGTGAAAGGCCGGATGAGCGCCTATGCCGAGGTCAGCCGACAGACTCGGGCATTCATGGACGACCTGACGCCAGTGGTCGAACCGCTGTCCCTGGACGAGGCTTTCATGGACCTTGGTGGAACCGCGCGCCTGCATGGCAAGCCCCCGGCGGTGATGCTGGCGCATTTGGTGCGGCGGATGGAGCAAGAACTGGGGATTTCCGGGTCAATCGGGCTGTCGCACAACAAGTTTCTGGCCAAGGTCGCGTCCGACCTTGATAAGCCGCGCGGCTTTTCGATCATCGGCAAGGCAGAGACGGCAGACTTCCTGCATGACAAGCCCGTCCGGTTGATCTGGGGTGTCGGTAATGCCGCGCAAACCGCGTTGGACAAGGCAGGCGTTCGGACGTTCTCGGACCTTTTGCGCTGGGAAAAGGCCGATCTGGTGGCGCGGTTCGGGTCGATGGGCGAGCGGCTCTGGCATCTGGCGCGGGGCGAGGATCGTCGGCGTGTCAGTGCTCATGCGCCAGTGAAATCAATCTCGAACGAGACGACGTTTGGCGAGGATACGGCTGATATCGAGATCCTCGACGGTCACATCTGGCGTCTGGCCGAGAACGTGGCCGACCGCGCGAAGGCGAAAGACAAGGCAGGGCGGGTCGTGACCCTGAAGCTCAAGCGTGCAAACCACCGTATCCTGACGCGGCAGTCGCAATTGACCGACCCCACGCAGATCGCCGATCGCATCTATCGGACCGCACGTGCGCTTTTCGATCACGTGGGCGACGAAGGGCCGTATCGGTTGGTGGGCGTCGGTATCTCGCATCTTTCAGAAGCGGATGCGGCGGATACCGGCGGCGATCTTCTTGATCCGCAGGCAAAGCAACGGGCCGGAGCCGAGCGCGCATCGGACGAGATCCGGGCGCGCTTCGGGTCGGATGCCATCATCAAGGGGCGTGCGCTGCGATAAGCGGCTCGGTCAATCGGTCAGGGCGTCCGGGCGCGGGCGCGGGCGGACCGGGGGCGGCAGCAGGCTTTGCCGCTCGTGTCCAGGTTGCGCGATCAGTTCGGCGGTGAAATTGAGAGGCTGGACTTGGCCGGTCAGCTGCGCCCGATAGATCGGCAGGCTTTCCGCAACACGCATGACATAGTTCCGTGTTTCGTCGAACGGGATGTGTTCGATCCAGTCAACGATATCCATCTGGCCCTTGCGGGGGTCACCGCGCTCGCGCATCCAGCGCAGGGGCCGGTTCGGCCCGGCGTTGTACCCGGCAGCCGTCATCACCACGTTGCCATCGAAAAGCGCCATCAACTCGTCGAGATAGGCATTGCCCAGCCGCGCATTGTAGACTGGGTCATTCAGCAGCCGAGACCGGTTGTAGGGCAGTCTCAGATCCGCCGCGACAGACCGGGCTGTCGCGGGCATGACCTGCATCAGGCCAAGGGCGCCTGCACCGCTGGTCACGACCGGATCGAACTCGCTTTCACGCCGGGCGATGGCAAGCGACAACTCGTAAGGCACCGGCTCGATGTCCTGACCCAGTGACGCGACCGGGTAATAGGCGCGCGGAATGACGATCCCGCGGCGGGCAGCCTGCTTGCCGACCATAACCGCCAGATGGGGTTCGTTTGCGCTCAGAAGAAAGTCTCCGAGACTGCCGATTTCCTGTGGTGGCAGCGTTTCGGTCATGTGGCGGAAGAATTGTTCTGCCACATTGCGCCGCCCGGTTTCCATGAAGTGCCGCGCTGCCCGGAACACACTGGTCTCGGCAAAAGACGTGTCCTTCAAGTCGGGATACGTGGCGGTTGCCACAAGGCCGGGGTCCATCGCCAGGCCCACCCTCTCGGCAGCCAGGAGCCCATAGAAGCTGGTCTGGTATTCCCCACCGAACGCATAAGCGAGGGTCGCGGCTTCCATGTCGCCCAGTTGTTCATGCGCGCGCCCTTCCCAATAGCCGGCGCGTCCCAGCGAGATCGGTGTGGCGACAGCGCCGCGAAACCTCAGGAAATGCTTCAGGGCTGTTTTCGCGTCGTCCTGATAGGTCAGCGCGATATAGCCGGACAGCCATTCGAGGTCCGCGAAATGCGACCCTTCGGTCAGTCCGTGCTCCGAGGCCAGTTGATAGGCGCTTGCGATCCGTCCTGCCCGCATCTCGGATCGGGCAAAGCTGCGACGCCAACCGGCCCACCGCTCGGGCACCCCGAGTGCGTCCGGGCTGGCCGCAAAGATCAGCGTCATTGCATCACGGCTGAGCCTCTTGCGCGCGCGCCATTGCATGCGTTCGAACGCAAGGCCGGGGTCTGCCAACAACGACTTCGGAATCTTGTCGATCAGGGCGTTGACGTTTGGTTTGCTGGCGCGAAGCGCCATGCGCGCCGTGGCCAGCTTCTGCCAGTCTTCGTCCACATGTTCCAACATGCGCGTCGCGCCATCGCTTGCGCCGCGCCACAGCAGCATGTCGAGGCGGGCCTTGTGATGGTCGGCCAATGCCTCGCCATAGAATGTCAAAAGTGCGGTTTCGTCCTCGGGCGTCAGGATCATGGTGCGCCATGTCAGGATCGCGCGATCCGTTGCCGTCTCAAGATCGCCGTTTGCCCGGAAGGCGGCGATCAACGCGCGTGCGCCATGGCCTGTTTGCGGCTCAGCACCTTCGAAAAAGGCGATGACCTCATCCGCGCGGCGCCCAATCGGAATGTCAGCCTCAACCCGCTTTCTGAGAAGCTTCAATCCCGGCCAGTCCGCATTTGCATCCAGAAACCGGATCGCCTCGGAAAACGTGCCTTTCCCGGCGCGCAACCGTTCCCAGTCGGCAATGGCCCGGCGTGTGGCGCGGTCAAGAAACGGGGGCGTGCGGGGAACGCTTGCTTCCACGACCGGACGCGCGGCCACCTTGAGACCGGTCGCTGACACCAGCTCGACCGGGGTCTCGGCGGATGCGCCGCTGGCAAACATCAGGAAGGCCACGACGAGGGCTCTGATCATTGGCAACCGATCCGTTAACTTGCCCCTCACCACGTTGAGAAAAGCACATCAGGGACCTGCTTGGCAATTCTCTTGCCCGGATATAGTGTCCGCCCGCTTAATGTCTGCGAGAGGAGTGCTGAAATGTTCCAGGGATCCATGCCTGCATTGGTCACGCCGTTCAAAAACGGCTCTGTGGATGTCGACGCGCTTAAATCGCTGGTCGATTGGCAGATCGAGAGCGGTTCCGCCGCCCTTGTTCCGGTCGGGACCACCGGGGAAAGCCCGACACTGTCGCATCAAGAGCACGAAATGGTGATCGACGAGGTCGTGAAAGCGGCAGCCGGGCGCGTTCCGGTGATCGCGGGCGCGGGTTCGAACAACACCGATGAAGGGATCCGGTTTATCCAGTTCGCGGAAAAAGTAGGGGCCGATGCGGCTCTGGTGGTGACCCCTTACTACAACAAGCCGACGCAAGAGGGTCTCTATCAGCATTACAAGGCGATGCATGACGCGGCCGACCTGCCGATCATCATCTATAACATCCCGGGCCGGTCTTCTGTCGACATGTCGGTCGAGACGATGGCCCGTCTGGCCGAATTGCCGCGCATCATTGGCGTCAAGGACGCGACCGCCGACCTGTCGCGTGTGCCGAAGCAACGCATGTCTTGCGGCAAGGAATTCGTCCAGCTTTCCGGCGAAGACGCGACCGCGTTGGGGTTCAATGCGCATGGCGGGCAAGGCTGCATCAGCGTGACAGCAAATGTCGCGCCGGCGCTCTGCGCCGAGATGCAGGCAGCCACCTTGCGGGGTGACTATCAGACGGCGCTGGAGATCACGGATCGCCTGATGCCGCTGCACATCGCGATCTTCATGGAGCCGGGTCTGGCAGGCGCCAAATATGGGCTGTCGCTGCTGGGCCGGTGCTCGAACGAGATCCGCTTGCCGCTGACCGAAGTCTCTGAGCCGACCAAGGCGGCTATCAAGGATGCGATGGTCCACGCGGGCCTGCTGAACTAGGGCACTTTGCCCTGACCACTGGACTTGCGCGCGCCGAGACCCTATCTCGGCGCGGCTATGGCCAAGAAACCGGATAACACGAACTATAAGGTGATCGCCGAAAACCGGCGCGCGCGCTTTGATTATGCCATCGACGAAGACCTGGAATGCGGCATCCAGTTGATGGGGTCCGAAGTGAAGTCCCTGCGCCTGAACCAGTCGAACATTGCCGAAAGCTATGCGGCGGTCGAAGAGGGCGAGCTTTGGTTGGTCAACAGCTATATCGCGCCTTACGAGCAGGCGATGTTTGGGCATGAAGACCGGCGGCGGCGCAAGCTTCTGGTGTCCAAGAAACAGCTTTCTGATCTTTGGAATGCCACGCAGCGCAAGGGCATGACGCTGGTGCCGCTGGTGATGTACTTCAACGACCGGGGTATCGTGAAAGTCAAGATTGGCATCGCGAAAGGCAAGAAGTCTCACGACAAGCGCGAAACGCAGGCCAAGCGTGACTGGAGCCGCCAGAAGCAAAGGTTGCTCAAAGAACACGGTTAGGCCGTGTTTTCGTCTTGAAGATCAAACTTGCACCGGGTGCCGTTGTCTCGGTTCCGCAACTGGCCGTATGTTAGTGACGGAGGTCGGAGGAACAACGAGAACAAAAAATGTTCGAGCTGCTTGACGTAAAGTGGGGCAATACCACGCTGGGCACGCCCAGCGGTGTGGTGACGTGGTCCAGTGATCTGGCGGGCGAATTGTCCCTGAACCTTGGTGCGACCGACGCAAGCATCGAAGAAGAGTTGCAGCGCGCCTTCCAAACCTGGGAAGACGTTGCTGCGATTGATTTCGAGCAGGTCGCAAGTGGCGGTGACGTCGTTGTTCAGGCCGCTGTCCTCGATCCGCGCTTTGCCGGTCAGGCCGGACCCTTCCCGACGAATTTCCCGGGCATTTTCGAGATGTCTTCGGCAACGATCGAATTCAACTCAAGCTATGTCTGGTCGGACAATGGCGGCGTGGGCAGCACTGACTTCTATGCAGTGGCCCTCCACGAGGTCGGTCACGTGCTGGGTCTGGATCATCCGAATGACCCGACCCAGATCATGAACGCGACCATCTTCGTCGATGAGCTTGGGGACGGCGACATTCGCGGGGCGCAAGCGATTTATGGCGTCGATGGGGATGATGTCGAATTGCCGCCCTTGGAAGAAACGTCCGCCTCCAGCGGTGGTGGCGGTGGCGGAGGAGGTGCCGGGGCAGGGCTTTTGGTTGCGCTATTGGCTTTCCTTGCATCTTTGTTCACAGGTGGCGGCGCGGCGGTAGCCATGGCGGCCGGCAGTGTGGCGTCTTCGCGAGCGGGCGAGGACGAAGACGACACCTCGGATGTCAGCTTCACGGAAGCGGACCTTGCGGCGCTTTTTATCTCCGAGGATGACAGCGCTGGCCATTCTCATGCGGATCACGGATGTGGCGATGGAATGCACTCGGTCATGATCGACCAGTTTGCGCTCTTGCCCTCGGTCGATTTCACGTCACAGCCAAACCCATGCGGCTGCGTTGGTCTTTGCGAACACATCAACGATCAAGAAAAACCGGTCGAGACGCTGGATTTGCTCGCCTAGTCGCGGGGTTTAATCAAAGATACCGGCCACACGCCCCAGAAGCATAAAAGCGCGGGATGTGCGTGTTTCCGCCAGAACGGCAAGCTCCTGATCTGTCAGGCCCTCGACATGCTGCGACAACGTCCGGTCGAAGGCGCGCAGGAAGTGATGCACCGAGTCGCGAAAGATCGTATCCTGGCGCATCCGGGCCGAGCTGAGGGAGAGCGACGCGCGGTCGCGTATGCCCCCGATCCCTGATATCGACGGGCCGCGTTCGCCGGCTGCAAACTTGCGCCAAACGTCCGGGCGCGTGCGGTCGGGGGTCAGGTCATCCATATAGATACCGTCCTGGCTGAGCAGCGTCAGAACATCTTGGCTGGCGCGCACCAACGGCGACACACGCGGGTCCGCCAGCGCGCGTCTCAGCGCCTCGAAGCCTGCGCGATCTTCGGCCGTTTCCGGAAAGTTCAGGGCTGAAATGAAATCTTCTGTGCTGACCGCCGGGATCGGCGTGCCATCGGCAAAGGCCAAGGCCGGCTGTGTTTCGGCGGCTTCGACCGGAGGGTGGAAGTCCTCGACAGCGGGCATCGGCGTGTTCGGTGTCGGGCGCGACGCGAACTGAGTCAGGGTTTCTTCTGCCCGTTTCTGCGCCTGAACGATCTCGTCGATCTTGCGCTCGACATTTGGCCCCATTGTCGTTGCAGCAATCTGCGCCTGGCTCACATAGATCTGGCGCATTGCGTCCATCGATGCCTGCAGTCGCTCGCTTTCCTCGCGCATCACCCGGGCGCTTTTCAGCACAATCGCGGCAATCCAGATCAGCGCAATGGGCAGGAAAAGTGCAAGGATCACGATCAGGAAACGCAGCGGTCCCAGCGTTTCTCCGTCACCCAGCCCGGCGACGGCTAAAAAGACCACCGCGGCCAAGCCCCAAGCCGCACTGGCCACCAACGCGACGCGATCGGTGGCATCAAAACCAGCTTTTTCGTCGACCCGGCCATAAATACCCAAGTCGACAGGCGGAGAATTCGGGTTTTCAGACAAAGGTCGCCCTTTTGTGTCAGCTGAAGTCGATATTCAAAATTTCATAGCTCTTTTCGCCGCCCGGCGTGCGGACTTCGACGCTGTCGCCTTCATCCTTGCCGATCAGGGCCCGTGCCAATGGCGATTTGAGATTCAATTTGCCGTTCTCGATATCGGCCTCGGGTTCGCCGACAATCTGGTATGTCTTCTCTTCGTCGGTGTCTTCGTCGACGATGGTGATCGTGGCGCCGAACTTGATGGACCCCGAAAGCGTCGAGGGATCGATCACGTCGGCCAGCGAAAGAATGCCTTCCAGCTCTTTCACGCGGCCCTCGATGAAGCTCTGTTTCTCGCGCGCCGCGTGATACTCGGCGTTCTCGCTGAGGTCGCCATGTTCGCGCGCTTCCGCAATGGCTCGGATCACCGCTGGGCGTTCCACCGACTTCAGTTTCTTCAATTCTTCATTGAGCGCGGTATGCCCCGCGCGTGTCAGCGGTATCTTGTCCATGGGAACCAACCTTACAAAAAGTCCCGAGGTTTCTACCGCCCCAAGGTGGTCGAGGGCAAGTCCCTGTCACGGGGCATGGCGCGCGAACGCCGTGGCGCGTTCCGCGGCGCTTTGTAACGCACCGTCCCGATTGACGTGATCCCGCCGTCTGGTAGGTCTGTCCGGACGGTTTTTCGAGGGAGCGTTTCATGGCCGAGATCGAACGCGAAAGCATGGAATATGACGTTGTAATCGTGGGTGCCGGGCCGGCTGGCCTGTCGGCCGCGATCCGGTTGAAGCAGCTTGATGCGGACCTGAACATAGTCGTGCTTGAAAAAGGCTCGGAAGTGGGCGCGCATATCCTGTCGGGCGCCGTGCTGGACCCCAGCGGGCTGGACCGGTTGATGCCCGACTGGAAGGACAAGGGCGCCCCGATCACGGTCGAAGTGAAGAAGGACAAGTTCTATGTCCTTGGCGAATCCGGAAAGTTGCGCCTGCCGAATTTCCTGATGCCGCCGCTGATGAATAATCACGGCAACTACATCGTTTCGATGGGTAATGTGTGCCGCTGGATGGCAGAACAGGCCGAGCAGATGGGCGTCGAAATCTTCCCCGGCATGTCCTGTTCCGAGGTGGTCTATGGCGACAATGGCGAAGTGAAAGGCGTGGTCGCTGGTGTTTTCGGTTTGGAAGAAGACGGATCTTACGGCGAGAACACCGAGCCGGGCATGGAGTTGCACGGCAAATATGTCTTCCTGTCGGAAGGGGTGCGCGGGTCGCTCTCGAAGGAAGTGATCGCCAAGTATGACCTCGCCGCCGACTGCGATGTCCCGAAGTTCGGCATCGGCATGAAGGAGATCTGGGAAGTCAAACCCGAGAACCATGACGAAGGCTCGGTTCTGCATACGCTGGGCTGGCCGCTCGGCTGGAAGCAGTCGGGTGGCAGCTTCATGTATCATCTTGATAACAATCAAGTTTACGTGGGCTATATCGTCGACCTGAACTACAAGAACCCGCACCTCTTCCCGTATATGGAGTTCCAGCGGTTCAAGCATCACCCGGCGATTGCCAAGGTGCTGGAAGGCGGCAAGCGCGTCGCCTACGGCGCTCGTGCTGTCACCAAGGGCGGGTTCCAGTCGATTCCGCAATCGGCCTTCCCGGGCGGCGCGCTTCTGGGCTGTTCGATCGGGCTTGTGAACCTGCCGCGGATCAAGGGCAACCATAACGCCATGCATTCCGGCATCGAGGCCGCCGAGGCCGCGTTCCAGGCAATTCAGGCTGGGCGTCAGGGCGATGTCCTAACCAGTTACGACGCGAACTTGCGCGAAGGTCCGGTGGGCCGCGATCTGAAGCGCGTGCGGAACGTCGCGCCGCTCAACGCGAAATATGGGCCTTTGGGTGGTCTTGCCCTGGGCGGGTTCGACATGTGGTTCCAGACCCTTTTCCAAGGGCTCAGCTTGTTCGGGACGCTGAAGCACGGCAAGACCGATGCCGAAGCCACCGAGCCTGCGTCGCAGCACCAACCGATCGAGTATCCGAAGCCCGATGGTGTGCTTTCCTTTGACCGGCTGACCAACGTCAGCTTCTCGTTCACGAACCACGAGGAAAGCCAGCCCGCGCACCTGAAGCTGACGGATGCGGATGTGCCGGTGAAGGTGAACTATGCCAAGTTCGCCGGTCCTTCGGCGCGCTATTGTCCGGCGGGCGTCTATGAGTTCGTGGGCGAAACGGATGCCGAACGCCGTTTCCAGATCAACTTCCAGAACTGCGTGCATTGCAAGACGTGCGACATCAAGGATCCCAGCCAGAACATCACCTGGACGGTGCCTCAGGGCGGTGACGGGCCGAACTACCCGAACATGTAAGCGCAGACTGTGCCGGGTTACAGCTTGAACGCTCGGCGCATGTCTTGCACGGCTTCGACTTGCCGTTCGGACAACTCGTTGCCGACAAGGCCGCTCAGCATATCCTGCAACATGCCGTAGGACGCCGTTTTGTCGATCTTGAACATGCGCTTGGCCAGCCGTGGAATGGCTTGATCCGGCCCGCCGCATTGCGTCATCAGCCAGCGTCCCAAAACTTCCATTTCTTCGGCCTCAGCCTCTTCTGCCCGAAGCTTGCTGCGGACCTGAACATGCAGTTGGTCGCGTTGTTCCTGCGTTGGCAGACCGTCCAACTCCAGAAACGACTGCGCGATGGCACAAATGGCGATGCGCGGATCATCGATGCCTTCGACGGGATGCGCCCGCGTTTGCTTGGTGAAGGCCAGCCGGCGTGGTGCGTTCTTGGCGGTGGCCACGGCGTCCGCTGCCACATCGAGGGCATCACGCGGATTGCTTCGGATCCACCACCAGATTGCGCCCCCAACGGCGGCAAGGATCATCATGACAATGGGCATATCGAACACTCTTGGTCTGAAATGGGTGGTTGCAGCCTAGAAACGCTTCGGGCGCAAAAGGGGGACGGGATTGTGGCGAAGTCGCGGCAACGGGCGCACCTTTCCGCACCCGAATTGGCGGCATTGCTGTGTTTCGGGTGGTTTTATCACCACGCTTGTAACAGTTCCGTCAGAAATCTGCGGCATAGAGGCCCCTCGCATTGCCTGCGGCCTTGGCGAGCACTAGGCTTCCTCGGAAACCAGAAAAGGTGTTCTTCATGCGTCTTGCAAACCTGACCCTCGCCCTTGCCTTGTCGTTCGGCACGCTTCCTGCCGCGACATGGGCTGACAGCGGCAGCTATCTGGCCGCCCGATCGGCGATTGCGGCGAGCGATTACGATGCGGCGGCCGAGTATTTCTCGCGCGCCCTCATTCGCGATCCGGGGAACCTGACGCTTCTGGAAAGTGCGGCGACGGCCTATGTCGGGTTGGGCGATCTTGATCGCGCGACCGAGATTGCGCGGCGCATGGTCTCGGCCGGTTCCAGCGGTCAGTTGGGCGGGTTGATCCTTGTCGGTGCGAATGCCAAGGCCGGGGCTTGGGAAGACCTGCGCGGCGGCTATGAGCGCGGTCTGACGGTTGGCCCGTTGTTTGACGGATTGACGGAAGCGTGGTCGCTGGTCGGCTCCGGCAACATGTCCGCCGCGATTGCGAAGTTCGATGAAGTGTCAAGCGGCGCGGGTGTTGCCGCCTTTGGCCTCTATCACAAGGCGTTGGCGCTTGCGTCGGTCGGTGACTTCGAAAGCGCGGCCCAGATCATGTCCGGCGAGGATGGGACCGAGTTGCGGCTATCACGCCGTGGTGTTGTCGCCTATGCCGAAGTGCTCAGCCAGTTGGAGCGTAACGCAGATGCGGTCGAGTTGATCACGGCAAGCTTCGGTTTGTCGTTGGACCCTTATCTTGAAGACCTGAAAACGCGCTTGGAAGCTGGCGAAACTCTCGGGTTCCAGACCGTGACCCAACCGTCGGATGGTGTGGCCGAGGTCTATTTCTCGATCGCCAACGCGCTGCGCAACGAAGCGCAGCCAGCCTATACCGTGCTTTACACGCGGTTGGCGGCTTCTATTCGGCCTGACCACATCGACGCGTTGTTGCTCTCGGCCGAACTTCTTGAAGCGTTGGGTCAGTTCGAACTCGCAACCGATGTCTATGACCGCGTTCCAAGAGAAGACCCGTCTTTCCACGCCGCCGAGATCGGTCGTGCGGAAGCCTTGCGTCGTGCCGGGCGCGATGAAGCCGCGATCGAGGTTTTGAACCAGCTTGCCGAAAGCCACGGGCATCTGCCGCTGGTGCATGTCACACTGGGTGACACGCTGCGCGGTCTTGAACGCTTCGAAGAAGCCCTTGTGCCCTATAACACCGCGATCTCGCAGATCGAGACTTTGGAAGAGCAGCACTGGATTGTCTTCTTTGCCCGCGCCATCGCTTACGAGCGCACGCAGCAATGGGACGAGGCCGAGGCCGATTTTCGCAAGGCTTTGGAATTGCGCCCGGATCAGCCGCAGGTGCTGAACTATCTGGGGTATTCGTATCTTGAGATGAAGATCAACTATGACGAAGCCCTGTCGATGATCGAACGCGCGGTCGAGCTTCGGCCTGACTCGGGCTATATCATCGACTCGCTCGGCTGGGGTCTTTATCGCCTTGGCCGCTATGAAGAAGCCGTCGGTCACATGGAAAAGGCGGTCGAGAAGATGCCCATCGACCCGATCGTGAACGACCATCTGGGTGACGTGTATTGGGCCGTGGGGCGCTATCGCGAAGCCGAGTTCCAATGGCACCGCGCGTTGTCCTTCATCACCGAAGACACCGACCTGAATGACATCGATCCTGATCGCATCCGGCGCAAGCTGGAAGTCGGTCTCTATCAGGTGCTGGAAGAAGAAGGGGCCGAGCCCCTGCGCGTGGTGAATGACGACGGTTGAGGTCTTTGCCCCGGCGAAGATTAATCTGACACTGCATGTCACGGGGCAGCGGGAGGATGGCTATCACCTGCTGGACAGTCTTGTATGCTTTGCGCATGTGGGCGACCGCCTGACCGTATCGCCCGCGCCATCGAACCAGTTGACGGTTACAGGTCGCTACGCGGGCGCGGTGCCCACGGGCGACGACAATCTGATCTGGAAAGCGGCCGGGCTGCTGAACAGAGCCTTCGACGTGACGCTCGAAAAGAACCTGCCCGTCGCCTCGGGCATCGGCGGGGGATCGGCGGATGCGGCGGCGGCTTTGTCAGCGATGACCTCGGTCATGAACTGCCCGATGCCGGGGCTTGAGGCACAACTCTCACTCGGCGCAGATGTGCCGGTATGCGTCATGGGTGGGCTCGTGCGTATGCGCGGCATTGGCGACCAACTGGAGCCGCTGGATACGGGCGCATTCCCGTGGCCAATGGTACTTGTGAACCCGGGCGTGCCGGTCTCGACGCCCGCGGTTTTCCGAAGCCTTGCGTCAAAGACCAATGCCCCCATGGCGTCACCTTTTGAACTTGGGCCGTCGCCAATTCAGATGGACGGTTTCATCGATTGGCTGGCGCAGCAGCGAAACGATCTGGAAGCGCCCGCGAAAGAGCTTGTCACCGAGGTCGGCGATGTCCTCGACCGGATTCAGGCGCAAAGCGGATGTCTTTTGGCCCGGATGTCGGGGTCTGGTGCCACATGTTTTGGCATCTTCGCGGAAGATGACGCGGCGCGATCCGCGGCACAGGCTTTGTCTGCGGAGCAGCCAGATTGGTGGGTCGCCCCGTCGATTGGTCCCGGCTTCTAGCTGATCCGAGCCACCACGTAATCGGCCAGATCACGCAGCATGTCGCGCAGCGGATGATCGGGCAGAACGTCCAACGCGGTTTTGGCGGTTGCCGACCATTCAAGCGCCTGTGCGCGCGTGGTCTCCATCGTGCCATGCTTGGCAATCAGCGCCAGCGCCTGCTCAAGGTCGCCGTCCTGCTGGTCGCCTTTCTCGATCGTTCGCTTCCAGAAAGCGCGTTCATCGTCATCGGCCTTGGCGACAGCCTTGATGACGGGCAAGGTCAGCTTCCGCTCGCGGAAATCGTCACCCACATTCTTGCCGGTCGCCCCAGCGTCGCCGCCATAATCCAGCAGGTCGTCCGCGATCTGGAAGGCGATCCCAAGCGCGTCGCCATAGGTGCGAAGCGCGTCGATCCGGTCCTGCGAGACGTCGGCAATCACGCCCCCCACTTCGGCCGCCGCGGCGAACAGCGCCGCCGTCTTGCCGCGCACAACCTTGATATAGATGTCCTCGGTCGTGGACAGGTTCGCGGCCGCCGTCAATTGCAGAACCTCGCCTTCCGCGATGGTCGCCGCAGCGTCGGCCAGAATGTCCAGCACCTTCAGCGAGCCCGTCGCTGTCATCAGCTGGAACGAGCGGGCAAAGAGATAGTCACCCACCAGCACGGACGATTTGTTGTCCCACAGAAGGTTCGCCGTCGGGCGCCCCCGCCTTTGGCCGCTTTCGTCGACAACGTCATCGTGCAGCAGCGTTGCCGTGTGAATGAACTCGACCGTTGCGGCAAGGCGATGATGATTGACGCCCTCGTAGCCACACAGGCGCGCCGCCGCGAGTGTCAGCATCGGCCGCACACGTTTTCCGCCCGCATCGACCAGATGAGCGGTCACTTCCGGAATGCGCGGCGCGTGTTCTGACGCCATCTTTTCACGGATCAGCGCGTCGACCGCAGCCAAATCGTCGGCAAGAGAAGCCGCCAGTCGTTCATGTGGTTTCACCGAGGTCTCGATATCCAAGCTCATCACACCCACGTCAGATCGCTCGACAATTCGGCCCGACTGGCCTTAAGTCCATTCCATGAAAGAGCTTCTGCGCACCAACGACCCAACGGCGATTGCCTTTGCGAAAGCCCTGCTTGAGGGCGAGGATATAGACTGCTTCGAGATGGACGTCCACATGAGCGTCCTCGAAGGCTCCATTGGCATATTGCCGCGCCGTCTGATGGTGCGCGATGCAGATCACTTCCGGGCGAAGGCGGTGTTGAAGGATAACGACCTGCCCGTCGAAGAGGGATGAGCACCACCGACAACGCGTTCCTGGGTGGCCGGTTGAAAGTTTTGCAGCCCGCAGATGGCTATCGGGCGGGGGCCGATCCGGTTTTTCTTGCCGCGGCCGTTGGCGCAAAACCAGGCGACCGCGTGCTTGATCTTGGATGCGGTGTCGGGACGGCGATGCTGTGCCTTTTGGCGCGCGTCCCCGAGGCACGGGTTCTGGGTGTCGAGGTGCAGGCCGACTTGGCCGCACTGGCATCCGCAAATCTCGACCGCAACGGATTGCCGGGCGAGGTGCGCCACGGCGACATCCGGGCTTTGAAGGGCGAGACCTTTGACCACGTCATGACCAACCCGCCGTTTTTCGAAGGCGCGTCCGGCAGCGCGGCACCGGGTGAGGGGCGCGAGCAAGGGCGCGGCGAAAGCGTCGATCTTGCAACTTGGCTGGACATCGCGCTTAGACGTCTTGCGCCCGGCGGCTATCTGACCCTGATCAACCGCATTGAGCGTCTGCCGGATTGCCTGAGCGCGCTGACAGGGCGCGCGGGAGACATTACCGTTTTGCCCTTCGCCCCCCGCGAGGGACGGGCCGCAAAGCTGTTTGTGTTGCAGGCCAGAAAGGGCGCAAAAGGCGTTTTTGAGTTACGACCTGCATTTTTGCTGCACACGGGCGCGCAACATTCCCACGACGGAGACGATTATTCTCCACAAGCCCAGGCCATATTGCGCCGTGGCGAGGCGCTCCCGCTCAGGGATTAATCACCTGATAAGGGATTTTGCAGACTTTGCCCCTGCAGCGTGACACGAATCGCTTTTCGTGCTGCACTTGTCATGTTGCCGACCAAAACAGGAGGACGACAATGAGCTTGAGTTCACACCTTCAGGAACTCCGTAAAAAGCATGAATTTCTTTCCAACGAAGTCGAAGAGGCCCAGCGCAGCCCAGCCTTCGACGACCTCCAGATAACCGCGCTCAAGAAACAGAAGCTTAAACTCAAAGAAGAGATCGAGCGGCTCAGTCACCAACATTAGGACATCAGGGATCGACGAATTTTCGGTCCGCCGCAAGCTGCCGCAAGCTTAAGACCTGATCGTCGATCCAGTCCATGAACGCCGCAACATGAGGCCGTTTCTCCACGCCATGTGGGCAAACGAGCCGGTACCGCGACACCATCCGCAGCGTCAGCCGGAAGGGCATGACAAGTCGTCCTTCACGTAAGGCGGCCTCGGTCAATGACGCGCGTCCCATGATGGCACCCGTGCCAGCCAGCGCCGCACCAACGGCGTGGTCCGCCTGATTGAAGCGCGGGCCATGCAGTTCCGGCGGCGTCACGCCCGCAGCGGTAAACCACGCGGCCCAGTCGACAGGTGGCTGGAACGCCGCCGTCAGGTCGTCCTGAAGCAGGGTCAGGTTCTTCAAGTCTTCGGGTGATTTGATCTGCTCGGCCAACTGCGGGGTCATCATCGGCGTTGCCCATTCCTCGGTCAGGGGCCGCGAAAACAGGTTGTCGTCGCTGCCGGGACCAAACCGGATGGCCAGATCGACATCGTCGCGATCAAAGTCGAGAAGGCGCAGACTGGCAGAGAAGCGCAATTCAATCTCGGGGTGTTCGGTCGCAAAGCTGAAAAGCCGCGGCGCAAGCCAAAGCGCGGTAAAGCCGGGACCTGCCGTCACGGTCAGAACGTTCTGGTCGGCAAAGCGACGCGCGCGGGTCCAGGCGCTGGCAATCTCGGCAAAGCCCGTTTGCATGCTTGGTGCCAGAAGCGCTCCGATCTCGGTCAGTTCGACGGCCCGGTTCAGCCGGTGGAATACAGGCTGGCCCAGATGCTCTTCCAGCGATTTGATCTGAAAGGACAGGGCCGCAGGTGTCACGTTCAATTCCTCGGCCGCCTTGGCAAAGGACATGTGGCGGGCTGCCGCCTCAAAGGCGCGCAACGCGGTCAGTGGTGGCAGGCGATCCGACATTTCAGTTAAGTACAGCTTAACTGAAGCTACGTAAAGTCTCGTTTGTCAGAAGGGAAGTCAAAGCTCATATTGACCTCACTTCAGAAATTCAAAACCCCACGAGGTCCCCGATGTACGAACCCACAGCAAACACCCGCACCCGCGATGCCATCCGTGCCGCTCATCAGGAACGTGCCAAGGCCTTCGCCAAGATCTTCCGTGTCTTCCGGTAATCGTTGCAAGCAACCGGAGATACAAAAAGGGCCGGTCCTTGTGACCGGCCCTTTTCTGTTCTGCGACAGTCTTCAGACGAAGAACTGCGCGCCGTTGGCCGAAATCGTCGAACCATTGATGAAGCCCGCATCTTCCGAGGCGAGGAACGTCACACAGCGCGCGATTTCTTCCGGCTCGCCCAGACGTCCGGCCGGGATCTGCGGAATGATCTTCGAATTCAGGACTTCTTCCGGAATGGCGCGCACCATTTCTGTGCCGATGTAACCGGGGCAAACCGCGTTCGCGGTGATGCCGGCCCGGGCGCCTTCCTGTGCCAGTGACTTGACGATGCCCAGATCGCCCGCCTTGGTGGCGGCATAGTTCACCTGGCCGAACTGGCCCTTCTGCCCGTTGATCGAACTGATCACGACCACGCGCCCGAATTTGCGCTCGCGCATGCCCGGCCACACGGGGTGCACGGTGTTGAAAACACCGGTCAGGTTGGTGGCAATCACTTCGTTCCACGCTTCCGGCGTCATCTTGTGAAACGGCGCGTCGCGGGTGATGCCAGCATTGGCAATCACGGTGTCGATCGGGCCAAGGTCAGCTTCGACCTGCGCGATTCCTGCCTTTGACGCCTCGTAATCCGCCACATTCCACTTGTACGTCTTGATACCTGTCTCGGCAGTGAAGGCCGCGGCCTTCTCGTCATTGCCGGCATAGGTCGCGGCGACATCATAGCCTTCCGCTTTCAGGGCTTTCGAAATCGCTTCACCGATCCCGCGGGAGCCACCCGTCACAAGGGCCACACGTCCCATCGTCATTCCTCCAAAATCATTTCATCAAACCCCCGGTATCTTCATCTCTTGAAAAATACGCTCAGGGGGTCCGGGGGATGAAATCCCCCGGCAGAGCGACCCGCGTCAGCGGGGCGCAAATCCTCTTACCGCTCGACGCAGAGGGCCACGCCCATGCCGCCGCCGATGCAGAGCGTTGCAAGACCCTTCTTGGCGTCGCGACGCTTCATCTCGAAAAGCAGCGTGTTCAAAACCCGGGCGCCAGACGCCCCGATCGGGTGACCGATGGCGATGGCGCCGCCGTTCACATTCACGATCTCGGGGTCCCAGCCCATGTCCTTGTTCACGGCGCAGGCCTGGGCGGCAAAGGCCTCGTTGGCTTCAACCAGGTCCAGATCGGCCACCGACCAACCTGCCTTGTCCAGCGCCTTCCGCGACGCGTGGATCGGGCCGACGCCCATGATCGACGGGTCGAGGCCAGCCGTGGCATAGGACGCGATCCGGGCCAGTGGCTCGATGCCGCGCTTCTCGGCCTCGTCCGCGCTCATCAGCAGTACGCCAGCCGCGCCGTCGTTGATGCCGGATGCGTTGCCAGCCGTGACCGTACCGCCGTCGCGGACGAAGGCGGGGCGCAGTTTCTGCATGTTTTCGATGGTGGCGCCGTGGCGGATGTATTCATCCTTGTCGACTACGATGTCGCCCTTGCGGGTCTTGACCGTGAACGGTGTGATCTCGTCGTCGAATTTGCCGGCCGTCTGAGCGGCCTCGGCCTTGTTCTGCGACGCCAGTGCGAACTCGTCCTGCGCTTCGCGGCTTATTTGCCATTTCTCGGCAACGTTCTCGGCGGTCTGGCCCATGTGATAGCCGTTGAAGGCATCCCAGAGACCGTCCTTGATCATCGTGTCGATCAGTTTCAGGTCGCCCATCTTCTGCCCGGCACGAATGGCTTGGGCGTGGGGGCTCATCGACATGTTCTCCTGGCCGCCAGCAGCGACGATCGAGGCATCGCCAAGCTGGATGTGCTGGGCGCCAAGCGCGACGGCGCGCAGGCCCGAGCCACAAACCTGGTTGATGCCCCAGGCGGCGCTTTCGATCGGCAGGCCAGCGTTGATATGCGCCTGGCGGGCCGGGTTCTGGCCTTGGCCGGCCGTCAGCACCTGACCAAGAATGGTTTCCGATACGTCGGATTTCTCGACGCCCGCGCGCTCGACCAGTGCTTCCAGCACGGCGGCGCCAAGATCATGGGCGGGGGTGTTGGCAAAGCTGCCGCTAAAGCTGCCAACGGCAGTTCGGGCGGCAGAGGCGATCACGACGTTTGTCATATAAGCTTCCTCCTCAGGAGCAGAATTTCTGCGACGCAGCATCTATACTGCAAATGCAGCATTCATGTACAGGCTGTCACAGAATACCCGCTATGCGTTCAGCGCCCATAGTAAAAGCTGACGACGTGTCGCGCTTCGGCAAAGAACAACCAGCGCTGGACCAGAACACCGGCCAGGTGGAGGAGGACGGCCACCGCGGCAAGCGCATGGTGGAAGGGAAGGAAAAGAAGAAATGCCGGGATCAGCATGCCGAGCGCCAGCGTGATCACTTTCAGAACGGCACTGTGCTTGCGCGCGACCCGGAAGACCATTTCCTTCGTCAGGTAGTTCTCGCCGGTATGCGGCGCCTCAAACGCGCGGACAGACCCGCGGGCGCCAAGGCCAGTGGCCGTTCCGATGTTCGAGGGATCCTCGCGCTCGTGCCTGTCCTGATCGATCCACGCAAAGACCTGCAGCAACAGCAAAAGCGGCAACAGCGCGCGCGCCAGTTCCACCCGGCCGGTCAGCAGTGCGCCGCCGACAATGGCATAGGCCAGGAATAGGATCGGCGTCGCCCAGTGGTTCCAGCGCGGTACGGTCCGCATCTGGGTGTAGATCATCGAGGTCGCAAAGACCGTGCCCAGTGACAACAGCCCGCCAGCGATCCCGAAGATGCGAAGCCGCGTGTCGAAGAACACCAGGCCAATCGCATAAAGCCCCATCAGGACAAGCGACGCGACCGCCAGCCACGCCTCGCGGCTGAGCCAGGACGAGCGCCATTGCGTGAACGCCTTCAGCGCACGCTCGGGGTGACCAAGGTGGAAGGTCGAAGAAAGAAGTCCGCCCACCGCCAGGGCAAAGGCGATCAGGAAGAACCAGAACGCGGTCCAGCCGCGCGGGGCAGGCACATCAAGGCCAAGGAAGGCCAGCATCCCGAAGCCGAGGCCCGAGAGTGTGGTGAACAGGATGATCGACGGAGCGGGATGCATTAGATCATCTCCATTCTGAAGTTGATCGTCAGTGCCCCGCAGAAAGGAGCGCGGCGCTTGCTCTGGCAAGTGCGGTCGGTGGCGTTGGGACACACAGTGTGATTTGCCATGGTCAGGACACTTTCGACAGCGTGCGGTCAAGCCAGCCAAGGAAGCCCGTAGGCTCTTCCGCAACCGGTTCAAGATAGGGGGCCAGCACATCGAATTCCGGGGCTTCGTCGCGCGGGCGTGGCGGCAGGTACTGGTTGACCGGCGACGTGCCCTGTTCGGGCATCAGATCGATGCCACCGCGTTCGGCAACCAGTTTCGAGACGTCGCTGTCCGGGTCGGCCAGATCGCCGAAATGGCGGGCCCCCGCCGGGCAGGTGCGCACACAGGCCGGTTGGCGGTCTTCCTCGGGCAGGTTCTCGTTATAGATCCGGTCGACACAGAGCGTGCACTTCTTCATAACCTGCTCTTCCGGGTCCATCTCGCGAGCGCCATAGGGGCAAGCCCAAGCGCAGAGGCCGCAGCCGATGCAGTCGCTCTCGTTCACCAGAACAATCCCGTCCTCGACCCGCTTGTAGCTGGCGCCTGTCGGGCAGACCGTGACGCAGGGCGCGTCGGCGCAGTGCAGGCAGCTCTTCGGCATGTGGAAGAGTTGCGCGGGACCGCTTTCGGGTTGGACCTCGAAGGAATGGACGCGGTTCAGAAAGCTGCCGACCGGGTTGGCGCCGTAAGCGTCGGTGTCGGCAAGGGGCGCGCCGTAGTTCTCGGTGTTCCAGCCTTTGCAGGCCGTCACGCATGCGTGGCAGCCGACGCAGGTGTCGAGGTCGATGACGAGGCCAAGCGACTTTTCGGTGTGCTGGGGAAGTGTGGTCATGGGCGTTGTCCTTGGGGGGACGATTTCCGGTCGGAAATCGTGGCAGAATTTTTCAAAATTCTGCTGCCTCCGGCGGGGATATTTGTGAACAGGCGAAGGATCATGCGCCAAGCTTCCGTTTGACGGTGGCGGGTCCATGGCCGACCGGGCTTTTCTGTGCCGGGTGGGCGGGTTGTGCCTCGACCGGCGCGGTGGTCTTTTCGATCTTCACGCGTAGGTCGAACCACGCCGCCTGTCCCGTGACTGGGTCCGAGTTGGCCCAGCGGAGGCCATCGCCCTTGGGGGGCAGAAGCTCGTGGATGATGTGGTTGAGCAGGAAGCCCTTGGTGGCCTCTGGCGCGTCTTCCTCTAGCGCCCATGCGCCTTTGCGCTTGCCGATGGCGTTCCACGTCCAGACGGTGTTTTCATTCAGCGCGGCCATATGCGCGACCGGCACCGTGATCTCGCCATGGGGCGATGTGACCTTGGCCCAGTCCCCTTCTTCGAACCGGTTGGCCTTCCAGATCTTCGTCGGAACATAAAGCGGGTTCCGACCGTGGATCTGGCGGAGCCACGCGTTTTGCGAGCCCCATGAATGATACATCGCCATGGGCCGTTGGGTCAGGGCGTGGACGTCATAGCCTTCATCGATGTCCGAGAACGGCGGATACCAGACCGGCAGCGGGTCCATGGTTTCGGCATAGCGCGCCTTCAAGTGCTCGGGCGGTGACAGCCGGTGCTTGCCTTCGGCGGCCAGTTGGAACCGGCGGAGCGGCTCGCACCAGAGCGTGAAGAGATAGGGCGAGGGCGCATCGAACAGCCCAAGCTCAACCGCCCAGTCCTGATACGCGCTGTTCCAGGGCTTATAGAACTCGGCGTCTTCCGGGATGTGGCTGATCCAGAAGCTGCCATTCTCGATGTATTTCTCGATCTGGTTCGGGTTGGCCCCGCCGCGCCCGTGTTCGTCGCCATTGCCGCGCCAGCCCGCAAGCGGTCCGATGCCGGGCTTGCGTTCGTGGTTCTGAATATAGTCGGCATAGTCCTTGTACTTGGTCGAGCCGTCTTCATTGGTGAAGCCCGGCAGTCCAAGGCGCCCGCCCAGATCGCAGAGCACGGACTGGAAGCCGCGCACGTCGCGGTCCGGCTCGACGACCGGCCAGCGGATCGCGTCGGCGGCGGCCTCGGCCTCGCAGATCGGGCGATCCAGCAGGCTGATACAGTCGTGCCGCTCCAGATAGGTCGTGTCGGGCAGGATCAGGTCGGCATAGGCGACCATCTCGGACGAATAGGCGTCGGAGTAGATGATGCGCGGGATGACATATTCGCCGCTTTCGTCGGTGTCGGTCAGCATCTTCATGACGCCCGACGTGTTCATCGACGAATTCCACGACATGTTCGCCATATAGAGCATCATCGTATCGATCTTGTAGGGATCACCGGCATGGGCGTTCGAGATCAGCATGTGCATCAGCCCATGGCTGCTCATCGGGTTGTCCCAGCTGAAGGCTTTGTCGATGCGCTTCGGCGTGCCGTCTTCGTGGATCAGCAGATCGTCAGGTCCGTGCGTGAAGCCCAGATGCGGACCATCCAGCGGTTTGCCCGGTGTGACCTTGCCGTGGGGCTTCGGGTGGATCGTTGCGGCTTTCGGGTAGGGCGGTTTGAAGCGAAAGCCGCCCGGAACCTCGACACTGCCCAAGATGATCTGCAACAGGTGCAGGGCGCGGCAGGTCTGGAAGCCGTTTGAATGGGCGCTGATGCCGCGCATCGCATGGAAGGCCACGGGGCGGCCGACCATCTTGCTGTGTTTCTCACCGCGGAAGTCGGTCCATTCGCGGTCAAGTTCGATCGCCTCGTCGAATGCGACACGGGCCAGATCGGCGGCAATCGCACGGATACGCTTGGCGTCGATGCCCACCTTGGCGGCCACGGTTTCCGGTGCGAATTCATCGCTCAGATACTTCTCCGCCATGTGATGCAGGACGGGCCGGTGCGAGACGCCCGCGTGCCGGTAACTGCCCGAGAGATCGGGCTGAACACCCGGCGTGTCATAGGCCTCGGGTTTGCCGGTGCGGCGGTCGATAACCAGCTTCTTCCCGGCCTCGTTGGTCAGGATCAAACCGTGTTCGTCGCTGGCCGGGTCCCCGTTCACCAGGCAGGGCGCATCGGTGAAGCGCGCGAGATAGTCGAGATCGATCCGGCCCGCCTTCATCAGGCAATGGACAAGGCTCAGGATGAACAGACCATCTGTGCCGGGTGTGATGCCGACCCATTCATCGGCCACGGCGTTATACCCGGTGCGGATCGGATTGACGCCGATCACCTTGGCGCCGCGCGCCTTGAGCTTGCCAAGACCCATCTTGATCGGGTTCGAGTCGTGGTCTTCCGCGACACCGAAGATCATGAACAGCTTCGTCCGGTCCCAGTCGGGCTGGCCGAACTCCCAGAAGGCGCCGCCCATCGTGTAGATCCCGGCAGCTGCCATGTTGACCGAGCAGAAGCCGCCATGCGCGGCATAGTTCGGCGTCCCGAAGGACTGGGCCCAGAAGCTGGTGAAGCTTTGGGATTGGTCGCGTCCGGTGAAGAACGCCAGCTTGGACTGGTCGGTTTCGCGCAGCGGTTTCAGCCATGACACGGCTGTTTCCAGCGCTTCTTCCCAGCTGATCTCTTCGAACTCGCCCGAGCCGCGCGGGCCAACGCGCTTCATCGGCGCGCGCAGGCGTGCGGGCGAAAGGTGCTGCATGATCCCGGACGAGCCCTTGGCGCAAAGCACGCCCTTGTTCACCGGGTGATCCTTGTTGCCTTCGATATAGGCGACCTGACCATCCTTCATGTGCACATTGATGCCGCAGCGGCAGGCACACATATAGCAGGTGGTCTTGCGCACCTCGTCCGAAACCTTGGGCGATGTGTTCAGGACTACGTTCATCTCGCTCAACTTCCCTGTTTCGGTTTTTATGTCTGGTTTTTCCCCGATATGCGAGGGACCAAACCTCGCACCCTGTCTGGATGTAAGGCCAAGCCGGTCATTCGGTTAGGTCCAGATTCGAAAGGCTGGGGCGCTGGTTTGGTCTAACCTGAGAAATTCGGGCGTTTTGCGGCCTCTATGGCATCCCGCAGCGTTGCGCGGTCGCCAATATGGTTGGCGAGAAGCAGGATCAGTCGTGCGTTGAGCGCGGCGCTGTCGTCTGGCGTCAAACCATCATGCGCGGCGACAAGTTCGGCATAGAAACCGTCCGGGTCATCGATATTGGGCGCGGTGTTGAGCGGTGTCATGATCCGTGTCCTGTTGCGGTGGCCAAGGCTTGGACCACACGTTCGGGGTCAAACGTCTGCCACCGGGCTGCGACGTGCTGGTCCGGGCGAATGAGGTAAACGGCACTGCCCGCGGGGCCGAGGTAGCGGTCCCGCAGGTCCGGTTGTAGCGCGCCTGTCAGATTGAGTGTTGCTACATTGAGGCCGTGCATCTCGAGGGGCGCAGGGTCACCTGCGTTCAGGGTCAGCAGTACAAAGCCGCCCCCAAGCTGGTCCAGCAGAAAGCCCTCGCCCAGTGGTGCGTCAGGGCAGGGGCTGCCGGGGCGCGTGCGGGCCGGGCCATCGGGCAAGGCGTCTTCGCCGTTCAGGGGCGAGCCGTCATAGGTGCTGGGCAAGGACAGGCGGCCGGAGTTCACCAAGGGCCGGGCAAACGGATGGTCCTGCGCAAGGTCCAGCACGGCGTCGCGGAACATGCGGCTGGCGGGCGTCTTCGGGGTGATGAACTCGGTCGAGCGTGTCGAGTTCAGAATGTTTTCATCCGCGGCCAGCCGACGTTCGCTGTCATAGCTGTCCAGCAGGCTCTCGGGGGCTTGGCCCGACAGCACCAGCCCCAGTTTCCAGCCAAGGTTGTCGGCGTCCTGAATGCCCGAGTTCGCGCCACGCGCCCCGAACGGCGAAACTTGGTGTGCCGCGTCGCCTGCGAAAATCACGCGGCCCTGGCGGAACGTCGTCATGCGGCGGCACTGGAACGTATAGATCGAGGTCCAGACCAGATCATAACTCACCTCTGGCCCCAGCATTGCATCTAGCCGGGCGCGGACCTTGTCCTCTTTCAGTTCTTCGTCTCGGTCGATGTCCCAGCCGATCTGGAAGTCGACGCGCCACACGCCATCGGGCTGCTTGTGCAAAAGCGTCGACGCGCCGGACTTGAACCATGGTTCGAACCAGAACCAGCGCTCGGTCGGGAAGTCGCCATCCATCGTGATGTCGGCGATCAGGAAGTTGTCCTCGAAGACCTGCCCCTCGAAGCCAAGCCCCATCCGCTTGCGCAAGGGCGACCCCGCACCGTCGCAGCCGATCAGCCAATCTGTGGTCAAGGCATACGGTCCGTCTGGCGTCGTGACCTCAAGACGCACAAGGTCGTCACGGGTTTCGACCCCGTCGACGCGGTTCTTGCCGCGAATGTCGATCGGGGCACCGTCGGCAATGGCAGCTTCAATGCGTTCGAACAGGAATTTCTCGAAATAGGGTTGCTGCAGGTTGATGAAGGCCGGGAAGCGGTGGCCATCCTCGGGCAACAGGTTGAACTCGAAGAGCTTCGCATCGTCGCGAAAGACCTTGCCCAGATTCCAGACCACACCCTTGTCGACCATCGGTGTGCCACAACCGTAACGCTGGGCAATCTCCAGCGTGCGCTTGGCGAAACAGATCGCCCGGCTGCCCTGGCCCGGTCCCTCGTGATCGTCGAGGAGGACGACAGGAATGCCCTGCAACCCCAGATCAAGGGCCGTGGCCAGACCCACCGGCCCGCCCCCCAGCACCACAACCGGATGGTGCGCTTCGTGCGATTGATCCGGCGCTTGTTGGTACGGATACAGCCGAAAGGCGAGAGGATAGCGGTCGTCGAGCATCGCTCAGCCCTGCAGCGCCGCCCACATCGCCTTGTCGCGTTCGGCGGTCCAGATGCGCGGTGTGTCGATGTCCTGCGCCTCGTCATAGGCGCGCGCGACGTTGAACGGCAGGCAATGCTCGTAAATGGCGTAGTCTCCGAACTTCGGATCGCAGACCTCGCGGCAGGCGGCCATCGCCTCTTTCAGCGAGCCGCCCTTTAGGGCGACCTTGGCAACCGAGCGATAGGTCGAGGTCACGAAATCCCCGGTGGCGTCGAGTGCGGCGTTGACCATGTCCTTGCCGACCAACGCGTCGCCGCGGCCCGGTGCAATCGCGTCGACATCCCAGTTCCGGATGTTCTGCAATGTCCCCGGCCAGTCATGGAAATGCCCGTCGCCGCAGTAGCAGGCCGAGTGATATTCGACGATGTCGCCGGTGAACATGACGTTCTGGTCGGGCACATAGATCACCATGTCGCCCGCCGTATGTGCGCGACCCAACTGCATCAGGTCGACGCGCCGGTTGCCGAGATAGACGCTCATCCGGCCGTGGAAGGTCGTTTTGGGCCATGTCAGCCCGGGGATTTCTTCGTGGCCCTGGAACAGCCGGGGGAAGCGGTCGAACTCGCTGTCCCAGTCTTCCTGTCCGCGCTCGACCACCATCGAGCGTGCCTTTTCCGACATCAGGATTTGCGGCGCGCCAAAAGCCGCGGCGCCCAGCACGCGCACGGCGTGATAATGCGTCAGCGCCAGATGGGTGATCGGTTTGTCGGTGACGCCGCGAATGCATTCGATCACCTTGCGCGCCAGACGCGGGGTCGCCTGCGCCTCGATTACCATCACACTATCGTCCCCGATGATCACGCCCGAGTTTGGGTCGCCTTCGGCGGTGAAGGCGTAAAGCCCCTCACCGATCTCGGTGAAACTGACTTCCTTGTCTTCAAGATCGCCAGCGGATGCGAATGCTTTGCTCATTTATTCCTCCCAAGGCGCGACCACCTGGTCGATGGCGCCGAAGATAGTGTTGCCGTTTGCATCGTCCATCCAGATCCGCACGCGGTCCCCCGCGCCGAGGAACGGGGTGACGGGTGCGCCGGTCTCGATGGTTTCGACCATGCGTTGTTCCGCGATGCAGGAATAGCCGAGGCCACCTCGCGCGACCGGCTTGCCCGGACCGCCGCCCGCGTCGCGGTTTGAAATCGTGCCGGAACCGATAACCGTGCCTGCGGGCAGGGGGCGTGTCTTGGCGGCGTGGGAGATCAGGTCGCCGAAGTCGAACGTCATATCAACGCCCGCATCCGCCCGGCCAAAGGGTGCGCCGTTCAGATCGACGTTGAGCGTGCCGTGCAACTTGCGTCCGTCCCATCCGGGAAGCGCGTCGGGCGTGACGGCGACAGGCGAACAGGCCGAGGGCGGTTTCGATTGCACGAAGCCGAAGCCTTTCGAGAGCTCGTCGGGGATCAGGTTGCGCAGGCTGATGTCGTTCAGAAGCATGACGTACCTGATGAAGCTCGGGGCGTCGTCGGCGGCGATACCCCGCGGCACGTCTGCGGTTATCACGGCGACTTCGGCTTCAAAGTCGATCCCCCAGTCGGGATCGCCGGTGATCGGATCGGTCGGCGCAAGGAAGGTCGAGCATCCTTGGTACATCAGCGGATCGGTCCAGAACCGCTCGGGCATCTCGGCCCCGCGGGCCTGCCGGACAAGGGCCACGTGGTTCACATAGGCCGAACCATCAAGGAACTGCGGCGCTCTTGGAAGGGGGGCGCTGACCTGATTTAACTCAAAGGCGCGGTCCGACGCGTCAGGCACCAGTCGGTCTGCGTCCAGCGCGGCCTGCAACGTGCCGTCCGTCGCCGGACGACAGGTCGCGAGATCGTTCGAGACCACGACCAGACGCCCGTCGCGGCCGCCTTCGGCAAAGCTTGCCACCTTCACGAGATCATTTTCCTTTCCACATCGGCCATGGGGGTCCGGAAACTTTGAAAGTTTCCTGTCCGATTTCTTTTCAAGAAATCGCTCATTCCTTCTTCCCCGGTGTGCCGTCGAATTTCTTCTCGAGCGACGTCCAGCAGTCGATGTAGTCATCCTGCAAAGGCGCCTCTTCTGCCGCAAAGCGCGTCAGGTGTTGCGGGAAACGGGTTTCGAACATGAAGGACATCGTGTTGTCCAGCTTGTGCGGTTGCAGCTCGGCATTGGACGCGCCTTCGAACGCGTCCCGGTCCGGCCCATGCGGCAACATGCAGTTATGAAGGCTCATGCCGCCCGGAACGAAGCCCTGCGGCTTGGCGTCGTACTGGCCATAGATATTGCCCATCAGTTCGGACATGACGTTCTTGTGGTACCACGGCGGGCGGAACGTATCTTCGGCCACCATCCAGCGTTCGCGGAAGAGGACGAAGTCGATGTTTGCCGTCCCTTCCACGCCCGATGGCGCCGTCAGCACGGTGAAGATCGACGGGTCGGGATGATCGAACAGGATGGCGCCAACCGGGCAATAAGTCTTCAGGTCGTATTTGCAGGGCGCATAGTTCCCGTGCCACGCAACGACGTCCAACGGCGAGTGGCCGATATGCGTTTCGTGAAAATGACCGCCCCATTTGACGGTGACGGTCGACGGCACCTCGCGGTCTTCGAAGGCGGCCACCGGGGTTTTGAAGTCGCGTCGGTTGGCCATGCAGTTTGCGCCAATGGGTCCGCGTCCGGGCAAGCCGAATTTCTGACCATAGTTTTCGCAGACGAAACCGCGGCAGGGGCCATCGAGCACTTCGACCCGATAGACCAGACCACGCGGCAGGATCGCGATTTCCTGCGGTTCGACATCGATCACGCCAAGCTCGGTGCAAAACCGCAAACGCCCCTCTTGCGGCACGACCAGCATCTCGCTGTCGGCGGAATAGAAATACGCATCCACCATGCTGTCGGTGACCAGATAGACATGCGCGGCCATGCCCGTCTGCGTGTTCACGTCACCCGCTGTTGTCATCGTGCGCATGCCCGTCAGCCACGTCAGGCCATCCGCGTGGGGAACCGGATCCCAGCGATACTGGCCCAGCGAGATAATATCGGGGTCAATATTGGGTGCGGACTGCCAATAGGGCAGGTCGATCTTGTGGAACCGGGACGTGTGTTTGACCGACGGGCGAATGCGATAGCACCACGTCCGCTCGTTCTGGTGACTGGGTGCGGTGAAGGCTGTGCCCGAAAGCTGCTCGCCATAGAGCCCATAGTTGCATTTCTGGGGGGAGTTCATGCCTTGGGGTAAAGCGCCCGGCAGCGCCTCGGTTTCAAAGTCATTGCCGAAACCCGGCATATAGCCTTCATGCGTTCCGGTTGTGTCGGTGGCGCGGATCATGCCGTGCGGAAGCTCGTGCCGTGTCATGCCAAGGTCCTCCCTGCGGTGCGGGAATATAATCGTTGCATTTGCAACGAAGTCAAGTCTAGCCTGTCGGTATGACCGATTTGCCTGACTTCGACCTAGACCGCTTCACGCCATACAGGCTCGCGGTCGTGGCGCAGAAGACCAGTGAAGGGCTGGCGCGGCTTTATCGCGCGAAATTCGGGATCTCGATCCCGGAATGGCGGGTGCTGGTGCATGTCGCGCATTCCGGCAATGTCTCGGTGCGTGATATTGAAGCCCGGGTGGCGATGGAGAAATCCAAGGCCAGCCGCGCGGCCAGCCGGTTGGAAGCTGCGGGCTATATCACCAAGAATGCCTCGAAAACGGACCGTCGCCTTGTGAGCATATCACTGACTGCAAAAGGGCAGGTCTTGATGGCCGAGCTACTGCCGATGGCCCAAGCTTATCAGAACGACCTGGAAGCCCGTTTGGGCGCGGATTTCGACGCGCTCGAGAAAGGCATTGATCGTCTGCTGGACGAGACCTAGCCGATCAGGCCCCGGAATGTCTTGGTGACCGAAGCTGCGCCTTGCGCAAGGATCGCGCTGTCGGTGCCGACGGTCACCATGTCAAAGCCCCATTCGACCCCGCGCGCCGCATATTCTGGCGTGCCACAATGAAGCGCCGCGCGAATGCCGTTCTCGTGCGCGACGGCCACGATGCGCTGGATCGCCTCGATGATCTCAGGCTCTTCCCGGTCAAGCTTGGGTGGCAAGGCGCCGTTGGTCAGGCCAAGCGACAAATCCGATGGCCCGACATAAAGCGCGTCGAGATGTGGCGTTTTGGCGATCTCTTCAAGGTTCTCGAACGCCTCAGCGGTCTCGATCATGGCAAAGGCAATGACCGAGGCATTGGCCGCGTCCTTGTCGTAGCCGGGATGGGCGAACATTGCGCGGGTCGGCCCCCAGCTGCGCTGGCCATGGGGTGGATAGCGCAGATAGCTGACGAATTCCTCGGCTTCCGCGCGCGTGTTTACCATCGGGCAGATGATGCCCATGGCGCCGGCATCCAGGAACTTCATGATCCACGTCGGATCACGCCACGGCACGCGGGCCATCAGCGTCTTGCCCGAGGCCCGCATCGCCTGAAACATCGGAAGCACGTTGGAATAGTCGCTTGGCCCATGTTGGCAATCGATGGTCAACGCGTCGAAATCCTGCGAGGCCATGATCTCGGCCGCGAAGGTGTGTCCGATATTCAGCCATGCATTCAACCCGGTCTTGCCGCGGTCCCATGCAGATCGAAGCGGGTTTTCCATCCGGTTGGTCCTTTGTGTGTGAGAAACGCCAAACGGCGCAAAAGTTGCGCCGAGTTCATGTTGCCGGATGTCTGATGTCAAGGGTGCCGGTCAGGGCGAAATACGCGAGCCTATTTCAGGTCGTCGAACCGAAGGCCATGGGTCAGCGTGAAGGTCAGGAGAGTGCCAAGCCCTATCGCGGCATAGATCACCAGCATTTCCCAAGGCGTGACGCCTTGCGATGCATAGCCGTAAATCGCGGCCAGAAATGCCATAGGTAGGCTGAAAAAGACTGCCCCAACTGCCATTTTTCCCTGGCGGAATTGCTTCCGCTCCTCTCGATTTTGTCCGGTGGTAAGGATAAAGGAGTATTAGTCGCTGCGATGTCAAGAAACTGTTTCAAGGAGGTGCTTGTCGCCTATTTGATCGGCGCAAACTCGCCCATAGGGTGATCGCGAACCTCGCGGAGTAGGTCGATAAAGCCCAAAATCTGATGCTTTGCCGCTTTTTTCCCCTTCTCGGCTGTCGCCAGATGGGCTTCGCCAACCGTTCCGGCGGTGTTCAGATCGGAAGCGACCCACCCGTAGGAGACGGGGCCGATCGGTGGGATTGTTGCCGATTCGGCGGTTGAGACGAAATTTTCTGCCGATTTCATATCCACCAGGTCGGGAAAGAAGTGCAACATCAGGCTGGTCTCGCGATCGCCGCCATGAATACCGAACGCGGTTTCGCGATCCGAGAACAAACCTTCAGGCGCGCCGAAGTTGCCCCACTGACATTTGACTGCCAGCATACCGGCCTGCACGCGCAACTCACGGGCGAGGATCGAGATCAGATCCAGGTTGCCACCATGGCTGTTCACGACCACGATCTTGCGGACACCTGCCCGTGAAACAGACAATCCGATTTCGGTCCAGATGCGCAAAGCGTTTTCGGCCGACAGGGTAAGCGTTCCCTTGGCGTGCAGATGCTCGTTCGACTTTCCGACGGCCTGAACCGGCAGAATCCGGATGTCGAGGTCGTTCGGGCAACGCGCCCGCAGCTCGCTCAACATGCCTTCGGCAATCATCGTGTCGACACCAACCGGCAAGTGGGGGCCGTGTTGCTCGATGGCGGCGGTCGGCAGAATGGCGATCACCTTCTCGGGGTCGATGTCGTTGTATTCCGTGGTCCGATACTCGGCCCAGTCGAAGCGGCGGGTCATGCGGTGATCGTTTCGGTATATGTCGCGTCGAGACGCAGCTTCAGATACTCGGCACCGGTTACGGGCGGGTACTTGGCGGCGCCCGTGCCCGGCAGGGCTTCGATCACGGCATCGGGGTTCGGATCAAGGAAGAAGGCCAGCGAGCGGCGCGGGTTCTTCGGGATGCGAACGCGATGCGGGGTCGAGACATAGATGTCGTTGGTCCAGCGCATCAGGCAGTCGGCAATGTTGATGATAAAGGCGCCCGGCACGCTGGGCACATCGATCCAGTCCTTGCCGCGGGGCTGCACCTGAAGCCCCGGCTCGCCGTCGCTATAGAGAACGGTGATTGACCCGTAATCCGTGTGCGCTCCGGCACCGATACCATCCTGCCCGTCGCTGCCCGGATAGCGCAGCATCCGGAGCGTCGCGAGCGGTTCGTCGAGGAACGGTGTGAAGTATTCCTCGGGCAGGCCAAGGTCCAATGCGATCGCGCGATGCAGGTCGACACCAAGCGCGTGCACGGCGTCGAAATACGTCATCACCGTGTCCCGAAATCCGGGCACGTCCGGCCACGCGTTCATGCCACGGAACGGCTGCGAGGTCAGGCGCGGATCGTCCGAGGCGAACTCGAGCCCGGTGTTGAAGGCTTCCTTCCGGTCGACCTGATCCGGCTTGCTGTCATCAAGGTTCTCGGTTCCGGGCCCGGACCAGCCCCGGTTGTTGCCAACCGTCCGGATATCCAGCTTGGCCTTCTCGGCGGTCGGCAGGGCAAAGAACTGGTCGGCGACATCAAGGGTGCCGTCGATCAGGCTTTGCGGAATGCCGTGACCGGTGATCAGGAAAAACCCGGTGTCACGGCAGGCGTGGCTCAGGTCGCTGACAAAGCCGTCGCGGTCCTCACCCGAGGTGAAGCGCGACCAGTCGAGAACGGGAATCTGCGTGTCTGTCATGAGAGGAAACGATCCATGGTCTTGGCCACCCGGTCAAGATGCGCTTTTCGGCTCTCCGGCGTCGAGGTGTCCATCAGGTAATGCGCGGCAAAGGCCTTCTTCAGCGGTTTCGCGCACAGGAAGCCCACCCCCCGGAACAGGGTCCGTTTGCCGGGCGCACCCACAAGGAAGGTCAACCAGCGCGACGCACCGCAGGTCATGAAGACACCAAGGCGCGTGATGTGGTCCAGACCCCGGGCGATGTTCTTGCGCTCGGGCGATGGCATCAGGAACGCAACCTCGGGCACCATCACCCGGTCGAGCCAGCCTTTCAGCATGGCAGGCAGCCCGTACCACCATGTCGGATAAACGAAGATCAGTGTATCGCACCATTTCAGGTTGGCGACATCCTCGGCCACGGCCAGCGTGTTCTGGCTGGTGTCTTCGTACACGGTCAGGTCGTGCGGGCTGAGTGTCGGGTCGAAGCCCTTTCCATAGAGATCAGCCAAGCGCACTTCGGCGCCGCGGGCATTCAGCTTCTCGACCACAAGGTCGCGGATCGCGGCGTTGAAGCTTCCCTCTTTCGGGTGACAATAGACAACCAGCGCCCGCATCAAAGCGCCTGCATCTCGCGGCCTACCTTGTCGAGGAACGCTGCCCGCTTGGCAACGGTCGCGCGGTTCATGTCATAGAGTGCAAGATACTTCATCTTCTCGGGCCGGGTCACATGCCAGACCGCGCGCGTGAAATGCTTGCGCGGCGGGTCGCCTGCACCAAAAGCCCGGAACCGCGTGCCGCCATAGGTCGTGACCGCAGCCAGCTTGGAGATATGCGTCAGGTTGGGTTTCACCATGCCGTCGACCAGTTTGAACGACACGCCGGGCAGGAAGACCCGGTCGAGGAAGCCCTTCAGGATCGCCGGATAGCCGAAGTTCCAGACCGGAAACGAAAAGATCAGTGCATCAGCGGCGCGCAACCGGTCGACATACGGCTGAACCGGACCGCAATTCTCGGGCTCGTCATGATAGCCTCGGCGTTCTTCCGTTGTTAGAACCGGCTGGAAATTCTCGGCGTACAGGTCGCAATCATCGACCTCCCAGCCACGCTCGGTCAACGTGTTGACGACTTTCTGGTGCAGAGCGGCCCCGAAGCTTTCCTCGCAAGGATGGGCAAAGAGGACCAGCGCCTTCATTCAGCGGCCTGCAGCTTTGGATAGGCGTACATCCGGTCATAGCTCCAGTCCGGATCGTCCCACGAAATCATCTTGCCGGGGTTCAGCAGACCCTTTGGGTCGGCCTCCTGCTTGAAGCGCAGTTGCCGGTCATCCACCGTCTGCCGTCCACCTTCTTCCAGCGTGTAGCGGTGCGGGTTGAAGACCATGGCGCCAGCGTCTTCGTGAATGCGGATGATCTCGTCCAGACGTTCCTCGCTGGTGAACTTCACAAGGCTCAGCCCCGCAAACATCACCTTGCCGCCTTCGCGCAGGACTTCGAGATGTTGCAGAACCTCGGGGCTGAATTCGGTCACCATTTTCTGGATCAGGTCCCGGTGCTTGGGATAGCCATAGCGGACCTGAAGATACGTAATCGACGGATCGACCTTCAGGGCCCGTAAGGTCGTATGGTTCCAGCCATATTCAAAGACCGGCCCCGGTTCGCGCGCCCAGTCGTGGTCGTCGTTGCGATAGACCAGCTTGGCCTCGGGGTGACGCCCGAGGAAGGTCAGGAACCCGTCCATCGAATGCGGCGCGACCATTAACCCGATCAGGTTGGTGCCGCTTTCCACATAGGGCGCGACCCGCTGGAAGTAATCATTGGCAATGGGCGCTTCGAAAACGGTCGCCAGCTTGATCAGCACGCCATCCAGATTGGCGAGGTCTTCGGCAAAGGCGACGGCCTCCATGAACTCGTCGGTCGCGACAAACATCTCGACCCAGTCATAGGCCGGGGCCAGTGGCATCTCGATTTCGGTGATGATCCCGTTGGTGCCATAGGCGTGGCTGACACGGGCCAGTTCCTCGCCGGTAAAGTCCAGCACGCGCGGCTCTTCTTCCATGGTCACGACGCGCAGCCGGATGATGTTGCCCAGATCGCGCAACGAGCCCCATGTGCACGAGCCGACGCCGCCCGAGCCACCGGCGATGAAGCCGCCGATCGTGGCGGTGGCCCATGTGCTGCTGAACATGCGGATTTCCTGCCCCGAATGTTCCTTGGTGGCCGCATCAAGGTCTTTCAACAGAACGCCCGGTTCCGTGATGACGCGGCCCGGATGGATTTCCTTCACCTTGTCCATGTGCCGCAGATGCATCACGCAGCCACCGGCCAGCGGCATCGCCTGACCATAGTTTCCGGTGCCGGCCCCCCGCGTCGTGACGGGGCAGTCATGGGCATAGCAGGTCTTCAGAACCTCGATCACTTCGGCTTCCGTGCGCGGCGAGACCACGAAGTCGGCGGTCACATGATCCAGCCGGTCTTTCAGCACCGGTGAGTACCAGAAGAAATCGCGGCTTTTGGCTTTGATCGCCGCCGGGCTCTCGTCGATGTCGAGGTGGGCGAGGGCGGCTTTTGCGGCAGCTACATTCGGGTCCATCAGGTGGGCTCCATCAAGGCGTCGAGTTCGGAATAGGCGGGCAGCGTCGTGTCGATCGCGCGTCCCCCGCGCAGAACGATACGATCAGATTGCGGGCGAGAGAAGAGCTCGGTCCAGTTGCGGGCCGAGAAGATGATCAAATCCGCAGGGTGGCCGGCGGCAAGGTCTTGCACCGGGAAGCCACACGCATCGGTCGGGTTGCAGAGAAAAGCGCTGGGCCAATCGCTGCGGCTGTGGTCGAGATGGCCGAGCCGCGTTGCTTCGCGCATGACCTCGACCATGTCCATGTCGCCATAGGCATAGAACGGATCGCGGGTGTTGTCCGAGGCGAAGGCAACGCGAATGCCGCGCGCGACCATCTCGTGCACCAATGTCAGCCCCCGATTGCGCGGCGTGCGCCCGGCATGGCGGTCTTGCAGGTACAGGTTGCACATCGGCAAGCTGACGACGTTCAACCCGGCCTTGGCCACAAGGTCCAGCGTGTCGCCTGCGCGGGCCTCGTCCTGTGTCGAGAGCGAGCAGCAATGGCCGACGGCCACAGGTTTGTCCCAGCCGATCTCGAGCACGGTCTCGGCAATCAGGCGCAGCGTCTCGCTGCCGGGGTCCATCGTTTCGTCGGTGTGGAAATCAACCTCGAGGCCGCGCGCACCGGCCAGGTCGAAGAACTCCAGAAGCCGTTGCTTCAGGTCGGGCACAGGATAGGTGACCATGCCCAGAACACCGCCCGAGGCCGCGACGATATCCGCGGTTGCGGCGTATCCATCCGCGATGCTCTCCATCGTGTCGCAGCCGATCAGGCTGGCGGCTTGCAGATCGATGCGCCCGGCCCAGGCTTCGCGCATTTCGGTGAAGACGGGCCACGATATGCTGTCTTGTGGCGGGATGCTGTCCAGATGGGTGCGAATGGCGCGCGTGCCGTGCGCATAGGCGCATTTCAGGCTGAACTCCATCCGCGTGCGCACGTCCTCGGCGCTCCAGTTGGCCGTGCGGTCGCCCGCCACCGTGGTGAGTGCGCCCATGAACGTGCCGTCGGGATTGGCCGCACGGGGCCAGATATGCCCCTTGTCGAGATGCGTGTGCATATCGGTGAAACACGGCAGCACCATCCTGCGCTGCATGTCGATCTCGCGTCCGCCGGTCTCGACAATCTGACCGCCCGCCAGCGAAAGATCGATGGTCACGAGGTCGCTGTCTTGGCCAACAAGGCAGCCCGGCACCGTGACGTTGCGCAGGCAAATCGGGTCGTCTGTCTGGAACAGGTCTTGCATCAGTCCCGCTTCAACGCGCTTTCGTGCCACTTCCGCAGCATCATGTGGCTGATGAACGACGTGATTGCGAAGATCACCACGCCCATGGCCGAGATCAGGATCAGCGCAGCATAAAGGCGCCCGAAGTTGAACCGATAGGAGGCTTCAAGCAGCGTCGACGCCAATCCAAGACCGGTGCCCGCGCGGCCAATCACGAACTCGGCGACGACCGCGCCGATCAGGGCGAGGCCGCCCGCGATCTTCAAACCACCAAGGAAGAAGGGCAAGGCCGACGGTGCCGCAAGCAGGCGCAAGCGCTGCCACCGCGTCGCGCCATAGATGGTGAACAGGTCTTCCAGATTGTGATCGGCACTTTTCAACCCGATCGTCGTGTTCGACAGGATCGGAAAGAAGGCCACGATCCATGCGCAGGCGAGGGCGGCGGCAAATGCGCTTTCCATATAGATCTGCAAAAGCGGTGCAATTGCGATCACCGGCGTGACTTGCAGGATCACCGCATAGGGGAAAAAGCTCATCTCGGCCCATTTCGACTGGGTGAACGCTACCGCCAAAGCGACGCCGCCTAGAATGGCCAGAAGCAGGGCGAACACTGTCAGCCGCGTGGTCGTCAGCATTGCGGGCCAGAGCAGTTCCCAGTCGCTCAAAATCGACTGCGCGACCAGAACGGGGCCGGGCAGGATGTAATGGGGGATCTCATTGATCGTGACATAGAGGTGCCACGCAAGGATCGTCAGAACCATGACAAGGCTTGGCAAGGTCCACTTGGCGATCCGGTTGATCCGGGCGCGTCGGGCGCGCGCGGCCTCCTCGGCATCGATCACTTCCACGACGGGCGCGTTTTCGGCGATGGTCATGCGGCCTCTCCTATGGCTTCGCCAAGCGCTTCCGAGGCGGCGCGGGTGTGGGCCGCGTATTCGGCCGAGGTCCGGAAGCTCTCGTGTCGCGGATAGGGCGTGTCGACTTCCAACTCGTGGATCACCCGGCCGGGACGCGCCGCCATGACGACGATCCGGTCCGAGAGAAAGACGCTCTCGAAGACCGAGTGCGTTACGAAGATGACGGTGCAGCCGATGGCGGCCTTCAGCTCCAAGAGGTCATTGTTCAGCTTGAACCGCGTGATCTCGTCCAGCGCGGCAAAAGGTTCGTCCATCAGGATCAGGCGTGGCTTGGTGACCATGGCGCGCGCGATCGAGACGCGCATCTTCATGCCGCCCGACAATTCGCGGGGATAGGCGGTTTGGAAGTTCTCAAGCCCCACCAGTTTCAGGGCTTCAAGGATATCGTCTTTGACTTCGTTATATCCAATGCCTTTCAGGCGGAACGGCAGCCAGACATTCTGTGCAACAGTGGCCCAAGGCATCAGGGTCGGTTCCTGAAACACGACGCCGAGGTCGTCCGATCCCTGGCCGCCGGCCCAGTCGATCTTGCCACGGGTCGGGTGCATCAGGCCCGAGATCAGTCGCAGCGCCGTCGACTTGCCACAGCCGGACGGACCGAGAAGCGACATGAAGTCCCCTTCGTTCACCGTCAGGTTCATGTCGCGCAAGGCGACCACGTCGCCAGAAAAGGTTTTTTCGATATGACTCATCGTCAGCAGCGGCGGGCGCTCGGCGAGAGGGGTCATGGCAGTCTCCGGGGAATGCGGCCCGGCGAGGGAGGAGGTTCGCCGGGCCAGACGCTTTTGCGGGCTTCGCGCCTTAGTTCTTCAGGTCCATACCCAGACCTTGGCCCACCCAAGTGGTGTTATAGGCCGTGGTCGGGTCGATCGTGTCCTCGATCACGCCGGCTTCCACCATCTTGGCATAGAAGTCGGCGACCTTTTCGTCGGTGATGACGCCGATGCCCATGGTCTCGGCGTCACCGCTGTCGACGATGCCATTCTCCAACATCTTCTCAATCGCATAAGCGATCTTGTCAGACGACATTTCCGGGTTGGCTTCCTGAATCAGGGCGTTGGCGGCAGCGTTGTCGCCATAAAGATAGTTGTACCAGCCCTTGATCGAGCCTTCGACAAAGCATTTCACCACTTCGGGGCGCTCTTCGATTGTGCCCTGCATCGTCTCGATCGTGGTGGCATAGGTGGAGTACCCAGCGTCTGCGATCAGGAAGACGTTCGGTGTGAAGCCGCCCTCTTTTTCGACAAGGAACGGCTCGGACGACAGATAGCCCTGCATGCCTTTCTTCTTGTCAGCCAGGAACGGGGCCGGGTTGAAGGTGTAAGGCTCACGCTGTTCGGCGGTGAAGCCGTGGGCTGCGATCATCCACTGGTAATAGCTCTGGAACCCGTTGTCGCCGATCAGCAGCGTCAGATCTTTCAGGTCGTCCCAGCTTTCAGCTTCGCCGGGATGCGCCACGATGACCTGCGGGTGCTTCTGGAAGATCGCCGCGACCGACACGACCGGCACGCCTTCCTTCACGGCCGAGAAGGCCTGAAGCAGGTCGCCGCCCATGTGGAAGTCGATACGACCGGCCAGCATAAGAGCACGGTTGTTCACCTGCGGACCACCCGGCAGAATTTCGACCGACAGGCCGCATTCTTCGTAAGTGCCGTCCGCAACCGACTGGTAGAACCCACCGTGCTCGGCCTGGGCAACCCAGTTCGTGCCGAACTTAACCTCGGTCAGATGGCCACCGGCATTAGCCGCCGTGGCCGCGATCGTCGCAGCAGCAGCGACGAGTGTTTTGGTTTTGTGAGACATCCCCCACCTCCTGTTGTGTTGCTTGCCTGAACTATGGCGTTGTCTGTGCGCGTGACCATTTTGGGCGGCTTGCCAAGCGATCACGCTTCATGCGTTTGCCTAAAGATGTGACAGATGTTTCCGATTCGCACGAAAATTCATCGATTTCTTTTGCCTTGCTTCGGAAGGCATCGGGCCTAACCCTAGGGAAAAGACTGCCGCTTCAAGGAACGCGCATATGAAGTCACTGCTTCCCAAGAGCCTCGCGGCACCATTCGCACGCTATGCGCACGGTGTCGCTTTCGATACGCATGGCCGTCGCCTGATCCTGACCAGTGGCCAGTTGGGAATGGAGAAAGACGGAACCATCCCCGAGGACGTCGAGGCGCAGGCAGATATCTGTTTCGCCAATGTCGAGGCGATCCTGGCGGATGACGGCGCGACCAAGGCGGACGTGGCGCGGATCAACGCCTATGTGACCGACCGCGCTCATATGCAGGGTTATATGGCAGCGCGCGACAAGTGGCTGGCCGGGGTCGATCACTTGCCGGCCTCGACGTTGGTGATTGTCTCGGGTTTCACCAAGCCCGAGTTCAAGGTCGAGGTCGAAGTGACAGCTGTTGTGGGGCAGACTCGACGGTTTTTCCGAACGTTCTCGCGCAACGTCCGGTCCTGATGCCGGGGCGTCTGTTCCTGACGACGCCGGTGGCCGACATTGCGGCGCGCCTCGGCGTCGAGAACCGGGTGACCGATGCGCCACCCAGACGGAACATTTCACCGGGGCAGGAGATCGTGGTTCTGCAGGACGGCGCGATGTCACTGATGCGTTGGGGCTTGATCCCGGTGGGCCGGGTGAACGCGAGAGGGCGTCCCGTGATGGAGACGATCATCAACGCCCGTTCGGAAACCGTATTCGACAAGTCGGCCTTCGATGGCGTCGGTCGCGCGGTGGTCCCCGCCGACGGTTGGTATGAATGGACGGGTGAGAAGCGCCGCAAGCAACCTTGGCGGCTACGGCCTGAGGCTGGGTTGCTTTGGTTCGCTGCGATCACCGACCGATGGACGGCGCCGGGTGGCAAGATCGTGCCGCAGGTCGCGACGGTCACCTGCGAACCGAACGAGGATGTCCGACCAATCCATCACCGCATGGGGATCCTTTTGAAACAAGAGGATATTCCGATCTGGCTCGAAGGGTCCGAGGACGCCGCCAAGGCGTTGATGGTGCCGTTCCCAGAGGGGGCGCTGACCATCGAGAAGGCCGATGACGTCGATTGGGACGCGGCCTGAGTGTCGCATTGCATCGTGCTCGGCTCTCGCTTACGCTGCAACGCAGCATTTCGGGCTGGAGGGCAACATGGCCGGCAAGATCATCACTGTGGCGCAGCAGAAAGGCGGCGCTGGCAAAACCACGATTGCGGCGAACCTTGCCGTTGCTCTCTCGCGTCTTGGAAAGACGGTTGCGTTGCTGGACACGGACCCGCAAGGGTCCTTGGGACGTTGGTTCACGACCCGGCGCGAGCGCGGCGAACCGGGCATGGGGTTCTCGACCGCCAGCGCGTGGGGCGTCAGTTATGAATGTGACAAGCTTCGCAAGGAAGCCGATTTCATCTTCGTCGACACGCCCCCCAAGATCGACAGCGACCTGAAGCCTGCCATTCGCGAAAGCGATCTGGTTATCGTTCCGGTTTCCGCCAGCCAGGTGGATGTCTGGGCCACCGAAGGCGTGCTGGACATGGCGCAGCGCGAAGGGGCCGAAGTGCTTGTCGTTCTGAACCGCGCCAAGGCGGGAACGCGCGTGGCCGAAGATGTGGACAAAAGCCTCAAGAAACTCGGGGTGACGCGGGCCAAGACCACGTTGGGACACCGCGTTGCCTTCCCGGAAACCATGGGCACCGGAAAAGGCGTTCAGGAACGAGGCAAAGGTGTCTGGATGGACGAGATCGAGGCGCTGACCAAAGAGGTCCTGAAGCGCCTCAAATAGTTCGCTTAGCCGCCAATACGACGAATGGTCGGCATGGCAGGAGCAGCTTCCTCGTCTTCATAGACCACGAACGAAACTCCGCGGAACAGGATCGAATTCGGTTCTGTCGAGGCGATCACCTCTTCCGTCCACTCCGGTGAAAACACCAAGTCGAACAGCTTAGGTGCGGCGTGGACGGCGTTGTGCATGACCACGATCATTGCGGCGATGCCAAAGCTCTGGGCCGCTTTGAACTCGGCACCTTTGAAGCGCAGCATGGCGAAGAGCACGAAGGAACAGGCAGCACCGATCCCGGCGTCAATCATCATCGTGATGTCCGGGTCGTCGCCCGCAAGTGAGCCGCCCATCATGTGAAACCGCACATAACGTGCAACGAAGACAGCAACCATGCCCAGCAAGGCTGCGCCAACGAGCGCGGCAGGATACTTGATGTTCTGTTTCCAATCCGGAAGGGGAGATACGTCGACCTTGTTGGCTTCCAGAGGGGCGCGGGCCTCGGCCACCCGGTTCAAACGTTCTTGGAACGACCCGTCGGGGCCGGCGCTGCTCATAGCGCTCATACTCGTTACTCCTGTATTCGCCTCAATATTGTGGAAAATACGGGCGAAAACGGGGCAAAACTGTACCGAATAGCGGGTTTTACAGTGTTTCAGCGCACCGGCGAAACAGGGCTTCTGGGCGAAGTATGAACGGTCAGGGACGCGGTATTGGCGTTGTCACTTTCGGCACGTCATAGCCTTTCTGCACGGCCGGGCGGTCGGCAATGCGCAAGTACCAGTCACGCACGTTCGGATATGCCTCCAGATCGATTTGCTGCCATTCAAAGCGGCTGGCCCAGGGCCAGGTTGCCATGTCGACGATCGAATATTCGCCCAATATGAAGTCGCGCCCCTCGAGCCGTTTGTCGAGCACGCCATAAAGGCGTTTCGCCTCGGTCCCGTAGCGTTCCTCGGCATAGTCCGACGTGCCCGCCTTGAACTTCAGGAAGTGATGCGCTTGTCCCAGCATCGGCCCGAACCCGGCCATTTGCCACATCAGCCATTCCATCGCTTCCCAACGTTGTGCATCCGGCAGGAACTGCCCGGTCTTCTCCGCCAGCCAGAGCAGGATGGCGCCGCTCTCCATCAGGTGAAACCCGGTCTCGCGCTCACGAATTGCCGGAATTTTGTTGTTTGGCGAAATAGCCAGAAAGTCCGGTGCGAATTGGTCGTCTTTTCCGATGTCGATCACGTGCGCTTCATAGGGCAGCCCCATTTCCTCGAGTGCGATCGACACTTTTCGACCGTTTGGCGTCGTCCAAGTATAGAGATCGATCATGCAGGCTTCTCCTTCGTGTTGCGCAGCATTGCTTCGCGGATGGCGATGAATGTGGTGGCGGCCACGATGACGGCCCCGCCGAGGATCACCCAGCCGTCCGCCGGTTCGGCAAAAAGGAACGCGCCGGTCAAAACCGACCAGACCAACTGCAGGAAGACAACGGGTTGCGTGACGGAAACGGGGGCCTCGGCAAACGCCAATGTCATGGTGTAGTGGCCAAGGGTCGCAAAGCTGGCGACGACGAACATCCAGAAGACCTGGCTTAAGGTCGGCGTGACCCATACAGCGGCCGCAAACGGCAACAGACAAACCGTCACGGTGATGGACAGCATTGCAACCACGACAACCGCCGAGACTTCGTCTGCCATGCGTTTGGCCGTGAGATAACTGACGGCAAACAGCATGGCGGCGCCGATCATGGCGATATGCCCGTCTGTCAGCTCGCGAAACCCGGGTCGCAGGATGATGAGCGCGCCGACGAAGCCTGCCACGATGGCCAGAATACGTCGGCTGGCCAATCGTTCGCCAAGGAACAGGGCAGCTCCGATCGTGATGTAGATGGGGGTCATGTAATTCATCGCCGTGACTTCAGCGATGGTGATCCGCGTCATGGCGTGGAACCAAAGGATAATCGCCAAACTATGGGCCAGGCCCCGGATCCAGAAAAGTTTCTTCTGGCGTGTGCTCAGATGTGCCGCGCGCAACGGTTTCAACATCGGGATCAGGAATACGATCCCAAGGACGTATCTGAGGAACGCGCTTTCTGCCGCTGGCAGCCCTTGTGCGCCGTGCTTGACGGTGGCGGTGACGGCGACGAACAGGACACCGGTGACGATCATCCAGAAGATCGCGCGGCCCGGTCGCGTCGTGCGCGCGGTGCTGAGCGGAGGTTGGGGTTCGGCCATACCTCTTCATGCGCTGCCGTGCACAGAGGTGCAATCAAAGATCGGTCACGCTCAGATCATCGCCCAATCGTCGAAGGTCCAAGGGGGTGGTGATTTGGTCTCTTGGATCGGCTCGCTCATTGGTCTTCTCCTTTCATGGATAAGACCTGTGACCGAAGCCCGCGATGATCCAGTCTTGTGACGGGACCGTGACGAGACGTGAGTGCAAAACGCACTGGCCGCACCCGATTGGGCGCGGCCAGCACAGCTTCAACGGATAAAATTCCGTATGAAAATCAGAGAAGTGAAAGGTTCTCGGCGCTTTCGCGGCCATCGCGACCAGCGGCGAGTTCGTAGCTGACTTTCTGGTCGTCGGCGAGGCCGGTCAGACCGGAACGCTCGACAGCCGAGATGTGCACGAACACGTCTTTGCCGCCTTCTTCAGGCGCAATAAAGCCATAACCTTTGGTGGTGTTGAACCATTTCACGGTGCCATTAGGCATTTTGGGATTCTCCCTACAAATCAATCCGTTCGCGACATGCAACGGGGCGGCCAGGTATTCTAGTTCGAGACTGAGGCCGCTTAGGGAGACAGGGTCGAGGTAGAAGATAGCACCCGTCACGTAGGCACTAATACAGAGTTACGCAAGAGAAGAAGAAAGTTAACGCGCGTTTAAAATCAATACCCTAGCGGGTTTCAACCGATTGTGAATACCGTTTTGGTGGCGCGGCCCAACAGCTTTCCGTTCCCCGGTGGCTTTGCTAGCGTCGCGGCGGAACGGGGGGCACGCATGATACTGACAGGCATACTCATGGGGCTGGCGGGAACGCTGGCAATGGACATCTGGGCGCTGGTGCTGGGCGCACTGGGCCAGCCGAAACCCAACTGGGCGATGCCGGGCCGCTGGCTGGGGCATGTGGCCCGGGGCCGGGTCTTTCACGACGACATCGGCGCAGCGGAACCGGTGGCCGGTGAGTTGAGCCTGGGCTGGGCGCTGCATTACGGGGTCGGCGTGCTCTATGGCGTGGTCTTCGTGCTGCTTGCGGGGCCGGGCTGGGTCGAGAGCCCGACCTTCCTGCCCCTCTGGGCGTTCTCGCTTCTGACCATCGCGGCCGGGTGGTTCCTGTTGCAGCCGGGCATGGGCTTGGGCTGGGCCGCGTCGCGCACGCCGTCGCCGGGACGCGTGCGGGCGATGGGGCTGGTGGCGCATACGGTATTTGCGGTGGGGATGTGGGTGGGCGCGGTTCTTTAAGCCATCCAAATATCCAATACCGCCACCCCAACCCCCATGTGACGCGCATCACTTATCCGACTGCGCGCACCCGCCATGCTGGCCTCGACAACCCAAGAGGAGACCCGCATGACCCTGACAAGTTCAATTACCTGTGACTTCGAATGCGCCAAGCCCGGGCGCAATTCCCGCGCCCTGTCCAAGGGCGGCAAGCCGATGCCGCTGCACAGCGACATGGCGATCAATGGCTCGCGCGATCTGTCGGCCATCGTGAAGGGCAAGTCGGGGGCTTGTGTGTATAGCGTGACGTTCACCAATTCCTCGAACCCGATTTACAAGTACCAGATGCTGGTGGATGCGCAGGGGCCGAAGGGGGTTGGCAGCGGATCGCTGCACCTTCTGTTCGAGGATGAGACCCGCGACGGCTATAAGCTGGCGATCACTTCGAGCACGCGGAAGCGGCATACGGTGAACTTCAACTCGTCGCGGCCCGGTATCGTGCGCTTTGACTGGGGCGACAAGATCATCCGCTAGGGCAGGAGCAAAGGGGCGTGAAAAAGGCGCGCGATGATCCGCGCGCCTTTGGATCGGTACTTGGCGCGGGCTTAGATCAGCGCGAGGTTTTCGGCGCTCTCGCGGCCGTCGCGGCCGGCTTGCACGTCAAACGTGACCTTCTGGTTGTCGGCGAGGCCGGTGAGGCCCGAACGCTCGACAGCGCTGATGTGGACGAACACGTCCTTGCCGCCCTCGTCCGGTGCGATGAAGCCGAAGCCTTTGGTGGTGTTGAACCATTTCACTGTGCCGTTGGCCATGTGAAGTCTCCTGAATAGAATGCTGCCCGCGGAATGCGGCAACCCGGCTTGGTCGGTCTTGATCGAAAGACTGAAAGCCGTGCTAGGGGAGACAGTGGGTCGATAGAGAATAACGTTCGCGAAGCGGCGTGTGACAGGTGTGCGGTGCGTTGGCAAGGGAAATCGGTTGATGCTCTCTGCGGTCGGCAGCCGGAGGTGTGTTTGCGGTGGGGGCCGGACGGCGGTGATGGGCACCTGCCGCCCAAACCGCCTATTTCGCGCGGACGTAGTTCACCGTGGTGCCATTTTGCCGCGTCGTCGTCAGCTTGTTGCCGTCGACATGGATGACAATGCAATTGTCCGGCAGCGCTTTGCCGCCAAGCTTGCGGCTATAGCAGACCCGGCCCTTGGTCCATTTCCATTTGCCGGTGAGCTTCTTGCCTTGATACCCGCCCGCCAGCGATCCGTTCGAGCGGAGGCTGAACCAGCCCTTGGATTCCGGCTCGATGAAATTCTTGCCAACGACGTGTTGGGACAGCTCTTGCTTGCTGTCGACTTTGTTCCACCCGGCGAAGGCCGGGGTGGCCAGAAGGGTCGCAGCAAGGATGAGAGTTAATTGGCGCATAAAATGGCCTCCCTTGTTACAATGCGAGGAGGTTAGAGTGTGGTTTGGGGGCGTGGCAAGGGGGGTTGGGTGCGCATTTATGCGCACCGTTGTGCAGGTGGCATCCGGGTGCGGTGCGCAGTGAATGCGCACCCTACGACAGTTTCGGTGACGCCGAATAGCAGCAAAACCGGGTGCCGCACGCAGTTTTGCTTTGCAAAACCGCTTTCGCGCACGGGTGACCTTCGCCTACGCGAAGATCACCGCGTAAATTTCTTATGCTTGATCCGCTTCGGCTCCAGCGCATCCGGCCCCAACCGCCGCTTCTTATCTTCCTCGTAATCCTCGAAGTTGCCCTCGAACCACTCCACATGGGCTTCGCCTTCGAACGCCAGGATGTGCGTGCAGAGGCGGTCGAGGAAGAAGCGGTCGTGGCTGATGATGACGGCGCAGCCGGCAAACGTTTCGATGGCGTCTTCGAGGGCGCGCAGCGTTTCGACGTCGAGGTCGTTGGTGGGTTCGTCGAGGAGGAGGACGTTGCCGCCTGATTTCAGAAGCTTCGCCATGTGGACGCGGTTGCGTTCGCCGCCCGAGAGCAAACCGACCTTCTTTTGCTGGTCGCCGCCCTTGAAGTTGAAGGCCGAGCAATAGGCGCGGCTGTTCATCTGCGCGTCGCCCAACTGGATGATCTCGCCGCCATCGCTGATTTCTTCCCAGACGGTCTTGTCGGCCTCCAGCGCGTCGCGGGACTGGTCGACATAGGCCATGTCGACGGTGTCGCCATAGCTGATCTCGCCGGCATCCGGCGATTCCTGACCGGTGAGCATCCGGAAGAGCGTCGACTTACCAGCGCCGTTCGGGCCGATGACGCCAACAATGCCGCCGGGCGGCAGGCTGAACGAGAGGTCTTCGATCAGAAGCTTGTCGCCCATGGCTTTCTTGAGACCGTTCACCTCGATCACCTTCGAGCCAAGGCGCGGGCCGTTCGGGATGATGATCTGGGCGCGGGTGATCTTCTCGCGCTCGGACTGGCCGGCGAGTTCCTCGTAACGGTCGATCCGGGCCTTCTGCTTGGACTGGCGGGCCTTGGCGCCTTGCCGGATCCAGTCGAGTTCGCGTTCAAGTGTGCGTTGCTTGGCCTTGTCTTCGCGGGCTTCCTGTTCCAGCCGCTTGGCCTTCTGTTCGAGCCATGCCGAGTAATTGCCTTCGTAGGGAATGCCGCGGCCGCGGTCCAATTCGAGGATCCAGCCGGTGATGTCATCCAGGAAGTAGCGGTCGTGGGTGACGATCAGGATGGTGCCCTTGTAGTCGATCAGGTGCTGTTGAAGCCACGCGATCGTCTCGGCGTCGAGGTGGTTGGTCGGTTCGTCCAGAAGCAGCATGTCAGGCGCTTCCAGCAGCAGCTTGCAGAGTGCCACGCGGCGGCGTTCCCCGCCCGAGAGCGTCGCGACATCGGCGTCGTCCGGCGGGCAGCGCAGCGCCTCCATCGCGACGTCGATCTGGGCATCGAGATCCCAGAGGTTGTTGCTGTCAATCTCGTCCTGAAGCTGGGCCATCTCGTCGGCGGTCTCGTCCGAGTAGTTCATGGCCAGTTCGTTGAACCGGTCGAGCTTGGCCTTCTTCTCGGCCACGCCCAGCATGACATTGTCGCGGACGGTCAGGCTTTCATCCAGTTGCGGTTCCTGCGGCAGATAGCCGACCTTGGCACCCTCGGCGGCCCAGGCTTCGCCGGTGAAATCCTTGTCGATCCCGGCCATGATCCGCATGAGCGTCGACTTACCGGCGCCGTTGACGCCGACGACGCCGATCTTGACGCCGGGCAGGAAGCTGAGACGGATGTTTTCAAAGCACTTCTTGCCGCCCGGATAGGTCTTGGACACACCATCCATGTGATAGACGTATTGATAAGCGGCCATCGCACTGCTCCTTGTGAAAGTCTCTGCCTTTTAGGGAAGCGTGCACGGGGGTGCAACGCCCGGGGCGTCAAAGTGCCAAGCGGTCGACCGCTGCCTTGAACCTGTCGTTGCGTGCGGGGTCGGTCAGTTTGAAGAGGGACCAGAAGTGGTCTTCGGAAAAGCGCGACCCCAGCCGTGCGATCTGCTGGCGCACGCTTTCCGCCCGTTCCGTATTGCCGTGTATGTCATGCAGCGCTGCGGCGATCACGCAGACGAAGAGGTGCGCATTCGGTGCCCGGACCGACTGGTCGGCAAAAGCAAGGGCGGCCTCAGCATCGTCGCGCACGAAGGCGGCCATGGCGCGGGCGCTGAGCATGGATTGCAGATGGGGATCAAGCGGGCTGAGTGCCATGGCCGCCTGCACGCGGTGATCGGCCACAGCGCCCTCGCAGGAAATCGCGTTCAGCTTGCCGCTGTTGTAATGGGCGAAGGCATAATTGGGGTTCAGCTTGATGGCGCGATCGACCCAGGCCAGCGCGCCGTTCATGTCTTCCGCGATCCATTTGGCGCGGCCCAGCACGAGGTTGCAAAACGGGTCATGGGCGTCGAGGTCGACGGCTTGTTCGGCCAGTGCCAGCGCTTGCGACAGGTGGCGGGTCTGACGCCCTTCGGACCAGAGATTGTAGGTCTCGAACTCGGTATAGGAGAGGCCCGCCACGGCACGGGCAAAGCCCGGATCCTGATCCAACGCGGCTTGGAAGAAGCCCGCGGCGCGTTCGTTGTCGGATGCGTTGAAGCGATAGAGGTGGCGGATGCCAAGGTGATAGAGCCCCCACGCGTCGAGGTTCTCGGACGGTGTTTTGGCGAGGAGGGCGCTTTCGTTCAGCGGCACATGCAATTCGACCGCGCCGGTCACCGCTTCGACAATGCTTTGCCGGATGGCGAAGATGTCGTCCATAGCGCCCGAGAACCGGTCAGACCAGACGATCTGGTTGCTTCGCGTGTCGATCAGTTCGCTGGTGATGCTCAGGCGTCGGGTGTCCAGTTCGACTGTGCCCGCAAGGGCATAGGTCGCGCCGAGTTGACGGAGAATGTCGGCGTGGTCGGCGGTGCCCGAAGCAAAGCGGAAGGACGAACCACGGGCGATCACCTTGATGGCGCGAAGGCGCGACAGGGCTGCGATCAACTCGGTCGGGATGGCTTCTGCGATGGCGGCATGTGTGTCGTTGGTGCCGATCAGCGAAAAGGGCAGGACGGCGATGACCGGCGGACCGGTTTGCGCGGCGGGCGCGTTCACGGGCGCGGCGACCTTGGCGGGCGCGGTGTGGGTGAGGGCGGCCGCGAAATGAAAACCCTTGCCGCGCACGGTGCGGATCACCTGTTGCGCCTCGCCGCTGTCGCCAAGGGCGCGCCGGATCTGGGCGATGGCTCCGGACAGCGACGCGTCGGTCACGAAGACGCCGGGCCAGACGTGATCGAGGATTTCATCTCGTGGCACAACACGGTCGGCGTTTTCGACGAGATAGAGAAGAAGGGTGAAGCTTTTCGGTTCAAGATGCACCGGGGTGCCGCGATGGCGCAGCTCAAGTCGGGCGCTGTCCAGCACGAAACCGTCGAAGGCATACTCCATGGCCGAAGTATACGCGGGCCGGTGTCTTCGGCAAGCGCGGGTCCTTCGGGTCGATTGCATCTGCTGACGGATCGTGCAGGACTGTCGCGGGAACTGTGTTGGGGGCGTGCGTGATGAAAATAGCTTTGGCACTGCAAGTGGTCCGTCGGGCCGGGTTCGTCGTGGGGCTCTGCGGGCTCGTCGCCGCCTGCAGCACTGAACTGCGGGGCAAGGCGCAGCCCTATGATCCCCGCGTGCCGAACCCGGTTGCCGTCGAGATGGATGCGCGCGCGCATTGGCTGTCACAACAGTTTGCGCCGCGGCAGGAGGGCATTGCCTATGCCCATCGTGGGATTGATGTGCGGGCTGCCAGCGGAACACCTGTCATCGCCGCTGCGCCGGGCGTGGTCGTGCAGGTCATCAACGACGCGATGCATGGCCAGCAGGTTGTGATCGATCACGGGGTCGACAGCGATGGCGCCCGCGTGGTCAGTCGTTATCACCATCTGAGCCGGACGGATGTCGCGCGCGGTCAGCGGTTGCGCCGTGGCGACCGGGTGGGGCTGCTTGGATCGTCCGGGTTTGCGGCGGTCGCGCAGCATCTCCATTTCGAATTCAGGCGGGGTGAGACGGTGCTGAAGGCCGATCCGGTGGATCCGCAGCTTCATTGGGTTGACGGGGTCGGCAAGGTGACCTGTTTCGACGCTGGCCGGGTTTATGCCGCGCGCCCCATTCGCATCACTTACCCAACGCCCTGTTCCGGTTGACCCAGAACCACCGGTTGCCCGTGTGGTGTTTTGAGATAGGCGTCTTCCCAGTCCGCCTTGCGCTCGGCGCGTTGCGCGTTGGTCAACCCCGCGCGCTCGGAAAGCTGTTCCAGCGCGTCGAGGGCGGCGAGGAAATATGTTTCGTCCGTATCGGGTCGCCCGTCTGTTTCCGCGCGGGCCAGTGCGTTGCCAAGGGCCGTGGCCCAGTCGGTTAGCGTGAAATGCCCTTCACGGATCAGCGCGGTGGCCATGGCGAGTATGGTGGCTTGCCACGGTTCCGCAAAGTGGTCCGATGGTGGCTTGAGCGGATCCTCAGGCGCGTGCAAGGTAAGGCTCCCAGAGATCGAGGCAAACGGTGTCGGGCGTGTCGGTGCCCCAAAGTTCGGCGGCGCTGAATTCGACCGTATAGAGATGTGCGCCGATATGTTCGCCACGCGCGCCGGCATCCGCATAGAGGTGTCCGCCGTGATGCGCGATCACGGTGCCAAGATGCCCGCGGGCATAGGCCGGCAGGCGCGTGTGACCGGGGGAGGGGGTGTTGAGGGTTCGGACCGTGTCGCCCTTGGCGAACGCCGGGGGCTGGTCCATCTCGACCCGGAAGTCGGTGTTGTTGGCGCGAAGGCGGGCGAGAGTGCCGTCCATGTCCAGAGGTTCGGCTGGTGGGTCCTGTCGGGTGGCCGGTGTGCCGCTCAGGATTTCCTCCAGCGTGAACACGCCCTGATCGACGCGGTGGGCAATTTCATTGAGGCACCATTTTACGAAGTAGGGCTGGGTCGCATAGGTCACCGGGTCCATGTTTTCGATCGCGTGTCGCCACCAGTCGATGGTGCCGCCGGGCAGCGGCACGTTTTTCGAGAGCGCCCATTGCCGGGCTTCCCAGCCCTCGCGGAACGGGGGCGCGTCAACATCGATCGGGCCATAGCCATCCTTGCCACCAAGATCATGCGGTCCGTCCATCAGGTCACCTGCAGATCGCGTTCGGTGCCGATCATCGCGTTGCGCGTGACCAAGGCGGCCAAGCGCTCGGCGTCCCAGCCTTCGGTTCCGGCGGGGCGTTCGGGGATGACGAGATAGCGCAATTCGGCGGTGCTGTCCCAGACGCGGACCTTGATGTCGTTACCAAGCGTGACGCCGAATTCTTCCAGCACCGCGCGCGGCTCTTTCACGGCGCGCGCCCGATAGGCGGCCGAGCGGTACCAGATCGGTGACATGCCCAGAACGGCGAAGGGATAGCAGGAGCACAGCGTGCAGACGACAAGGTTGTGGGTGTCGGCCGTGTTCTCGACCGCTTTCAAATGCTCGGTCGCGTGGCCTTCATAGCCGAATTCCTTGATGGCCTGTCCGGCATCGTCAAGCAAACGTTGCCGGAACGCGGGATCGGTCCAGCTTTGCGCAACGATCTTGGCACCGCGCTTGGGACCGACCTTCTCGGCATACATCTCGACCCATGTGTCGATGGTTTCCTGAGCGACCAGACCTTTCTCGACCGCAAGACTTTCCAGCGCCTTGACCCGCAAGGCAGGATCCGAGGGCATATGTGAGTGCAGGTGGCGATGCAGGTCGCCGATCTTCTTTGCGTCATACTCCGTCATGCCGTGACCTTGGCCAGCGAAAGAGTGACTGTCAAACGCGAAGCCGTGATGGGATGCATCACGGAGGGTGCTGCCATGATGCTTTTCGGAACCGATGAGGTGGCCAGTTAACGAAATGGCCGGTTCTGATAGCGAGATATGGGACGAAGTGAGACGCCCCCTGCCGATCGTGCTTTCGGTGGAGGTCTTCGAGACTAGATCTCGGTAAACGAAGTCTTTACGCCGCGCTCGCCTTTTTCCCTCTCCCAACCACCCACTATTTTAGGGGGATTCGGTAAATATCTCGGTAATTCTTGCGATTTTCCTAATTGTCGGATCGGTTCGATTTTCCCGGAAGGACAGGCAGACGCGGCTCTCGGTATTGCATCGCATGTTCGGGCCGGGACTGGACATTTGCCGCAACTCACGACACCACGCCCCCATGCGCCAGGGATTTCCTCCTGTTAAGCCCGGCATGTGCATCGGGTTGCTCGGTGGGTCTTTCGATCCGGCGCATGACGGGCATGCTCATATCACGCGCGAGGCGCTCAAACGGTTCGGGCTGGATGAGGTCTGGTGGCTGGTCTCTCCTGGCAACCCTTTGAAAACGCGCGGGCCCGCCCCGCTGGCGCAGCGCATTGCCCATGCCCGCAGCGTTATGAACCATCCGAGAGTGCATATCACCGATCTGGAAGCGCGGTTCGGCACCCGGTTCACCTATGCGACCCTGACCCAGATCATCGCACGTTATCCCGGTGTGCGTTTCGTGTGGTTGATGGGGGCCGACAACCTTGCAAGTTTCCACAAGTGGGACAACTGGCGCGAGATCATGTCGATGGTCCCCGTCGCCGTCATGGCGCGGCCGGGGCAGCGCATTTCGGCCCGGCTCAGCCCGGCGGCTCAGGTGTTCCGGCGCCATAAGCTCAAGTCGCGCGAGGCGATGCGGATTACGCGCGTGACCGCGCCGGCCTGGGTATTTGTCAACGTTCCGATGAACGATCAGTCCTCGACCTCTATTCGTGCTCAGGGCGGGTGGCGGTCAGGGTGACTTCGCGGTCACAATTTGCTGAGCGATGGTCGGAAGATTCTTGTCTGTTTAACGTCTGCGTTTGATAACCCCAGCATGACGAGGGGTCTGACACGACGCGTGGTTCTGGGGGGCCTTGCCGCAAGTGCCGGTGGCATGGGCTTTGCCCGTGCGCCCGAGGTCAGTCCGCGCCCGGTTCCGCGCGGGCTTGAGGCGGCGCCGGCTGCCCCGAAGAAACTTGTCTCGCAAAGCGAAGCCCTGATCGCGAAGGCCAATCTTGGCGGAGATGTCGGGTTTGCCGTGGCCGACACGCAGTCTGGCGAAATCCTCGAGGCCCGGCTGGGTCAGACCTATCTGCCGCCTGCGTCGACATTGAAGGCGGTGACTGCGATTTACGCATTGGATCGGTTGGGACCACTGCATCGGTTCAAGACGCAGGTTCTGGCGACCGGTCCTTTGCGTGCCGGAAAGATCGAAGGCGATCTGGTGCTTGTGGGCGGCGGCGATCCGACGCTGGACACGGACCAACTGGCCGATCTTGCCGTGAAGTTGCGCGAAGCTGGCGTGGTCGAGGTGGCTGGAGGGTTCAAGGTCTTTGGCGCCGCCCTGCCGCGGGGAGATCGGATCGACACAGACCAGCCCGAGCATGTCAGCTATAACCCGTCTTATGGTGGGCTGAACCTGAACTTCAACAGGGTGCATTTCGAGTGGAAGCGCACGCAGGACGACTATCAGATCACCATGCAGGCGCGCGCGCTTCGCTTCCGGCCCAGCACCAACGTGGCGTCGATGTCGGTGGTCGATCGGCGTGCCCCGGTCTTCGATCATTGGACCAACGGCTATCGCGACAACTGGTCGGTGGCGCGCCGGGCGCTGGGGCGCGACGGCGCACGGTGGCTGCCGGTGCGTTACCCGGCGCGCTATGCGGGCGATGTTTTCCGGACATTGGCGCGGTCGAACGGGATCGTCTTGCCCCCGTCCGAGATCATCGAAACCCTGCCCGGCGGCACGGTTCTGGCTGAGGTGGAAAGCGATCCGCTGCGCCCGATGCTGCAGGGGATGCTCAAGTACTCGACCAATCTGACCGCCGAGATCGCGGGGCTGACGGCAAGTGCTTCGGACGCACCGGTTGGAACGTTGAAAGCCTCGGCCCGTCAGATGGCCAGTTTTGCCAGTTCTGAGGCCGGAGGGCGCGTGGCGTTTCAGGATCACTCGGGGCTCAACTATGACAGTTCGATCACGCCGAGTGACATGGTGCGCTTGTTGGCTGCCAACACGACCGTGCGGCCCTTGTTGAAAACCGTGAACCTGTCTCTCGACAAAGCGCGCCCGGCGCCGGCGGATGTGGTGGTTCACGCGAAGACCGGAACTCTGAACTTCGTCAGCACGCTTGCCGGGTACATCGCGACCCCGCGCCGTGCGTTGACCTTCGCCTTCTTCAGCGCAGATACCGATCGCCGTGATGCAATCCCACCCGCCGAACGCGAGCGCCCGCAGGGGGCCACGGGCTGGTCGCGCCGGTCACGGCAATTGCAGAAAGAGTTGATCCGGGATTGGGCCGCGCGTCACGCGTGAGCGATGCGCGACTGCACGCGCGATTTCACTTCGCGGAAGCTGGCTTCGACGCCGTGGATCTTGCTCTGGATGCGCGACCGGATCGGGGCCTGCAGTGCGCTCTCGCGTGCGGCCGAGATCTGGCCTGCAAGACCTTCGACCGTGGTACGATCCGTGCCGTTGAACGGCAGCTCGACATAGTTGCCGTCGATCAACAGGCTGAGGAGCGGGGTGCCGTCCTTGGTGCGCTGCACGTCAACACTGTCGATGTCGCGGAAGTTGAAGACTTTCTCGCGGATGAACGTGCCGTCGGATTTCTGGGTGCCAAGGCGCAGTTCGGTTGCGCGATAGTCGATCTGGATCGAATTGCGCTGGGTTTTGTCGGACTGAACCTTGAACGCCGTGGCGACGATCAGACAGAACGCGATAATCGCGAATTCCAGCAACAGGCCATCCGAGCTTGGGAAAAACAGAAAGCCTGCGATGACGGGCATGGCCAAGAGCGACGCGACGATGAACAGGAAATAAGCCCCAAACTTCATCATACGCTTGCCCGGGCTGCTGCGTCCGGCGCCTTCCGACACCGTCAGACCCCATTCGGTCGGATGGTTCAAAAGGTCATCTTTCTTTGCAGTACCAATAACAGCCATGATCGAATCTCCGCGTTTTGTTAAGCGGTAGTTCAGAAAATAGGCAAAACGACGGTTATTGAACGGTCGGAAGGTGGCATTCCACAGTCGAAATGCTGCCGAAACGCTTATAGAGTGCGGTGTCTGGCGCGTGCGGCGGCTTCGATCGCGGCAGCCAGAAGACGGTCGATGTTGAACTCGTAACGCATGTCTTCCAGCAGTCGAAGCTCCTGTTCGCCAGCTTTCAGATCGGCAGCCGCCACGTCGCAGGCCAAGGCATAAGCGGTGTCGAAGAGACGTTCCGGAAGGGCGGCCCGGACGGTGTTCCAAAGGATGTCGAGGCCGTCTTCCTCGGCCAGAATGTCGAAAACCCCGTTCGAAATCTCGGTTATGCGGGCGATCTGGTAGTCTGAAAAGACCGGGAGGTGGTTCACCATGCGCTCGATCGACAGAAGCTCGGAGGTGCGCATGGTTTCGTCCGAAGCCGAGATCGAAATCATCACGGCGACCAGCGCGTCTTCAGGTGTCCAGTTCTCGGAAGCTATTGGCACAAGACCACTCCTTTGGCGGTGTTGGCCCAGAACTTATTGACGAGGACCGGACCTCGCAATAGGACACGGCGTCTGTTTCTAAGGGAAAAGTCCGATGACTGCGATGCGCGACGCTGCAATGACCTCGAAGGCCTGGCCTTTTGAAGAGGCGCGGCGCTTGCTGAAACGCTATGAGACCGCTGCGCCCGAAAAGGGCTATGTGCTGTTCGAGACCGGCTATGGTCCGTCGGGGCTGCCGCATATCGGCACCTTTGGCGAAGTGCTGCGCACGACCATGGTGCGCCGGGCGTTCGAGGTGATTTCCGACATTCCGACCAAGCTGATCTGCTTCTCGGATGACCTTGACGGTATGCGCAAAGTGCCAGGCAACGTGCCCCAGCAGGAAAAGCTCGCCGAGTACCTGCAGATGCCACTAACCAGTGTGCCGGACCCGTTCGGCACGCATGAGAGCTTTGGCGATCACAACAACGCCATGCTGCAGCGGTTCCTGGATACGTTCGGGTTCGACTACGAGTTCTATTCGGCGCGCACCTTCTATCGCACTGGTCAATTCGATGAGATCCTGCTGCGATGTGCCGAGCGTTATGACGACCTGATGAAGATCATGTTGAAGTCGCTGCGCGAGGAGCGGGCCGAGACCTATTCGATCTTCCTGCCGCTGCATCCCGAGACTGGGCGCGTGCTTTATGTGCCGATGAAGAATGTGGACGCGTCGAAGGGTGAAGTGACCTTCGATGATGAAGAGGGCCGCGAATGGACCGTTCCGGTGACGGGCGGACATGTGAAGCTGCAGTGGAAGCCGGATTTCGGGGCGCGCTGGGCGGCGCTTGGCGTGGATTTCGAGATGTATGGCAAAGAACATGCCACCAACGAGAAACTCTATGATGCGATCTGCCGAACGCTTGGCGCGCGCCCGCCCGAGCATTTCAGCTATGAGCTGTTCCTTGATGACAAGGGGCAGAAGATCTCGAAGTCGTCGGGCAACGGGATCAGCATCGATGAATGGCTGAGCTATGCCTCGACCGAGAGCCTATCGTACTTCATGTACCAGAAGCCGAAGACGGCGAAGCGGTTGTTCTTCGACGTGATCCCGCGCGCGGTGGACGAGTATCATCAACAATTGCGCGCCTATCCGGATCAGGATGACGCGCAGCAGGCGGCCAATCCGGTCTTCCATATTCACAACGGTGACGTGCCGGTGTCGAACATGGTTGTGCCGTTCGCCATGCTGCTGAACCTTGCCAGCGTCAGCGGGGCCGAGGACAAGGAGACGCTTTGGGGCTTCATGCGGCGCTATGCGCCCGAAGCAACACCCGAGACGCATCCTGATCTGGACGCGGCGGCCGGATTTGCCGTGCGCTATTTCAAGGATTTCGTTGCGCCGACGCGTGCATTCCGTGCGCCCAACGCGCAAGAACGTGCGGCGCTGGAGGACCTCAAGGCGCGGCTTGAAGGCTGGGATGGCGGACTTGATGCGGAAGAATTGCAGTCGATGGTCTTTGCCGTTGGTAAGGCGCATGGGTTCGAGCCTTTGCGTGACTGGTTCAAGGCGCTTTACGAGGTGCTTCTGGGCGCCAGCCAAGGGCCGCGCTTTGGTGGGTTCATCGCGCTTTACGGCGTGAACGAGACCGTCGCCTTGCTTGAGAAGGGTCTGAACGGCGAGCTGGCCTAAGCGCGCCGTCAACAGTCGGTACATGCTGCTGGGGATTGTCAGCGGCACCCGCCGTGATTCATGAACTTGCCTTGGTGACTGTCCGAATTCGCCGTCATTCCGCCCCGTTGGACCGGCATCTTGGTTCAAACGGAGGATGAGTTATGAAACTGGCTGGACGGCTTCTTATGTTCTGGATCACAGCGGTCGCCATTGGGGGCGGATACGCAGGTGTTCATGTTCTGGAGACGACGCAGGTGTCGGACGCCCAGATCGTGGCGGCGCGCTGAGACGCAAAACCTGAACCAATTTCCGACGCGGTACGTATACTCTCCATAAACGAGGAGGGTGTGCCATGCGGTTCGGACGACTTTTCATTGCGGTATTGGCCAGTGTAGCGTGGCTTGGAACGGCTTCGGCTCAGAACGCCTTGCCGCGCGACGCCGGGATCGAAGGCACGATAACAGCACAGATCGACGCTTTCCTTGCGGATGATTTCGCGAAGGCTTTCACATATGCCTCGCCCAATATTCAGGGCATGTTCGGAACGTCCGAGCGGTTCGGCCAAATGGTGCGAAACGGGTATCCGATGGTGTGGCGACCGGATGATGTGCAATACCTTGAGCTTCGCGATATCGCCGGAAACCTTTGGCAAAAGGTGCTGATCCGCGACCGTCAGGGCGGCGCGCATGTGCTGGATTATCAGATGATCCAGACGCCCGAAGGGTGGCGGATCAATGGGGTGCAAATCCTGCAAGCCCCGGATGTCAGCGCCTGATCGCTGCGTTAACCTTGGTTAACGCAACCTGCCGTCCCTCTCCCTACCGCCCTTTACCCTTGGGGGATTCGCTTAAGGGAAGGTCAATGCGGGCCGGGATTTCAGGGGTTTTCTTTCGTTTGTTTCGCGGTTCGGTCCTGCTGACCGGGCCGCTCTCTGACGAGCATCATCCTTCGCACGCATGGTTGAGGCCCGGTTAACACGGCACACGTAGCGTCCTGCCCCGAACTCGATCAGAGGAAAGGGTCAGCGATGAACAAGGCGATCACCGACGGGCTTCAACTGATGCCGCCCGCATTTCTGGATGGGCTTGCGGTGTGGTCCAGCGAGGACGGCACGCCGGGCGGCGCCACCTATGACACGATCGGCACGGCCGCCGTCGTGACCGGTGATCCGGACTTCGGCGGCACCCTTGAGTTTCTCAAAACCGACAGCGTGCAAAAGCTGCGTTATACCGGCGAAACCCCGATCCTGCCCGGTTGCTATCTGCGGATCCGGGCCCGCGTCAAAGCAGTTTCTGGGCCGCTTCCATCGGTGCGTGTTGCGGCCTGGGCCGGGCAAAGCGGCGGGGCGCATGCAGCCGGGCTTGTCGAGACCGGGACCAGCGTTGCTTTGACGGGGTATGGCGAGGTGGTCGAGGTCTCGGCGATTGTTGGTACTGGGCCAAGAACGGGCGTCGACTTCGCGTGGACCACCGATGCGATTTACGGACATTTCGGGATTGATCTGACCGGCGCGGCCGGTGGCATTGTCCGGGTCGATGATATCGAGATCGAGGATGTGACCTCGGTTTTCCATCGGACAATGATGGATTGGGTGGATGTCCGCGATTTTGGAGCGGTGGGTGATGGTGTGACCGATAATACCAGCGCTTTCCTTGCGGCGAACCTGGCGGCGGCAGGGCGCGGCATCCTTGTGCCGGAAGGTGTCTATCAGTTGGACGATAGCGTCACGCTGGAGTATCCGGCGCGGTTCGCGGGAACTGTTACGATGCCCGAGGACAAGCACCTGATCTTGCGTCGCAACTTCGACCTGCCGACCTATGCGGCGGCGTTCGGAGATGAAGTGCTGGGGTTCAAGAAGGGCATGCGCGCCCTGATGATCTTTGCCGACCACGAAAGCTTCGATCTGGGGGGGCGTAGGATCGAGGTCGATGCGCCGATCGATATGGCCGCGGCAACCGGCCAGACCACGTATGAAATCCGGCGTGTTCTGCGAAACGGTCAATTCAATGTGGTTCCGGGGGCAAACTGGGACACGAGTTTGCAGCAAGGAACGGCCAGCTATGATGCCGGCACGCCGACCGAGCTGACTGGGGTCTCCAACATCGCGAATATCGAAGTCGGTTCGCTGGTCGAGGGGACAGGCGTGGGGCGCGAAGTGTATGTCACGGACAAGAACGTCGGTGCGGCGACCATCACGTTGAGCCAGCCGCTTTACGGGGCGCCGGCGAGCCAGACCTACACCTTCAAGCGCTTCCGCTATGTTCTGGATTTCAGCGGGTTCGACAAGCTTTCAAAGTTCACCATTACCGATGTCGAGGTACAATGTCAGGGTGTTGCCTCGGGCATCTTGCTGGCCCCTTCGGGCGAAACGTTTCATCTGAAGGACAGCTTCGTCACCAAGCCAAAGGATCGTGGTGTGACAAGCCACGGTGTCGGATGTCAGGATTTGCAGATCGACCGGTGTCACTTCACCTCGGACGAGCAGGCGACGGCGGCGACCGCGCGGGTGTCGGTCGGGTTCAATGTCAATGCCAACGACGCCAAGATCCGCGACAACCGGTTCCAGCGGTTCGGCACGACAATGGTGCTGGACGGCAATGGTCACCTGATTGTCGGCAATCACTGGTTCCAGGGCGACAACGTTACGGACGGGCCGCGGGTGGCCGGGCTGGTCTTTACCTATCCCAACGTCAAATCGGTGGTGACCGGAAACTATGTCGACAATTCCTTCATCGAATGGACCAACGAACATGATGCGGCACCGGACTTCGCGGCCGAGTTCTCGTTCGGGGGGCTGACGGTCACCGGGAACATTTTCACCGTCAACGATGCGGCAAGCTGGGTTTCGTGGATCGTGGTGAAGCCCTATGGCTCGGGGCATTTCCTGCAAGGTCTGAGCGTGACGGGGAATACGTTCAAGTCCCTGAATGGAACGACGGACCGGATCGAGAAGGTGGATACCTCGATTGCTGATCTTGTGTACGGGTCGGTGCGGAACGTGGTGTTCGACGGGAACACGTTCAACGGCATCGGGCAGGTAACGCAGAACCCGGTCACAGTGCAGTTCGATCAGGCCAGCGAAGCGGCGGACTGGCAGGTCGATGTCAGTGGCTGGCTGCCGTTTGGCGGCAAGGCGCGCGAGGTCGTGTCCGTGGTGGCGGAAGGGGCGATTACCAACGGGTCGGGCACGGCGAGTTTCGCCTTTCCCTATGTCACGCCGGAAACGGGTGCGGAGCAGAACGAGGTGACCCTGTCATGGCCGGAAGCTGTTAAAGGGCGCGTTCACGTCACGGCCCGGGTCGACAAGCCGGTCTAGGACGCGGTGGATGGTGGCCGCCCCGAGGGAAGGTCGGGGCGGCCAAGGGGCGCGGGCTCTTGGATGTGTGGGGACGGTGAGAGACCCGCGTTGTTGGGCGACCATGCGTTGTGCTCGCCCTTACTTGGGTTTCAACGGCTCAAGACCGGCGTTCCGTCGGTCTTTTTCTTGTTTGATTCAGATCAGAGCGCGGTAAACCGCCCAAGGTTAAGCTGATCGCATCTTGGAAGGAGGATGCGATGTACAGGAAAATACTTGTCCCTGTCGAACCGAGCCATGTCGAGCGCCATGAACACGCGCTGAAAATGGCGCGCGCTCTGAAGGAAGATGATGCGTCCGAAATCGTTGCGCTGACGGTGATCGAGCCGGTTCCGGGCTATTTCGCGATGGCGGAAACCTTGCCGGATCTGCAACTCAAGGCGGGTGAGCAGACGTTGAAAGACCTGCGGGCTTTTGTGGGCGAGGGCGACGAGATCACGACCCGTGTCCTGCATGGACATGCCGCCACCGAAATCAACGCCTTTGCCGAGCGAGAAGGTGTCGATTGCATCGTCATCGCGTCCCACAAACCCGAATTCGTCGACTATTTCCTTGGATCGACTGCGGCGCGCGTGGTGCGCCATGCGCCCTGTTCGGTCCATGTGATACGCTAGTCGTCACGTACGGTTCTTGACCCGCGGAGCCCATCCCGCCACCTTCGCAGTTGCGGAGGTGGCGGATGATCGAAGGCACGCTGATCTGGATACTCATCCTGCCGGGCATGATCCTTGGCGGGTTGGCGCAATCCTGGGTCAAATCCAATGTCATGAAATTCTCGCGCGTCCCGCTGCGCCGTGGCCTGACGGGGGCGCAGGTGGCGCGCGCCATTCTGGATGCGCGGGGCCTGCATGATGTGGGTGTGGCGCCGGCGAAAGGTGTTTTAAGCGACCACTATGACCCGCACGCGAAAGTGCTTCGGCTCAGTGAAGCGGTGTTCGGCGTGCGCTCGGTTGCGGCTGCCGGGATCGCGGCGCATGAGGCGGGGCACGCCATTCAAGACGCCGAGGATTACCTGCCGCTGGAGGCCCGCAGCGCCATTGTTCCGATCGTGAAGGCAGGCTCGACCGCGGCGCCTCTGGTGTTCTTCGCGGGGCTGGCGGTGGGTTCACAACCGCTGATGTGGATCGGAGCGCTTTTGTTCGGCGCGTCCTCGATCTTCGCGCTCATCACACTTCCGGTCGAGTTCGATGCGTCGCGTCGCGCGCTTCTGCATCTTGAACGCATGGGGATCCTGACGGACGCCGAAGAGATGGACGGTGCACGACAGGTCTTGCGTGCCGCGGCCTGGACCTATGTCGCGGCCGCCGTTGCGGCGGTTGGCTCGTGGGCCATGTACCTGTTGCTGAGCCGCCGGCGCTGACAACGCGTGCCGCGAACGCCTCTCAGGCTTCCGAGTGGGTCATCAGCACAAGGGCTGCCAGCGCGCAGACCATTCCCGCGATCTCGCGCATGCCCACGGGCTCATTGAACCCAAGGGCCCCGATCACGAAAAGTGCGATCAGCGTCAGCATGGAATAGGCCACCGCAGCCTGACCCAGCGAAACATAACGCATGGCAAAGAACCAAAGCACGGCGGAGGCCGCATAGAGCACGACACCCAGTCCCATATGCAGAGACGTCAGTGCAGCGCGGTCGGCGGCAATCTTGATGGCGACATCTCCAAGGATGACAACAAGCGCGGTGAAAAGCGAAAAGAGCAGTCCATAGAGTAAAATCATCTCGAAAATTCCTGCGTGGCTATGCAGGCAGTCTCGGACGCGCGGTGCCGGTCTGTCAAAGTGCCCCGCGCCCTCGTGAATGGTGCGTGAGGTTGGCAGAGCGGGGCTTAGGTGTTGGGTTTCTTCAGGTCTTCGGGCTTCAACAGATAGGCGCGCCCGAACCCCCCGTTCAACCAACCTTCCCGAACATCAAGCCGAACGACGTGGAAGTCGGCAAAATCGATGTAAAGCTGAGCCTTGGGGTGCACCGCCAGATACTGTGCCTTGATCTCGTCGGACTTCTCAAGGAACTGCGCCCGTACTTGCAGGGTCAGGCGCGGGTGGGCCAGTGGGTCGCCCTTGCCGGGCTCGCCGACCAGAACCGAGACATCCGGCGTTGCCCGCAGGGCATAGGTGTGCGCGGCAAGGTCCGAGACCAGCGTCAGCACGCCTTCTGATGTCGGGGCAAGGGCGATCCGTGTCACGAACGGTTCGGCATCGATGGTCAGTCCAAGGGCGCCCGAGCGCGCTTCGGCGATCAGTTTCCGCGCAAGCCCGCGGGCTTCGTCGTCGGTGGCGCGAAAGGTATCGGGCTTCGGCGGCTTCATGGGCGGCGCGCGATACAATCGATCTCGACCAGGGCACCTACGGCAAGCGCGGTGACGCCGACCGTGGTGCGGGCCGGGCGGCGGTCTTCGGGGAAGTAGGTTTGGTAGGTCTCGTTGAACGCGGCGTAATCCCGGTCGAACTCGGTCAGAAAGCAGCGGCATTGCACGACATGGCTGAAATCCAGCCCCATCTTTCCAAGGATCAAAGCAAGGTTGTCCATGACACGCCGGGTCTGGGCCTCGATCCCGTCCGGCAAGGGCGCGTCGGGTGCGGCCGGATCCGTTGGCATCTGGCCGGTCAGGATCACCCAGCCATCCGCCTCGACCGCGTGACTGAATGGGGCGACAGGGCGGGGGCCGTCGGCAAAGAGGTGAAACTCGGGCATCAGAACCACATCTCCTTCACGCGGCGATTGTCATCGGGTTGCGCCTTGAACGTGTTCAATCCGTCAAAGTGCCGGATAGGCAAATGCGCGACGGCGTCCGGTGTGTCGACAAGGCGCAGGTTCAGCGCGCTTTGCGTCCGTCCGGTGTCGTCGGGCTTGGCCAACCGCCACGAGACCGTGTTGCCACAGGTCGGGCAATGATGGAACTCCAACGCGCCGTGATCGGCCCGGACATAGCGCGTGGTGGGTCCGGTGACATGGACGTCTTCGCCCTCGATGCCGTAGATCCACAAGACACCGGCCTTGGCGCAAACAGTGCAATTGCAGGCGGTGGCCGATGTCGGGGCGCTGTCAAACCGCCACGTGACGGCGCCGCAATGGCAGGTTCCTGTCAGCATCAACCACCTCCTTTTAGACGGAGGGTATCACAGGCCGCTTCTGTCAGACACCGGCTGCGGTGGCGCAGGCCTTGAATTTCTCGACCTCGGGCGCGGCGCCTTCCAGCGGGATGACGACGCTGGTGCTGCCGCTGGCGGCGAGGGCCACGAAGTTGAAGGCCAGACCGTCAAGGACATTGCCAAACCCCCGATCGGTGACGGTCAGCGTGTTCCGGGTCAGCTGATGCCGGTCGGTGGTGATCGTGCGCGGCTGCAACCCGTCAAAGCGGATGGCAAAGAACGGGCCCGCCTGCCACGGGGCGTCAAGCGTCAGGTCGATGGCATAGGGCAGCGCCTTGCGTGGGTCGTGTGAGACCACGATCTCGGCCTCGTCCGTGTCCTTGGTCAGCAGGCAAACGGGGCCTTCAGACGACGCTTCCCATGCGGCGGCAGGGGTGGCGAGGAGGAGGAATGCAAGGGCGCGCATGTTGGGCAACCTAGCGTGGTTTGGGGATTTGGCGAGTTCAAACTTGCTTGGCCATATTTGATGAGGAGCATCTGCCAATTGCGATAGAGCCGATTGTCGGGCCAGCCAGAGAACTGTTCTTTAGCTGTTCTGGATGATTGCAGGTACAACCGAAAATGCTGATTTCTGGAATTAGGTTCGCCTCATTGTTGCGCTCAACCCGAAAGGATGAGGAGTTCGGTTGGTTCTTGGAAGAAAAATTGCGTTTTCTGGAGAATAGGGGACAAGTAATTTTTATTGAAACATGGTCAATATGTGGTACTCGTTTTCGTGAGTTGTACTATTTATGGAGGTGTATTTCTAATGGCGGATGTGTCGAATTTTCAAAGCCTCGCTCAACTAGCTGTAGCCCTCAATATTGGTTTCACGGCAGTTGCTGCATTTGCGGGAACAGCAGTTGAAAAAGAAAAAGACCGAATTGAGTTGTTATTTGAGACAGCAAAGGACGTAGCAGATTTCTTGAAGTCCGAAGATGGAAGGTATCCATCTGACTTTTACGATAGCCTCAAGGGAATCCTGGATCTTAGACAGGAAGCAAATTCGGCCGAGCAAAAGTTTCAATGGTACTTTAGCGATCTTGCAAAGTGGATTGGTCTAGGTGCAGCAGTCGTTTCTTTCGTTTTGCTTTGTGTAACTTCCTTTGAAATAACAAATTTTTTTGGGTTTGAATTCTCTGAATACGTTGGAACCGCGACTGTCGCGCTGAATGCTCCTATTCTCTTCGCGGTGGGTTGGGCGGCTTGGAGTACCGGCGAATCGGTCAAGCCGCTTCGTGCGAAGCGGGGTGCGATTTCTGTATGGCGGATGACGATTTTTTAGTGCGCTGAAATCAAACAACATTTTTGAGGCCGGATCCGGCGATGCCCCCTGATTCGGCGGATTCCGCGAAAATTCGCCGTGCGTGCCGCGACTTTTCCATTTCC
>JAJDUZ010000026.1 GCA_022826385.1 Silicimonas sp.
GGTGCGGCAATTGCTTCCGACAGCATCATATGACCGGTATCAACAAAGAAATCAGGCAAATCCTGTATATCGTCATCTGACGAACTGGGATAAAGCACAATCGGCAAATCTTCGGGCCGAGGCTTTTTCGCCTTTCGCATAATGCGTTCGGCTGGGAGATCGCCATCGGAGTCCAGAATATGGAGCGCCCGGCTGTTCGCCCCACCGGCCATCACAGTCGTGACCCAAACACAGTCGGTCTTCATCGTGCCTCGTTCAATTCGGTTTGCGACCACAATATCTTGCGATTTCTCATCCCGCCATCGCGAATAGGGCTTTCCACTTTCGTCCCCCCATGCAATAGGGAGGCGTCAAACGAACCCCTCCCAAGGAGACCCCCATGGAGATTCGTGAGGCGCTCACGTTCGATGATGTATTGCTGGTCCCCGGGGCCTCGAAGGTTCTGCCGTCAACGGCGGATACCGCGACCCGCGTGACCAAATCCATCTCGATGAACATTCCGCTTCTGTCCTCGGCGATGGACACAGTGACCGAAGCCCGCATGGCGATCACCATGGCGCAGGCCGGTGGCATCGGGGTGTTGCACCGCAACCTTGATGTCGAGGAACAGGCGAGGCAGGTCCGGCAGGTGAAGCGCTTCGTCTCGGGGATTGTCTACAACCCGATCACGTTGACCCCCGATCAGACCCTGGCCGACGCGAAGGCGCTGCAAGCCCGTTACAACGTCACTGGTTTCCCGGTCGTGGACAATTCGGGGCGCGTTGTGGGGATTGTCACTAATCGCGACATGCGGTTCGCGCAGGACGACGCGACACCGGTGCGGGTGATGATGACGTCTGATGATCTTGCGATCCTGACCGAACCTGCCGATCTCGACGAGGCCCGCAGCCTGATGAAAGCCCGCCGGATCGAGAAGCTGCTGGTCACAGATGGGCAGGGCGTGCTGACGGGCCTGTTGACGCTGAAGGACAGCGAGCAGGCCGTTCTGAACCCAATGGCCTGCAAAGACCATCTGGGTCGCTTGCGCGTCGCGGCCGCCACGACGGTGGGCGATGCCGGGTTCGAACGCTCCGAGCAACTTGTGGATGCAGGCGTCGATATCGTGGTGATTGACACGGCGCATGGGCATTCCGAAGGCGTGGCCGAGGCGGTGCGACGGGCCAAAAAACTGTCGAATGAAGTGCAGATCATCGCCGGCAATGTCGCGACGGGAGAGGCCACGAAAGCCTTGATAGACGCCGGTGCGGACGCTGTGAAAGTGGGGATTGGCCCCGGTTCCATCTGTACGACACGCATGGTGGCGGGCGTCGGTGTGCCGCAGCTGACAGCGATCATGGATTGCGCCGCGGCGGCGGGTGATGTGCCGGTGATCGCGGATGGTGGGATCAAGTTCTCGGGCGACTTCGCAAAGGCGATTGCCGCCGGTGCGTCCTGCGCCATGGTCGGCTCGATGATTGCCGGCACGGATGAAAGCCCGGGCGAGGTGATCCTCTATCAGGGGCGCTCGTTCAAGGCGTATCGCGGCATGGGGTCTCTGGGTGCGATGGCCCGCGGCAGTGCCGACCGGTACTTCCAGAAGGACGCGGCCAGTGACAAGCTGGTGCCGGAAGGCATCGAAGGGCAGGTGCCCTATAAGGGATCGGCCGGTGCGGTAATACATCAACTTATCGGCGGTTTGCGCGCTGCAATGGGCTACACAGGTTGCGAAACGGTCGAAAAAATGCGACAAAATTGCCAATTCGTGCGGATTACCGGCGCAGGTCTGAAGGAAAGTCACGCGCACGACGTTCAGATTACGCGCGAAAGCCCGAATTACCGTTTGGGCGGGTAACGCTCGGGCGTCGATATAGCCTCCGGCTGGGAGGCGTTTTGTTGTTTTGGCGATAATGCTTGGAGGGGGCCGTGGCGGATCGCGCAGGTGGCGAGGGTAAGCCTAGCGTGCCAAAAGAGGTGTTTGAACTCGACAAGGACGAGCGCTGGCAGGCGCGTCTCGACGAGGCGCGTGCGCGCCGCGAAGTCGCCTTGCGGGAAAAGGCCGCCGGAAAGCCTCAAAAACCGCGCCCCAAGCCTTGGGAAGTCGATGGGGCCGCTGTTGAAAAGCCGACGCCAATCGAACCGGTCATCCAGGAGCGCGGCGACGACAAGTTCGACTTTGCCGACCGGCTTGAAACCATCCGCGAAAGCCAGCCTTCGAAACACGCGTCCAAGGATGTCGAACCACCGTTGCGGGAGGTTCCCCCCGAACCAGAACCGGCGCCGCCAGAACCGGTTCGCCCCGCGGCACAGCGCGCACCGGCCCCCGAAACCCGTGCGCGTCCGCAGCCCTCGCTGATCCTGCCGGGCGCGCCTGATGTTGCGGATCTTGCCGCACGCTACGCGGCGACCCTCGAAGCCCCGACGCCGGTCGAGATCGCCCCGGCCTCGACGGATCAGCCGCATGACGAACCAGAACATACGGCCGAGCTTGTTGCCCTGCCTGTCGCCGGATCACCGCCAGCGGCGGAACAGCCGGTGAAAACAGAAACGCGGGCGGACCGCCGTCGCGGTATCCGTCCGCTGGGAATGGCGTTCGGTCTTGTTGCCCTCGCCGCAATGCCCTTCGGGACCGAGGCACCGCCTTTGGAGACCGGCCCGGACATGCCGCTTGTGGATGTGTTCCGGTTCCAGCCAGCCCTTGGGGTCACGTGGTCACTTTATGAACCACCCGTACAGACGGTGTCCGGTGAATGGGTCCCTGCGGCCCCTCCAACGCCGCTTGCCCCGGTGTCCTTCGCGGCCCCGGTGCGCGTGACGGACGACATCGGCATTTTGCCCGTTCCGGCCGAAGAAGGCAGCGCGACCCTCGTATGGCGTGGCCTTGACCCGTTTGCTGCCAACGGACCGGATGTGCTTTCGCCACCTGAAACGCGCGCCCCGGCGCCACCGCTTCTGAGCACGTCACCCTACGCGCCCGTTCCGCCGACCGCCGGGACCGCGCCGTCCGCGCCTGTCGTCGGTCCGGACGCGGGTGGGGCGGTGTCCGCCCCGCCGCGGCCCGAGAGATTGCTTGAAGGCGGGCGTGATTTGGCGCCTGTCGCGCCGCCGGCCTCAAGGCCAAACGACACTGTTGTCGAAGGCGACCCGTTGCGCGTCACCATCCTTGCACCCAGTCGCGCTGATCGCGCATTGGCCGATGATCTGGCGCGGGACGTGCAGAATGACGGGCACGAACTGGTGCGCGTGCGCACGATTGAGACCAGCATAAGCGAGCGCAATGTCCGGTTCTTCCACGAGGCTGATCGCGGCGCGGCCGCGCGGATGGCCGAAAGATATGGCGCAGAATTGCGCGATTTCACCTGGTTCGAGCCGAAGCCCAAAGAGGGCACGGCCGAGCTTTGGCTTTCCGGACGCACGGCGCCGGGAAACACCAGTGGACGGTCGCAAGAGGCGCCTGCCGACAGCAGCCGCAGCGAGGTGTTGAACCAGGTGTTCGAAAGTCTTGGCCTTGGCACCGAACTGCCGGAAGCCATCGACAGGATCTTGCCGCGCCCGGACGACAGTGGCAACTGAACCTGAATGACAAAGTACTCCTTTCATGCGGCCTGAAGCGCGGGTCGCCGCAGCGATCGATATTCTCGAGACTTGGTTGGCCGGAACGCCGGTCGAGAAAGGCCTGACCAGTTGGGCGCGCGCGCACCGATTTGCCGGATCGGGTGACCGGGCTGCAATCCGCGATCTCGTGTTCGATGCACTCCGCCGCCGCCGGTCGCTTGCGTGGTTGGGTGGGGCCGAAACCGGGCGTGGCCTGATGCTTGGCGCGACGCGGCGCGCGGGCGATGCGGCGGACACGGTGTTCACCGGTCAGGGCCATGCTCCGGCGGTGTTGCGTGAAGGCGAGGCACAGAAGGGCCAGCCTCTCGAGACCGCCCCAAGGCCGGTTGCGCTGGACTGTCCCGACTGGCTTTGGCCAATCCTTGAGGCGGCGCATGGCGATCAGGTCGAACCGATCCTTACAGCACTTCAGGAGAGGGCGCCGATCTTCCTGCGGACGAACACGGCAAAGACGACGCGCGAGGCGGCCCGCGCGGCCCTTGCCGAAGAAGACATCCCTTCCGAACCGCATGGTTTGGCCGAGACCGCACTTCTGGTGACCGGGAATGCCCGGCGGGTGCGGCAGTCTCGCGCGTTTCAGGACGGGTTGGTCGAGTTGCAGGATGCCGCATCGCAAGCCGTTGTCGCCGAGGCGCTGGATCATCTCTCGGGAGATCGTGTGCTGGACTACTGCGCTGGAGGCGGCGGCAAAGCCTTGGCCTTTGCGGCGGCCCGAGCGTTGAATGTTGTGGCGCATGATGTGTCGCCGGCGCGGATGAAGGACATTCCGGTCCGCGCGGCACGGGCGGGCACCCCCGTAGACGTGGTCACGACCGTTGCCGGAGACTTTGATCTGGTGCTTTGCGATGCGCCATGCTCGGGCAGCGGGGCATGGCGGCGCCAACCGGAGGGCAAGTGGACCCTTGATGCGCCGCGGTTGCAAACGCTGACCAAGGTGCAGGACGACATACTTGAGACCGCCCGGGCACATGTCCATGCCGGTGGCGTGCTGGCCTATGCCACCTGTTCGATCCTGCCCGCCGAGAACACAGACCGCGTTGCGGCTTTCCTGGACCGACATCCGGCATGGCACGCGCGATTGCAGCGGCAATGGACGCCTCTCGACGGGGGAGACGGCTTCTTCCTGGCCGTTTTGGCAAAGAATTAACCACCTGCGGGTTTCGGTTCAGACTCTGTTAACACTTTTAACGTCACGCTGGTCTCCGATTAGAAATGGGGGATGCCGTGGCCTTGCACCGGCTGACCGACTTTGGCGAAACGGCTGCCGTTCGGGCTGGCGATCGGTCTGCCGTCCTTCTGGTGTTGGCCGCGCTTTCGGCGGCGGTCGCCTTTCTTTTGCCGATCCGCGCCGTGTCCCCGTTGTTCTTCGGTGCGGCGGCAGGTCTGCTGGCCCTTGTTCTGCTGTCTTTCATGCGGACTTTACCCGGGCGCTTGCTGCGGAGGCGCGTCTCGCCCGCGATGCGGTTTCATATGGAGGCCATGCGCGGGGTCGCCGTGCTGACAGATGCCAATGGCCACTTTCTGGCCACCAACAGCAAGGGCGCAAGACTGGGGCAGCCGCCAACCCGCGACACGCTGAACGCAGCCCTTGCGCGGGTCGCGGTTGATCCGGGCGCTGTCGTCCGGCGTTTGATGTCGTCGGTAACCGAGAGTGGAGAGGCCGAAATTTCGGTTGGCGCGCCACATGACGGCGCGCGTATTCAGCTAACCCGCATACCGCGGACAGGCTACCTCTGGCATATTGTTTCGCGCCGCCTTGACCCGGATCTGGCCCTGATCTCGGTGCAGGGGGGCACGGCCGTTCTGAATGAACGCGCGGAGGCTTTGCTGGGACCCGGCTCTCGACCGGCGGCGAGTGTCTTCGGCGACATCGTATGTCAACAAGGCGGTGTTCACAGGCTGCGACACGGGGATGGCAGCGAGCGTCCGGCCCGCCTGATTGAACTCGAGAGGACCGAGGAACGCTCGGAGTTTGCTCTTTTGCCGACCAGTTCCTTGCGGTTCGACGCGCGGGTCGACGGGGCAACGGCCCTGTCGACGCCTGACCTTCTTAGCGTGCTGCCGGTGCCGATGCTGAAGGTCAGCGAAACCGGTCAGTTGCTGGAAGCCAATTCCGAGGCGCGTTCGATCCTGGCCATCGATAGCAGCGCCCTGCCGCCCTTGTTCGAACTGGTCGAAGGCATGGGGCGCCCGATTGCCGACTGGCTGTCGGATGCCGCCAATGGTCGGGGACTTCTCAAGCCTGAAATTGTGCGCGCGGTGATCCCGGGTCAGGAACTCTACCTACAGATCGCGCTTGGGCGGACCTTCGAGGATGGCAAAGTCGTGCTGGTCGGCATCCTGAATGACGCGACCGAGTTGAAGACTCTGGAAGCCAATTTCGTCCAAAGCCAGAAGATGCAGGCGATCGGACAATTGGCGGGTGGCGTGGCGCATGATTTCAACAACCTGTTGACGGCGATCAGCGGCCATTGCGACCTGCTGCTTCTGCGCCATGACGCCAGCGACCCGGATTATGCCGACCTGATCCAGATCTCGCAGAATGCCAATCGGGCGGCGAGCCTTGTCGGTCAGCTTCTGGCGTTCTCGCGGAAGCAGAACCTGAAGCCACAGGCGCTGGATTTGCGCGACACGATGGCCGATCTTGCGCATCTTCTGAACCGGCTGATCGGAGAGCGGGTGCAGCTTGAGGTGACCCATGCGCCCGGGCCGCAGGCGATCCGGGCCGATCGGCGGCAATTAGAGCAGGTGATCGTCAATCTTGTCGTCAACGCCCGCGATGCGATGCCGGGGGGCGGAAAGATCGAGGTGGTGACGCGCACCGAATTCCTGACGGAAGAGATCGAACGCGACCGCGCAACGCTGACACCGGGGGAATACGTGGTGATCGAGGTGCGGGACACCGGGTGCGGCATTGCGCCGGACGCGTTGCCGAAGATTTTCGAGCCGTTCTTTTCCACCAAGCAGACCGGCGAGGGAACGGGGCTTGGGCTGTCGACCGCTTACGGGATCGTCAAGCAGACAGGCGGGTTCATCTTCGTAGACAGCAGCGTTGGTGTCGGGACGTCCTTCACCTTGTACTTCCCCGCCAGCAGCGCGCGGGACGCCGCCCCCGACGAGGTCGCGCGCCCGCGGATGCCGTCCCGGATCGTTCGGCCGGATGCGGTCATTCTTCTGGTCGAGGACGAAGCCCCGGTGCGCGCCTTTGCAAGCCGTGCGCTGCGGTTGCGCGGCTATACGGTGATCGAGGCGGGCGACGCCGAAGAGGCGCTGACGATCCTCGAAGATCAGGCTTTGGTTATCGATCTCTTCGTGACGGATGTCATCATGCCGGGCATGGACGGTCCGACATGGGTGCGGCAGGCCTTGAAGGACCGACCGGATACAGCGGTGGTCTTCATATCGGGCTATGCTGAAGAAGGCCGGGCCGAGAAGCAGGCGCGCATCCCAAACTCGGTCTTCCTGCCCAAACCGTTCTCGCTGCAACAATTGACCGAAGTCGTCCACGAACGCCTGAGCGAGTGAGTGTTCCGAGCTTCCGCTAACCGATCCTTAAGATGTCAGTCCCATACAATTTGAAAGAAATGCGTTGCAATGTTCTCTTTTTGGTCTCATACAGTCAAAAAAGAACAAGAGGCGAACAACAGGCAACATTGCCGCCACCATGCGGCTATGGAATAAGGAACAGGACTTATGGGTGCAGCAGAAATTCTGGACATGACCTCGAAGGCAGGAAGCGAAAAGCAAAAGGCGCTGGATTCGGCGCTGGCCCAGATCGAACGGCAGTTCGGCAAAGGGTCGATCATGAAGCTCGGCGGCGACAATGCCATCCCCGAGATCGAAGCGACGTCGACCGGTTCGCTGGGTCTGGACATCGCGCTGGGCATTGGCGGCCTGCCGAAAGGCCGGATCATTGAGATTTACGGGCCCGAATCCTCGGGCAAGACGACACTGACGCTGCATGCGGTGGCGGAAGAGCAGAAAAAGGGCGGTGTATGCGCGTTTGTCGACGCGGAACATGCGCTGGACCCGATGTATGCCAAGAAGCTTGGCGTGAACCTGGACGAGTTGCTGATTTCGCAGCCTGACACCGGGGAACAGGCGCTGGAGATCACCGATACGCTGGTGCGCTCGGGCGCGGTCAATCTTGTGGTCGTGGATTCGGTTGCGGCGCTGACGCCGAAGTCCGAACTGGAAGGCGACATGGGCGATTCGAGTGTCGGTGTGCATGCCCGCCTGATGAGCCAGGCCATGCGCAAGCTGACCGGATCGATCGCACGCTCGAACTGCATGGTGATCTTCATCAACCAGATCCGGATGAAGATCGGCGTCATGTTCGGCTCGCCTGAGACAACGACGGGTGGCAACGCGCTGAAATTCTATTCCTCGGTCCGTCTCGACATCCGCCGGATCGGTGCGATCAAGGACCGCGACGAGGTTGTAGGCAACACCACCCGCGTGAAGGTCGTGAAAAACAAGGTGGCGCCGCCCTTTAAGCAGGTCGAGTTCGACATCATGTATGGCGAAGGCATCTCGAAGCATGGCGAGTTGATCGACATGGGCGTCAAGGCCGGTGTGGTCGAGAAATCGGGCTCGTGGTTCAGTTACGGAGACGAGCGGATCGGGCAGGGGCGCGAGAACGCGAAGACCTTCCTGAAGGAAAACCCGGATATGGCGCATGAGATCGAAGACAAGATCCGGGCCGCCCACGGACTTGATTTCGACGGTGATGATTTCGAAGACGATGACGAGGATGGTCTCGTCGAGGAGTGATCCCGGTCGGAGACGGCCAGATTATTGAAAGGGTCGTCCGATGGGGCGGCCCTTTTTCATTTCGAGGCGCAAAACGGAGGGGATGGAGGGGAGCGCTGCTCCCCGCGCGGCGCTGCCGCGCCCGCTCGGGATATTTGCAAACAGGCGAAGGCCAATTTGAATCAAGTTGTCGGGGTTTTACGTTCGGGGTAGTCAAAGCCAACCCTGACTTTCAAGCGATGATCCGATGACCAGTCTCAACGATATCCGTTCCACGTTTCTCGGCTATTTCGAGAAGAACGGCCACGAAGTGGTCGACAGCTCGCCCTTGGTGCCGCGGAACGATCCGACGCTGATGTTCACCAATTCCGGCATGGTGCAGTTTAAGAACCTGTTTACCGGGCTTGAGACGCGCGACTATGTGCGGGCGACGACCAGCCAGAAATGCGTGCGCGCGGGCGGCAAGCACAATGACCTCGACAATGTCGGCTATACCGCGCGGCACCATACGTTCTTCGAGATGCTCGGGAATTTCTCGTTCGGGGATTATTTCAAGTCCGAGGCGATCCCGTTCGCGTGGAACCTGATCACCGGAGAGTTCGGGATCCCGAAGGATCGGCTTTACGTCACGGTCTATCATACCGACGACGAAGCGGCCGAGATCTGGCAAAAGGTCGGTGTGCCGGAAGAGCGCATCATCCGCATCGCGACCAGCGACAATTTCTGGCAGATGGGCCCGACCGGCCCCTGCGGCCCCTGCACCGAGATTTTCTATGATCACGGCGATCACATCTGGGGCGGTCCTCCGGGCAGTCCGGAAGAGGATGGCGACCGGTTCATCGAAATCTGGAACATCGTGTTCATGCAGAACGAGCAGTTCGAGGACGGCTCGATGCGGGCGCTGGACATGCAGTCGATCGACACCGGCATGGGGCTTGAACGGATCGGGGCGCTGCTTCAGGGCAGCCACGACAACTATGACACCGACACGATGCGGGCGCTGATCGAAGCGTCGGCCCATGCGACCAGCACCGAGGTCGAAGGCGACCAGAACGTGCACCACCGGGTGATTGCTGATCATTTGCGGTCGACCTCGTTCCTGATCGCCGAAGGGGTGCTGCCGTCGAACGAGGGCCGGGGCTATGTGCTGCGCCGGATCATGCGCCGCGCGATGCGGCATGCGCATCTCTTGGGCGCCAAAGACCCGGTGATGCACCGGCTGGTGCCTGCGCTGATTGCCGAGATGGGGGCAGCTTACCCCGAGCTTGGCCGTGGCAAGGCGTTGATCGAAGAAACGTTGAAGGCCGAGGAAACCCGGTTCAAGGCGACGCTGGAACGGGGATTGTCGTTGCTGGATGACGCAACCGAGGATCTCTCGGACGGCGGCGTGTTGCCGGGCGAGACGGCCTTCAAGCTTTACGACACCTATGGCTTCCCGCTGGATTTGACGCAGGATGCCTTGCGCGAGCGTGGCATGACGGTCGACACCGACGGGTTCGACAGCGCGATGGCCGAGCAGAAGGCCAAGGCGCGTGCGGCGTGGTCTGGCTCGGGCGAGGCGGCGGATGCAGCGATCTGGTTCGACATCGCGGAAGAGCACGGGGTGACCGAGTTCCTTGGCTACGAGACCGAGACAGCGGAAGGCCAGATCGTGGCGCTTGTGGCCGATGGCGGGGCTGCGGAGGAGGCGACGGGCGAGGTACAGATCGTGCTGAACCAGACGCCGTTCTATGCCGAAAGCGGTGGCCAGGTCGGGGACAGTGGCTGGATCGAGACTGAAACTGGCAAGGCCGAGGTGACGGATACCAAGAAGGCGGCAGGGGTCTTCATCCATCAGGCACGGGTGACCGAAGGGTCGGTCTCCAAGGGGCAGGCGGCGAAACTGGTGGTGGATCATGACCGGCGGACGGCGATCCGGGCCAATCACTCGGCCACGCATTTGCTGCACGAGGCGCTGCGCGGCGCGCTTGGCGATCACGTGGCGCAGCGGGGCTCGCTCAATGCGCCGGACCGGTTGCGGTTCGACTTCAGCCACCAGAAGGCGCTTTCGCTGGACGAATTGAAGCGGGTCGAGGAAGAGGTGAACGCGTTCATCCGGCAGAACACGCCGGTCGAGACGCGGATCATGACACCGGATGATGCACGCGAGATCGGGGCGCAGGCCTTGTTTGGCGAGAAGTACGGCGATGAGGTGCGCGTGGTCTCGATGGGCCGGGCGCCCACGGGCAAGGGTGCCGACGGTGAAACATGGTCGATTGAACTTTGCGGCGGCACGCATGTAACGCGCACCGGCGACATCGGTGTCTTTGTCACGCTGGGCGACAGTGCATCCTCGGCAGGTGTGCGCCGGATCGAGGCGCTGACAGGCGATGCGGCGTTCCGCTATCTCTCGGAACAGGATCATCGACTGGCCGAGACCGCGTTGGCGCTGAAGGCACAGCCGGGCGAGGTGGCCGAACGGGTGAAAGGGCTTCTGAGCGAACGGAAGGCGCTGACCGCGGAAGTGGCGGATTTGCGGCGCCAGTTGGCGATGGCGGGCGGCGGTGCGGCTGCGCCCGAGGCCGAGGATGTGGGGGGCAGGGCGTTTTTTGGTCAGGCCCTGAGTGGTGTGTCCGGGAAGGACCTGCCGGCCCTGATCGACGAGCACAAGTCGCGGCTTGGCTCGGGCGTCGTGGTGCTGATCGCCGATGCCGGTGGCAAAGCGGCGGTGGCGGCTGGCGTCACCGAGGATCTGGTGGCCGAGGTCTCGGCCGTTGATCTGGTGCGCGCGGCCGTGGTCGAACTCGGCGGCAAGGGCGGCGGCGGCCGGCCTGACATGGCGCAGGGCGGTGGTCCCGATGCGTCGAATGCGGACGCGGCCCTTGCGGCGGCGAAAGCGGTATTGGGAGGATAAGAGATGCCAGCACTTTGGATTGCACGCGTCGACGTGACCGATGCGGAGCTTTACGGGAAATATATCGAGGTGGCGTCGGTCGTGATCCCCGCCCATGGCGGCAGGTTCATTGCCCGTGGCGGCCGGGTCGAGCCCGTGGAAGGGCAGAGCCGGGCGCGGAACGTGGTGGCGAAGTTTCCGGACGTGGACGCGGCGCTGGCGGCGTATAACGACCCGAAATACCAGGAGGCCGTAGCTTGGGCGATGGCGGCGTCGGACCGCGAAGTCATTATCGTCGAGACGAATGAGTAACGACGGGAATTGCGTATTTTCAAAGAGATGAAGGCGCAATTTGATTTAAATTATCGACGTGTTCCGTCTTGTTGACCTTGGCGGAGTTGCAGGCGCGCTTTGCGGCGCCGGGGCGGGTCGAACGGCTTTTGCTGCGTCCGGCGCGTGGGGTTGCGATGCTGGATGTGGACCGGGTTGATGTTGCGGCGACGGGTCTTGACGGAGACCGGGCGCGGGCGGGCAAGCGGGCCGTGACTTTGATCCAGGCCGAGCATCTTCCGATGATCGCGGCCTTGGCAGGATTGGGGCAAGTGGACGTCGCCGCGCTTCGACGGAACGTGGTCGTCTCGGGGCTGAACCTTGTGGCGTTTCGCGGCAAACGTATTCGGTTGGGAACTGCCCTGTTGGAGCTGACCGTGCCCTGCCATCCCTGTTCGAAGATGGAGACCGTGCTGGGGCATGGCGGGTACACCGCCATGCGAGGGCATGGGGGCATGTGTGCCGCCGTCATCGAGCCGGGTGTATTGGCTGTCGGAGATGCCGTGACGCCCGTGTAAAGGGGCATGTGCGGCGGATGGACCGCCGCACATGTATGCTCTCAGTGATGCTTGGTGGCATAGTCCGTGTAGTGGCGGACAAGCGTGTTCAGTTCGGCCAGTTCAAGGTTCAGGTCCACGAAAATCTCGGCCTTGCCTGCGGTGTCAAGCTCGCCCCCGGCCACCAGGATTTCCTCGTTTCCTTTGATGACCGCCCAGCGTTTGAGGATGCGGTCGAGATCGGCCCGGATCTCTTCCGTCGGGGCCTTCTTGATCCCGAGGGTCGGCATCCCGTCGCGCAGGGCAATCATCGAGTTCTCGAAGATCTGCATGGTCTGCACAAGGTCGGCGCGGCCTTCCTCTTCGTGGTAATGCGTCCAGATTTCACAGGAATCCTTGATCATCTTCTGGGTCAGCATCCGTTGACGCCCGGCCAGCGAGATCAGCATCGCGTTGTCCTGCGTGATCTCGTAGGGGTGCGTGTACTGGGTTGCGATGTCGCCGGCGAGCACGGTCGTGGCTTCCAGGACTTCCATGTTGTGATCGTCGATCACATGGGCCGCTTCGACATTGCTGTGATCCGCAAGGATCTCGAGGATGGCGTCATGGGTCGATCCCCAGGCCGTCCAGACCTCGTCGATATCGTGCAGCGTCCGGCGCCGGGTTTCCGGCTCGTGGACGTTGAGCGCCGGGTCTCCGTCGCGAAGCGCGATGGTGATCTGTTCGAACTGCTGGTACGAGGTTTCGAGCACTGCAAGGCTCAGCTCGGGTTCGACGCCCGAGGTCAGCGCACAGGCCGAGGCTGCAACGCGTTGCGAGAGCATCGGCAATTGATCCGCAAGATCGATGCGATCGGAACTGTCCGAGATGATGTCGATGGCGGAGATGGTGGTGATGTCCAAATGCTGGGTGTCCCCAGCGGCGAGGGGCAACGCCGCCAGCGCCGGGACAAGGGCGAGGGCAGCTGTCAGTTTGATCTTCATAGTCTCTTCGTCAACACAAGTTTACACTGATACCAGCGCTAGCCAGCGAGTTTGCCGAAAATTTGCCGAGACTTGGATGGATTGCAGGCGAAAGCGCACCCATTCCAAGGCGCGCGCTGTCGCTGTCAATCTATTGGGATATTTCGATTATTTTTTAATCATGCTGCTGAACGCGCAGCCCGTTTGCGTTCGTGCGGGTCAAGGTGGCGTTTGCGCAGGCGGATGGCGTTGGGCGTGACTTCGACCAACTCGTCGTCGTCGATATAGGCGATGGCTTCTTCAAGACTGAGCCGCACCGGTGGGGTCAGAACCACGGCGTCATCCTTGCCCGAGGCCCGCACATTGGTCAGCTTCTTGCCCTTGAGCGGGTTCACTTCCAAATCATTGTCGCGGCTGTGTTCGCCGATGATCATGCCCTGATAGACCTGTTCCTGCGCGCCGATGAACATGCGGCCGCGTTCTTCGAGATTGAAGAGCGCGTACGCCACGCTGACCCCGTCTTCCATCGAGATCAACACGCCGGCGCGGCGTCCGGGGATCGCGCCCTTGTGCGGGGTCCAGCCGTGGAACACGCGGTTCAGCACGCCGGTGCCGCGGGTGTCGGTCAGGAATTCGCCGTGATAGCCGATCAGGCCACGGGACGGCACATGCGCAATGATCCGGGTTTTGCCGGTGCCGGCCGGTTTCATCTCCAGCAGGTCGCCCTTGCGGGGGCCGGTCAGTTTCTCGATCACGGCGCCGGTATAGTCGTCGTCGACGTCGATGGTGACTTCCTCGACCGGTTCGTGCCGCACATCGTCGATGTCACGCAGGATCACCTGCGGGCGCGAGATCGAAAGCTCGAAGCCCTCGCGGCGCATGTTTTCGATCAGGACGCCCATCTGCAATTCGCCGCGGCCCGAGACCTCGAAGGCTTCGCCGCCGGGCGTGTCTTTCACGCGGATGGCGACATTGGTCTCGGCTTCTTTCATCAGGCGATCGCGGATCACGCGGGATTGCACCTTCTTGCCGTCCCGGCCCGCGAGCGGGCTGTCATTGATGCCGAAGGTCACCGTGATGGTCGGGGGATCGATCGGCTGGGCGGGCAGGGCGTCTTCCACGGCGAGCGCGGCGATGGTGTCGGCCACGGTGGCCTTGGCCATGCCTGCGATCGAGACGATGTCGCCAGCTTCGGCCTCGTCGATCGGCTGTTGCGAGAGACCGCGGAAGGCCATGATCTTGGTGACGCGGAACTGCTCGAGCTTTTCGCCCATGCGGCTGAGCGCCTGAGCGGTGGCCCCGGTTTTCAGTGTGCCAGCCTCGACCCGGCCCGTCAGCAAACGACCGAGGTAAGGATCGGCGCCAAGCGTGGTGGCGAGCATCTGGAAGTCTTCGTCCTTCCGGGCCTGCTGGCGCGGGCCGGGGACGTGGTTGACGATCAGGTCGAAAAGGGCGGTCAGGTCCTTGCGCGGCCCGTCCAACTCGGCGTCGGCCCAGCCCGAACGACCAGAGGCGTAGAGATGCGGGAAGTCGAGTTGGTCTTCGTTGGCGTCAAGCGCGGCAAAGAGGTCGAACACCTCGTCGAGCGCGCGGTCGGGCTCGGCGTCGGGCTTGTCGACCTTGTTCAGAACGACAATCGGGCGCAGGCCCAGGGCGAGCGCCTTCGAGGTCACGAACTTGGTTTGCGGCATCGGGCCTTCGGCGGCGTCGACCAGCAGGACCACGCCGTCCACCATCGAGAGGATGCGTTCGACCTCGCCGCCGAAATCGGCGTGGCCGGGGGTGTCGACGATATTGATCCGGGTGGTCTTCCATTCGACGGATGTCGCCTTTGCGAGAATGGTGATTCCCCGCTCGCGTTCGAGATCGTTCGAATCCATGGCGCGTTCGGCCACGGCCTCGCCTTGCCGGAACGCGCCGGATTGCTTGAGCAGTTCATCCACCAGCGTGGTTTTGCCGTGGTCGACATGGGCGATGATCGCGACGTTTCTGAGGTCCATTGGAGCGCCTGCCTTTCGTTGGCGCTCGCCTAGCGGGTTCCGGGGCAATTGGAAAGGGGGATTGCGCCGACTGCGTCGTCGCTCTGCCGGGGAGGTTCCACCTCCCCGGACCCCACCGGGATATTTATGGGCCGATGGAGATCAGGACAGCAGGGTGTCGACGTCGCCGCCGGGCATGCCTTGGGTGAGTGTGTCGAACGCGCCGTCGCCAAACATCTGCATTGCGGCGTCGTGGATGGCTTTATGTGTGACGCGTGCCAGTGCGGAACCCAGCGACAGCCGGGCGGCGCCAAGGGCGGCGTAAAAGTCGCGGCTGTGTTTGGCGTAAGGCCCGGCGACCAGCACGTTGACCGGTTTGCTGGTGGCCGCGATCACGCGCTTGAGGTCGTCCATGGTCTTGGGCAGGGGCACATAGAGCCCGTCGGCCCCCGCGGCGTCGAAAGCTTGAACGCGGCGGATCGCCTCGTCGATCTCGTAATGCCCGTTCATCACGCCATCGGCGCGGGCAACAAGGAAGAAATCGTTCGGCAGGGCGCGCGCGGCTGCGGCTGCGGCGTGGATGCGTTCGACCGCTTCGCTGAATGGGTAGGCCGCGTCATCCGGGAAGGCGGCGTCTTCGATGCAGATGCCGGCCAGACCCACTTCGCCCGACAGCCGCACGGTTTCGGCGCAGGTTTCCGGTGCATGTCCGAAGCCGTTTTCGAAATCCCCCGAGACGGGCACATCCACGGCGGCGATCAGGTCCTGCGCGTGGGCCAGCGCCTCGTCGCGTGTGACGGTTCCGCCGTCGGGACGGCCAAGCGTGAAGGCGTGGGCCGCCGAAGACGTTGCAATGGCCTTGGCGCCAAGCGCGGCGAGCATCTTGGCCGAGCCTGCGTCCCAGGCATTGGCGAGGATGAACGGGTCACCCGGGGTGTGAAGATCGCGGAAGCTCATGCGGCATGTTCCGTCAGTTGGCCCGTGAAGGCAATCAGAGTGTCGAGCGCGGTGTGCAGGCGCGCGTCCGCCACGGTCAGGGCGATGCGGACATGGCCTGCAGCGGCGGTGCCGAAGCTTTCGCCCGGCATGACGGCGATCTGGTGGGTGTCGAGCAGGCGGTGCGCGAAGGCTTCGCCGGTGAGGCCGGTGGGACGGATATCGGCCATGAGATACATCGACGCGGTCGAGGGCACGACATCGACGCCCCCGGCCAGCAACCGCCGCATCGCGTCAGCATGGCGGCGGCGGAAAGGGGCGGCGATCCGGTCTTCCAGACCCTGCCCCTGTTTCAGGGCAAAATCGCCCGCATCCTGCACGAAGCCCGGCACGCCATAGGTGGTGTGAGTGGTCAGGTTGATCAGGTGGTCGATGGCGTCTTCCGGCCCGACGATCCAGCCAAGCCGGCTGCCGGTCATGGCGTGGCTCTTGGACAGCGAGCCGATCACCAGCGTGCGGTTCTCCATGCCCGGCAATTGCCGGGGCGAGAGATGGGTGCCGGACCAGATCTGGGTGTCATAGACCTCGTCCGAGATCAGCCAGAGCTCGTGGGCCTCGGCGACGCGGGCGATGCCGTCGAACGTGTCGCGGGTATAGACGACACCGGTCGGGTTGTTGGGCGAATTGATCAGAAGCGACCGCGCGCCCGGCGCCGCCTTGGCTAGATCGGCCTCGGCCGGTTGGAAGCCGCGATCGGCGTCGGCCCGCACCGGCTTCGCGATGGCGCCGGTGCCGCGGATGGTGCCGGGATAGGTGGCGTAATAGGGATCGATGAAAAGCGCGGTGTCGCCTGGATCGCAGGCGGCCACATGGGCGGCGAAGAGCCCGGCCTGACCGCCGGGGACGATCACGACATTGTCGCGCGTGGTCGGAACGCCGGTGCGCGCGGCGACGCGGGCGGCCACCGTGTCACGCAGGCTGTCGGTGCCGGGCAGGGCGGCATAGCCGGTGTGACCACCAAGGGCCGAGGCGTGCATGGCCTCGAGGATCTCGGGCTCGGTCCGGCGGTCATGTTCGCCAATGGTCAGTTCGACCACGTCGAGGCCGTCGGCCACCATGGCGCGCGACTTGCGGTAAATGTCCCAGCCGTCCGAGCCGCCGCCCGTCAGGCCTTCGATGCGATTGGAGAGTTTCATGGCGGCAGGCTCAATCCCCGGCAGGCATAAGTCAAACCAAGTTTGTTGAAGACTGAGTTCAGTCTTGGTGATGGATCGGCGGGACACTCAGAATTTCTTTGAAATTCGCAGCTTTCCGGTGTACGCCACCAAGCATGACCTGTGTTGCAACCCTCATTTGCTGCATTATCCGCTGACATATGTCGCGCGGGCCGGTCCTCTTTTCTCTCTGATCTGACCAAGTTATGTCCCGCGCGGGAAACCCCTCGCGCTCGAAGGACGCGTTATGACCGAGATCACGCTTTACAACACCGCCACACGCTCGAAAGAGCGGTTCCAGCCCATCGATGCGACGGATGTGCGGATGTATGTCTGTGGCCCGACGGTTTATGACCGGGCCCATATCGGCAATGCGCGGCCCGTGATCGTGTTTGACACGCTGTTTCGGCTGCTGCGCCATGTCTATGGCGCGGAGCACGTCACCTATGTGCGGAACTTCACGGATGTGGATGACAAGATCAACGCCACCGCGCTGGCCCGGAAAGAAGCCGGGGCGGCGGGAACGCTGGAAGACCTGATTGCCGAGCGGACGGACGAGACGATCGGCTGGTATCATGCGGATATGGATGCGCTTGGCACCTTGCGCCCCAGCCAGGAGCCGCGCGCGACGGCGTTTATCGGCCAGATGATTGCCATGATCGAAGGGCTGATTGCCAAGGGGCATGCCTATGCGGCCGAGGGGCATGTGATGTTCCGGGTGCGCTCGTATCAGGACTATGGCGCGCTGTCGGGGCGGTCGGTCGATGACATGATCGCGGGCGCGCGGGTCGAGGTTGCGCCTTACAAGGAAGACCCGATGGATTTCGTGCTGTGGAAGCCGTCGTCGGATGACCTGCCGGGATGGGACAGCCCGTGGGGCCGGGGGCGGCCTGGCTGGCATATCGAGTGCTCGGCCATGGCGTTTGACCTGCTGGGCGCGCGCTTCGACATTCATGGTGGTGGCAACGATTTGCAGTTTCCGCATCACGAGAACGAGATCGCGCAGTCGAAATGCGCGGGCCACGGCTTTGCCAATGTCTGGATGCATAACGAGATGCTGCAGGTGGAGGGGAAGAAGATGTCGAAGTCTTTGGGCAATTTCTTCACCGTGCGGGATTTGCTGGACGGCAACTGGTCGGGTGGCTGGAACGTGCCAGGCGAGGTGATCCGGTTCGTGTTCCTCTCGACGCATTACCGCAAGCCCATGGACTGGACCGAGGCGAAGGCGCGCGAGGCGGAAGCGACGTTGAGGAAGTGGTATCGGTTGGCTGCGACCGCGGCTGACGATGGCGGGCCTGCGCAACCGGCGATCGATGCTTTGGCGGATGATCTGAACACCCATGGCGCTTTGGCCGAGGTTCACCAACTGGCGCAGGCCGGTGATGCGCGCCCCCTTCGTGCCACGATCAAGATGCTTGGCCTTATGGGGGACGCCGTGCCGGGATGGGCGCAAGAAGGGCATGCCGCGTTGAGCCACTTGCGCGACAAGTTGTTCCGCGCCCGGGAAGACGCCATGTCGACGAAAGACTTCTCGGTTGTGGATGCCCTCAAAGCCGGTTTGTCCGACGCGGGCGTGGAAATCCGGATGAGTAAGACGGATGTTGAATTGCTGCCTGCCGAAGGCTTCGACCCCGCCAAACTGGAGGCGCTGAAATGACCGTCGAACATAACAAACAGGGCAGCGCCCGGCCCGAGGGTGGGCGTAAAGCGCCCGCCCTGTGGGGCGGGTCGGGCGCTGCCCGGTGTTTCACACCGGGCGGGACAGTTGGGCAGGGATTGAAAAAATGACCAAAGAACGCCTCTCCCTCTTCGACACCACCCTTCGCGACGGTCAGCAGACGCAGGGCGTCCAGTTCTCGACCGAGGACAAGGTGCAGATCGCCAAGGCGCTGGATGCGCTAGGCCTCGACTATATCGAAGGCGGCTGGCCGGGGGCGAACCCGACCGACAGCGCCTTTTTCGAGACCCGGCCCCAGACGCGTGCCACCTTCACTGCGTTCGGCATGACCAAGCGCGCCGGGCGCAGCGCTGAAAATGACGAGGTGCTGGCGGGCGTTCTGAACGCCAACACGCCCGCGGTCTGCCTTGTGGGCAAGACGCATGACTTCCATGTCGACACGGCCCTTGGGATCACGCTTGAGGAAAACCTGACCAATATCCGCGAAAGCGTGGCCCATCTGGTCGCGAAGGGCCGCGAAGCTCTGTTTGACGCCGAGCACTTCTTCGATGGCTACAAGGCCAACCCGGACTATGCACTTGAATGCCTGAAGACAGCATATGGCGCCGGCGCCCGCTGGGTCGTCCTTTGCGATACCAATGGCGGCACGCTGCCCCATGAAGTGGGCGACATCACCCGCGCCGTCATCGCCAGCGGCATCCCCGGCACCAGCCTTGGCATTCACACGCATGACGACACAGGCAATGCCGTGGCAAACAGCCTTGCCGCCGTCGATGCCGGGGCGCGACAGGTTCAGGGCACGCTCAACGGTCTGGGCGAGCGCTGCGGCAATGCCAACCTGACGACGCTGATCCCGACGCTTTTGCTGAAGGAACCCTATGCCAGCCAGTTCGAGATCGGGGTGACACGCGACGCACTCTCTGGCCTGACACGCGCCAGCCGGATGCTGGACGAGGTGTTGAACCGCGTGCCGTTGCGAAGTGCGCCTTATGTCGGGGCCTCGGCCTTTGCGCATAAGGCGGGGCTTCATGCCAGCGCAATCGTCAAGGACCCCAGCACCTACGAGCATGTCGATCCAGGCGTGGTTGGCAACCAGCGCATCGTGCCGATGTCGAACCAGGCCGGACAGTCGAACCTGATGAAACGCCTTGGCGACATGGGGCTTCAGGTCGAGAAGGGCGATCCGGCGCTGGCGCGGATCCTTGACGAGGTGAAGCAGAAGGAAACCGACGGCTATGCCTATGACAGTGCGCAAGCTTCTTTCGAGTTGCTGGCGCGGCGCGCGCTTGGGCTCAGCCCGGATTTTTTCGATGTCGAGCGGTATCGCGTCATTTCCGAGCGGCGCCGCAACGCGCGGGGCGAGATCGTGGTGGAATCGGAAGCGGTCGTCACTGTGTCGACCCGCGACGGGGTGCGCACCAGTTACTATAAGAACGAACACGCGCAGGACATGGCCGATGACGGCCCGGTGAACGCGCTTTGGCAGGCGCTGAAGTCCGATCTTGGGCCCTATCAGGACCAAATCGAGCATGTGCATCTGACCGACTTCAAGGTCCGTATCACCCAAGGCGGGACCGAGGCCGTGACGCGCGTCATCATAGATTTTGCCGATGACACGGGGCGGGCTTGGGCGACGGTGGGTGTGTCCTCGAACATTGTCGATGCCTCGTTTCAGGCGTTGCTGGATGCGATTGTCTGGAAGCTTGTGCAGGATGCGCGCCCGGCCGAGGCCGCGGAATGAACGAGGCGTTCTTCACCGTTCATCGCGACTTGCCCCGCGAAGGGCCGGGCGAGGCGGCAGATGTGCTCTGGGCGCTGGATGTGGCCCGAACGCCCGAGGCGTCCCGCATCCTTGATGCGGGCTGTGGTCCGGGGGCCGACACGGTGGCGCTGGCCGAGGCGCGGGGTGTGGCTGATATATTAGCGCTCGACTTGCAGGAACACTTCATCGAAGAGACCCGCCGACGGACGGCGCGGTTTGGGCCGCGCGTTCGGGCCGAGGCAAGCTCATATATTAATATATCAGGTGAGTTCGACCTGATCTGGAGCGCGGGCGCGGTCTATTTCCATGGCATCGCAAACGTTCTTGAGGCTTGGGGGCCGCATTTGACGCCCGGCGGCGCTGTGGCGTTCAGCGAGCCCGCGTGGATGCTTGATCCCCCGTCAGACGCGGCGCGCGCTTTCTGGGGCGGTGAATACGAGCCCAAATCCCTTGCGGGCGTCGAGGCTGAAATCCACGCCGCAGGGTGGGGCATTCTTGGCCAGCGCTGGATCGTAGACGAGCCTTGGGCGGCGTATTATGGCCCGATGTCGGCGCGGCTGGATCAACTGGAAGACAGCGACCCGGACGCCGAGTTGCAAGCCGCCATCAAAGAGACCCGCGACGAGATCTCGAAATGGCAGGCGGCGCGTGACGAGATCGCCTATAGCCTCTTCGTTGTCCGCCGCCCATGAGCCTGCAAGCCTGTGCCGACATCGTTGCCAAGGGTGATCCCGACCGATTTCGGGCGGCGATGGCAACGCCGGTTGCGGCGCGGCGCGTGCTGTTTCCGCTCTATGCGTTCAACGTCGAAGTGGCCCGCGCGCCCTGGGTCGCGTCCGAACCGATGATCGGAGAGATGCGTCTGCAGTGGTGGCGCGACGCGTTGGAAGAAATCGCAGACGGCAAGGCGGTCCGAAAGCACGAGGTCACCACACCCCTTGCGGATGTGCTGGACGCCGAGGGAGCAAACCTGCTGGACGCCGGTGTCGCGGCCCGGCGCTGGGACCTCTACCGCGACCCGCTCGAGGACGAAGACCACCTGAAGACCTATTTGTTGAACACTGGCGGCGCGTTGATGTGGGTGGCCGCGCGCGCCCTTGGCGCCAAGGACACCGCGCGGGACATCGTCCAGCGTTATGGCACCGCCTCGGCCTTCGTGCGCTTTCTGGCCGCGGTTCCCGAACTGGAAGCGCGGGGCCGCATCCCGCTTCTCGACGGGCGACCCGAAGGCATCCGAACCCTCGCGGCACAGATATCAGGGTCCTGCCCAAGTCCGGGCGATCTGCGACAGGCCGCGCCGGGCCTTGCGCGCGCGGCAACGCGGGAAGGGTGGCAAACACGGACGCTGCTCAAAATGGTCCTGACCGACCCGTCACGCGTGGCCGAGGGTCGGCTGGCCCAAAGCCCGTTTCGCAAATCCCTGTCGCTCTTCAAGGCGAGCCTGTTCTGACAGTTTGACTTAAAATATCCTTCGCCTGTTCGGAGATTACCCGGGGCGCGCGCGTGTCGCGCGTGGGGGGAGCGCCCCCTCGAGCCTTACCGCCTGCGCCGAACCCTTGGGATCGATGTCCGAACGGTCCGATAGCGGGCTTCGGGATGGGGCGGATGGCCATCGGTCCGGCGCCAGAAGGCCGGGCCGCCGCGCCGCCGCCAGAGCGGCACCGTCATCAGCAACCCCGCCGCAAAGCCTCCTGCATGGGCCCAATAGGCGACCCCGCCCATATCGGTCGGCGTCATGGAGCCCTGCACCAGTTGCAAACCGAACCACGCGCCCAGAACGATCCATGCGGGCACGGGGATTATGCGGAAGATGATGATCAGGATAATCAGAATGTCGACCCGCGCCCTCGGGAACATCAGCAGATAGCCCCCCATCACCCCGGCGATCGCCCCTGACGCGCCAACCATCGGAATGGTGCTGGAGGGATCGGCCAGATACTGCGCTGCCGCCGCGGCAAGCCCGCTGCAGAGATAGAACAGCAGGAACCCGCCGTGGCCCATCTGGTCTTCCATGTTGTCGCCGAACACCCAGAGAAACAGCATATTACCCGCCAGATGCATGATCCCGCCATGCAGGAACATGGATGTGATGAAGGTCACGGGCGAGGCATCGGCGGGGACAAGACCCCATGTGAAGAAGAAATTGCCAAGCGCCCGCTGATCCTGAAAGAGCGCGAAATAGCTGATGAAAACCAGCACGTTGATCCCCAGAAGCACCCACGTGACATAGGGCGTTCGCAAAGATGGATTATGATCTCGGATCGGAAACATCTCGCGCCACCCGACCCATTTTGAGACGGGGCGTCAAGGGGAAGACTTGACGGATGGCATTCGGCTGCCACCATGTGTGCCATGAAACCTGTCTTTCTGGCCCTCCCGCTTCTTGTGCTTGCTCAAACGTCCTTTGCCGCATGTCCGCCACCGCCGGACATTGCCGCGCGCGAAGCGGCCTTGTTCGAAACCGTGCAGGCCGCGAAGAACGAATTGCAGGCTGAAGGCGCGACGCGTGGTTTGTGGGAGCTTTGGACGGACGCGCCGGATGCCGCCGCGCAAGAGCTTCTCGACCAAGGCATGGCGGCGCGTGCGTCCTACGATTTCCTGCGCGCGACCGAGACATTTGACCGGCTGGTCGACTATTGCCCCGATTATGCCGAAGGCTACAACCAACGCGCCTTCGTGCATTTCCTGCGGGAAGATTTTGGCGCGGCCCTCGTCGATCTTGATCTCGCGCTCGAGCGGTCCCCGAACCATGTGGGCGCTTTGTCGGGCAAAGCTCTGACCTTGATGGGGCTTGGCCGTCAGGAAGAAGCGCAGGACGTCCTGCGCGCGGCCTTGGAGCTCAATCCATGGATTCCCGAGCGCGGCCTGTTGCAGGAAGAGCCCGGGCAAGAGCTTTAGAGTTTAGCAGCGCTGGCGCTGCATCGCTGAGTGGCTCTGCGGTAAAACTGAAGTGGTGCGGGCGGTGGGACTCGAACCCACACGGGCATACGCCCCACGGATTTTAAGTCCGATATGTCTACCATTCCATCACGCCCGCACGTGATCCTGTCTGGCGTATGCGATGGGGCGGGGCAGGGCAACCAAAAGAAAAGCCGCCTGCAAGGCGGCTCATTCTTGTCAAGCGACAGGCGGTTGCCTTAACGGCCCCAGACTCTGACATCGCCACAGTCGATGTGGACGAAGTTCGAGCGCGAGTATTTCCCGACGCCGCCCGCCGAACATGAAATTGCGGCGCGCGAGATTTGGCTGACCGAGCGGCCTTCCAGCCGGATGTCGGTGGCTTGACCCTTCATGTGAAGCGAGTTCCGCGCCACACTGCGCGAACGCGACCGAAGCATCGCGTTTGTCTGCGGCGACCGGTAGCCCGAAAGAAGAAGGTACGAGGCGTCGGTGTCCAGAAGGCGGTGCGAGGCTGCAAGAATATCGACGGTCCGGTTGTCGAACTGGATGATCGACCCGTTCCGCCAGTCGCGCATGAAGCGATTGATCTCGGCCATGGCTTCGGGAATGTACTCGCCTTCGATCCAATAGATCGTGTCGATCCGCTCGCCCGTGCGCCCCGAATGCATCTTGATCTTGCGGATATCACCCGCCCCGCGCAGGAAGCCTGCTGCGGACGCAAAGGTCGGAGCTGCCGTAATTGTCGTCGCGGCGAACGCTTTAAGCACGCCTCGCCGTGTAAGGCTCTTCGAGTTGTCAGCCGTCATCTGCCACAAGTCCCATTGTCTTGTTCCCATCGGTTTCTCCGACGGTGAACTCACCACTCCCCCTGAGGTGCGTCCTTTGTATGGCCCAAAAGATTAACTCAGGGAACAGGAGATCCCGTAAAATCAGGCAGATCGCTGGTTATCGGCGGAAACCTGCCAGTTTTGGCATTCGGGCCGAAGCGCGGCGGATTGGTGGCGTTGCGTGGCGTCCGGGTAACAATATCAGCGGATGACCGGAATTTGAATGGACAGCCCGCGCGCGCTGCGGAAGAAACGGATCATCTGGGACGTTATTGATTGGGACGATTGATGCCTGCCATGTTGCTCCGCCGCCTGCCGGTTTTTGCCATTCTGTCGCTCGCCGTTCTCTTTGCGGCGACGTCACTGCCTGCACAGGCGCAAGTGACAGCCTTTATGCAATCCGTTGCAGAAGCGGCCGCCAAGGATCGGGCGATTGCCGAGTTCTATCGTGCCAACAAGTACAAGCCGATCTGGACCGAACGCGGCGGCAAGTCCAAGCATCGGCGTGAAGCGTTCCTGCGGGCAATCGCCGACGCACCGGCCCATGGCTTGCCTGCCGCGCGCTATGATGCCGAAACGCTGGAAACGAACCTGCGCCGTGTGCGATCCGAGCGCGATCTTGGCCGTATCGAAGTCGAGATGTCGCGTCTGTTCCTGCTCTATGCGCGGGACATCCAGACCGGCATTCTGAAACCAGGCAGCGTTGATGCCGCGATCGTGCGCGAAGTGCCGTATCGCGACCGGACCTCGATCCTCAGCGCGTTTTCCAAGTCGTCTCCGAAGGCCTTTATCAAGCGCCTTGCGCCGCAAAGCCCGGAATACGCGCGCCTGATGAAAGAAAAGATCCGCTTCGAGAAGCTGGTTCAGCGTGGCGGCTGGGGCGAGAAGGTCAACGCCAAGAAGCTGGAACCCGGTGATAGCGGACGCGCCGTCGTGCAACTGCGGAACCGTCTGATCGCGAAGGGCTATCTCAAGCGGATGTCGACAACGGTCTATGACAACAAAATCCAGCAGGCCGTTGCCCAGTTCCAACGCGACCACGGATTGCGGACGGATGGCATCGCCGGTGCAGGCACGTTGGCGCATTTGAATACATCGGCCGCCCGCCGCCTGAGCCAGATCCTCGTCGCGATGGAGCGCGAGCGCTGGACGAACATGCCGCGCGGGGATCGCCATATCTGGGTGAACATCACCGATTACAGCTCGCAGATCGTCGACAACGGCAAGGTGACCTTTGAAACCCGTTCGGTCGTCGGACACCGCGACGAGGACCGCCAGACGCCTGAATTCTCGGACGTGATGGAGCACATGGTCATCAACCCGACCTGGAATGTGCCGCGCTCGATCGCCACCAAAGAGTATCTGCCGCTGCTGCAGAAGAACCCGAACGCGGTGGGGCATCTCAACCTGTTCGACACGCGCGGGCGGCTTGTGCAGCGCGGAGCCGTTGACTTCACGCAGTTCAACGAGCGGAACTTCCCGTTCGACATGAAGCAACCGCCCAGCCGTGGGAACGCTTTGGGTCTGGTGAAGTTCATGTTCCCGAACCGGCACAACATCTATCTGCACGACACGCCGCATAAGTCGCTCTTCGGACGCGAAACGCGGGCGTTCAGCCATGGTTGCGTGCGTTTGAATGATCCGTTCGACTTTGCCTATGCGCTGCTTGCCAAGCAGGAAAGCGATCCCAAGGGGTTTTTCCAGAGCCGTCTGTCGACCGGTCGGGAAACGCAGGTCGATCTGAAGAAGGATGTGCCTGTGCACCTCGTCTATCGGACCGCCTTCACCAAGGCCAAGGGCCGCGTCCAGTTCCGCTCGGACGTTTATGGTCGGGATGCAAAGGTCTGGAAGGCACTGGAACGCGCCGGGGTTTCGCTTCTGCCGGTTCAGGGCTAGGTTCGGTCCAACACGGGGGATCAACCTCCGAGAGGACCGGGCATGGGCTTTACACTTCAGGACATCGCCGAGGCGCTTGAAGCGCGGCTTTTTGGTGACGGCAGCCTAGAGGTCAGGGGCGCCGCCGAGCCCGCAATGGCGGGGCCTTACGATCTGGCACTGGCGATGAGCGAGAAGTTTGCCGAAGGACTGGCATCCGGTCAGGCACGCGCGGCGATTGTCTGGGACGGCGCGGATTGGGAAGCGCTTGGGCTAAAGGGCGCAATCGTTGTGCCGCGCCCGCGCTATGCCATGTCGGGTGTGACCCGCTTGCTGGACAATGGGCCCGAGATCGCGCCAGGCATCCATCCCTCGGCCGTGATCGATCCCAGTGCCGAAATCGGGGCCGACGCCGCCATCGGGCCTTTGGTCGTCATCGGCGCCCGCGCAAAGATCGGGGCGCGGGCGCGGATCGCTGTCCATGTGAGCATCGCGGAAGACTGCGCGATCGGGGACGATGCCCTGATCCATGCGGGCTGTCGCATCGGCGCGCGGGTGACGATCGGTGACCGGCTCTTTGCACAGCCGGGCGCGGTGGTCGGGGCAGACGGGTTCAGCTTTGTCACGCCCGAGAAAAGCCGGGTGGAAGAGGCGCGTGCATCGCTTGGCACCGAAACCGAGGCCGTCAACACGTCCTGGACGCGCATCCACTCGCTGGGCGGGGTCGAGATCGGGGACGATGTCGAACTTGGCGCCAACACGTGCATCGATCGCGGTACCATTCGTGCCACGCGGATCGGGAACGGCACGAAGCTCGATAACCTTGTCCATATCGCTCACAACGTCGAAGTTGGAGACAACGTGCTGCTTTGCGGGCAAGTCGGAATTGCCGGGTCGACGCGGATTGGTGACCGGGTTGTCCTCGGCGGGCAGGTTGGCGTGGGCGACAATCTTGACGTTGGTGACGACGTGGTGGCCGGTGGCGCCAGCAAGATCATGAGCCGCGTACCTGCGGGTCGCGTGGTGCTGGGCTATCCCGCCATGAAGATGGAGCAGTTCATTCAGGCCAGCCAGAACTGGCGTCGCCTGCCACGTATGATGGACGATCTGCGCGCGCTCAAGAAAGGCAGCTCGGACGGATCAGAGACCGGTTGAACGCCGCCCGCGACATCGCGTCAAATGCGCCGGTCTTGGCCCAGGAAACCGCGATAGGTGGTTTCAAAGGCAGGGGAAACACACTAGATAAGCGGCTAAGAAACCCCGGAGGGCGGGATCATGAGCGGTCAGGTCAAAGACAGGATCATTGAAATCATAGCGGAACAGGCGGTTCTCGAGCCGTCCGACATTTCGCTGGATCAATCGCTTGAAGACCTGGGCATCGATTCCATGGGGCTGGTCGAAGCGATTTTCTCGATCGAGGAGAGCTTCGACATTCAGGTCCCCTTCAACGCCAATGAGCCCGAGAAATCCGATTTCGACATCTCCTCGGTGCAGGCCATTGTCACGGCCGTGGAAGGCCTGATCAAAAAGCAGACTGCCTGAACGACATGAAACGCGTCGTCATCACCGGAGCCGGTACGATCAACCCTTTGGGGCATGACGTGGCGACCACCTTCGAAGCCATGAAGGAAGGTCGGTCGGGGATTGGCGAGTTGGACATTCGCGATGTCGACCGGCTGGCGATCCGTATCGGCGGGCAGGTCAAAGGTTATGAGCCTGAAAGCCGCTTCAACCGGCAGCAGCAGGCGCTTTACGACCGGTTCACGCAGTTCACCCTGATCGCGGCGGAAGAAGCCATCCAGCAATCCGGGCTCGAGTTCGGTGGCAAGCTGGCCGCCGAGGCCGGCGTCGTGCTGGGAACCTCGGGCGGCGGGCTTTCGACGCTCGATGACAATTACCGGGCGGTCTATGAAGAGGGCAAGAACCGCGTCCACCCGTTCATCGTGCCGAAGCTGATGAACAATGCCGCGGCCAGCCATGTCTCGATGACCTATAACCTGAAGGGGCCGTCCTTCACCGTCGCGACAGCCTGCGCGTCATCGAACCACGCGATGGGACAGGCGTTCGGCCTGATCCGGGCCGGGTTCGCGCGGGTGATGGTGACGGGCGGGTCGGAATCGATGCTCTGTTTCGGAGGCATCAAGGCCTGGGAAGGTCTGCGCGTCATGTCCAAGGACGGCTGCCGCCCCTTCAGCGCCAACCGCAACGGCATGGTGCAGGGCGAAGGCGCGGGGGTCTTCGTGTTCGAGGAATACGAGCACGCCAAGAAGCGGGGCGCGAATATTCTGGCCGAGGTGATTGGCTTTTCGATGACGGCGGATGCCTCGGACATCGTGATGCCGTCGCAGAAAGGCGCGGCGCGCGCGATTGCCGGGGCCTTGAAGGACGCCAAGATCAATGCCGACCAGGTGGGATACATCAACGCCCACGGCACGGGCACAGCGGCCAACGACAAGACCGAATGCGCGGCCGTGGCCAGCGTCTTCCGCCAGCACGCGGACAAGGTGATGATCTCGTCCACCAAGTCGATGCATGGCCACCTCATCGGCGGCACCGGCGCCGTCGAGTTGCTGGCCTGCCTGATGGCGTTGAAGGACGGGGTGATTGCGCCGACGATTGGCTATGACGAGCCTGATCCGGAATGTGCGCTTGACGTGGTGCCGAACGAGGCGCGCGAGGCGCAGGTGGACCACGTGTTGTCGAACGCCTTTGCCTTCGGTGGGCTGAACGCGGTGCTGGCGTTGAAGAAGGCCTAATCCTGCGGGCAGAACGCACTGCTTTTCCTTTTATGCCAATCTCAATGCCGAGGTTTTGCAACAGGTGAGTGCAGAGGCTGCGCCGTCTTGGTGACAATGGCGCGGCGCTGAGTGACAGTGCGGGCAAAGGTCTATTTCAACAGCAGATATTTGCATGTCTTTTCTTGGTTTCGCACCGACCTCATTGGCTCTCTGGGTTGCCGCATGGTCCGCTTGGGCCATTTGGCGGCAGGTTCCTCCAATCCTTGAGTATGGGCTTTGGGGCGTCAGCAATTCGACCCGAACGGTTACGATCGCGGTCGTGCTGTTGGGGTTGGCGATTGCGTATCTGCGGGGGGCAAAAGACGAGCGCCCGTATGCAGCGAAGGCTTTCGGGGTTTTGGCCTTCATGGTGGCGACACCGCTGATCTTCGTCGGCGTACAGGACAACCTGCCGGTGATGGGCTACAGCTACTATGCCGGGTTTGACTGGATCGCCTCCGAGCGCGTCCAGCTTGCATGGCTGGTGCTGACGGTCCTGTCGGTGCTGGCGCTGACCCAACGCAGTGTTGTGCACGAGCGCCACCGCACTGAGACCTCAGCGCAGGCCCGAACAGCTTTCGAGGTGTGGGCGACGACGCTTTACTGGGTGGTGACAGCTTGGTTCACGGTGCTTGCCTTGAACGCGATCTCGCCCTTCTGGTTGCAGACATGGATCGAACTTTACGCCAAGATTTCCAGTGGCGACCCGTACCAGCTTTATATCTCGTCGCGCACCATCATGGTGTTAGAGCCTGACCTAGAATGTGGATGGTCTCATCTGATATGGTATTTCCCTACTGAATTTGACCACAGACAGGGAGGGCCACATGGCTTGGAACGAGACCACCCGCGCGAAGTATAAGCGTAGTTCGGACCGATATGAAAGC
>JAJDUZ010000012.1 GCA_022826385.1 Silicimonas sp.
CTTGCGCATCGCCGCATCAACGCCAAGGGGTGCCAGGCCAAGAATCTCGGGCGCCATCTCGGCCACCGCACTTGGAATGCCCTTGGCGAAGGCCGGAAGGTAATGCGGAATCGGGCACACTTCACCCCAGCCCTTTAGCCCCGTGTCGGTCTCGAGGCACAGCACATGGGTTTCGACCGTGGCACAGGTCTTGCCCTCGGCCATGTAATAGGTTGCATGGCTGGTCAGATCGACGGACCAGAGCGTGAGCTTGTTGATCTTCATGAATACACCGCCACCGGATCGCCCAGCGCCGCTTCGTCGGGATGCACGCCCAGCCCCGGTGCCTCGGGCAAATGCAAATGCCCGTCCACGTTCCGAGGACCGCGTCCACCTGCGATATCGACCGTGATCATGTCCTGACAGGCCCAGACCGCGTGGCAATTGGCATCCGGGATCGTCGCGGCCAGATGCAAAGCCTCGGTATCGGCCAGCACCGAACCGCCCGTTGCCATGACGAACATGTCGATCCCGTGCGCAAGCGCCACGTCGCGCATTCGCGCGGCTTTGGTCAGGCCACCCACCCGGTTCAGCTTGATGCCAAAGACCTCGGCAATCCCGTCACGCGCAATCCGCGTGGCATCCTGCAAGGTCACAAGGCTTTCATCGACCGACACCGGGCTGCGGTGGCGCCCGGCAATCGCCGCGATATCGTCGAGGCTTTCGCAGGGTTGCTCGAACATCACGTTCAGGTCCTCGCAGGCCGACATGACGCCCAGCGCCTGCGCGCGGGTCCATCCCCTGTTGACATCATAGAGGATGATGTCGCCCGGATTGCGCAGCGCTTCGACATCGCGGATGCGGGCAATGTCGCGGGCGACATCGCCGCCGATCTTGACGGAATGCGCGATATAGCCACGGTCGCGATAGCGCGCGATGACCTCGCGCGTTTCGTCCACCGTCTTGGCCCCGACCGACGAGGCAATCGGGCGTGGCGTCCGCGAGCCACCGCCCATCAGATCGGCAATGGGCACTCCCGCGGCCTGCCCGGCAATGTCCCAGCAGGCCATGTCGACCGGACTTTTCGCGTAAAGGTGACCGGGCAATGCAAGGTCCATCGCGCGTTCCACGTCCAAGACCCGGCGCGGGTCGAGGCCAAGGATGAACGGCGCCATGGTCTGCAAACCGGCGCGAATGCCGGGCCCATGTGCGGGCACATAGGTGTGTCCCCATGGCGTGCCTTCGCCCCAGCCCGTCACCCCCTCATCCGTCTCGATTTTCACGAACGTCGCGTCGAGCGTTTCGAATTTCAGCCGCCCACCGGACAGCCAATAAGGATGCTCCAGCGGCAGATCGACGTGGTAAACGGTCAGGCGCGTGATCTTCATGCCCGGTACTCCGCAACCGGGCTGCCAAGGTTTTCGAAATCCGGTGTCACGCCAAGGCCGGGCGTGTCGGTGGCGTAAAGCTTGCCGTCCTTCGCGGTGGGCCCGCCAATTCCGGTTGATCGTGTATTGTAGTTCATCAGGTCCGTCGTGTTCTGCAGGTATTCTTCCGGTGTCGACGCCGCGAAATGAGCGACCGCGGCCGAGGTGATCTCGCCGCCCCAAGTATCTTCGCTGACGACAGGCAAGCGGTTCTCGACAAGGAAATCCCGCACCCGCCGCGCCTTTGACAGCCCGCCAAGGTTCGAGAGTTTCAGACACACCACTTCGGCCCCCCGGTCCGCAACAATGCGTTGCGCCGCGGCCATGCCGGTGACGCACTCGTCCAGCTTCATCGGTTGCCGGGCCACCCGGCGCACCTGCTGGCATTCCTCGTAAGTGCGGCAGGGCTGTTCAAGGATGTAGTCCAGATCAGCCGTGGCCCGCGCCACCCGGATGGCGTTGTCGACCCGCCAGCCCTGATTGGCGTCGGCCATCGCTTTCTCTCCGGGCTCCAGCAGGGACACGCCCGCACGGATGCGCTCGATGTCCGAGGCCCAATCCTCCCCGACCTTGATCTGGAACTGCCGATAGCCCTCGGCCCGATAACGCGCCATTTCCGCCAAGGTTTCGTCCGTCGCCTTCTGCGGCGCGACCCGATACATCGGCGCCCCATCCGTCAGTTTACCGCCGAGAAGCATCCAGACCGGCTGATCGCAGGCTTGCCCCAGAATATCCCAGCAGGCCGCATCGAAAGGCGCCTTGGCATAGCCGTGGCCTTGCACGGCGTGATCCATGATCTGCTCGATCCGCGCGACCTGGCGCGGGTCTTCCCCCAGCAGTTTCGGGACGACAAGGCGCGCCAGCGCTTCGACCCCCTCGGAATGCGCGACCATATAGTTCTCGCCGCATGGGGTAAACTCGCCACAACCCTGCAAACCGGCATCGGTGTCGATCACCACCACGCTGGCCTCGGCCACCTCGATGGCGTTGCCCGCGCCCCAGACATAAGCGCCGCCGACATAAGGCAGACCGGTCTTGTAGATACGAATGCGCGTGATCTTCATGACACCGCCCCGAGTTGCGAAACGTCGGTCAAGCCGACCCCGCGCCAGAACGCGATGGCCAGAAGACTGCTGTCGGCCATGTCGATCGCGTGAGGCATCCACGGCGGGTGGTGGATCAGATCGCCCGGGCCCGCCGTGACAGGCGCCCGCCCGGCGGCGCTGAACGTGGCACTGCCAGCCAAGACGCAATACACCTCTTCGGGCCCATGTTTGTGTTCTGGGTAGTGCAAACCTTGCGCCCAGTAGCCTACGGCGACACGCAAGCCGCCGTGGCAAAACGGACCGTTGGGCGAGACCAGATCGAACCAGGCATAACCTTGAAGGAACCGTGCCCCGACCTCGGCCTCGCTATAGCTTTGCGACCATTGCAGAACGGATGCGGTCCTGCGGATCGCGTCAGTCAACGCTTCGGTCGCGCGCGAAACCGGTGCCGTGTCCTGCAACATTCGATCCACCGCAGGCAAATGACGGGCCGCAACCGGCGCATAGTCTGGCGCATCCAACTCTGCTCCGACAAAAGCGGCCAAGTCCGGTTGCGACCGAACCAGCGCCCGCACCTCGGCCAGAACGGCGTGGAGGCGCTCCGCCGCGTTCACTCGGCGGCCACCGCGGCGGCATCGGCGCGCGGGCGCAGGCTTTCGGGGTCATAGGCCGGTTCGGCCAACACCCGGGCCGCGCGTGGCACGCCGTGGATCACGACCTGCAGGTCAGTTCCCGGAACCGCCGCTTCGGGTTTGACATAGGCAAAAGCCAGTATCTTGCCGACGCTCGGACCGAAGGCGACGGACGCGGTCGAGCCGACCACCCGGTCGCCCAGCATCACGGCTTCCCCGCCGTGACCGTCGATCTCGCCATCGGGTTCGATTTCCAGATAAGCGCAGAGCCACGGCATATCCTCGTTGAACGTCTTGTCCGCCCCCAAGAACACCTTGTCGCGCCGGGCAAACCGCAGGACGTCCGCTTCGGCCAAAGTCACTTCATTGGTCAACTCACCTGCGCCTTTGAAGCCTTTCTCCATCCGCAGCGCGTTCATTGCAAAGCTGCCATAGTCTGCAATGCCATGCGCTTCGCCTGCGGCCCAAAGCGCGGCATAAACCTCCGCGCAGGCCTCATTGGGCATGTGCAATTCCCAACCGAGTTCACCGGCATAAGACATGCGGAAGGCCCAGATGGACTGGCCCGCAATCGTGATCTCGTGTGCCGAGAGCCAGCGGAACGCGGCGTTCGACAGATCGGCATCGGTGACCGCCGCCAACACATCGCGCGACGAAGGCCCGTTCAGCGCCAATGCTGCCCAATCGGCCGAGCGTGCAGTGACAACAACGTCTTCGGCCTCGCGGTTTGCGGCCAGATGATCCAGCAGGCGCTGCTCGAAGAAGGCGGCGCAGACCAGATAGAACCGATCCTCGGCCAAACGGACCACGGTCGTTTCCAGTTCGATCCGTCCCCGCTGGTTCAGCATATGGGTCAGCCCGATCGATCCGACCTTTTGCGGCATCCGGTTGGCGGTCAGCCGGTTCAGCAGGTCATAGGCCCCCGGCCCCGACACCTCGACCTTGGTGAAAGCGGTAATGTCTATCAGCCCGACACGCTCGCGCACGGCTTTGACCTCGAAGGCCACCATCTCGTCGACCGGGGTGCGCCGGAACCCATAGTGGTCCTCTTGCGCGACAGCGCCGCGCGCAAACCAGCGCGGGCGTTCGAAGCCATAGACTTCCTCGTGCACCGCCCCCTTGGCCTTCAGCGTCTCGTAAAGCGGCGACGGCTTCACAGGGCGTCCGGCCAAGCGGTTGAAATGCGGGAACGGGATCTCGTGGCGCAGGCAATAGTCTTCCTCGGCCTTCACCACCTGCCACTCTTTCGTGGCATAGGCCCCGAACCGGCGCGGATCGAACTCGCGCATCGAAATGTCTGCCGCGCCATGTACCATCCAACGCGCCAGTTCGCGGGTCAGACCCGGCCCCCAGCCAATCCCGATCTGGGTGCCACAGCAGCACCAATAGTTCTGCACACCGGGCGCGGGACCAATCAGCGGGTTGCCATCGGGCGGGTGCGATATTGCGCCGTGAACTTCGCGCTGGATGCCAAGCTCGGCAAAAATCGGCATCCGGTTCAGGCTTTCCTCCAGCCACGGCATCACCCGGTCATAGTCGGCGTCGAACAGCCAGTTTTCATAGTCCCACGGGCAGTGATCGTGCCAGACGCTGTTCGGGTTCTCTTTCTCATAGATTCCAATCAACCCGCGCTTCTGCTCCATCCGGATGTAGCCTGAAACCTTGCGGTCATCCCGGATCACCGGCAGCTCGGTGTCCAGCGCTTCGAACTCGGGCACCGGTTCGGTCACGAAATAGTGGTGGGTCATCGAGGTCATGGGCAATTGCAGGCCCGACCACTCGCCCATTTGGCGCGCATAGGTGCCGCCTGCATTGACCACGTGTTCGCACCGGATGGTCCCCTGCTCGGTCTCGACCACCCATTCGCCGTTCTCGGCCTGTGTGATGTTCGTGGCCCGGCAGTTTCGGAAAATGCGCACGCCGTTCTGGCGCGCCCCTGCCGCCATCGACATCGTCACATTGGTCGGATCGACATGCCCGTCGTCGGGCGTGTGCAGCGCCCCCAAAACGCCGTCGAGATTATAGAACGGATGCAGGGCCGCGATCCGCTCGGGGCCGACAAGCTCGATATTGAAGCCAAGCGCCCGTCCGACCGAAAGCGTGTGCCGCAGCCAGTCCATTTCATCCTCGGTATAGGCCAGCCGGAACGAGCCGCAGCCATGCCATGTCACCGGCTGCCCGGTCTCGGCTTCCAGACCACCGGAATAGAGACCAATGTTGTAGTCGACGCATTTCCCTAAGCCGTAGCTTGAGGTCGAGTGCGTGATCTGCCCCGCCGCGTGCCACGTGCTGCCACTGGTTAGCTCGGCCTTTTCCAGAAGCACCGTGTCCGCGCCCCAGCCCTCGCGCCCAAGGTGATAGGCCAGCCCGACCCCCATGACGCCGCCGCCGACGATGACCACCCGTGCATGGGTTGGAAAGCTTTGTGCCACGGTCTGCCCTTTCGGTGAGGATTTTCGCTCGACAGGCTAAGCGGACATAAGTACCATCGTCAATCATGAATGGGACAAATGTATCAAAACACGTTCTTGAACGTCTGGCCGAGGAACTGCCCGAACTGACGCCCGAGGCGCGCAAGGCCGCAACCTATGTGCTGGAAAATCCTTTGGATGTGGGTGTTTCGACGGTGCGTGAGATGGCGGAAGCGGCCAATGTGAAGCCCAACACGCTGGTTCGAATGGCGCGGCAGGTCGGTTTTGAAGGCTACGAGGATTTCCGCGTTCCGTTCCGCGATGCCATCCGTCGGGGTGCCGCCGACTTCCCCGACCGGGCGCGCTGGCTTCAGGGGATTCGCAAAACCGGCGACCTTGGCGGGCTTTACGCCGACATGGTTCAGGACGTTTTGCGCAATGTCGAAGACACCTTTGCCGGGATCACGACGGACGCGCTGGAGGCGGCCGCGGATGCGATCTGGAATTCGCGCAACGTTTACGTTCTTGGCGTCGGCGTGCACAATTCGAACGTACGGAACTTCACCTATCTGGCCTCGACCGGCATGACCGAAATTCACGCGATCCCTAAACCCGGCTCGACCCCAGTCGATGATCTGGCTTGGGCCGATGAAGAGGACGTTCTGATCGCGATCACCTGCAAACCATACCGCGCCGAAGTGGTCGAAGCGGTCGAAATCGCCCGTGAGCAAGGACTGAAGATCGTGGCGCTTTCCGACAGCCCGGCCAGCCCGATCCTTCGGGTGGCGGACCACCCGTTCACGGTCGCGGTCGACACACCGCAATTCTTTCCCTCCTCGGTCAGCATCATCGCGCTACTGGAAACGCTTCTGTCCTTTGTGGTTGCCGTGGCCAGCGAGCGGATCGTCGACCGGGTCGAGACGTTTCACAAACGACGCCACGCGCTTGGCCTTTACCATTCGGAGGCCGAATGACCGAGCCGGTCCGGTCCCTCGACGCGCGGTATTACACCGACCCAAGCGTCTTTGCCGCCGAGTGCCGCGGGCTTCTGGCGCGGACATGGCAATTCGGCTGCCATGTCTCGGACCTTGCCGAACCCGGTGCGTACCAAACCTTCGAGATTGCCGGCGAAAGCCTGTTTGCGATCCGGGGGCGCGACGATGTCATCCGCGTCTTCTACAATGTCTGCCAGCACCGCGCGCACCAACTAGTCGAAGGCTCGGGCACCACGCGTGTCGTCGTCTGCCCGTATCACGCATGGACCTATGAACTGACAGGCGAGCTTCGTGCCGGCCCCAACATCAAGGCGATCGAAGGGTTCGACAAATCCACGGTCTGCCTGACCGAAGTGCGTTCAGAGGAGTTCCTTGGCTTTCTCTTCGTCAACCTCGACCCCGACGCCCAACCGATGGAGGACTGGTTCCCGAACGCCCGCGCCGAACTTTCGGAATGGCTGCCGCACTGGGCCGACCTGAAGCCGATCCAGTGGGTCGACATTCCCGAGCGCTGTAACTGGAAGGTCTCGGTCGAGAACTACTCCGAGTGCTATCACTGTTCGCTCAACCACCCGACCTTTGCCAGCGGTGTGGTCAAGCCCGAGACCTATGACATCCAGCCACAAGGCATGTGCCTGCGCCACACGACCGAATGCCAAAGCCTGGACGACATGACCTATGACATCCATTCGGGCTTCGATCACTATGACGAGTATTCCAGCTGGTTTCTCTGGCCGATGTTCTCGTTCCAGGTCTATCCGGGGAACGTGCTGAACACCTATCACTGGCGAGCGATCGATGCCGAGAACGTGGTGGTTTGGCGCGGATGGTACAGCGTGGATGGGGTCGATGACCCAAAGATCCGCGCCCTTGCCCAGCAGGATCGCGAGACAACCGTGGAAGAAGACATTCACCTTGTCGAAAGCGTCCAGCGCGGCCTCAAGTCGCGCGGATACCGCCCCGGCCCGCTGGTGGTCGACCCCTGCGGTGGCGTGAACTCGGAACATCCCATCCTGCATCTGCAACGCTGGATGCGCGAGGCGATCGATGGGTGAACCGATCTCGGGACGCTGTCTTTGCGGCGCGGTGCGCTATCACACCGACGGCCCGCCGGACTGGACCGCGCTGTGCCATTGCGAAAGCTGTCGCCGGGCCTGCTCGGCCCCGGTTGTGGCATGGATGGGGTTTCAAGCCGGGTCCGTCACGTGGGTCGGCGCGCGCAGCTTTTATCGGTCTTCGCCCATCGCAACACGCGGCTTCTGCTCAACCTGCGGCACGCAGATGAGCTTCGAGAGCACCCGCTGGCCGGGCGAAATCCACCTCTATGCCGTCTCAAGCGACACACCCGAGACTTACACGCCAGACCTGCATTGCCACTATGGCGAGCGCTTGGCATGGCTCCACATCTCGGACACGCTTGAAAAACACCCCGGCACCGCCAACCTCGATCAGGAGACCAGATCATGAGCACATTCGACGAAGACCTGTTCCTGAAAGGGCTGGAGCAGCGCAAGGCCACGTTGGGGGCCGAGTATGTCGAAAAGAACCTTGCCGCCGCCGACGATTTCACCCGCCCGTTCCAGGAAGCCATGACCGCGTGGTGCTGGGGCTTTGGCTGGGGCGATGACGTGATCGACCCAAAGACCCGCTCGATGATGAACCTTGCGATGATCGGGGCGCTTGGAAAGATGCACGAATGGGAAATCCATTGCCGGGGCGCGCGCAACAACGGGGTGAGCCGCGAGGAAATCCGGGCGATCTGCCATGTGGTCGGGATTTACTGCGGCGTGCCGCAAGCGCTGGAATGTTTCCGGGTGGCGCGCAAGGTGCTGGAGGCGGAAGGCGCATAGGTCAAAGCGCGCTTCGACGAAGGGCGGCGGCCAGACAGGTCAGGCTGCAGAAAAACATCCGTCAGCAGATTGGCGTTCCGGAGACCCCGCAGCTCAGAGAACCTGACACTCTCTCCCGCACCCTCTCTCGGGGGCCCCCTCACCCCCATTCCCCCTCTCCCCCTATGATGGAACGGGTCTGAAGATCCGGTTAATGGTGGCTGAAAGCCTGTCTCGGCTAGGTCGACATACATCACCGCCCTTCGCCATCGACCGACCTGCTTCCGGCGACCAGGCGCCCCTTTAGGACTACGCGACCGTGATCGAATCGCGGTAACGTTCGGCGCGTCACCAAAGGCGACGGCCCCATCCAGTCGGCTCTAGCGCGCCAAGACCTGCGACAGCACCCGACGCAGTTCGCCCGCAGGATCATCCACAATCGCATCGCTCCGCCACGCCACATGCTGGTCCGGCCGCACAAGGATACAGCCCGTATCCGAGATCTCGCGCGCCCGCGCCCAGTCACCGACGTGATCAACATAAGGCTGCCGAGGTCCTATGACATGCCCGGCACTGTCCAGACCAAGCTCTGCCCCGACCGTTTCCAGCGCCTCGGCCCAAGCCTCGCCCCCGATGCCTGTCAGCAACGTGAACCGGCCCTGCCCGCAGAGATCCAGCGTCGAAACCTGCGCCCCGGTGTCGTGCTCGAACACCCAGACATGTGGCAGTCTCGCGCCCGGCCATGTCGTCGGCTGGTAGTGCAACTCGGCATCCGCTTCGAAGGCCGGTTCAGCCTGACCGTCGGTCACGACCGCATCCGAGCGATAGCGCTGGTTCATCTCGACCCCATGCGCGTCGAACTCGTACTTCTTGAACGCAATCGACTGCCGCAAGGCCTCGCGCTGCGCCTCGCCCGCCGCGCCCGCATCACAGCGTGCATCCATGCTGGCCTTGATCTTTTCGATGTCGTCCCCGCCGGTCATGCCCAGCGCCTCGAAGATCGGGCCAAACTCACCGATAGATTGGTTCGCCCGGGTGACGATCTGCTTGGCCACCGGGGCGCGTTCGACCGTATAGCTGTCCAAAAGCGCCGCACCGGCTTGACCTTTTACAACCGCCGCAAGCTTCCATGCCAGATTAAAGCCGTCCTGAATTGACGTATTCGAACCCAGGCCGTTCGACGGCGGGTGCCGATGCGCCGCGTCGCCCATGATGAAGACCCGGCCCTTCTGCAGGTTGGTTGCATAGGCGTCATTGACCGTCCACGTGTTCGCGCTCAGCAATTCGATCTCAAGCTCGGGATCGCCCACCAACTGCCGCGCCACATTGGTTGCCATGGCCGCATCGACCTCGGGCGCCGGTTCGTTGATGTCATAGCCCCAGACGATCAGCCATTCATTCCAAGGCCGGATCATCCGAACCAGCCCCATGCCAATCCCGCCGACATCAGCGCCAGGCTGCATCACCCAATAGAGCACGCTGGGACGGTGCGCGACGTATTTGGACAGATCGGCGCGGAACAGGATGTTCATCGACCCACCGACCCCCATCTTGCCTTCGATCGGCGCATCGATGTGCTCGGCCACCAGCGAATTGCCCCCGTCAGCGCCCACCAAATACTTCGAACGCACCTCGAACTCGCGGCCCGAAAGACGGTCGCGCAGCGTCGTCGTCACGCCGTCAGCGTCCTGCACATGTGACAAATACTCGGTCGACATCCGCCCTTGTGCGCCGCGCTTGCAGGCGGTGGTGAACAAGATCGGCTCCATGAAGGTCTGCGGCAGATCGTTCATATGGCTGGGCGAGGACAACATGTGCTCGGCCCGGGACAAGGGATGCTTGCCCCAGCTTTTCATCCGCCCGATCTCTTCCCCGGCAAGGCTTTCGCAGAACACGTTCTCGCCCATCAGGTCCTGTTCGGTCGCGTGCAGGTAGGCCTCGGCTTCGACGTCTTGCCCAAGATCGCGCAACACCTCCATCGTCCGTTGGTTGGTGATATGCGCGCGCGGTGTGTTCGCCAGCCAGCGATAGCGGTTCACCACCATCACATCGACACCATAGGTCGCCAGCAGCGCCGCGGTTGCCGAGCCCGCAGGCCCGGTGCCAATAACCAGCACGTCGGTCGTTATCTCAGCCAAATCCTCATCCTCCCTTGGCCGGACCTCTCCGGTCCGTTTGCCCCAAGCTTCCCGTCTTTCGCCTGTTTGTAAATATCCCGGGGGACGTTGGCGCACCCAACGGGGGGGCAGAGCCCCCCTGAACAAAACAAAAAGAATGCCCGAAGGGCGCATTCAGATCACGGTCGGCTCAGAAGCCCACCCGGTCGCCGCCTTTCAGATCAAGAATCTCACGCGCTTCGTCCGGCGTCGCGATCTCGGAGCCAAGGTCTTCGACGATCCGGCGGATCTTCTCGACCTGCTGTGCGTTCGAGACCGCCAACTCACCCCGCTTGATGAACAGGCTGTCCTCCAGCCCGACGCGCACATTGCCGCCCATCTGGCTCGCCGCCGTTGCCATAGGCATCTGCGCCGCCCCCGCCGCCAGAACCGACCAGCGGTAGTTGTCGCCCAGCAGCTTGTCCGCGGTTTTCTTCATGAAGACCAGGTTCTCGATATCCGAGCCGATGCCGCCCAGAATGCCCATCACGAATTGCAGGAAGACCGGCGGCTTGAAAAGCCCGATATCCATGCAGAACTTCAGGTTATAGAGGTGCCCGATGTCATAACACTCGTGCTCGAACTTGATGTTATGCGGCGCCAGGCGCTCGGCCGCTTCCTTGATATCGGCGAAGGTGTTGCGAAAGATATTGGCCTCGGACCCTCTGATATAGGCCTCTTCCCAATCGTATTTGTAGCTTTCGTACCGCGCCGCCAACGGGTGGAACGCAAAGTTGAGCGACCCCATATTCAACGAACACATCTCGGGGCTGAACTGCTCGGCGGCGCGCAGCCGTTCCTTGATCAGCATCGTCGGCGCGCCGCCCGTCGTGATGTTGACGACCGCGTTCGTCGATTGCTTCACCCGCGCCAGCATCGACGTATAGTGCTCGGGCTCGACCGAGGGCCGACCGCCGTCCGGGTCGCGCGTGTGCAGATGCAGGATCGCGGCGCCAGCATCGGCAGCTTCGATCGCCTGTGACGCGATCTCGTCATGCGTGACCGGCAGGTGATCCGACATGGTCGGCGTATGGATGGCGCCGGTGACAGCGCAAGTGATGATGACTTTTTCTTTGGCCATGGGTCTCAGTCCTTCTGCCGGACGCGATAGGAAAGCGGGAAGAGTTCAAGGTCATAGCGGTCGCGGATCAGCCCCCAAACGCCTTTTGGCGCTTTCAGCATCACGACGATGGCGACCAGCCCCAGAACCATCAGGTAAATCGTGCCGTAATCGGCCAGCACTTCGCGGAGTGCAAAGAACAGAAGCGTGCCGATGATGGGGCCCTCCAGCGTGCCGATCCCGCCGATCACCACGATGAAGATCACGAAGGCGGTCCAGTCGTTCACGCTGAACGCAGCGTCGGGTGAGATCCGGAGCTTCTGAAGGAAGATCAGACCGCCGATGATCGCCGTGAAAGCGCTGGTGACCACATAGACCTCCAGCTTCGTCCGCCAGATATCGATGCCCAAGCCACTGGCTGCAACTTCGCTGTCGCGGATCGCGGTCAGCGCAAGGCCCCGCCGTGAGCGCAGGAAGAGATAGACCGCCAGCAGCACGACGACCGCAGCCCCAAGTGCCAGCCAATAAGACGTCGCCTCGCGTGCCGCCTTCTTGGCGCCCAGTTCCTTTACCACCGCCACCGGCAAGGACGACCCAGAACCGCCGCCAAGCGCCTGGATTTGCGCGAAGGAAAGCCGGAACACCTCGGCCACGACCCATGTGCCAATGGCAAAATACGCGCCCTTCAGCCGGAAGATCAGCACCGCGACGGGAACCGAGATTGCCGCTGCCAGAAGGGCGCCCAAAAGAATCGCGACCACCGGATGCAGCCCGGCGAAAACCGTCAGCGCAAAAAGCATATAGCCACCAAAGCCCACATAGGCTTGCTGGCCGACGCTGACCAAACCGGCATAGCCCGCCATGAGGTTCCAGAGGCACGCCAATGACAGGTAAAGGTAAATCTCGCCCATCAGTCGCATATCGGCGCGCCCGGCCCACCACGGTGCAGCAGCCAGCACGACAAGGCCCAGAAGCCCCAGTACCATCGCGATACGCGAGGCGCGGGTCGAGCGGGTGACGGTCGCGGCGCTCAATGGTCGACCCTCGGGAAGAGACCGTTCGGTCGCACGGCCAGCACGATCAGGAAGGCGATGTGGCCTGCCAGAATCTGGAAGCCCGGATCGATCTTGGCCCCGATGGTTTGCGCCACCCCAAGGATGACGCCGCCCGCAAGCGTGCCCCAAAGGTTGCCCAGCCCGCCGATAATCACGGCTTCAAAGCCAAAGATCAGCCGCCCGCCGCCTATAGCCGGATCAAAGCTGGTGCGCATGCCCAAGAGGATGCCGGCAATGGCAACGACGGCAAGGGCCAAGGCCATGGCCAGCCCGAAGACATGGGCCTTGTTCAGCCCCATAAGCTGCGCGATGTCCTGATTGTCGCTGACCGCCCGGAAGCCACGGCCAAGGGCCGTGCGATAGAAGACGAACTGAAGCCCCGCGATCACCGCGACCGCGATCAGGAACGTCATCAGAGGCAGCACGCCAATGGCGAGACCGCCCAAATCGATGCTTGCCACCTCGATCCCGCCGCCATCCAGCTTGCGCGGGTCGGCTGTATAGGTTTCCAGTAGCGCGTTCTGAATGATGACCGAAAGTCCGAAGGTGACCAGCAAGGGCGGCAGGATATCATCCCCCAAAGTCTGGTTCAGAATGCCGCGTTGCAGCACATAGCCCAGCCCGGCCATCACCGGCATTACGATCAAAAGCGCCAGAAACGGGTGCACACCCAACATCACGGTTGTTGTCAGCCCCATATAAGCCGCCAGAATGATCAGGTCGCCATGGGCGATGTTCACCAGCCGCATCACGCCAAAGATCAGCGACAGCCCTGCCGCGAAAAGTGCGTAAAGCCCGCCCAGAAGCACGCCTTGCACGATGACCCCAGTCCACTCGATCATGTGTCCATCCCGAAATAGGCGGCCGTGATGTCCTCGTGGCTGACCTCGCCCGTGGCCCCTTCCAGCGAGATGCGCCCTTCTTGCAGGCAGTACACACGGCTCGACACCGACAGCGCCTTGGTGATGTCCTGTTCGACGATCATCGCGGTCATCCCCTGCCCGACAATGCCCGGCAGCGCGTCGTAAATCTGACGGATCACCACCGGGGCGAGCCCAAGCGATATTTCGTCGAACAGGATCAGGTCGGGGTTCGCCATCAGGGCGCGCCCAATCGCCACCATCTGTTGCTGACCACCCGAAAGCGAGGTCGACGCCTGCCGCTTGCGTTCTTCGAGGATCGGGAAAAGGTCATAGACCGCCCGCAGGGACCAATGCCCTTCGCGACCGACTTTGCCGCCGATCAGCAGGTTCTCTTCCACCGAAAGCGAGGGGAACAACTGCCGCCCTTCTGGCACCAGCGCGATCCCAAGCTCGGCCACCTGATCCGCCCGGAGCGCGCCAATTGGTTGTCCCTTATAGCGCACGTCTTCGGACCGGTTTTTCAAAAGACCCGAGATCGAGCGCATCAGCGTCGTCTTGCCCGCCCCGTTGGCCCCGATGATCGCAATCACCTCGCCTTCGCGGACGGTCATGTCCAACCCGTAAAGGGCTTGGAAGTCGCCGTAATGCGCGTCGAGACCACTCAGTTCCAACAGCTCAGGCATCCGGGTCAACCCCCAGATAAATCTCTTTAACTTCAGGGCTTTCCATGATGGTCTTCGGATCGCCTTCCGCGATCTTCTTGCCGAAATCGATCACGATGATCCGGTCGACCACCGCCAGCAGCGCGTGGATGACATGCTCGATCCAGACGATCGTTGTGCCGCGCGCGTGAATGTCCTTGATGGTCGTGATCAGCGACTGGCACTCGGCCTCGGTCAGCCCGCCCGCGATTTCGTCGAGTAGCAACAGTTTGGGCTTCGCAGCCAGGGCCCGCGTCAGTTCCAACCGCTTCCGCTCCAACAGCGTCAGGGTTCCTGCCCGCGCGTTGGCCTTTGCCAGCAGGCCGGTATCCTCCAGCACCGAAAGCGCGTGTTCCTCGGCCGCGTGCCCCGACAAGCCCGCGCCCTGCGTCGCGCCGACCAGTGCGTTTTCAAACACGGTCATGCCGCCGAAAGGTTGTGGAATCTGGAACGACCGCGCGATGCCTGCTTTGCACCGCGCCGCCGCAGAATGTGTGGTCACGTCCGCGCCCGCGAACCCGATCGACCCGCCATCAGCTTTAAGCGTGCCGGCTATCAGGTTGAAAAGGCTAGTCTTTCCGGCGCCGTTTGGTCCAAGGATCCCGACCGCCTCGCCCTCCGAGATATCGAAGGACGTGGCGTCGGCAACCACGACGGCACCGAAGGACTTTTCCAGCCCGTTGATCGACAAAAGCGCGGACATGGATCTCGTCAGGCGAGCAGCTGCAATTCACCGCCGACCGGGATTTCCGGCGCCTGCGCATTGTTGGTGATGACCAACTCGACGCCATTGCCGTTGTCCTGCCACTGGCCCGACACCAACGGCGTCTTGGTGACATTCGGCACCGGCCCGGCGGACCAGTTCACGGTTCCGACGATCGTATTGATGTTGGTCGCCGCGATGGCCGCCGAAACAGCATCCGCGTCTTCCAGATCCTCGGCGCGTCCGATCACATCAGCCACGACCTCGAAGAGCGCGTGCTTGAACCCGATGGGCTGGGTCCATGGCCGCCCCGTCGCGCTGGAATAGCCTGCCGCCAGATCGCCCGCCGAGATACCGGTCAAAGACGAGTTGAACGGATGGTTCGGCGACCACCAGATCTCGGACGAAAGACCAACGCCCCGGTCCCCCAACGCCTCGATGGCCGACGGGAAGAGAAGCGCCTTGCCGACCGTGGCCACTTTCGGGTTGAACCCCTGCTGCGCGGCCTGGCTCCAGAATGTGCCGAAGTCGGGCGGGATCATCACACCGGTGACAATCTCGCAGCCTGCATCCTTGAACGCACTGATATAGTTCGAAAAATCATCCGTCAGCGGCTGATACCGGCCGGGATCGACCAGTTCGAAACCTTGCGCGGCCAGTGGCGCGGGCAGGCCAAGTTCAGGATGCCCCCAAGCGTTGCCATCGGCATCGTTCGGGAACAGACCACCAACCTTTTTCGCCACGCCCGAGCTTTCCCAAAGCCCGGTGAAGTTGGCGATGATGTCTTCGAGACCCCAGAAGAAGTGATAGGTATAAGCGAAGCCTTCCGCCGGGTTGCCGCCGCGACCAAAGAAGTAGGGCTGCCACGGGGCGTCGGTGGTGATGCAGGGAATCTCGTTGATCTCGGCCTGGTCGGCCACCGGGTTGGTCGTGTCGGGCGTTGCCGCCGCGGTGATGATGTCGACCTCGTCATCAAGGATCAGTTCAGCCGCCACTTCCGCCGCGCGGTTCGGGTTCGACTGGCTGTCCTTCTTGATGATCTCGATATTGTAGGACTTGCCGTTGTTCATCACGCCACCGGCGAAATGCGCGTTGAGCCCTTCCAGAATGTAATCATCCGCCTCGGCAAACCCGGCCAACGGCCCGGTCGAAGGCGTGACGAACCCGACTTTCAACGTCGGCGATTGCGCATAGGCCCGGGTCGATCTCAGGATCGCCGGCGCTGCCACACCGGCAGCCAGCCCGCCCAATACGTGGCGGCGTGTTGTTTTCCGTGTCATGTCTTTCCTCCCATGTCGGATCTCTCGGGCAGTATTGCCTCTAGTTGTCTCAGGTGATCCGCGACCCGTTCTTTCGTCGCTGCAAGCGCGCCGTCCTCCCAGTCGCGGAAGCCGGCCCCGGCCCCCATGCCAGTCCGTCCCGCATCGCGCAGCGTCTGCAAATACTGCGACGGTTCCGTGCTTCGATCCAGATCAAAGAGCACTTGCGCGTGGATGTCCTGTGTCAGTTCGATACCGACAAGATCGGCGTTTTCCAGCGGCCCCAACACCGCAAGCCGGCGCCCGAAGCTGGCCTTGACCACGTCGTCCACGGCCTCGGCCGTGCAAATCCCGTTCTCGACAAGACTGATCGCCTCGCGCCAAAGCGCGTGTTGCAGCCGGTTGCCGATAAAGCCCGGCACGTCCTTCTCGACCATCACCGGCGTCTTGCCGACCTTTGCCAGCAGCGCATGGGTGGCCTCTGCGCAAGCCGGGTCTGTCCATTCGGTCTTCACAACCTCGACCAGCGGGATCATATGCGGCGGGTTCCACCAATGCGTTCCAAGCGCCCGGCGGCGCGAGGCAAGCCCTTCCATGATCTTGGAAATCTGGATGACGCTGGTGTTCGACGCCAACACCGCGCCCTCGGGCGCATGAGCCTCGATCTCGGCAAAAAGTGTCCGCTTCAATTCCAGCTTCTCGGGCGCCGCTTCGAAAACGAACGCAGCCTTTCCAACGGCGTCGGAAATGGCTGACACGCATGTGATGCGGGCAAGGCTGGCTTCGATCTCACCTGCCCCGGCCCCAAGAAGCGCCAGGCTCTCGCGCACACGTCCGGGCAAACTGGCCCGCATCTCGTCCATCGGCTCGACAACGCGCACCTTATGCCCGGCGCGCGCAAAGGTCAGCGCAATCCCGTGCCCCATCAGGCCACCACCAATCACCGCGACCGTCATGTGACCCCCGAACAATTCAATTCAAATTGTCCTTCGCCTGTTGGCAAATATCCCGGGGTCCGGGGCAGAGCCCCGGTCCGACCTTCGACACAGGCACCCCCGACACTCATCCCGCCGTGTACCCGCCATCGGCATAGAGAATATGACCGGTATAGAAATCCGAGGCCCGCGACGCGAGGAACAAGAGCGGCCCCGCAAGGTCTTCGGGCTCGCCCAACCGGCCCTTCGGCACCCGCGACAGGAACCCTGTCCGCACTGTCGTGGCGTGATCGTCATCCCCGAACATCCACGCTGTCAAAGGCGAGCGGAACACCGTGGGTGCAATCGCGTTCACCGTGATCCCGGTCGGGCCCAATTCGCAGCCCAGGGCCTTGGTGATGCCGTCCACGGCAGCCTTCGATGCGCAATAGGCGGTGTATCCCGCCGGATGCCCCAGCAGACCCCGCGCCGAGGACATCAGAACGATCTTGCCGCCCTCGCCCTGCGCCTTCATCTGCCCGGCAGCGGCCCGTGCCATCAACCACGATTGCGTCACATTGGCGTCCATGATCCCTTCGAAGGTCTCCGGCTCCATATCGTTGATCAGCGCCACCTTGTTCATGCCTGACGCAACGACAAGGATATCGAGCCGCCCATAGATCTCGACGGCTTTCGCCACCAAGGCCTCGCAGGCTGCTTCGCTGTCGGGGCGCGCATTGACTTCGGTCACCTCGCCCTTGCATCGCCCGGCCACTTCGGACATCGCCTCGGCATTGCCGGCGGCCAGCACCAGTTTGCAACCGGCGCCCGACAGCGCCTCGGCCGCCACTGCGCCAAACGCCCCGGACGCGCCGGTGATCAACGCCACCTTGCCGGTGACATCGAACATCTTCAAAGGATCGCTCAGGCTCATTTCGGGCGTCCTCCTTCGGGATAGGGAATGACCACCAGCATCTTGCAGACATGGTTGGACTTGTTCTCGATCCGGCGCACCTGCCCTGCTGGAACCGTGCAGGAATCCATGGCCCGCAAAACGTCCGTCTTGCCGTCCCACTCGACGGTCATCTCGCCTTCCAGCACGACATAGACTTTCTCGAACGGCGTGCTGTCCGGCCCGGCGCCACCGCCCGGCAGGAACTGGCTGAACCCGATCCACTGGTTCTCGGGGCCGCCGTCTTCGAAGCCTTGTAACCGCAGACCCGTGACGCCCCAGTGATTGGGCGCCTCATAGGTCTCGGCCTCTTCAAATCGTTTGATCAACATGCCTTCGGCCCTCCCAAACCGTCAGCGGCAAGGGCTCAGAAGCTCTCGCCTGCCTCGATCCGGTACTGCTGGCCTTTGTCCATCATCGCGACCAGGCGAATGATGCAGCCGTCGCCGCGATCCCAGTTCCACGGGAAGAAGGCGAAGGTCACCCGCTTGCCGGTGACCGCATCCAGATCCCCGCCGACATTCTCGATGCCAAGAATACCATTGCTAAAGAGCTTCTGGTGCACCGGTTCCCACTCGGGGAAGTCGACCTCCCACGGCGTGCCGCCCGACCATTCCAGATACTCTTTCTCAAGATGCGGCAGGATGGGTCCGTTCCGCTGCGGTCCGATGGCCGTGGCCAGCGGGTGGTCGTTGGCCTGCGTGTCGTGACCGACCACCTTGACGCCCTTCTCGACCATCCAGTCCGCCGCAGACGGCACAAGCCCCGGGCAATAGGCGAAGTAATCGCCGTCGTCGTATTGCTTGTGCCAGCCCGTGTTGATGATAAGGACATCGTTCTTTCGGATCGCGTGGCCGCAGGCTTTCTCAAGGTCATCCGCGGTGATCTGCTCCCACTTCTTTTTCGGGATCGAAACGACAATGCCCGAGCCAAAGAAATGCGGCAGCGGCACTTCGTCGATGAACGGCGTGCCCTGCACCACATGCGCCGGCGCGTCGATATGCGTGGTGACATGCATCGTTGTGGTGATCGTCTGGCTAAGAACACCCGACTTCGCCATGTAGTGTTTGCGGTCGATCTGGACGTCCTTGAAATACGGCCAGTTCGGGCACTGGAACCCATAGCGGTGGCTCAGGTTCACGAACTCGAGCCCCATATCGTTGTTGGTGTTTTCCTGAAATTCGATCCCACGGATTTCGATCGGCATCGCTTGTCCTCCCGCGCAAAGCCAGAACTGTTTTGCATGATGGTGCAGGTGTATCGCATTTCGGTCAAGCATTGATTTGCACCGCTTTGCGGGTTATGAGCGTTCAGAACTCTCGTACCGAAGCCAGCCATTCAGGGAACAATTGGTCGCTATGGACGGAACAAAAAGATCAAATATACAAGTGATTTCGCGTGCTGCAGACATCCTGCGGGCGCTGGCTCAAAACACCGGCGGCATGAGCCTTGGGCAGATTGCCTCTCGCGTTGGACTGCCCCGCTCTACGGTACAGCGCATTGTCAGCGCGCTGAGCGACGAGGGGCTTGTCCTGTCGGAAGGCGCCAATGGGGGAATCAGGCTGGGGCCGGAAATCCAGAGCCTTGCGCAAGCCTCGGCGGGTGATCTGAAGGAACGGATGCGCCCGGTGATGCGCGACATCGCGTCGAAGACGGGCGAGACGGTCGACCTTGCCATCCTGAAGCGGGGACGGATGCACTTCATCGACCAGATCGAAGGCAGCCAGCGGCTGCGCACGGTGTCCAGCATTGGTGAGACATTCCCGATGACGACGACCGCCAACGGCAAGGCCGCCCTCGCCTGCCTCGACGAAGCGGACGCCGCACGCCTGGTACTGGCCGAGCTTGAAGCCGAGGGGGGTCAGGCGCGGTTGATGACGGTGCTGGAAGAACTGGCCAGCATTCGGCAAGGCGCGCTGGCGACTGACGAGAATGAACATACCGACGGCATTTCAGCCATCGGGTTCGCGCTGCATGACGCAACGGGCGATGTCATCGCAATCTCGGTGCCGGTGCCAAGCAGCCGCTTTCCACGCGTGAAAGCGCTGCTGTCACAGACATTGGAGACATCACGGAAAAGCTTGGTGTAGCAAACTCCGACACGGAGTTTGGTCCGGAAACCGATCCAGTTTCCGGAGCCCTCTTCAGATCAGCGCTCAGGCTGCGTCGCGGGTCCGAACGGTGTCGACAATGGCGCGGAACTCGTCATCGCTCAGGATGTCGCGTTTCTCGATGCCCTTGGCCTTGACCGCCGCCAGCACTTCGCCCGCCTGCTCATCCGTCAGATCGCCAAGCTTCAGTTCATCCATCTTGTAGGCGACCGAGGCCTTGCCGCTTTTCTTGCCCAGCACGACCTCGCCCGACCGACCGGTCAGCGCCGGGTGTGTGCCAAACATGACCAGCGGGTCATGCATCACGTATTGAATGCCGATGCCGCTTTCGCGGATGAAGTTGCCATGACCCAGAACCGGCTTGTTCCGCGCAATCGGAATGTTCGACAACTCGGACAACAGGTCCCCCAGTTCGGGCAGCTTGTCCAAACGATAGCCGGTGTCATATCCATAGAGCAGATCCAGCCCCAGCATCAGCTCTTCCAGCGCGGCGTTGCCTGTGCGCTCGCCCAGGCCGTTGCCGCAGGAATGCACGCATTCCGCACCCGCCGTCACCGCCGCCAGCTCGGTTGCAACGCCCATGCCGAAGTCGTTGTGGGTGTGAATTTCGATCGGAAGACCGGTCATGCCCTTCACCCAGCGGACCATATACTTGATCGCTTCCGGCGTGGCACAGCCCATCGTATCGACGATGCCGATCGCATCGGGCGGGCTTTCCGCCATGATCGCGTTACAAAGGTTTGTCAGATCATCGGGGCGCGCGCGTGTCGTGTCGTACGGGAAATAGACCGCATGCAGCCCGCATTCTTTCGCGTAGTTAATGACATCACGGCTTTTCTTGAACACGTCTTCCCAGGTCCAGCCGAACTGCGTCACCAGCTTGGGATAGCCGATCGGCACCTCGATGATGACGCCCTGAGCGCCGCATTCCAGTGCCATGTCGATATCGGCCTTGAGCGCCCGCGCGAAGGTATAGACTTTGGACTTGAGACCAAGCTTCGATATTTCCTTGATGGCTTCGGCATCCATCGGAGACACCGCAGGCATCCCCGCTTCGATCCGGTCGACACCGATTTCGTTCATCTTGGAGGCAATGCGGATCTTGTCGTCGATCGAGAACACCACACCCGGCGTCTGTTCGCCATCGCGCAAGGTTGCGTCGTGGATCTCGACCTTTGGCGGCAGGTCCAGCGACTGGCGTACCTCGTCCACGAAGTTGTACGGGCTCACCCAGTATTTACCGTCCTCGAAGTGCGAATTGCGCATATGCCCGCCCTTTCCAAATAGTGAAATTCGTTGCGGCTAATATATACCCATATTTTTGAGGAGACCACAAAAAAACCCACTTTTTTGCGCGCGAAATCGGTGGATTTCACGAAAGTGTCAACGGAACCTTACAAGCCGAGAAGCGTTCCGCGCAAAGACTGTCAGAAAAACGATATTATTTGCCATTTACCCGGATCAGTGGCAATTTCCAAGTATGGATAAATCGGTTGCCCCACAGACGACATCGCAGTCGTCAACCCAACGCGCGTACCTTGCTTTGCGCAACGACATCATCTTCGGACGGATCGCGCCGGGTGAACGGCTGAAGATCGACGCTTTGAAAGAAAGCCTCGATACCGGCGCCTCGCCCGTGCGCGAGGCTCTCAGCCTGCTGACCTCGGACCAGTTGGTCGACCGCATCGATCAAAGGGGCTTCCGGGTGGCGGCGACCAGCCGCGAGCAGTTTCAGGAAATCCTCGATCTGCGCTGCCGGTTGGAAGACCTGGCCGTGCGAGAGAGCATCACGCAAGGCACTGACGCTTGGGAAGAAGCGCTGGTATTGGCCCACCACTACATGATCCGGGCCCGACAGAAGGATCTGGAAACCTTCGAGACCTGCCACAAGGCGTTTCACATGGCGCTTCTGGCGGCCTGCAAGTCACCGATCCTGCTGCGCTTCTGCAGCCAACTCTATGATTTGAACGTGCGCTATCGCTATCTGGCCGGAAAATCCAAGGGCTATGATCGGCGTGATGTCGATGCCGAGCATGAGGCGATCCTTGATGCGGCCGTCGAGCGCGACGTGGAAACCGTGTGCACCCGGTTGATGGAGCACTATCGAAATACCGGCGCCTTCCTTGCGGAGCAGATCAGCTGAGCGACCGCTTTCTTTGAAAGAAAGCGGTCCGAAATCTTTCCAAGATTTCGTCTACCCCGTGGGCACCAGCTTCAGATCGAAATCAGCGACAAGGTACGTCTCGTCCACTTTGCCAGACAGCTCATATCCCTCGGGGAACGTGTCGGCGGGCTTTTCGACATAGGTCATCACCAGGTCTTCGCGCACGCCGAAGACCGCGTCGTTATCCAGATAGGGATCGTTGTCCGGGAAAATCTCGGTCACCAGCGGGCGGTAGCCATCCGCCTTGATGATGTAATGCAAATGCGACGGCCGCCAGGCGTGACGCCCGGTGGCATCCAAGAGATCGCCAACCGGCCCATCGGTCGGCACTTCGTAGCTGACGGGCTTGACTGTGGTGAACCCATAGCGGCCCTCGGCATCGGTGGTCTGGATGCCGTGGAAGGAATAAGTGTCCTGCTCTTCATCCTGGCTCGAATAGAGCCCGTTCGGAGCGGTCTGCCAGATATCCAGCTTCGCGCCCTCGATCGGGTTCCCGTCAGGGTCGGTGACACGCCCGGTCGCCAGAAGCACCTCGCCTTCATAGTGGCGCTTCATGTCGAAGCCGAAGGGAATGTCCGGCGCATCGGTGATGTGGAACGGGCCAAGGACCGACGACGATGTTCCGTCGGGGACAGAATTGATCATATCAACCAGCGAAGACAGGCCCAGCACATCGGACAGCAGCACGAACTCGTGGCGTTCCTTGTCCGTGAACTCGGTCATCCGCTCGAGAAATGCGATCCCGAGGTTCCATTCTTCATGGGTCAGGTTCACGTCCTTGGCGAACGCGTGCAGATGCGAGGCAAGGCTCCCCATGATCTCGCGCAGACGCGGGTCTGTATCGGGGCCGAAATAGCCCTTGAACACGTCGGTGATGTTGTCTTTCGTGACGTTTCGCATCGGGCGAACTCCTAGAGAAGTATGGTGCTCAGGATCGGATAGCGGATCAGAATGATCAACACCAAGAGCATGACGAAAGCGAAGGGCAATGCACCAAGGAACACGTCCTTCAGTTTGATCCGGTCGTCATCCAGCGTTGCCTTGATGACGAAACAGCTAAGGCCAAGCGGCGGCGTCAGCAGCCCGATCTCGGCGGCGACGACGGCCACGATGCCGAACCAGACAAGGCTGAGGCCCATCGATTCGATCAGGCCAAGGAACAGCGGCACGACGATCAGGATGATCGATGCAGTGTCGAGGATGGTGCCCAGAAACAGCATCAGCACGACCAGCAGAACCATGATCCAGAAGAAATCCAGCTCGTTGGCCGCAAGGATGCGTTCCAACTCGTTCGGCAGGCCTGCAATGCCCAGCATGCGGGCATACATCGACGCTGCGGTAATCAGGAACAGCAGCGCGGCGGTGATATGCCCGGTTTCGATCAGGGTTTCCCAGAAGCTCTTCAGGTTGATCTTGCCGCGCGCGGCGGCAATCAGGATGCCAAGCGCCGACCCAGCCGCCCCGGCTTCCACCGGCGTCGTCCACCCCAGATAGAGCCCGCCCAGCACAACGAAGATCAGCCCGAGGATCGGCAGGGTTTTCGAGGCGATTTCGCCCCACCCCATCAGGTCTTCTTGATCCTGTGGCAACGAGCCGCCGACAAAGCCGGGGGTGAAACGCCCCATGAACCAGATTGCCCCGACATAGGCGACGGCCAGAAGCAGGCCCGGCACCACGCCGGCCAGGAACATCTCGCCGACGGATTGCTCGGCCACGAAGGAATAGATGATCAGCATCGCCGACGGCGGGATGATCATGCCAAGCACGCTCGACCCGGCGACCACGCCCACGGCGAAACGCGGGTTGTAGTTGTGGGTCAGCATCTCGGGCACTGACATCTTGGAAAAGACCGAGGCGCTTGCGATCGAGGAACCGGTGACCGCCGCGAAAACCGCGTTCGCGCCCACCGTTGCCATGCCGATCCCACCGGTGATCCGGCGGAAGCCCTGGTTCATCACCGCATAGATATCCGCGCCCAGCCCTGCCTTCGAGACAATGAGCCCCATGAAGACGAAGAGCGGAATGGTCGCGAACGTGTACTCCATCGCGCTGTCGCCGATCGCGATCTTGGTCAGCGCGAAGGACAGGTCGACCGAACCACGCATGACCCAGATGGCCACGAAGCTGACCACGCCCAGGGCGATGGTGATGTAAACGCCAAGCCAGATCAGCACCACAATGGCGACGACCGAGATCAGGCCGATTTCAACCGGTGTCATGCGCCGCTTTCCTCGGGATGGGCCGGTGCAATTTTCGGCGTGATGATGTGAAGAAGGAAATGCACGGCGCAGAGGCACGCGCTCAGGAAAATGACCAGTTTGACCGGCCACCACGGCGCAGTGAAGACGCCGGGGATGCCGAAGAAGTCCTGGCTTTCCCACATTTCAAGAAACTCCGGCCAGATGGCATAGGCGATGATGATCATGAAAATCATGCTGATCAGGTCGATCACCCGCGACAGCGCGCGGCCCGCAGGGCGTCGGCGTGCGGCCAGCAGGTTCAGGAACCCGTCGGACCGCGTCAGGCGTCCCACCCGCACCACGTCCGGGAGTTGAAGAAAGACGATCAGAACCATCGAGAACTGGACCACCTCAACTGCGCCAAGGAAGGGCTTGTTGAACAGCCCCCGCGCAATGATGTCGTAATTGACCACCGCAATCAGCGCGATGACCACAAAGGTGCCGGCGGCATTGGCCGCCATGGCAATGCCGCCGGCAATTTTCGTCAGTGCGTTCAAGGTCCGGGCCTTAGTTCGTCAGCTCTGCGGCCCAGTCTCGGGTCGGTGCGAAACCGGCGGCCTTGAGCTTGCCCATATAGGCGTTCAGCATCTCGGTGCCAGGCTGGCCTGCGCCGTCCAGATTGGACGCCCATTCGCTTGCCAGGTTCGGCATGGCATTGGCCCAAGCGGCCCGCTCTTCTGCCGACAACTCGACGATCGAGCCACCGCCATCGACAAAGGCGTCACGGCTGGCCTGTGCGCGGTCCATTGCAATGCCTGCAACGTGATCGCGGTAGAGCACGGCGACTTCCTGAAGCACACCCTGCACTTCGCCGGGCAGTTTGTTCCAGTAGTCCTTGTTCACCGTGATCGTCTTCGAGTTCACAGCGCCAAGGTCCGCCTTCAGCATGTAAGAGCCTGACCTAGAATGTGGATGGTCTCATCTAATGTGGTATTTCCCTACTGAATTTGACTACAGACAGGGAGGGCCACATGGCTTGGAACGAGACCACCCGCGCGAAGTATAAGCGTAGTTCGGACCGATATGAAAGCG
>JAJDUZ010000024.1 GCA_022826385.1 Silicimonas sp.
CCCCGCCTGAGTCGAAACGGCGGCTGGAAGCCTCCGCAATGCGCCAACGACAACCAGCCGGTGATGAAAATCGCGCTTGCGGCATGATTCGCGAAGAACATCAAAAATACAAAAAGTGAACCATACAAGAATCACGCCCCAAGCAACAGGGGCAATCGATCACAATTGTCTGTCGTCCAGATATGATTGCCGCCTCCGAAAACTTGACTTTTTGAGAATAGTTCTCATTTATATTCTGAGATTGCGAATTAGTCGCAATATGGAGTTCGGGGATATGACTTTCACAAGACGCACTGTTTTGGCCGCAACGACAGCTCTTCTGCTTCCGTTTCAGGCGCTTGCAGATGTCGCGCCGCTGAAGATCGTCGCCACGACTGGCATGATTGCCGATACAGTTGAACGGATTGGTGGCGACGCTGTTGATGTGAGAGCATTGATGGGGCCGGGTGTGGACCCGCATGCCTACCGTCAGACTCGGACGGATATCGTCGCCATGGCTCGGGCAGACCTGGTGCTGTGGAACGGTCTGTATCTCGAAGCTCAGATGGAAGACGTGCTTGCCGACATTTCGCGCCGGGTGCCGGTGGTTGCCGTCGCCGAGGCGGTGCCGGAAGATCAGCGCATTGCGCACGACGACTATGCCGACCGGTTCGATCCACATGTCTGGATGGACCCCAGCCTTTGGCAAAGCGTTGCGCTCAGCATTCGCGACGCTTTGGTCGACGTTGATCCGGACCGAAAGGACGTGTTCGTCGCCAATGCCGAAGCCTTCGTTGCGGAACTTGAAGCGCTTGAGAGCTATTCCGATCGCGTGCTTGGCAGCGTTCCCGATGCAGCACGTGTTCTGGTGACCGCCCATGATGCGTTCAACTATTTCGGTCGGGCGCACGGATTCGAGGTGGTTGGCATTCAAGGCATCTCGACCGAGAGCGAGGCCGGCCTTAACCGAACCAGCGAACTTGTTGATATGCTGGTCGAACGCGGCGTCGCGTCGGTCTTTGTCGAAAGCTCGGTGTCGGATCGCTCTATTCGCGCCCTGATCGAAGGCGCTGCGGCGCGGGGGCACGAAGTGCGGATCGGCGGCGAGCTTTACTCCGACGCGATGGGCGCACCGGGAACGTATGAAGGCACGTACGTTGGGATGATCGACCATAACGTTTCGGTCATCTCGGGTGGCCTTGGCGGTGTTGTGCCCGAACGCGGCATGAATGGCCGCCTGAAAGCGGGGAGCTAAGCCATGTCCGTCCTGCAAGCCGCGAACATGGTGAGGGCAGAGCACGATGCGGCCAGCCCGTTGGCCATTCGCGGCATGACTGTTTTTTATGACCAGAAGCCTGCGATCTTCTCGGTTGATGCGACGTTCCGCAAAGGTGCCATGTCGGCGATTATCGGACCGAACGGGGCCGGCAAGTCGACGCTGCTGAAAGCCGCGCTTGGCCTTGTCACGCCGTTGTCCGGGACAGCGACTGTGTTTGGCCAGCCTTTGGAGCAGATGCGCCGCCGCGTCGCCTATGTGCCGCAGCGCGCAAGCGTCGATTGGGATTTTCCGGCACGCGTTTCCGACGTTGTTGCCATGGGCCTTTACGCAGACCTTGGGCTGTTGGGCCGGTTCACGGGAGCACATCGCCGCCGGGTGATGTCCTGCTTGTCGCGGGTCGGCATGGAGGACTTTGCCGACCGTCAGATCGGCCAACTCTCTGGCGGCCAGCAACAACGTGTGTTCCTTGCGCGGGCGCTCGCGCAGGACGCGGATCTCTACCTGCTGGACGAACCATTTGCGGGTGTCGATGCGGCGACCGAGAAAGCCATCATCGGCGTCCTGCAAACGCTGCGCGACGAAGGCAAGACCGTCGTTGCGGTCCATCACGACCTGACAACCGTTCCGGAGTATTTCGACGAGGTGCTGATCCTGAACGTCCGCAAGGTCAGTGCAGGGCCGGTGGCTGAAGCCTTTACCGAAGACGCCCTCGATCAGGCCTATGGGGGGCGGTTGGCGATGGCCGAGATCGACCCGGTGTCTGTCACCGCCTGACATGTTGTTCGACGCGCTTACCTTCCAGCTTGGCTACAACGCCACGCTGGTCACGATTGGCGCGATCCTTCTGGGATTTGCGGCCGGTGTGACCGGAACCTTCCTGTTTCTCAGAAAGCGGGCCTTGGTCAGCGATGCCATTGCCCACGCAACCTTGCCGGGCGTCGGGCTTGCGTTCATTGCCATGACTGCCTTGGGGCTCGACGGGCGCTGGTTGCCGGGGCTGCTGGTGGGCTCTGCCATCTCGGCCTTCCTCGGGCTTTTGACCGTTCAGTGGCTTGTGTCGCGCACACGGCTGTCAGAAGACGCGGCGATCGGCGCGGTTCTGTCCGTATTCTTCGCATTCGGTATTGTTCTTCTGACGGTTATTCAGACACTACCCAGCGGTGGACAGGCAGGGCTTGAGGGCTTCCTGCTTGGCTCAACCGCCGGGATGATCTTTGCCGATGCGGCGTTGATCGCCATCGGTGGGGCCGTGGTCGTCGCGATGGTGTTTCTCTTTCGGCGGCCGATGACTCTTCTGTCCTTCGATCCCGAGTTCGCAGCGGCGCGTGGCATGGGGCGTGGTCGGATTGACCTGATCATGATGAGCCTTGTGCTTGGCGTCACGGTGGTCGGGCTCAAGGTCGTGGGGCTGATCATGATCGTGGCCCTTTTGATCATTCCGGCAGTGACGGCCCGCCTTTGGTCCGATCGGGCAGACCACGTCGTTTTGATCGCCGGAGTTTTGGGTGCGGCAGCGGCATGGATCGGAGCAGCCTTGTCGGCCACAGCGCCCAACCTGCCCACCGGTCCATTGATTGTCCTGACGGCATTTGCACTCTTCGTTGGTTCGATGTTGTTTGCTCCGGCGCGCGGCTTGCTGTCGACTTATCTGCGCCACCGTACGTTCCAACGGGGGGTTCATATTCGGCAAGGGCTGCTGTCGCTGGCGCAGGGTCATCCGATTTATGAGCCTTTGACCTTGCGCCTTTTGAAGGCAGAAGGTCTCGCGCGCCCGGACGGCGTGCCGACCGACGCCGGGAAGGCGCGGGCCGCGCGAGCCCAGTGGGACGAGAAGCGCTGGGAGATCGCGCGGGGGATGCCGGAATTCGAATTGGCGGCTGCCCGCTATGACGGCCTGACCCGTCTGGAGGAGGTCCTGACGCCCGACCAGATCGTCGAGATCGACGCACGGATTGCGCCACCCGAGGCGATCACATGAGCGGCGCCGAGTTCGTTCCGTTTTCGCTGGTGCCGATGCTGATCGGCGTGCTTGCCGCTGTGGCCTGTGCCTTGCCGGGCAACTTCCTTGTCCTTCGGCGGCAGGCGCTGATCGGCGATGCCATCAGCCATGTGGTATTGCCGGGCATCGTCGTGGCGTTCCTTGTGACCGGAACCGTCGCGGCGTGGCCGATGCTGATCGGCTCGGCCGTTGCCGCCTTGATTGCGGTTGCCATGATCGAGGGGATCAGCCGGTTTGCCCGGGTTGAACCGGGCGCCGCGATGGGGGTGACGTTCACGGCGATGTTCGCAGGCGGTGTGTTGCTGCTGGAGCAGAGTGACACATCCGGTGTGCATCTGGATGTCGAGCATGCGCTGTTCGGCAATCTCGAAAGCCTGATCTGGCTGGACGCGTCGGGATGGGGGTCGCTGATCGATCCTGCCGCGCTGGCGGGCCTTCCGGGCGAGTTCTGGCGCATTGCGCTGGTTGCACTGGCGATGTGCGTCTTGCTGATCCTGTTCTGGCGGCCGCTTGCTTTGTCGACATTTGACGAAGGGTTCGCGGGAACCGTGGGCTTGCCCGTGCGCGCCATCGGTTTGGGTCTGGTGATTGCAGCCGCCATCGCTGCCGTCGCTGCGTTCGACGCCGTTGGTTCGATTATCGTGATTGCGATGTTCCTTTGCCCACCAGCCGCTGCACGGTTGATGACAAACCGGCTGAGCGTGCAGGTGCTCTGGTCAGTCGCATTCGCCATTGCCTCGGCGGTGATCGGGTTCATCCTGGCGGGGTATGGCCCGCTTTGGTTCGGGTTTCAGAACGCGGTCAGTGCGGCCGGCATGATCGGGACAGTGTCCGGTCTGATCCTTGCCCTTGCGGCGCTGTTCGGGCCCGCGCGCCGTTAGGGGGCTCTGCCCCCCGTCACCTTCGGTGACGTCCCCCGGGATATTTGCGAACAGGCGAAGGGCAATTTGAGTCAAACTGTCTGCTCAGACCGGCAGGGGGGCGTCCGCCTTGAGTTGGTGCATGACGATCTGGCTTTGCACGCGGGCCACCGCCGGATTGGGCAAGAGCTGTTCGTGGATCAACCGGTTTAGGGCGGCAAGGTCTTCGCAATAGACGCGCAGCAAATAGTCAGCCTCTCCGGTCAGGGTCCAGACACTGACCACCTGCCGGTTGGTTTCGAGGATACGGGTAAATGTCGCCACCTTATCCGGTGCATGTGTGGCCATCTGCACCGAGACGAACGCCTGAACCGCAAGGCCAAGCCGACCGGCATCAAGGCGGGCGCGGTAGCTTTCGATGAAGCCTTCGGCCTCGAGCCTCTGCCGTCTGCGACCAACTTGGCTGGCCGAGAGGTTGAGGCGCTCGCCCAGTTTTTCCGAGGTCATTTGTGCGTCGCGCTGGAGCGCGGTCAGAAGCGCGATATCTGTGGGGTCGAGTGAAGTCATGCGTGTTTCTAGCGAGTATCCCGCCTAATTCGCAAGTTTCGCGTATTTTTCTGGATCAACTGTATGTCTTTGCGCAATTGTTGCACCCGCTTTTCGCTAAACTCTGATCGTCAGAATAGGAGATCGCTATGGGCCCGTTCCCGCATGATGCCCCGAAAGCCGTCATCTCGCCCGAAAACCCTGCCGGGACCGACGGGTTCGAGTTTGTTGAATTTGCGCATCCCGACCCGCAGGTTCTGCGCGATCTCTTCGCGAAAATGGGGTACCAGCACACGGCAACCCACCGGACCAAGGCCATCGAGCTTTGGCAGCAAGGGGACATCACCTATGTCATCAATGCCGAGCGGGTTGGTCATGCGGCCGATTTCATCGAGGCGCATGGTCCCTGTGCGCCCTCCATGGGCTGGCGTGTGGTCGATGCGGCACATGCGCTGAAACACGCGGTTTCTCGCGGGGCCGAGGAATACACTGGTTCGGGCAAGATGATGGATGTGCCTGCGATCAAGGGGATCGGGGGCAGCCTGATCTATTTCATCGATCAGTATTATGAGACGTCGCCTTACAACGCGGAGTTTGATTGGGTCGCCGACGCGCATCCCGAAGGGGTCGGGTTCCACTATCTCGATCACCTGACGCATAACGTGTTCAAGGGGAACATGGACACGTGGTTCCGCTTCTATGGCGACCTCTTCAATTTCAAGGAAATCCGGTTCTTCGACATCGAGGGCAAGTATACCGGGCTGCTGAGCCGGGCTTTGACGTCACCCTGTGGCCGGATCCGCATTCCGATTAACGAGGACCGCGGAGAGACTGGCCAGATCGTGAATTACCTCAAGAAATACAATGGCGAAGGCATCCAGCACATCGCTGTTGGTGCCCGCGACATCTATGCGGCGACCGATGCAATCGCCGAAAATGGCATCAAGTTCATGCCCGGCCCGCCGTCAACATATTACGATCTGTCGTATGACCGGGTTCAGGGGCACGACGAGCCCATCGGCCGGATGCAGCAGCACGGCATCCTTATCGACGGCGAAGGTGTCGTTGACGGGGGCGAGACCAAGATCCTGCTTCAGATCTTCTCGAAGACCGTAATCGGTCCGATCTTCTTCGAGTTCATTCAGCGCAAGGGCGATGACGGGTTTGGAGAAGGCAACTTCAAAGCTTTGTTCGAGTCGATCGAGGCCGAGGAGATTGCCAATGGGGACTACGGCACAGTGGCCGCCGAATAGGCCTCAGCCCTGCGGAACAGCCAGCGACAGTGTGCGATTGCCCTTGCGATAATAGAGCTCGCTGTCGGTGATCTGGGCGACGGTGCCGCCGTCGACCCGGTCCCCAACCTTCACTTTGACATAGCGACCAGATGACAGGCGCAGCAAAGCGCGGCGATCGGATGGTGCGCCGTAAACGCCGACAAGGTTGATCCGGTTCAGCCGAATGGCATCCTCGATCGTGGCGCGTCGGGCCACGGACGCCGTTGTCGGAATGGCAAGCGCGCGTGGGCGGACGGCGCGGTTTTGCGGTTCGGTGTCTTCCTCCAGCGCCGCTTCGATGGCGCCAGAGGTGTCAGGTGTGCGGATGGCGGCAGATGCCGTCACGCGCGCGGCCTCTGCCTGAACCCGCGCCGCAGTCACAAGGGCTTCCATGTTGTCCGGACGGTTGCGCGGGGCCGAGGCGTTGGCCACGGCCAATTCGCTGGCCTCGGCAGTTGCTTCGGCCAGGGCTTGGGCCGACGCCGGTCTGGGTGGCGGGCGCAGCAATTCCAATTCTGCGCGTGTACGGCCCCCGTTTTCGCGACGCTCCAGCGTTTCCGTGAAACCGCTGGGGCGCGCGCCCGGACGCGTATCCGGCAACGCGCGGGCGAAGTCAGTCGGGATCAAGCCACCCGGCCCGACCAGTGCGTCGGCCAGGGCCTGTTCAACGGCAGTGGCCACGGGGTTTGTGGCCAGCTCTGGTGTCGATTGCGGTTCGGGGGTGACTTCGGTTTCGGCCTCAAACGCAGCTGTCTCGACCTCACCTTCACCCGTGTCTGCTTCCGCGGACGGGGTTTCCGGTGCGGGGCTCAGATCCGCTGTCTCGGGGATCACGCCCTGCGTATCTGTCGTCACATCGGACGGTTCCGCCTCTAGCTCGGGCGTTGGTTGCAGCGAGGCATAGGTCGGCAGCGGGCCTGGCAGACCTGGGACACTGCCTTGTGACAAGCCGCGGATGTCCGGCAAGGCGATTGCGTCGGACGCCGGTTTCGGAATTTCGAAGGCCGAGGTGTAAATCGTGTCGGTGGTTTCGTCGATATCCGGGTCCGGCCCAAGGAACGGAGGGGCAATCTGAATGGTTGCCGTCATCTTCGGCAGTTGCAGTTCGGGCGTTGTCCTGTCGACATTCGGCACCAGACCTTGTGTCGGCGTGGCAAGTGCCGCCAACGCCGGGCGTGTGACATCGGCCCCGGTCGGAAGGCTTGCGAGGCGAGGGTCCTCATCGGCAAGCGGGGCCGCCGGAAGTGCGGACAAAACGCCCTCGATTGCGGCCGCTTCAGTTCCCAAGAGGGTGGCGAAGGTGATTTCAGGCTCTTCCGGTTCGGCAGGGGCGATCGGACCTGGGTCTTCTGCCACGTCGCTGGAAAGGGCGCCGGTGTCGACGGGCGCTTCCACCGTGGTGCTTTGGCCCGGACGCATCGGCAGATAGTTCCAGACCATGACCGCGATGCCGATGGTCAGCAGAAAGGCAACCGCCATGACCGCCAGCGTGCTGATCGGCGCGCCTTTCTTGCGCAGTCGCACCGATCCGCCCGGAGGCGTGAGGCTGGCAGCATGCCCCGAAACCGAGGCGGCGGCGATATCAGTCCGCACCCGCGGGGGCGCATTCGGGGCGGCGATCGGAATGCCGGGGTCAAGCGGAACCTGTGGCGCTTTGACCTGAACCACCGGAGTTGTGTCCGCCACCTCGACGACAGGGCGGCTGGGCTCGCGTTTGGAAACTTCTGCTTCAGTGGGCGTCGGTGTGAAGCGCGCTTTGGCCGTTGCGGCCACGGACGCCGCTGCGACGTCACCCGGAGGCCGCGACGGGACCCGCGCGGTCGCAAAGGGAACGGCCGGTTCCAGGGTCAGCGGTTTCGCTTTCAGCTTGGGGCCGTCAAAATTCGGGAGCCGGGGGTAATCATCGCCGCTGAAAAGCGTCGAATACCCGGCGATGCCAAGCCCCCGCACTTCCGCAAATGCTGCAGCTTCGTCCAGCGTATCTCGTGCAATCGCCGCCACCCGCACAAGGTCGTCGCCGCCAACATCCCAATCGAACGACAGTTCGTCGAGGCCGTAAGGGGTGCGCCCTTCCATGGCCCGCTCGATCTGCGTTCTGGTGTCGGCGCTCGCGTCAAGCTCGACCTGCGTATAAAGGATCTGGTCGCGCGGCAGGAACAGCATAACGGTTCCGCCCGGCCCGACTGGTTCGATCAGCCGTTCCAGACGCTCTTCGATATCGGGGCTGTCGATTGGCTCAACGGCGTCCTCAACCCAATTGTCACCGTCCCGGCGCATCAGCCGGACGGCGCTCATATCAAGGTCGAGGCCCCATCGCGTATCCATGCAGGTTCAATATCATGGCGAGAATCAGCCGTCACGGGGAAGCCGTCAGATAATTGCAGCCAAATTGGATAAATCGGGTAAGGTGTTGGGAAATAGATGAAAAGGATAGCCTTGATGAAATGCTTCGCTCTTCTTTTGGTTGTGTTCCTGCCTTTTTATGCGGCAGCCGATGAAGCCCCCCGCCAAATCGTCGTTGCAGCAACAGGAACGGCCGAGGCCGCGCCGGATATGGCGACCGTGACGCTGGGCGTCACGCGCGAAGCCGGGACGGCGTCCGGCGCCATGTCGGCGGCCGGGACGGCGTCAGCAGATGTGCTTGAGACTGTGCGCGAGGCAGGCATTAGTGAACGGGATGTGCAAACCTCGTCAATCAACCTGAACCCGGTCTGGGATCAGTCGAACGCACGGCCGCGTCAGATCCGGGGCTATGCGGCGTCGATCACGATGACGGTGCGTGTGCGTGAGCTTGAAGGTTTGGGCACGCTGTTGGACGCAGTAGTCAGCGACGGCGCGAACACGCTGCATGGCCTGAGTTTTGGTATTAACGACTTCGAACCGCTGGAAGAGGCGGCGCGCCGGGATGCGGTTGAGCAGGCCGGGCGCAAGGCCGAGACCTTGGCGTCGGCCAGCGGGGTAAGCCTTGGGCCAGTGCAATCCATCACCGAAGGCGGCGGCGTTGGTGGACCGGTCCCGATGATGCGTGGCGCGATGATGGAGGCGGCTGCCGTCCCCATAGCGGCTGGCGAACTGGATGTCCGGGTCAGTGTGACCGTGGTCTACGCGATCGACGACTGACCCGGGGCAGCGTCAGGCCGCAAGCTCGATCAGCTCGATCTGGTTGGCGGCCGCCGACAGGCTCGCCTCGGCATCGACCATCATGCGGTCGGCATTCACGAAGACGACATCGGTGATCCCGATGAAGCCCAGCACATGCCGCAGGTAACCGGTCGCAAAGTCGATGTCGGACCCCGCTTCGGTTCCACCAGATGCGACAGTGACAATGGCTCGCTTGCCGGTCAGAAGCCCGACAGGGCCGTTCTCGCTATAGCGGAACGTCTCGCGGGCACGGGCTACAAGATCAATCCACGCTTTAAGCGCGCCCGGCACACCGAAGTTATAGATCGGGAGTCCAATCAGCAGAACATCCGCAGCTTTCACCTCGGCCACCAGTTCATCAGAGAGGGCGAGTGTGGCTTTCTGCGCGTCGGTTCGCTCGGCCGGATCCGTGAAGTTTGCACCGATCCAGGTTTCGTCCAGCAGGGGCAGGGGATTTGCCAGATCACGGGTCGCAATCTGGGTATCGCCGGCCTGCTGGAACCGTTCGATAATCTTGTCGTTCAGGTCGCGTGTCACGGATCCGGATCGCCGGGCCGAGGCATCGATGCGAAGAATTTTGGTCGACATGGTCGTCGCTCCTTCAATTTGGCTTTCCGAAAACCTAGGTGCCAAGGGATCGCGCCGGAATTCCAAGAATTCCAACCGATCCTGTGCAATTTTGCGTGATGTTCAGAAATTTCGTTTGAACTATACGTTTTTCGCACCAAAACAGTTGGGAACCAACGGGGAATTAACCATGTCGATCAGCACTTGGGATGAAATCCGAACAGCCTATCACGTGGCGCGCGCCGGAACGGTGAGCGGCGCGGCGGATGCGCTTGGCGTGCATCATGCCACGGTGATCCGCCACATCGACTCGCTCGAGGATCGCCTTGGCGTGAAGCTGTTCCAGCGGCACCCACGAGGCTATAGCTCGACCGAGGCCGGGCAGGACCTGTTGCAAGTGGCGCAAGCGACAGATGACCAGTTCTCGCAGCTTGTCAGCCGCATACGGGGCCGCGGTGACGAGGTGTCGGGCGAACTTGTCGTGACATCCCTGGCGTTTGTCTCTCCCCGCTTGACCCCGACCTTGGCCCGCTTTCAGGAACGCTATCCTGATGTTATCGTCCGCTTTCTGACCGGCGAGGAAGTTCTGCGTTTGGAGTATGGCGAGGCGCATGTTGCCTTGCGGGCCGGCAGCAAGCCGGACAATCCCGACAATGTCGTCCAACCCTTCGTGCCGCTGAACGTCACCTTCTATGCCTCGGAAGACTATATCGAGCGCTTTGGACGACCTGCCTCGGTCGACGACTTGGCAGGGCACCGTTTTGTCAGCCTTGACGATTTTGGATCGCGCGCGCCGGTGATGCGTTGGTTGGTCGGGCGGGTTCGGCCCGAAAACGTCGTGTTCCGCGGCTCTGACAATCGTGTACTGCGCGATGCAATCCTTGAGGGCGTCGGGATCGGTGCCCTGACCTGCTGGGAGGCCGAGCGGCACCCGAACCTTGTGCCGCTGTTCGAGCCTCAGACCGAGTGGTCGGCGCCGCTCTGGTTGGTGACGCATGTCGATTTGCACCGTACGACCAAGGTGCAGGCGTTCCTGTCGTTTCTGAAGGAAGAAGCGAAAGACTGGTAAACCCTAGTCGGACGGTGGTTCATCCGACAATTCGGTTTCAAGAAAGTTCTCGAACGCATCCAAATCCACAGGTTCGAACTGGCCGAAGCCCTGCATCCAGATGCTGGCGTTCTTCATGGCGCCCGGTTCGAGCTTGCACCAGATCACCCGTCCACGCCGTTCCTGACTGATCAAACCGGCGCGACTGAGCACGCCAAGGTGTTTCGAGATCGCCGCAAGCGAGACGTCGAACGGCTCTGCCACGTCGGTGACGGCCATGTCGTCTTCCAGAAGCATCTTCAGGATCTGACGCCGCGTGGGATCAGCCAGGGCCGAGAAGACTGTATCAAGTGGGATCTCGCGTTTCACGGTCATCCGGGTATGCGAGGGCGCCTTGCCGCGTCAAGACCGGTTTGCCTTTTGAAAAACTGCTCTATTCTATGATGTGGGGCAGTTGCCGGCCCTAAGGGAACAGGATTGGCCGTGGAAAAAGACAAACCAGAGAACGTTCTGGGAGAGCGTCTTCAGCCGTGCTCCTTCGACCCCGTCACGGGTTTTTTCCGTGACGGCGCTTGCAATACTTGCGCCGAGGATGAGGGCAGCCACACGGTCTGCGCCATCATGACGAAGGAATTTCTGGCGTTTTCGAAGTATCTTGGGAACGATCTGTCGACGCCAAGACCGGAATACTTGTTCCAAGGGCTGAAGCCGGGCGATTGCTGGTGCCTTTGTGCCGGACGATTTCTGCAGGCGGCCGAGGAAGGCGCGGCACCCCGTATCAAGCTGGCCTCAACGCATCGACGCGCCCTGGAAGTTGTCCCTTTGGAAGTTCTTCTGGAGTACGCGGTCGAGGATGAGGAAAGCTAGTCGTCTTCGTCCACCAGCTAGTCAATGAAGACACTCAGCAATTGGGCGCGACCTGAAACGCCAGCTTTGCGATAGATCGCATTTGACTGCGCCTTGATGGTGCCCTCGCTGACGCCGCGGAATTGGGCGATGTCGTGGGTTGAGAACCCCTTGATCGAAAAGAGCGCGACGTCTCGTTCGGCAGGGGTCAGAGCCCAAGCTTTGAATCGCATCTCCAGAACGTCCCGGAAGGCGCTTTTGGCTTGTTTCAAGGCTTGTTCGGCCACGCGGCTGCGTTGTCTTGCGACGCGCAAGGCATAGGTGCCGACAAGGCTGCCTGTGATCAGTCCGATCGCGGCCCCGATCTCTATCAGTTCGTGAAAAGTCCAGTCGATGGGACCGATCGGCAGGCCCAGGACCGAGATCGCGATCTCGCCCACGAAGAAGAGCGCGCACATGAACTGCAGCACGACAACCAACCCAAGAAGCACACGGTTATTCACTCTTCAGCCCCCGAATCCACCGTCATGCCCTAGTCGTCGTCGCCTGAGTCATCGTCAGAATCCGAACCGCCGTCGTCATCGTCGTCCCCGCCTCCGGATCCAGAGCCGCCGGAACCTGAACCAGAGCCAGAACCGCCGCCTCCCGAACCCGAGTTGTCATCGTCGTCATCATCGTCGTCGTCGTCCGTAGAGCCGCCTGAACTGCCGCTTCCCGAACTGCTGCCAGAGTTGGATGAAGACCCGTCTGTGGTTGAGACGACGCGAAGGTAGTCGCGCAGAATCACACCGGTGGCCGGGTTCACGACAATTTCGCGCCTGGTCGTGCCGTTCTGTGCGACAAACCTCAACCGCCCCAGAAACGTCCGAAAAACGCGTATTTCGGCGTATCCGTCCTGCTGAAGCTCACTTACGATTCTGTCGCGGATGACATCGTTTGCCTTAGCGTCCAACGGTGCGACCGTCGCCATCAAGACAAGTACCAGGATCAATTTTCTCATAACTACCTCCGGAGAATGGAACCGCCGTAAGGCGGCTCCATCGCTTCGTATCAAGCCGTCTGCGTCGACTTAATCGTCATCGCCGTTGTCGTCATCATCATCGTCGTCGTCGCTATCATCGTCGTCATCGTCGTCATCATCATCATCATCATCATCATCATCATCATCATCATCGTCGTCGTCGTCTTCGTCGTCATCTTCATCATCGTCGTCGTCGTCGTCGTCATCGATGAAGTCTTCATTACCGGTTTCGATGTCGACACCCGTCAGGCGAAGCTCGTCTGCGTCAGCTCGATCGTTTTCCTGCTCCAGGATCAGGCCGGTTTCGTTGTCGTACACGACTTCAACCTTACGACCGTCTGCCATGATGGCTTCGACCTTTGTCTGTGTAACGCCTTCCTTGATCTCGATGTATTGAAAACCAAGGTCCTGGTACTGCGTGATGATGGCGTCAGTGGCGGATTGGGCGTGTGCGGCTGCGCTCCAAAGGGCAAAAGCGGTGGCAACCGGAAGAGTCTTAGATACGTACATCTCAATGTCTCCTGTGCTGTGTGTGTGTAGGGTCGCGACCAAGTCGCTGGGAGACACTCTTCCGGCTGCACACCTAACGCTATTGAGCCTAAGTTTAAATCTCGGTCCATAAACCTCGGATGAAGCTCATAAACTCGGGTTTAATTTGCCCCAAAAGAAAAAAACCCGGCCTAAACGGCCGGGTTTATTCACAAATTTGACTGTATCAGTGTAGTTTAGACTGAACTGTCTTGATTGCGTCATCAATCAGCGTGCCTGCGCGTGCCGCGCTCATCTCTTTCGAGATCACCTCGGAAGCTGCCGCAATCGCAATACTCGCTGCTTCGTCGCGCACCTGCTTGATGGCTCGCTGTTCCGCCGATGCGATTTGCTCTTCGGCCGCCTGCATGCGGCGCTCGAACGACGCGGCGATATCCAGGTCGGCCTGTTCGGCCGCCTCTTTCGCACTCGCAGTCGCCTGGGCCACGATTCGCTCAGCTTGTTCCTGAACCTCTGCCAGCTTCCGGTCGTAGCTTGCCAGAACTTGCTTCGCCTCGTCATGCAAAGCGCGTGCCTCGTCCAGTTCCGACTGGATGCCCGCGGCCCGCTTGTCGAGGAGGCCACCCAAGATCGACGGAACCTTGAAGTAGAACAGGACCCCGATGAACAGGAGGAACGAGACGGCGACGATGAAGTCGGTGTTCGACAGCGAATAGAAGTCGGCCGAGAACGGGTTCTTCGATGCCGCAGCTGCTGGCGTTGCAGCAGCAAGGGCGAGAAGGGTGAGTGACTTTTTCATCTGGCTTACCCTTTCGTCCGCGATGCGATCGCCGCGCTGACAGCCGACGCGTCAACGTCGACACCAAGAGCTGCAACCACCTCATTGGCTGTGCTTTCAGCGACTTCCTTGACCGCGATGGCAGCGCCTTCGCGAATCTCGGCGATACGGGCTTCGCTTTCTGCCGTTTTCGCCGCAATTTCTGCATCGGCCTTGGCCATCGCTGCATCAATCTTGGCTTGGATCTTTGCCTTTTCCTCGGCTGCGACACGCGCCGATTCAGCGCGCGCATCAGCCATCGCCTTTTGAAGCTGCTGCTCCTTCTCGGCGGCCTCGGCTTTCAGGTCCTCGGCGGCGGCAATGTTGTTCGTAATGGTGCCCTGCCGTTCTGCAAGAACGGAGGCAATGCGGGGCAGCGCCACTTTCGACAGGACGAGATAGATCACCACAAGGGTGACCACGAGCCAGAAGATCTGGTTCGGGAACGTCGAAAAATCGAGTTGCGGCATGCCGGCGCTCTCGGCGGCTTTGCCTGCGGCGTCTGTTGCTTCTGTCGCCATGGCGACCTCCTCAAACCTTTAGGATCAATTCCGTGCGGGAAGCGCCCCGCACGGAATGCGTAAGGAAGACGGAGTTCTTAAACGGCGAACATCAGCAGAAGTGCAACGAGGAACGAGAAAATCCCCAGCGCTTCCGAGAACGCGATACCGATGAACATCGTGGCGGTTTGACCACCAGCAGCCGACGGGTTGCGCAGGGCACCCGAGAGGAAGTTGCCAACAACGTGGCCCACACCCACAGCAGCACCGCCCATGCCCGTACAGGCCAGACCAGCACCGATGTAAGCTCCCATTTGTACGACGTCACCTTCCATTTGATTTCTCCTTACGATGGAATTTGAGTTGTTTCGTAGGCCGGGTTTGAACCCGGCAAACCTTTAGTGATGCGGATGCAGCGCGTCCCGCAGGTACACGCATGTCAGAATTGCGAAGACATAGGCCTGGATGAACGACACCAGAACCTCGAGCGCATAGATCGCGGTCACGGCAAAGATGCTGACCGGAGCAATCCAGACGACGGCGGCGAAGGTTGCGAACACCTTAATCACCGCGTGACCAGCCATCATGTTGCCTGCCAGACGAATGGAGTGGCTGACGGGGCGCACGAAGTAGCTGATGACCTCGATCAGGGCCAGCACAGGGCGCAAAACCAACGGCGCGCTGCTGATCCAGAAGACGCTGAGGAAGCCAAACCCGTGCTTCACGAACCCGAGGATGGTGATCGACAGGAACACCGCCATGGCCATGACCGCGGTCACCGCGATGTGGCTGGTTGTTGTGAAAGACAAGGGCAGAAGGCCCAGAAAGTTCGAGAAGACGATGAACATGAACAAGGTCATGATGTAGGGGAAGTATTTCACCCCATCCTGACCTGTGACGTCTTCGACCATCTTGTAGACAAAGCCATACGCAAGCTCGGCAATCGACTGAATGCGCGTCGGCACCTGTGCGCGACCTCGCGTGCCAAGCACCAGCAGGGCCACGATGCAAAGAACTGACAGGGCCATCCAAAAGGTAACGTTCGTGATCGTGAACATGCCGACCGGACCGTCACCGAACAGCGGCTTTACGATGAACTGATCCATCGGTTTGAAAACCAGACCGCCGCCTTCTTTCGCATCTGCCATGCTCAGTCCTTCTCATCCTTGCCGGAACTGTCCGGCGCAAATTCCTTTGCGGTGCGCATCATCACGTTGATGCCTGCCGCGAACCCAAAGAGCGTCATCACGATCATCAGCCACGGTTCCGTGCCAAAGACCTTGTCGAGCCCAAATCCCATGCCGAAGCCGATCCCCAGCCCCGCCACCAGTTCGGTCACCATCCGCCAGCCCATCTGGACCTGTGAATGATGCTCGTCCTGATGTCGCTTTGGCGCATCCTTGGCCCGTTTCTCGGCCAGTTTGGCCTCCAACGCATCCAGTCGGGCCTTCCGATCTTGATCGGTTTCGGCCATGCACCCGCTCCCATGAGAACTCTCGCAGGTGTCTAGCAGGGCGGCAGACAGAGTCAATCTGCGGGGTTGGGCATTATAGTAATAAAAAACAATAACTTACAAACTGTCGCAGGCTGGCTTCCGGGTAGGCGGCCTGTATCGAAATATTCAACCAAACGGTTGATAAACGGATCTAGGTCCAGTTCACCCAAAGTCCGTGGAAGCTTGCCCTGCCCAGCGACCGTGTTTCGCCAGAGGGCCATGTGGTCAAAGTGATCCCAGCCCCTTGGCCGTCGTCGGCTTCCATGCCGATCTGGACCAGCGGGGATGTTGTTTGTTGCATCGCACGGATGGCTCGGGCCTTCGTCGCGTCGGGGAAGTATTGCCACGCGACCGTGTGGAAGACCACGCGAACAACGCCGTCTGCGGGCTGCGTCAGCCGCTGTTCAAGCCATTGACCCGCATCACCCGACGAAATGTCGGCCGGGATCTGGCCAGCGATATCGATGGCAGCGCATGTCCGGCTGATCCTTTCGGGCTGGTCCGGCCAGACATAGGCCAGCAGCCGCAGCCGATCTTCGGCCTGCAACGGGTCGAGCGGGTTCAGATCAACCCCGCGACGCGCGGCAATCGACGGTAAAGGCCCGGCGGGGCAGGGGCCTGTCCATTCGGGCTGAAGTTTCACCGAAGACCTCGGTTTGCCCAACCCGCCACCCGGCAAATCCAGCGAGAACTGGTCACAACGCAGGTTGAGGCCAGCACTGGTGCCTAATTCAAGCAATTCAACCGGTTGATCGAACATCTCAGCCACGCGCGCGAGCGCCGGTAAAAGCACCGCGGCCCGTCGGACTTCATTGGTTTGCGGCGGACTGTCGAGCCAAGTCATCAGCCGAGTTTCATGAGCAACAAGGGCGGCATTCGCCGCATGCCAAAGCATATCGTCGTCAACGTCGTTTGGTGGATAAACTTCCTCCAGGGCCAATCCGTCGAGTTTGAGCGCGTGCAACGCTCCGGCCAGACGCAGGGGGACGCTGTCGCCGGCGGCCGTGGTGTCGCCGGGCCAGTCAAGAATTCGATCCGCGACGGCGTTGCCGCGTTCCAGCCGTTCCCCGATCAGCGGCATCAACCGCCCCATGAAAGGCGAGCCGAGTGCGTCGCAGGTCGGTCCTTGCCGGGCAAACGCCGCGCGGACGCTCATGAGAACTTGTCGAGCAGTTTTTGCAGGGCCGAGCGTTTGTCTTCGGTCTCGGTCTTGGTGTCCGGTTCAGGTGCCTTGGGTTTCACTCTCGATTTGTCGCCCGTCGACGAGCGGGGCGGATGAAGCCGCAAGGCCACGGCATTTTGAAACCGTCCGGTATCGCCAGCGGCCAGCGCGGCAGCGCCGTCGGCGATCCCTCGTAACATGTCGTCAAGCCAGCCTTCGTCCGCCTTGGGGAAGTCCTTTAACACGTAATGCGGAACGGCATCCTTGTGCCCGGGATGCCCGACACCCATGCGGACGCGTTGATAGGCATCTCCGATATGCGCGTGCAGCGAGCGCAGACCGTTGTGGCCTGCATGTCCGCCGCCTTGTTTTACGCGCAGTTTCCCCGGCGCAAGATCGATCTCGTCGTGGAACACTGTGACGTCGGTCGGCTCCAGCTTGAAGAACCGCACGGCTTCGCCCACCGACTGCCCGGACTTGTTCATGAAGGTTTCGGGCTTCAAAAGCACGACCTTGTCGTCGCCCAAACGCCCTTCGCTCATAACACCTTGAAACTTGCCGCGCCACGGGCCGAACCCATGTGCTTCGGCAATGCCGTCAAGGGCCATGAACCCGATATTGTGTCGGTTCCGCGCGTATTTTGCCCCGGGGTTGCCGAGGCCAACAAAGAGTTTCATGCCCCCTCCCGTCTCCGGGTGTCAGCGCCCGACGCTTTGGAAGGCGCGGCGCGGGTCGGGGCCGACGCCAAGCCAACCGCTTGTCACACTGGCGATATGGTCCGTGATGCGCACGCGCTGTGTCTGCCCTTGAATGGCCGCCGTGATGGCCGATGCACCGACGTAAGCCTCAAGGTCTGCCTGGATGTATTGCGGCGCAGTTAGAGCCATCCCGGTTTCGTCGTCGATGATCTGGATCGTATAGGCAATGTTGTGCACCGCGGCAGGCGCGCGCGATACGGCGGCGGGGGTGACAGCGTGGAAATGTTCAAGCCTTGCCTGAATCTCGACCGGACGTGGCCCGTCCAGGTTTCCAGCCGCTTTTTCAATGCCCTCGGTCAGGATCGTCGCAACCTGTTTGCGCCGGCTCCCGCTTTCCAGATCACCATGCCAGACGATGTCCGCATCGGGTGCATAGGTGTTCCGGTTGCTGACAGTCAGATCCGCAGGCACGACTACCCGGATGTTATGCACATGCCAGAGCTTGCTGACGTTGGGATCGACTCCCTCGTCATACTCAACTTGCCAACTGCCGGAACAACCCGCCAGAAACGCACTGGCTGCGGCCACTAGAATTGCTCTTCGCTTCATCGTTCTCGCCTCCGCTCATTGCGACACGACAGCCCTGTTTGCAGGGCGGCTTTTTTGTAGTTCTCTCAAATCGAAGCTTAAAAAGCTACAAACTGTTAATAATATGGCGATTTCGCCAGAAAACGCGGCGCGAATGCGACAGAGCAGGCGGTTTCCGGCGTTAAGGTTAGCAAAGAACGCCGTAGTACATGCGTCGCTGGCCCCTCGTATTGGTCGACGGGTTGCGGCCCAAGACGCGGTGACACGTGGCGAGGCAAGAGTGCTCATGCAGGCAGATTATGTAGTGGTCGGAGCCGGTTCCGCCGGATGCGCCTTGGCGTATCGCCTGGCCGAAGCCGGGCACTCGGTCATCGTTGTCGAGTTTGGTGGCAGCGATTGGGGCCCGTTCATTCGTATGCCCGGCGCGCTGTCCTACCCGATGAACATGGCCCGGTATGATTGGGGCTATTCGACCGAGCCCGAGCCCTACATGAACGATCGCGTGATGGCGGCACCGCGCGGCAAGGTCGTCGGCGGATCATCCTCGATCAACGGGATGATCTTCGTGCGCGGACACGCGCGTGACTTCGACACATGGGCGCAGATGGGCGCCGCCGGGTGGAGCTATGCGGACGTGCTCCCTTATTTCAAGCGCATGGAGACCTGGCACGGTGGCCCGACGTCGCCCTTCCGCGGTGATGCAGGCCCCCTTCATGTCACGCGTGGCAAACGCGAGAACCCGCTCTATCACGCCTTTGTCGAGGCGGGACGGGAAGCCGGTTACCAAGTCACCGACGACTATAACGGCGAACAGCAGGAAGGCTTCGGCGCCTTCGAGCAGACGGTTTGGAAAGGCCGACGCTGGTCGGCGGCGGATGCGTATCTCAAGCCGGCATTGCGGCGTTTCAATCTGCGGGTGGTGCAAGGGCTTGCGACGCGCATCCTCTTTGATGGACGGCTTGCGACCGGTGTCGCGCTAAAGGGCGGACCGGTTCCCGAACTGCGGGCCCGACGGGAAGTGATCATAGCCGCCTCGGCGTTCAATTCGCCGAAACTTCTGATGCTGTCTGGCATTGGCCCCGCTGAGCACCTTGCGGAACGCGGCGTTCCGGTCCTAGTGGACCGTCCCGGCGTCGGTTCGAACCTGCAAGACCATCTGGAAGTCTATTTCCAGATGCGGGCGTCGCAGCCGATCACGCTCTATCGTTATTGGAACCTTGCAGGCAAAGCATGGGTCGGCGCGCGCTGGTTTCTCAACCGGTCCGGGCCGGGGGCGACCAACAATTTCGAGAGCACAGGCTTCATCCGGTCGCGTGCCGGTGTCGAGTATCCCGACATTCAGTATCACTTCCTGCCTCTTGCGGTGCGCTATGATGGCGTCATGAGCGCCGACGGCCACGGATTTCAGGCGCATGTCGGGCCGATGCGGTCCCCGTCACGGGGGACAGTGCGGCTGAAAAGCCCGAACGCCGCGGATGCGCCGGCCATTCGCTTCAATTACATGTCGACCCCCGAGGATTGGACGGACTTTCGCCGCGCGATCCGCCTCACGCGCGAGATTTTCGCTCAAGACGCTTTCAAGCCCTATGCGGCGGGCGAAATCCTTCCGGGCGAAACGGCGACAAGCGATGCGCAACTGGACGACTTTATTCGCAGGCACGCCGAAAGCGCCTATCACCCCTGCGGCACCTGCCGGATGGGGGATGCAGGCGACCCGCAAGCCGTTGTCGATCCCGAAGCGCGCGTCATTGGTGTGGACGGGCTACGCGTTGCAGACAGCTCGATCTTTCCGCAAATCACCAACGGAAATCTCAACGCCCCGTCGATCATGGTGGGCGAGAAAGTCGCGTCTCATATTCTCGGGAAGACGTTGCCCCGAGACGACGCCGCACCATGGCTTCATCCCGATTGGGAGACCCGGCAACGATAAGGCCCATTCGCCTGTTCTCAAATATCACGGGGTCTGGGGCCGAGCTCCAGCGGATCGACGCGCGTCAGCGCGGCGAAATCAGGCGGCCTTCTCCAGACCGAACGCGTCGTGAAGCGCCTGAACGGCCAGTTCCATGTATTTCCGGTCGATCAGAACCGAGATCTTGATCTCGGACGTCGTGATGACCTTGATGTTGATGCCTTCGTCCCGCAGTGCCTGGAACATCTGTGCTGCCACACCCGCATGACTGCGCATGCCGATGCCGACGACCGAGACCTTAGCGACATCCTCATCCGTGACCAGTTCGGCATAGTTCACATCGCCGCTGTCTTTCACGGCGGTCATCGCGGCCTTGGCCCGTTCGACCTGGTTTGTCGGCAGCGAGAAGGTCATGTCCGTGCGCCCATCTTCCGAGATGTTCTGCACGATCATGTCGACATTGACGCCAGCTTCGGAAAGAGGCCCGAAAATCGCGGCAGCGATGCCCGGTCGGTCAGCGACCGAAAGAAGCGTCATCTTGGCTTCGTCGCGGCTATAGGCGACCCCGGCGACCACGTTGCTTTCCATGATATCCTCCTCGTCGCAGACCAGTGTGCCCGCTGTTCCGTCCTGATCCGTGTCTTCGAAGCTGGAGAGCACCCTGAGCTTCACCTTGTACCGCATTGCCAGTTCGACCGAGCGGGTCTGCAGCACCTTGGCGCCCAGAGAAGCCAGTTCCAGCATTTCCTCGAAGGCGATCTTGTCCAGCTTGCGGGCCTTGGCGGTGATCCGGGGGTCGGTCGTATAAACCCCATCAACGTCCGTATAAATATCACAGCGTTCGGCGCCAAAGGCGGCGGCGAAGGCGACGGCGGTGGTGTCCGATCCGCCACGGCCCAGCGTTGTGACCCGGTTCTCGGGGCTGATCCCCTGGAAACCGGCGACCACGGCGACGCGCATGCCTTCGGCAAACTTCGCATTGATCGCCTCGGTCCCGATGTCTTCGATCCGGGCGCTTGCATGTGCGTTGGTCGTCTGCAGCGGCACCTGCCAGCCCTGCCAGCTGCGCGCCGGCACGTCCATTTCCTGCAAGGTCAGCGCCATCAGACCGGCCGTCACCTGTTCGCCCGATGACACAACCGCGTCGTATTCACGGGCGTCGTAAAGCTTCGAGGTTTCTTCGACCCAGCCCACCAGCTCGTTGGTTTTGCCCGCCATGGCGGACACGATGACGATCACGTCATACCCGTTCGCCACCTCGCGCCCGACGCGCTTGGCAGCGCGGCGAATGCGGTCGAGCGTGGCAACAGATGTGCCGCCGAATTTCATCACAAGAAGTGGCATGGAACCCCGGGACGTCAGTCTTCGGGGCGCCTGTTACGGGATCGCTTGCGCGGGGGCAAGACGGGTCAGCCAGATTCAGCCTCGGCGCGTGCCAAAGGCCCGGGTTCTTCCCGGATCGGCAGATGAATGAGGGCGGCCAGCAAACCAAGCACGACGGCGGCCCACCACATTGGCGTATAGTCCTGGTTCAGGTCGTAAATGCGCCCACCCAGCCACGCGCCAAGGAAACTCCCGGTCTGGTGGCTGAGAAAGACAAGACCGGCGAGCGTCGAAAGAAACTTCAGCCCCTGCGTCTGCGCCACAAGCCCCATCGTCAGCGGCACGGTCGACAACCAAAGCAGGCCCATCACGGCGGAAAAGACCAGAACGCTTGTCTCGGTGACCGGGACTAGAACGAACACCGTGATCACCGCTGCACGCGCGGTGTAGATACCGCTCAGCACCCATTTCTTCGAGAAAACCTGCCCGGACCATCCCGAAAAGAAGGAACCGGCAATGTTGAAGAGCCCGATCAAGGCGATCGACCAACCGCCGACCCATGCCGCCATGCCGACATCCAACACATAAGCGGGCAAGTGCGTTTGAATGAAAGCGACGTGAAATCCGCAGACAAAGAAGCCGAAAAACAGGCAGAGATAACTGCGGTCGCGGAAGGCGGTCCCAAGGGCGCTTCCGAAGTCTTTGGCGCTCGAGCCGGACGCGGTTGGTTTTGCAACGCGGGCTATGAACACAAGGAACGGCAGGATCAGCGCGAAACTCGCGCCGATCAACAGGATCGAGGGTTGCCAGCCGAAGCCGTCAATCATCGCTGTTGAGGCGGGTGCCGAGACGAACATCCCAAGCGACGCCGCCGCCGTGCCAAGGCCAAGGATGAAACTGCGCCGTTCGGCCGAGACCAACTTTCCAAGTGCGCCGATGACAATCGGGAAAGAAGCCGCGCCAGTGCCTGCACCCACAAGAATGCCGGTCAGGACGAACTGCGTCGGGTCCGTGACGATGCCGCGCAAAAGAAAGCCGACACCTGCAAGAATGGCGCCAACCGCCAACACACGTGCCGTCCCAAACCGATCGGCCACGGCTCCCGCAACGGGTTGCGCCAAGCCCCATGTCAGAAGTTGAACCGCAACCGAAAGCGAAAACACTTCGCGGCCCCAGCCCAGATCAGCCGACATCGGGGCCAGGAAAATGCCAAAGCTTGCGGCAAAGCCAAAGCTGAGGAAGGCAATCACGCAACCCGCGAAGATTGCGGCATTGAGCTGTTTCGGATCGGTTGTCATCTGCGCCCCCTCGCTTTGACGTTGGCATTCCTGCGCGCCGCATTCAATCCGCTTGCAACACTTGGTCAACCCATGCCGGAACCGTCTCGGTCGCCGGTCCAAGGATCACGTCGTCAAACTGTCCCGCAACGTTTGACGGCTCAAGATTGAGTTCAACAGTCCGCGCCCCGGCGCCTGTCGCTTCCGCCACGAACCCGGCTGCCGGATAAACCGTGCCACTTGTGCCTATGGCAACGAACAGGTCCGCCGTATGCAGATGTTCGGCAATCTCGGGCAGGTAAAGTGGCACTTCGCCAAACCAGACGACATCGGGTCGGGTCGTCGTGGCACTGCATTCCGGACAGGTGTCTTCCAGCGACATGACAAGCGGCGCGGTCCACCGAGCGTCGCAGGTCGTGCAGCGCGCTTGGCCGTGCGCGCCGTGCATGTGGATGGCCTCGGACCCCGCGGCTTCGTGCAGGGAATCGACGTTTTGCGTGATCAGGGCCACTTCATGCCGATACTCGGCCTGCAGGCGAGCCAAGGCGAAATGGGCGGCGTTTGGCTTGGCACCCGCCGCGTTTCGGCGCCGCATGTTGTAAAAGTCGATCACCTTCTCCGGGTTGCGCGCAAAGCCTTCGGGCGTGGCGACCTCCTGCAGGTCGTACTTCGTCCAGACCCCGCCCTTGTCGCGAAAGGTTCCCAGCCCACTTTCGGCCGAGACGCCTGCGCCCGTAAGAATGACGATTTTCATGTTCCCTCGCGTGATCCGGATTTCACTGCTAGAGCCTAGGGGGATCGCTGTGGAGGACCAGAAGAAATGCGTGTTTTGTGCGTGTGCCTTGGGAACATATGCCGTTCGCCAACAGCCGAGGCCGTGCTGCGGTCGATGGGGGGTGACAGGATCGACGTCGACAGCGCCGGGACGGCGGGCTGGCACCGGGGGAAGCCGCCCTATGACCCGGCAATCGCGGCGGCGAAGACGCGGGGCTATGACCTGTCAGGGCTTCGAGCACGTCAGATCACGGCAGAGGACTTCGACGCATTTGATCTGATCATCGGGATGGATGCCCAGAACGTGGCAGATATCGAACTGTTGCGCCCGGACGGGTCGGACACACCGGTAAAGCTTTTCCTTGGCTATGCGCCCGAGGTTGGCAGAACCGAGATCCCCGATCCGTACTACACTGGCGATTTCGATGAGGCGCTTGATCTGATCGAAGCAGCGGCGCGCGGGTTGCTGAACGCAATCCGAGATTGACGTTTTTCCGTTTTACGCCTCGCGGCATGCGTGTTCTATTCGCACTAGGGGCGGAGGAGCCGCCGCGGCGGAGATCGGATGGCCGAGCAGACAGAAAGTGAAAGCCGCAAACTATTGCGGCGGCTGCGCGACACGCTGGCCGAGGATACGGCTGGGCAGGCGCGGCTGGACCACATCGTGGGTCTCATCGCCTCGTCGATGCAGACCGAGGTGTGCTCGATCTATCTGTTCCGCGATGCCGAAACGCTGGAGCTTTGTGCCACCGAAGGTCTGAACAAGGAAGCTGTCCATCAGACGCGCATGAAGCTTGGAGAAGGCCTTGTCGGGCGCGCGGCGCGAGACGGCAAGGTCGTGAACGAGGCGGATGCGCCCTCGGCCAAGGGCTTCCGGTATATGCCCGAAACCGGCGAAGAAGTCTTCTCGTCATTCTGCGGTGTCCCAATCGCACGGCTGGGCGATCAGCTTGGCGTGCTCGTCGTCCAGTCGCGCGAGGCGCGGGCGTTTTCGGAAGACGAGGTTTACGCACTGGAAGTCGTGGCCATGGTTCTGGCCGAGATGACCGAGCTTGGCGCGTTCGTTGGCGAAGGCGAAGCGCTGCGGGCGCGCCACACGAACCCGATGATGTTCCGGGGCGGTATCGGGCAGGAGGGCGTGGCCGAAGGCAATGTCTGGCTGCACGAGCCGCGTGTCGTCGTCACCAATCCCGTGGCAGATGATCCGGTCGCGGAAACCGAGCGTTTGCGCGAAGCGGTCGACAATTTGCGGGTCTCGGTCGACGACATGCTGAACTCGGTCAGCAACGACCCGGTCGACAAGGATCAGCGCGAGGTTCTGGAAGCCTATCGGATGTTCGCCAACTCGCGGTCGTGGCTGCGGCGCATGGAAGAAGACATCGCGGCGGGTCTTTCTGCGGAAGCTGCTGTTGAGAAAGAGCAATCATCGGCGCGGGCCCGGCTGGGACAAGCCGCCGATCCCTATTTGCGCGAGCGGCTGCAAGATCTTGATGATCTTTCAAACCGGCTGTTGCGCATTCTGACCGGGCAGGGGGCGGATACCGGCGCGGGCATGCCCGAAGACGCGATCTTGGTGGCCCGCAATATCGGACCGGCGGAACTCCTCGACTATGGTCGCGGGGCATTGAAAGGCATCGTGCTTGAACAAGGGTCGGTCGGCAGCCATGCGGCCATCGTTGCGCGCGCATGGGCTATCCCGCTTGTCGTGCATGCCGGGGAACGCGTGACGGGCGAGGCTCTGAATGGCGATCACATCATGGTCGATGGCGATCAGGGCATCGTCCATCTGCGCCCGGACGACACGGTTGTTTCGGCGTTGCGCGACAAGCTGGCCATGCAGGCCGAGGCGCAGCAGCGCTATGCTGGAATCCGAGATCTTCCGGCGGAATCGAAAGATGGCTGCCGGATTGCGATGCAGATGAACGCGGGGCTGATCGCCGAGTTGCCATCGCTGGAGAACTCGGGCGCCGAAGGGGTGGGGCTCTTCCGAACCGAGCTGCAGTTTCTTGCGCGCAATACCGTGCCGCGTCGATCCGAACTTGCGGGCATCTATGCCCGCGTTCTGGATGCAGCGCAGGGCAAACGCGTTGTGTTCCGTACACTCGATATCGGCTCGGACAAGGTGCTTCCGTATATGAAGCGCGAGGAAGAACCGAACCCGGCGCTGGGCTGGCGGGCGATCCGCGTGGGTCTAGACAAGGGCGGCGTGATGCGGATGCAGTTACAGGCGCTGATCCGCGCGTCGAAAGGGCGACCTCTGACGGTCATGTTCCCGTTCATTGCGCAATTCGACGAGTTCAAGCAGGCACGCCAGCATTTGCTGGACGAGTTAGAGCGCGAGGACAAGTTGGGCCACACATTGCCCGAGCGGGTCGATGTCGGCGCCATGCTTGAAACGCCTTCGCTGGCCTTCGCACCAAAACAGTTCTTCGAGATGGCGGATTTCATCTCGATTGGCGGGAATGACCTGAAGCAGTTCTTTTTTGCGGCCGACCGCGAGAACGAGCGCGTGCGTCGGCGCTATGACACGCTGAATGTCAGCTATCTGTCCCTTATCGAACAGATCGCGCGGCGTTGCGACGAGACCGAAACACCTGTCAGCTTCTGTGGCGAGGATGCGGGCCGTCCGATTGAAGCGATGTGTTTTGCCGCGATGGGGCTGCGGGCCTTGTCGATGCGACCGGCGTCTATTGGGCCTGTGAAGCACCTGATCCGCCGCGTTGACCTTGGCGAGGCGCGTCAGGTGATCGATGCGGCTCGGGCAAGTGGCGTGCAGTCGGTGCGAAGTGACGTGATGGAATGGTTGCGGACCGAAGTTCAGTAAACGCACAGGCTGAATAGGCGCAGGCGGCGGTCATGTCGCCGCACCCGCGTGCATGTGCCAAAACCGCCACTGCATCCCGACACAAGCAAAGGAAAGCCCCACGGTCAGGCCCAGCCAGATGCCCGCTCCTTCAAGACCCAACACAAAGCCAAGGACATAGGCGACCGGCAAACCCACACCCCAATAGCTGACGATGGCCATCACCATCGGAACGCGTGTGTCCTGCACGCCGCGGAGCGCGCCAAGCGCCATGACCTGGCCGAAATCCACCAACTGGAACAGCGCGGCCACCATCAGAAGCGTCACGCCGACCGTCAGGATCTGAGGGCGGTCGGGATCGGTCGGGTCGATGAAGAGACCCACCAGATATTCCGGCAGAAGGAGAAAAGCGGCCATCGTTAAAACCAGTGCCACGCCAGACAAAAGCAGCCCGGCCACCGCAGCCGCGCGCAGTTCGTCGCCGTTTTTCCGCCCCGCCGCGCGACCGACACGCACGGTCACTGCCTGGCTGAGACCCAGCGGCACCATGAACGAGACACTGGTGATTTGCAGTGCAATCCCATGCGCCGCCAAGGGAATGGTGCCAAGCCAACCCATCATCACGCTGGACGCTGCAAATAGTCCTGTTTCAGCCAGAAGGGTCAGGCCGATGGGAATCCCAAGGCGAAAGACGGCAGCAATGGCTTCCGGGTCGGGCCGGTGGAAGTTCTTGAAAAGCTCGTGCTCCGGTTTCTTTCGAAGTGCATAAGCGGCCAGCAGCACCAAGCTCAACGTATGGCTCGCAAGCGAGGCGATGCCGGCGCCGACGATCCCGAGTTCTGGGGCGCCGAAATTGCCGAAGATCAGCGCGTAGTTGACCGGCGCGTTCAGCAGCGCAGCTCCGATCACGGCAAAGAGGATGGCGCGAGTCAGTTCAAGCGCGGACAAATAGCTCTTGAACATCTGGACCAGCAAGGCCGGGATCAGGCCAAGGCCCATATAGGGCATGTAACGGCCGGCTTGCCGTGCGACCTCGGGGTCTTGCCCGATCGCCAGCATAATCGGCTCGAAGAAAAGGAAGATAGGCGTGACAAGCAGCCCGTACCCGATCGAGAGCCATAGCCCCATCCGGGTGACGCGACGCACTTGACGTTCGTCATCTCCGGCAACCGCCGACGCCACCATCGGTGTCACCGCCCAGGCGAAGCCGGATCCGAAGATGAAGATAATGAAGAAAACCGACGCCGAGACCGAAATCGCAGCCAGGTCGGTCACGTCATACCAGCCCATCATCACCGTGTCGGTGACGCCAATCAGCATCTGTGCAATGTGACTTCCCACAAGCGGGAGGCCCAATGCCCAAAGGGCACGGGCCTCGGCGCCGACGCGGGTGCGCGGCGTGGTTTGGGAAAGACCGGGTTGCATGAGGGCGCTATAGACCTCTGTCCTGCGCCGACGCAATTGATTTCGAGATCAGTCGTACTCTACGACCTCGATTTCGATCCCGTCATTGTCATGGAAATAGAACCGGCGCCCCGGTTCGTAGTCCGCATGATTGACCGGGGTGAACCCCTCGGCCTTCACACGGGCTTCCACCGCGTCCAAGTCATCGACCGCCACCGCCCAATGGTTCAGGCCGCCTTTGATCCGATAGCTTTCGGCCTTCGGGTCAGGTGTCTCGGGATAGGTGAACAGGGCGACATAAGTGTCGGCTTCACCGATATGCACGGCATAGCCGGTTTGCATTCCCGCGCCTTCCCAGCGAATGGTCCAGCCGAACACACGTTCGATCCATGCAGCGGTTGCCTGCGGATCGCTGACGGTCATGTTCAGATGTTCAAGTCTTGCGGCCATGTTTGGCACCTCCGTTTCTCAAGATGCCAATGGGTCTAATTCCTCAAGTCGACTTGAGGTCAATCCCTGATTTCTTCGGGCTGCACACCCCAGATCGCGCTTTTCGCAACCCACCCGCGTTTGCCGCTGGCGGTGATCTTGCACCAGTCCAGCTCGCATGAGCCCAGTCGAGCGACCACGCCCATCTCGGCATAGGCATTCACTTCGGCTTGTGCGCCGGGTTTTGTCCGCAGCGGCGTCAGGTCACGTTCGACGATGACGTGCCGCGCACCGGACAAAAGCGAGTAGTGCACCCATCCGCCCTGACCGTCGCGATCCTGCACACGCCGCCAATGCCCATGCTCTCCGATGACCCGCAACGGCATGTTGCGGTGCTTGAAAACCCAGTCGATGCGATGGCTGAGCGAGGGGCCGCGCCGGACATTGCCTTCCTCGGCCTTGAGCGACACGAAACGCGGAAGTGGCAGGTTCGTCACCTTGCCGCGTTCGACCGCATTGGCCATGGTTGCGGATGCCATCGCCAGACAGGCGACCAGAATCGTGATGAGTGTTGTCTTCACTGCCCGTTCTCCTCTCACCGGTGTGCCGTTCTTATGACGGCGCTTGTGCCAGCGTCGGTTCCTTGTCACTTTGCCATGGACTGGCGCCCAAGAAAAGATGGAGGACACGGAAAGACATGCCGCAGAAGCGTCTGAAGGTCGTGGTGACACGGCGATTGCCGGACATGGTCGAGACCCGGCTGTCGGAATTGTTCGACGTGACCTTGTCGGAGGACGACAAGCCGATGTCGCGAGATGCCTTGGCGGCAGCGCTGAAGTCGGCAGACGTGTTGGTGCCGACAATCACCGACCAGATTGATGCGGGGCTTCTGGCGCAGGCGGGCGAACAGTTGAAGCTGATCGCAAGCTATGGGGCCGGTGTCGACCACATCGACGTCACGACGGCGCGCCAGCGGGGCATTCTGGTATCGAACACACCGGGCGTGGTGACGGACGACACGGCGGACATGACCATGGCGCTGATCCTGTCGGTGACGCGGCGCATTCCGGAAGGTCTGGGCGTGATGCAGAAGGGCGATTGGGCCGGTTGGTCACCGACAGCTTATTTGGGCGGGCGGCTTGGCGGCCGACGACTTGGCATTCTTGGCATGGGTCGGATTGGGCAGGCAGTCGCGCGACGCGCTGCGGTCTTCGGATGCCAGGTGCACTATCACAACAGGCGTCGCTTGCGGCCGGAAACCGAGGACGAACTGCAGGCGACCTATTGGGAGAGCCTCGACCAGATGGTCAGCCGGGTCGACATCCTGTCGATCAACTGCCCGCACACGCCGTCGACCTTTCACCTGATGAATGCACGGCGGCTCAAGCTGATGAAACCGACCGCGGTTATAGTGAACACATCGCGCGGCGAAGTGATCGACGAGAACGCTCTGACGCGCATGCTGCGCGCCGACGAGATCGCCGGTGCCGCGCTGGATGTTTTCGAGCACGGCGCCGAGATCAACCCGCGCCTGCGCGAATTGCCCAATGTCGTTCTGCTGCCGCATATGGGCTCGGCCACGCTGGAAGGCCGCGTCGAGCAAGGCGAGCGCGTCATCATCAACATCAAGACATTCGAAGACGGGCACCGACCGCCTGACCTGGTCGTTCCCTCGATGCTATGAAGCTCGGGTCCCGATCAACGCTGACGATGCTTCTGGCGCTGTGCGTTCTGGTTGCCTGTTCGCGTCCCATGACCGAAGCCGAAACCGCCTTTGCCAAGGACCTCTTTGGCGAGGAGCTCGACACCTCGAAAGTGCGCGTGGCGCAAGGTTTGGGCGTTGTGCCGCTTTACAGGACGGCGCCTCAAAGCGTTCGGCTGGTTGAAGGAACCGACCGGGCGTGTGTGCGCACGCCGCAACCGCGAGGCGCGCAACCGCCGCAGGCCTTTGCGGTTGGAAACCGCATGCATTTCGAAACCGGCCTCTATTCCTCGGACATGGTCATACGGTGGCCTGACGCCTTGCGGGTTCCGCAGGCATTGGTCTTTGCACATGAATTGACGCATGTCTGGCAATGGCAAAACCGCGAGCGAACGGGCTATTCGCCAGCGCGGGCCGTCGGCGAGAGCCTCCGCTTGGCTGACCCGTATTTCTCCGAGGGTGACGCCACGTTCTTCAGTTTCGGTTACGAACAGCAAGCGGCGATCGTCGAGGACTATGTCTGTTTCGCCTTTGCGAACCCGGATCACCCACGACGGGCCGAGTTGCGCGAAATCTTGGCGCCGGTCTTCCCCTTGGATGACTTCGACGCTGTGCTGGCAAGATGACGGCAGCGGGAAACGTCGCGCTCTATCCTTGGTTCAAGTTCTTCCAGAACCTGATGTTCTGGCAAGCGACGTGGTTTCTGTTTTTCCAATCAGAACTGTCGGCCGCCGAGGCGGTTCTGATCTATGTCGTCTACGACATCGCAACGACAGTCTTCGAAGTGCCCTCGGGCTATCTGTCCGATCGTTTCGGGCGACGGATCACGTTGATTTTTTCGGCCTTGGCCGGGCTGTTGGCCGCGGTGTTGCCGGCGGTTGGCTCCGAGTTCTGGATCTTTGCGCTGGCACAAGCCGCACTGGGCCTGCACATGGCTTTCGCATCAGGAACCGATAGCAGCCTTCTTTACGAATCCTTGGCCGAAGAGGGACGCGAAGACGAGATCGAGGAACATGAACTGCGTGCATGGCGGTTCAACTTTGCCGCGCTTGCGATCTCGGCCATTGTCGGCGGCGCCATGGCATTGATCGATCTGCGGGTGCCCTATTTCGCCACGGCCGCGGCTTTTGTCCTTCTCACGCTTGTCGTCCTGCGGTTCCGCGAGCCGGAACGGTGCCGTGTGACTGGCGGAGAGTGGCGGCGCGTCGCAGCGCTTCGGACCGCGTTCCGCCAACCGGTGCTGCTTTGGCTCTTTGCCCTTTCCGCGATGATGTATGGCTACAGCCATTTGCCATTCGTCTTTGGTCAGCCGTTCATTCTACAGGCGCTGGAGGGACTGGACCTAGCCGCCAATGCGCCCGTGGTCAGCGGGGCGGTGACGGCCGTGATGATGCTTGTTTCCATCCTGACATCGTGGATGGCACCTGGCATCCGCGCCAGGATCGGGCTGGCCGGCATTCTGCTTCTGGCCTTTGCCATGCAGATTGGCTTGGTTGCGGGTCTGGCCCTGACGGGCAGCGCTCTGGCCATCGCGCTTCTGTTGCTCAGAATGGTGCCCGATAGCTTTTCGCGCCCCTTCATTCTGGCCCGGATTCAGCCCGCCTTGCCGGATGAGGTGCGCGCCACCTATCTGTCGATCCAAAGCCTGGTGGCTCGCATTCTGTTTGCGGCAACGCTCTATGTGGCGGCGGGGGCTGCGTCGGACATCGGTGCGATGACACATGCGCAGATCAGTACGATCCTATCAGGGTATGCCTTGGCCGGTTTGGTTGCGTTTGCCACACTGGCAGTCGCCGCCCGTGGCCGCGGCCTCTGAGCGTTAGAACCATTGACCGGGCTCCATCAGGCCCAAGTCCAGAAGCTGCTGAGATTTCCATTCGAAGGGCACCGAGTTGTGCCAGCGGAACGTTCCGATGTCGAAACGACTGGCAGGATTGACCCGCAGCGCCTTCGCGGTCCGAAACGAGACGACCGCAGCCGTCAGGTTGTGATGCCATGGACAGGAATATGTGTTGAGCTCGTCCTCCGACCACGTGTGGTCATCATTCAACGTGATCCCCGGCTTCGTTCGCACAAGCGAAATACGGTCGATCCGACGGCGGCTCTCGGCGATATGTTCCTCGAACCGCCAGCGCAGACCGCCATAGAAATCCAGCTGTCGTTCCTTCGGCGTCCCGTTGTCGTCGCGCGCCAGAGCATAGTATCCCGAGCGGTCCAGATGTGCATCGGCCAGCGCGACGGCATTGTCCGATTGGCCCAAGTCGCCAGCATAGACATCGATCACATAGGTCAGCATCGAAAAGCGCCGCTCTTCCGCGTGGAAGGCCAGCATTTCCCCAACCGTCCGGGTTTCGCTGAAGGGATAGAACAGGAACTCGGCGTTGTAGCAGTAGTAAAGCCACGTCCTCTCGGCCAGCGCCTGAGCGATCGTATTCACGATGTCGGTCGTGGCGCCGATCGACATGTTTGGATAGTCGATCCGAAGGCATCCGGCACTTTCCACAGCGTCGAGGTCAAGTTCTTCGGGCGCGACGAGCACCAGTGTGTGAAAGCCCGCCTCGGCGTGATGGCTGAGGGTCGCGGCAACTTCGACATCGTCTTCTGCGATGATAACAGCAACCGGCCCCTTGGCGCCTGTGATCGCGTCTGCGCGTTTTGCCTCTGCAAGACTGGAAAATCGCATGTCTGCTGCCATGTTCCGAGGGTGAAACGCATCTATTCCATGCCGCCCCGGCCCTTGGCAAGCCACATGCGCCCGGTGTAGGAGGGGCCGCCGAACTCCAAGGACAAAGCCGCGATGACTGCGCCGAAGAAGTTATACATCAAGACTTATGGCTGTCAGATGAACGTCTATGACAGCGAGCGCATGTCCGAAGCGCTGGGCGGCGAAGGCTATGTGCCGACCGAAACGCCCGACGACGCGGACATGATCCTTCTGAACACGTGCCACATCCGTGAGAAGGCTGCCGAGAAGGTCTATTCCGAGCTGGGCCGGTTCCGGTCGCTGAAAGACGAAAAGCCGGACCTGAAAATTGGAGTTGCCGGATGTGTGGCGCAAGCCGAAGGCGCCGAGATCATGGCGCGCCAGCCCTTGGTCGATCTGGTGGTGGGGCCGCAGAGCTATCACCGCCTGCCTGAACTGGAACGCAAAGCGCGGGCCGGAGAGAAGGCGCTCGACACAGACTTCCCCGAAGAAGACAAGTTCGATCACCTCGCCGGTCGGCCAAAAGCAAAACGCGCGCCGACGGCGTTTTTGACTGTGCAGGAAGGCTGCGACAAGTTTTGCGCCTTCTGCGTGGTGCCCTATACCCGAGGCGCCGAGGTTTCTCGCCCGGCCGAACAGGTGTTGCGCGAAGCACGCGACCTTGTTGAACGGGGTGTGCGCGAGATCACTCTGCTGGGCCAGAACGTGAATGCCTATCACGGCCATGACGGCGGATTGGCCGGGTTGATCTGGGACCTCGACAAGATCGACGGGCTGGAACGCATTCGGTTTACCACCAGCCACCCCAACGACATGGACGATGCCCTGATCGAAGCGCATGGCACGTGCGACAAGCTGATGCCCTATCTGCACTTGCCAGTGCAGTCGGGGTCGGATCGCATTCTCAAGCGCATGAACCGCAAACACACCGCCGAGCAATATATTCGGTTGATCGAGCGTATCCGTGCCGCGCGCCCGGACCTTTTGCTGTCGGGCGATTTCATCGTCGGGTTCCCGGAAGAAACGGATGCCGACTTTGCCGATACGATGGCCCTGATCGAGACCGTCGGCTATGGGCAGGCCTATAGCTTCAAGTACTCCACGCGTCCGGGCACGCCCGCGGCCGAACGCGCTCAAGTCGCGGAAGACGTGAAAAGCGCGCGTCTGCAAGCGTTGCAGGCATTGCTGCGCGAACAGCAGCAAGCGGCGCAAGACACCATGGTTGGCCGCGAGGTGAACGTGCTCTTCGAAAAGCCCGGACGGGAAGCGGGTCAGATGGTGGGCAAGTCCGAGTACCTGCACGCGGTTCATGTAACGGGCGACGTCCCGGTCGGCGACATCCGTCGTGTTCGCATTCTGCAATCCAACCCGAACTCGCTGGCGGGGGCGCTTTCTTGAAAAGAAGGCGGGCAAAATCTTTGCAAGATTTTGTGCGCTGGGCCCGAAACAGTCTGTTTTGAACGCAATATCTCGTGAAGCTTTGGTAAAATCACACGAGATATGCTTGCGCCTTGGTCCAACCCTTGGCAGCATTGGTTCGAACAGACGCCCCAGGAACGGAGTTTTGGTATTTGTCCATTCGCGTGCTGAGCCCGACAGCCCCGACCGAACACGAGACCGCGGAGATGCTTGAGACCCGTCTCGAATTTCCGGACAATCGCCTGCTCATCGATCTTTTCGGAGAGTACAACCGCAACCTCGCGCAGGTGGAGCAGGCGCTTGGTGTTCAGATCATGCACCAGGGCAACCAGTTGGCCGTGTTCGGCGAAGCCGATGCCATTGCGAAAGCGGCCGAAGTTCTGCAGGCGCTTTATACCCGCGCCGAGGCGGGCCGCGAGATTACGCCTGGTGACATCGACGCCGAAATCAGGATGGGTGGGGCCGAAACCGGGGGACGCCCGACCGACCAGATGGAACTGTTCCAGGGCGGTCGCATCGATATCAAAACCCGCAAGAAAACCGTCGAACCCAGAACCGAGGCGCAAAAGGCCTATGTCCGGGCCCTGTTCGAGAACGAGTTGGCCTTCGGGATCGGACCAGCGGGTACGGGCAAGACCTATCTGGCGGTTGCCGTTGGCGTGAACATGTTCATCGGCGGGCATGTCGACAAGATCATCCTGTCCCGCCCTGCCGTCGAAGCCGGCGAACGGTTGGGTTTCCTGCCGGGGGACATGAAGGACAAGGTCGACCCTTATATGCAGCCGCTCTACGACGCGCTGAACGACTTTCTGCCCGGCAAGCAGCTGGGCAAGCTGATGGAAGAGAAGCGGATCGAGATCGCTCCACTTGCCTTCATGCGTGGCCGCACGCTGGCCAATGCCTTTGTCGTTCTGGACGAGGCACAGAATGCCACGCAAATGCAGATGAAGATGTTCCTCACGCGCCTTGGCGAAGGCAGCCGCATGGTCATCACCGGCGACCGCAGTCAGGTGGACTTGCCGCGCGGCGTGACCTCGGGGCTGCGCGATGCCGAGCGTCTGTTGAAGGGCGTCGACAGTATTGCGTTCAACTATTTCACATCCAAGGACGTCGTCAGGCACCCGCTGGTCGCCAAGATCATCGAGGCCTACGACGCCGACGATCCCGCGAAATAGACGCGTCCCGGTTCCCGGATGTGTCGTTTCCGGTGGTGTTCCTTAGCTGCCTTTTTGGCGCGCTCACTTGAAAAAAGTGAACTGGACAGTTTATATTCAAAGAACTGAACGGGACGGATGAGGACGACATGAACGCGCCGCAGGCCATCGTGAAACACGGTCGGAAGTTTGACCAGGTTCTGGATGGCGCACGCAAGGTATTCATGCGCGACGGGTTCGAGGGCGCCAGCGTCGACGATATTGTCCGCGAAGCCGGTGTGTCGAAGGCGACGCTCTACTCGTACTTCCCGGACAAGCGATTGCTGTTCCTCGAAGTTGCCAAAATCGAGTGCCAGTCACAGTCTGATGACGCGATTGCTGAAATCGCCTCGTCTGATGATGTCCGCTACGCACTGACCACCGCCGCCAAAAGAATGACGCGCTTTTTCATGTCGGATGTCGGGTTGCAGGTGCACCGGATCATCGTCGGTGAAAGCCAGCGTTTCCCCGAGATTGGGCGCGAGTTCTATGAAAGCGGGCCGGCCCGCGTTCACGCGATCCTGCGGCAGTTCCTGCAAAAGGGCGTCGACGCCGGCAAGCTGGAGATCGAGGATATCGATCTTGCCGCCGACCAGTTCCCCGAACTTTGCAAGGCCGGTCTGCATCTGAAGATGGTTCTGGGACTGCGCGACACGCCGTCAGACGCCGAAATCGATCGCGTCATCGAAGGGGCGGTCGACGTGTTTCTTTGCAGATACGAACGGCGCCACCGCTAGCCTTCAGTCGACCCGGCGCACATGCAGTTGGGTGCCGATCTTCTTCGTCTCAAATCGCGACAAGCCCGAGATCAGATCGCTGAGCTTCTTGCAGCCATAGGTGCGCGGATCGAAGTCCGGCGTGTCCCGCGTGATGTACTGGCCAAGCTGACCCAACGCGTACCAATCGTCATCCGAATTGATCTTTTCCATCGCCCGCGTGATCAGCGGAATGGCCGTCTTCGGGTCCTGCTTGCCACGTCCGGCGCCCTTGCTGGTTGGGGTCGGCTCGTCGATGATGTTTTCCAGCAGGATAAACCGGTTGCAGACGTTCCGCAGGCTTTCAGGCGTCTTCGCCTCGCCAACTCCAATCACGTCCAGCCCCTGTTCGCGGACCCGGTTCGCCAGGGATGTGAAGTCACTGTCCGACGACACCAGAACGAACCCGTCGAACCGGCCAGAATGCAGAATGTCCATCGCATCGATCACAAGCCCGATATCGCTGGCGTTCTTGCCGGTGGTGTTCGCGGTTTCCTGATGCGCCACCAGGCCAAGCTCGTGCACGACCTTGGCCCAAGTGTTCAGCCGCGATGAAGACCAGTCGCCATAGACCCGCCGCAATGCCGGTTCCCCGAAAGACGTAATCTCTTTCAGGATCGCCCCGGCATACTTGGCGGGAATGTTGTCCGCGTCGATCAGAACGGCGTAAAGCGGTCGGTCGCGCTCGGCCATCAGGCCAGTTCGTCGGCGCTGCTGATCACCTTGCCCAGAAGTCCATACTCCAGAGCCTCGTCGGTGTTCAGCCAGAAGTCACGCTCGGTGTCCTTGGCGATTTTCTTTTCGGTCTGGCCGGTCGCATCGGCAAAGATGCGATGGAAGCGTTCGCGCATGATCCGGATTTGATCCGCCTGAATCTGGATGTCCGACACCGAGCCACCGACGCCCCCGCGCGGTTCGTGCAGCAGGAAGCGCGTGTTCGGCAGACAAAGCCGGTTTTCCTTCTTTGCGCCCACGAAGATCAACGCACCGGCGCTTGCGACCCAGCCCGAACCGATGCAGCGCACGGTGGGGCGGATGAACTTGATCATGTCATGGACCATATCGCCCGATTCCACGTGACCGCCGGGTGACGAGATGAACACGTTGATCGGATCGTCGCTGTCTTCGGCCAGTGCAATCAATTGCGTGGTCACGCGATTGGCCAGCTTGTCGTTGATCTCGCCGGTGATCAGCACCGTCCGGGACTTGAAGAACAGCTCGCCAGCCTTGGGGCCTGCGCCTTCGCTCTTGTCGTCGTCTTTCTTGTCGTCGTCGGCCATGTGCCTGCTCCTCGAATAACTTGTCCGGAATGTCGGTGCTGCGGCAGGGAATGACAAGGGGCGTTTAAGAAAGCGTTGCTCAGAGGAAACGATGCAGAACAAGGGCATCGGTGAAATCGCCCGAGGGCAGCTTGAAAGCGCGAGGGATGCGGCCAATCTCGGCAAACCCCGCCCGGGCCCATGTGTCGATGGCACGCGTATTGCTGGCCAGGACGAAATTGTATTGCATCGCTTCGAAGCCAAGGGCTTTTGCTTCCGTCAAAGAAAAAGCAAGCATGGCACGGGCGACGCCTTTGCCTTGTGCCTCTCGCGCCGTGATGTACCCGCAATTGCAGACATGGGCGCCGCCGCCCTGCTGGTTCGGGCGCATGTAAAACGTGCCGACCAGCGCCTCATCCTTTTCGGCGACATAGGCATGATGGGCCGTCCAATAGTCCAGCGCCTCTTCCCGCGATATCCCGGGATCGATCGCATAGGTGTCGCCCGCCCGGAATACAGGTTCCAGCATCGACCAGACCGGATCGGCGTCCTCTGGCTGAAAGGCGCGTATCTGCATCATTCGCCTGTTCGAAAATATCCCAGGGGGTCTGGGGGACAGCGTCCCCCAGTCAGTCGTCGAGGCGAAGCCTCGGCGAAATCAGTAAACGACAACGCTTCGGATCGACTTGCCTTCGTGCATCAGGTCAAAGCCCTCGTTGATGTTCTCGAGGCTCAGCGTGTGCGTGATCATCGGATCGATCTCGATTTTGCCGTCCATGTACCAGTCCACGATCTTTGGCACATCGGTCCGGCCACGCGCGCCGCCGAACGCCGTGCCGCGCCAGACGCGACCGGTGACCAACTGGAAAGGGCGCGTGGAAATCTCGGCACCCGCCGGTGCGACGCCGATGATGACGCTTTCCCCCCAACCCTTGTGCGCCGATTCCAGCGCGGCACGCATGACATCGACATTGCCGGTTGCGTCGAACGTATAGTCTGCGCCGCCCTTGGTCAGATCGACAAGGTAAGGCACCAGATCGCCCTCGACCTCTTTCGGGTTCACGAAGTCGGTCATTCCGAACTTCTCGGCCATCGGCTTTTTCGACGGGTTCACATCGACACCGACGATCTGGTCGGCACCGGCAAGGCGCAGGCCCTGAATGACGTTCAGACCAATGCCGCCCAGTCCAAAGACAATGGCGCGACTGCCTTGCTCGACCTTGGCGGTGTAAATCACCGCACCTATGCCGGTGGTCACGCCGCAGCCGATATAGCAGATCTTGTCGAAGGGCGCGTCCTCCCGCACCTTGGCAAGGCTGATTTCGGGCAGCACGGTGTGGTTCGAGAACGTCGAACAGCCCATATAGTGCAGGATCGGATCGCCATCGAGCGTCGAGAAACGGGACGTGCCATCCGGCATCAGACCCTGGCCTTGGGTAGCGCGCACCTTCTGACAGAGGTTCGTTTTCGGGTGCAGGCAGTATTCGCACTCACGGCACTCGGCCGTGTAAAGCGGGATCACGTGGTCGCCGGGCTTCAGGCTGGTCACGCCAGCGCCCACCTCCAGCACAACACCTGCACCCTCGTGGCCAAGGATCGCCGGGAAGAGCCCTTCGGGGTCGGCCCCGGACAACGTGAATTCATCCGTGTGGCAAATGCCGGTGGCCTTGATCTCGACCAGCACTTCGCCGGCTTTGGGGCCTTCCAGATTGACGTCCATGATCTCCAGCGGTTTGCCGGCAGCGGTTGCAACGGCGGCACGGGTGCGCATGAGGTGTTCCTCCCTTCCTCTTCTTGCCTTGACCCTGCGCGAAGGCATGGGCGAAATCAACGCAAAGAAGGACCAACGCCGATGCGATTCACAGTTCCTGCGCTTTTAATTCTGGCAATGACGGCCTGTGCCCCAAGCACACCGGATGACCGCGAGACTGACGAACCGGTGGCAGGTGGCGAGCGCGCCTTGCCCGGGCCCAGCGAAGGGGGCGGTGGGGGCGAGCTTGCCGAGATCGAGCTGTGCGACGCCAAGGACTATCGGGTTCTTGTCGGAACCGATGTCAAGCTGACGTCCTTCCCTGAGGGCGCGAATCTCCGTGTTTTCGGCGAGAACGACATCGTCACGCAGGACTACATCCCGCAGCGGACCAATATTGTGCATGACACGTCGGACCAGATCATTCGGATCTATTGCGGCTGAAGCACCTGCGTTCTTGGTGGACTAGGCGGTAACTCGCTGATTTCTGTGCATTTGCGCTCACATCATGTTGAGCCTTGGCGGCTTGTTTCGCGCGCTGAGCGCGCCACTTTGCACGACATATCCCAAATTTGGAGTGCTCCACTTATGAAACCCCTCTTCCTTGCCGCTGTTGCCGCTGCATCCCTTGGCACCTCGGCCATGGCTGCCGACAAGTACACACTCGATTCGAGCCACAGCCAGATTGTCTTCAGCTATAACCACCTTGGGTATTCGACGACCTATGGCATGTTCTCGGGCTTTGAAGGCGAGATCATGTTCGATCAGGACAGCCCCGCCAATTCGTCCGTTTCGGTCTCGATGCCCGTCATGTCCATGTTCACCGGATGGGAACAGCGCGACGGTCATTTCATGTCGGGCGACTTCTTCGGTGCGTCAGAAGGTGACCTGATCACCTTCACCTCTACCGCGATCGAGGTCACCGGCGATGATACCGCCATGATCACGGGCGACCTGACCATGAACGGCACGACGAAGTCGGTCGTTCTGGACGCCAAGCTGAACCTGACGGGCACGCACCCGATGGCCCAGACCGAATGGGCCGGTTTCGACGCGACGACAACGCTTCTGCGTTCGGACTTTGGCCTTGGCGCATTTGCCCCGGCCGTCAGCGACGAAGTGGAAGTGATCATTTCGATCGAGGCCCAGAAAGCAGGCTGATCGCAAAGCTTAATTGTCAAAAGGCCCGCCGATTGGCGGGCCTTTTCTTATGGCTCCGAGGCGCCGCGGGTGGCGGATAATGTCACGTCCACCACCACCGAGAAACCAAGCGAGCCCTCATCCGTTCCCGTCCCGATCCCGAAATCGCGCCGGTCCAGTGTCAGCTGCCCCGACATCTCGGCCTGATCGCCGTCAAGGGACAATGCAAAGGGCAGGGCCACGGGAATGAGCGTTCCTTTTATGGTGAGCGACCCGGTGGCCAAGAACGCGTCGCCGTCGCGCGTGATATCTGCAACGAAGCTGGCCGTTGGATGCTCACTCGCGTTGAAGAAGTCGGCACCCATCGCCTGCGCCGTGACCGAGCCCAGTGTCAGCGAAGGTATGGCGATCGTGACATCCACGTCGCCCATGACGCCCTCGGTCGTTTCGTCAAACGTGATGGCCGCCGTCCAGTCGGCAAAACTGCCGCGCACGTCTGACCCCAGCTGTTTCACCGTGATGGCAAGCTCGCCCGTCTCGACAGTCCAGTCGCTGTCGACCTCGGCCAAGGCGACGGCCACCGCCGTGCTTTCGTGTTTCTCGAACAGTCCAAGCGAGGCACCGATCCCAATGGCCACCGCCCAAGCGGCCACCGCCGCATAGATCGGCGCCGAGGTGCTGGCTGGTTTCACACCGGCACCTGCCTCGGTCCAACCGAACCACATGCGTTTCAGCGTGGCGTCGCGATCGATGAAATGATGCTTCAGCGCGCCCACAATGTGCAGCAGAAGGGCCACGACCAGAACGCGCTCGAAAATGATGTGCAGGCTGGCGGTCACACCGGCCAGCGCTTCCGACTTCGGAACAAGCGGCAGGTCCTGCCCGATTGGCAGCAGGATGGGCGCGAACCCCTCGGTCGAAGCGTGATGAATCCAACCGGTCAACGGGACCAGCACCAGCGAGCCATACAGCAACCAATGTGCGGTGGCGGCCAGAAACTGTTCGCCCCGTCGCGTGGGATGCAGCGGTGTCGGTTTCGTTTGGGTCAGGGCCCAGAGAATGCGCAAGACGGCCACGCCAAAGAGCACGACGCCCATGGTTTTGTGGATCGAGAAGAGTTGCGCCTTCTGCGCCAGCGCCTCGGGCGTGTCATAGGGCAAGCCATTGGCAATGATGCCGCTGGGGATAAGCGCAAGGATCAAAAGCGCGGTCAGCCAGTGCAGTGTTTTCGCGACGCTTCCATAGCGAGTGGCGGTGTTGGTGAGGGACATTGGGGGGTGTACCTTGATTGCGTTGCTGAGGAACGATGTGTTCCGGTTACGCGCGACAGCAACCCTTTATTCCCGCAGAGCGGATGTGCGCCGGACTCGACAGGATGGGGGTCACACTTTAGATATGAGAACATAATGTGAACATCGGTGTGCTGCCTGCCATGCCCCAGCGACGTATTCTCTCGCTCTGGTTTCCGCGTCTCGCGGCCGAGCGTTGCCTGCGCGACCGCCGCGGATTGCCCGCCGGCGCATTCGCGGTTGTGGGGGATGTGAAGAATGCGCAGGTGCTGATCTCGCTTTCGGCCGAGGCCGAGAGGGCGGGTTTAAGCGTGGGCCAACCGCTGCGCGATGCGCATGCAATGTGCCCCGAACTGCAGACGCAGTTGCAGAATGCAGCGCTTGATCGCGCGTTCCTGACGGTGCTGCGCCGCTGGGCCGGCAAGTTCAGCCCCTGGGTTTCGGAAGAGGCCCCGGACGGGCTGGTGATCGACCTGACGGGGTGCGCGCATCTCTTCGGGGGCGAGGCGTCGCTGATGGAGGTGGTCGAAGCTGACTGTGCCGATCTTGGGTTGAGCGTCCGGATGGGCATTGCCGACACGGTCGGTGCGGCCTGGGCCTTGGCCCGGTTTGCGGGCGCGGGGCAGGGCGGTGCCCGTTCTGGCGATGACATCGCGCAGGAAGCGCGCGCAACCCGCTCGCGCGCGGCCAAGCGCCGGCATTGGGAACGCGGTGGTCCGGCGCCGAGCACGCAAACACCACCCAACCGCAGCACCCGGATCGCGGCCAGCGGCCAGACCCGCACGGCGCTGGCTGCTCTGCCGATTGCCGCGCTGAGACTGGACGACGACACTGTCCTCACGCTCAACCGGCTGGGACTCCGGCAAATCGGGGACCTTGCGGGCCAGCCACGGGCCGCACTGGCGCGGCGTTTCGGGCGCAGCTTGGTGCGTCGTCTTGATCAGGCGTTGGGGATCGAGCCCGAGCCGGTGAACCCGGCCCGCGCGCCTGACCATTTCGCGGTGCGCCTGACCTTGCCCGAACCGATCGGGCTGGCAGCCGACATCATGGCGGCGCTTGATCGCTTGCTGCCGCCCCTGTCGGACAAACTGAAAAATGCCGGGCGCGGGGTGCGGCGCATCCGGATGGAATGCCATCGCAGCGATCACACGCTGGATACGGTTGAAGCCGGTTTGGCACGCCCCTCTGCCGAACCGGACCGCATCCGGCCCTTGCTGGCGATGAAGGCCGAAGAGATCGACGCAGGCTTCGGGATCGACATGATCCGTCTTGTGGCCGTGATCACGGAACCCGCACATGCGCACCAGCACCGGGGCCATGCAGACGCAGCCTCGGACGGGGTTTCGCGGTTGTCGGGGTCGGACGAGATGGCCGATTTGCTGGGCCGGATCGGGGGGCGCATTGGCCTTGAGGCCATCACCCGCCTGCATCCGGCGGACAGTCATATCCCCGAGAAAACCGCGAAGTTCCTCGCGGCCGCCTGGTCAGACCCCGCGGCAGCCTGGCCCAAGGGTCGCGCTCCGCGCCCGCTGGAGCTCTGGCGTCCCGAGCTTGTCATGGCGCACGAAGCGCCTAACCTGCCTGCCAGTTTTCGCTGGCGAAACCGCGATTTCGAGACGCATACGGGGCTTGGTCCCGAACGCATTTCCCCGGAATGGTGGCTGGATGATCCGGACTGGCGCACAGGGGTGCGCGATTATTGGCGGGTCACGACGCGGTCTGGTGAGCGGCTTTGGATGTATTACGCTTATGGCGCAACGCTCTCGCCGGGGTGGTTTTGTCATGGAAGTTTCTGCTGAGCCTGGATCGGTTGCGCCGGGCGAGGGGTCTGGGGAGGCAGAGCCTCCCCAGCGGATCGCCGCCGCAGGCGGCGACACATCACTTGGGCAGAAGAACCTTGTCGATCACATGGATCACGCCGTTCGTGGCGATGATATCCGCTGTGGTCACCCGGCTCTGGTTCACATGGACACCGTTCCGTCCATCAACATGAACCGTCTGTCCCTGAACCGTGGCAACGTTCAGACGCTTGCCAGCCAGTTGGTCCGAGGTCACGGCGCCCGGCACGACATGATAGGTCAGAACCTTGACCAGTTGATCCTTGTTCTCGGGCAAAAGCAGCGTTTCGACCGTACCTTCGGGCAGTGCGGCGAACGCGGCATTTGTCGGTGCAAAGACCGTAAATGGTCCGTCGCTCTTCAATGTGTCGACCAGATCGGCGGCAGTCACCGCGGCGACCAGCGTCGAAAAATCGTCGTTGGATGCGGCGATATCGACGATGTCGTCACCGTCATCCATCGGTGCACAAGCGGCCAGTGCAATCGCGGCCACACCTGCCACAAGTTTCAAAGCAGTCCTACGTGTTGGACCCATGTCCCTCACTCCTTCATTCGTCTCTCTTGTTTTTGATAGAAAAGAGCGGCCCCGAAGGACCGCTCTGGTATCGTGCCGAAATCAGCTTTCCGGCAGGATCACTTTGTCGATGACGTGGATCACGCCGTTCGAGGTTTCGATGTCAGCCGAAACAACCGTGGCCTCTTCGACCATCACGCCGTTGTCGAGGTCGATCATCACGTCCGAGCCCTGCACGGTCGTGGCTGCCATGTCGTCCGACAGGTCGCCCGACATCACTTTGCCCGGGACCACGTGATAGGTCAGGATCGAGACCAGCTGTTCCTTGTTCTCGGGCTTCAGCAGCTCTTCGACGGTGCCTTCCGGCAGTGCGGCAAAAGCTTCATCAGTCGGTGCGAAAACGGTGAACGGGCCGTCGCCTTTCAGCGTGTCGACCAGACCGGCGGCCTGAACGGCTGCGACCAGAGTTTCGAACGAACCGGCCGAGACGGCGGTGTCGACGATGTCTTTCTTCATGCCGCCGGCATAGGCGGGCAGGGCGATCAGGGCCATTGCGGCCAGTGCGAGTGTCGTACGGATCATCTTCATGTCTCCCTATGAGAGGTTGGTGAATGCCTCCGTTGGCATCGCGAAAACTACGGGAGGAGGAGAGGGATGGATCATCGGCGACATGCCGCATTTGGCATTTGACGACGGGACGGTCGGCCCTAAGCGAGCATGTTTCGCAGCTTCCAGTCACGCTTGTGTGACCACCCGTGATCATCCGTTGGTCGAAAGATCAGTTTCCGCTGGCCAGTTTTTCGATTTCGCCGGTCGCGTCTTGCACCTTCGAGGCCATGTTCTTGATCTCGGCTGCGACCACGGCAAAGCCCTTGCCCGCGTCGCCCGCGCGCGCGGCTTCGATGGCCGCGTTGATCGACAGCATTTTGGTTTGTGTCGAGAACCGCCCGATTGAGTTGGATATCTCCATGATCTGGGAGTTGTTCTGTTCCGTGATTTCCTTGGTGCGCGCCGCGTTGGTCTGTTCCATCTCTGCGAAATAGCAACTCATCGAAACACTGGCATCGCATTGAAGCGCCAGGTGGACCGCGTGGAACATGGCATCCGTCACCTTGCCCTCGGCAACGCTGTGACGGGTCAGGCATAACGCACATTCACGGTGATAAATGGCGTAGCAGAGCAGGTATTGGATGAAATCGACGCCCCGCTCGATCAGGAGTTTCGACGTCTTTTGCTGAGTTGCGAAGTACTCATCCGAAAAGTGCCCGCGCAGAATGTTCTCGAACTTTATGAAACCCCGCTCGATCTGGTCCTTGGTGACCTCGTTGCGTTTGATGCCCATTAGGAACACGTAGATATCATGCATGATCCGGTCGAGTTCGGGTTTGATTATTTCAAAGGCCGCAGACCCTGCGGTGCGCAGGTCATCTGTCCAGTATTGGTCCAACCGGTCTGAGTTCAGCACGTTCTGCAGTCTTCCTTGTTTGGGGAGTTCTCTAAGTCTTGGCTCTTAAGTTTCCGTTAGGCGCCTCACGTCAAAACGCGGGCGGTCGAAATGTTTCAAGGTTTGACGCTGGATGACGATGCCGTGAGAGCGATTGCGGCATTGCTTTATACACTACATTTTAGCCGCGAACCCGATGAAGGAGGCTTGGATGGCCGGACGGTACAAAAGCGATTTGACCTGGAACGATGTCACGCCGAAAGACGTTTGGCTGAACCGGCGTCAGTTGATTGCGGCGGGCGCCAGCGCGCTGGCGCTTGGATCGATCGCCGGACCGGCGTCCGCATCGCTCGGCGCGAAGAAAACGCCCTTCGGTCAGGATCTCGAACCGAACACGTTCGAGGAAATCACCAGAGCCTTTTGCAAAACTCGCCGAGGCGCTGGAATTTCCCGCCGATTTTGACGGTTTTAGCTTGGTAGTTCTGGAAATCGGGGCCGCCACAAGCTATGGTGTGATTAGCAATAAACCCATAAACAGAGGCAACCCCGATG
>JAJDUZ010000068.1 GCA_022826385.1 Silicimonas sp.
CAAACTACGCCGCAGTTGACCGCCATTGAGCGTTGGTGCCGGATTCTTGGTCGCGCACTCGCAAAATTCCTACATGGCCGGAACCCAAAGCCACCTCCCAGTGTATTGCCAGCCTGCTGACACGCCAAAACCACACAACCAAAACATGAATACACCCGCTGAAATTGGCAGGGAAAAAATTCAACTGCGGAATTTAGGTTCACAAGCTTCTGAGTGAAATCGCGAAAGCGGATTACGCGTTTGAAGTCATCATGGCCGAGAAGTCGAAGGTCGACCGCTTGTGTATGTTGAGCCTGTCGAAAGAGGATCGGATGCCCGAACTTGTGATAGATCACGAAGAGATTGCCGAGGCGGTGAAGGCCGGGGACGCCGAGCGTGCCATTGCCGCTGGCATGATCCATCTCGGGCGTCTCGACGAAACGATTGCCCGGATCTCCGAGACCAACGCAAACTATTTCGAACCGGCTTAAGCCGGTGAGCGTCGACACTGCGCCGGGCGCAGGACAGGTCTTCCGGCTGGCTTGGCCAATGACGCTGAAGGCGATCTTCCTGCACGGGATCATCGTGATTGACGGCTACCTCGTCTCTCCATTGGGAGAGACGGCGCTTGCGGCCATGGGATTGGCGGCGGCGCTTGGGGGCATGGTGCTTGGCGTGATCTTCGCCTTCGCACATGCCATGCAAATCCGCGCTGCGCAGGCCTTCGGGTCAGAAGACCCGGTGTTCCGGAAGTCGGTGCTGGCCTCCGGTCTGGTGGTAAGCGGGGCGATTGGCGTTTTCGGTGTCGCCGCGATCCTTGGTCTGGGGCGTCCGGCGCTGAGGGCTTTGGCCCCGAGTGACGCCGTCGCGTCAGACGCTTGGTCTTATCTTACGGTCTTCACACTGGTTGTCCTGTTCGAGGCGGTCGGTCAAAGCCTGTCGAGCTATTTCAACGGCTGCGGTCGCACCCGTATTCCCCTGTATGGCTATTGCCTGTCGGTGCCGGTCAACGTGGGCTCAAGCCTTGCGCTGATCCATGGGTTGGGCGGTTTGCCGGCATTCGGCGTCACTGGTGCTGCGATGGGCAGCGCGCTGGGCGCGTTTGTTCAGGTCGCGTTCTTCCTCTGGCACCTGCATCGCAGCGACGGCGCGCTGCGCCGGGTGGCAGGCTGGCGGCAGGGCAGCTTTGGCGGGGCACTAAGGCGCCATATCGAGTTTTCGATGCCGATTGCAGCCACGTTCATCAGTGCCACGCTCGCAACCCATGTCTGCACTTTGATCTATGCGCGCATGACGCTGACCGACTTTGCGGCCATGACCCTGATCGCGCCCTGGAACATGGTCGCGGGGCAAATCAGCATGCAGTGGACACAAGCGACCGGCATCCTCGTGGCGCAACTTCTGGGACAACGCGCGTCTGAATCGGTGCTGGACCGGTTCCTTGCGGCCGCTTGGCGCGGGGCCTTTGTCACCGCGGGTGTCGTGTCAGTGGTGTTTGTCGTGCTGTGCCTATCGGTCGATTGGCTCTATGCCGACCTTGCGCCCGAGACGCGGGCAACGCTTTTCGGGTTCCTGCCGATCCTTGTTCTGGCCTCCTTCCCACGCGCGACGAATGCCATCTGCGGCAACACGCTCAGGGCCAGTGGTGACACGATTTACGTAATGAAGATTTTCCTCTGGTCGCAATGGGCGTTTCGCGTGCCCGCAACGGCCGTGTTGATCCTTGTGCTGAACGTCCCCGCCTTCTGGGTGCTGTCGCTGATCGTGATCGAGGAAGCGCTAAAGTTCGCGCCGTTCCACCTTCGGCTCTGGCGCGGGGATTGGAAGCGGGCAGTTGTGGCCGAGTGAAGGTCACTCGAAATAGGCGGCGTGCTTCTCGTGGATTTCGACGATGGTCGCGTCAAGCCGGGCCAGGTGCCGTTCGGTGGCCGCGCGGGCTTCTTGGACCGACCCTTCCGACAGCGCCTTCAGGATGGCTTCATGGTCTTGTAGAACGGCGGTCACCTCGGCCGCGTCGCGCAAGCTGAGCACGCACAGGCGATCCACCGCACGTTTGCAGTCCTGTATCGTCTCGAAGGCCAGCGGATAGCCAGAGAACTCACAGATCAGTTTGTGAAAGTCGTAATCAAGTTCGTGGAACCGGCTGGTTTCACCAGACGCAATGGCCGCCTGTTGCCGTTCGATCTGATGCGACAGGGCGGTGGTGTGGTCCGCCGTCCATGATGTTGCGGCACGGGTGATGACTTCCAGTTCGACCGCCAGTCGCACGAAACGCGCGTTCTGAATCGCGGGCATCGAGAAGCCGCGCACCTCGGTCGCGCGTTGCGGGCGGATCAGCAGCAACCCCAGATTGCCCAGCCGATTGAAAGCATCCCGAACCGGTTGCCGGGACACGCCCATTTTCGCCGCGATCTCGGCCTCGGAAATTCGGCTTCCGGGCAGCAACCGCAAGCTCGCAATCTCGTCATACAACTGGTCGAACACGATGTCGGTGGTTGTCCGTGGAATCATCGCATCGGCGATCTTCTGCATAGTCTTCTCCGTCTGTCGGCCCTTCGCCGGGCCGACCATCACTTTCCGTGACGTCATTGCCCGATTTCCTCAGGATCTTCCACCTTTCTTGATGATTTTTGGGGCTTTGAATTGGCGCTTGACTAACTGGGATACTAGTAACACACTATGAGTCGAGCGCTGTGTGACGCCTCATTTCACGACCTGATCGGTCAGAGGACAGGGGCCCATGCAGCGCGAAGAGACATGGAAAGGCGGCGTTTTCGAACTGCAATGCTTCGGAGTTATTCGTCGCTGTATCAATATCTTAGGGAGGTAACTATGTATCAGAAACTCTGCAAATCACTGTTGACCGCCGCTGCTGCGGCAACACTCATGGCTGGTGCAGCTTCGGCCGAGACATGGCGCGCGTGGAACATCCACAACGACGGTCATCCGAACACGGCGGCGATGGATCGCTTTGCCGAGCTTATCGACAGCGCGACGGGCGGCGAGATCAAAATGGAAGTGTTCCATGGTGGCGTCCTGGGCTCGCAGCCCGACGCGATCGAGCAAGTGCGCATCGGTGCAATCGAGATCGGCAACTTCAACCTTGGTCCCATCGGTCCGATGGTGAAGGAAGCCAACCTGGTGTCGCTGCCGTTCATCTTCAAAAGCGTCCCGCATATGTTCCGCGTGCTGGAAGGCGAGGGCGGTGACATCATCGCATCGGCTATGGGCGACGCGGGCATCCTGCCGCTGGCCTGGATCGACGCCGGCGCGCGCTCGTTCTATGCGCAGAAGCCGATCAACACGCCCGAGGACGTGGCCGGCCTGAAGATCCGCGTGATGAACAACGATCTTTATACGGCGATGATCTCGGCCATGGGCGGCAACCCGTCCCCGATGGCCTTCTCGGAAGTGCAACAGGCGCTGAAGACCGGCGTTGTTGACGGGGCCGAAAACAACTTCCCCTCGTTCAAGAGCGTTGGTCACTTCGAAGTCACGACCAACTACTCGCTCAGCGAACACCTGATCATCCCGGAATGCATCTGCGTGAACACAGCAAAATTCAATGCGCTGTCGCCGGAACTGCAAGAGGCGGTGCGCGGTGCTGCGGAAGAAGCAGCGCTTTACCAGCGCGAGCTTTGGGCGGTTCAGTCGGATCAAGCGCGCAAGGACGTTGAAGCTGCGGGTATCGTGGTGAACGAGATCGAGAACAAGCTGCCTTTCCAGGAAGCTATGGCGGTCGTTTACGCCGACTACCTGGAGGCCAACCCGGACATGCGGGCTTTGGTCGAGATCGCTCAATCGACCGAATGAAGGCAATTGCCTGAAACGCATGGGGATCGCCCGGCCCGGGATGTGCTGTGGGGCCGGGCGATTTCGAATTGAAAGGGGAGGGGACATGGACAACCGGGACACAGAACCCGCAGCCCTGCGTCTGATGGATCGCTTGTTCGATCTTCTGTCGCGGGCCTGTTTCTTGCTGGCGGGCATCGCCCTTGTCGTCATGACGGCGATCTTCGCCTGGCTTGTCTTCGGACGTTATGTGCTGAACGACACGCCGACCTGGGTTGAACAGGTCTCTCTCCTGCTGGTCATGGTCATCGCGTTTCTGGGCGCCGCTGCTGGCGTGAAAGAGAACACGCATCTGTCCGTGGTGATCTTCCGGTCGATGGTGCCAAGCTGGCTGCGGACCATCTTCGTCATTGTCTCGGACCTGCTGATGGCCGTCTTCGGAGCAATGATGTTCTGGTACGGCTGGGAACTGACCGCATTCAAATGGAAGACGCTGATCCCGTTGATCCAATGGTCCGAAGGATTGCGGTCGCTTCCGCTGACGATCTGCGGCGCGCTTCTGTTCCTGTTTTCGGTCGGTCACCTGATCCGGCTATTCCTTGGCCGGGACACCCGCCAAGACAGCATCGAGCAAGGGTAAGACATGGGACTGGCACTGCTTCTGGGCGTCTTCGCGCTTTGCGTCGTCATCGGCACACCGGTGGCCTTTGCGCTGGGGATCGCGGCCCTCTCGGCCTTCTGGTTCGAAGGGCTTCCGCTGTTCGTCGGGTTCCAGCGGATCGTCTCGGGCATCAACGTCTTTTCGCTGATGGCGATCCCTTTCTTCATCTTCGCAGGCGAGTTGATGTTCCACGGCGGCATCGCGATGCGGCTGGTGCGCTTTGCGCAATCGGCCGTTGGCGCCGTGCGTGGCGGCCTTGGCGTGGTGAACGTGTTTTCGTCAATGCTCTTCGGTGGCATCTCGGGGTCGGCGATTGCCGACATTTCGGCGCTGGGTTCGATCCTGGTGCCGGTGATGAAGGACAAGGGGTATGACGCCGATTATGCCGTCAACGTCACCGTAACGTCCTCGATCGCCGGGATTATCATTCCGCCCAGCCACAACATGATCATCTTTGCGCTCGCAACAGGGGGCGCGGTGTCCATCTCGAAGCTGTTCCTCGCGGGCGTCGTGCCGGGTGTGCTGATGTGCATCTGTCTGGCGATCACCGCCTATATCGTTGCGGTCAAGCGCGGCTACGCGGCCGAGAAGTTTCCCGGTTGGACCGTGCTTGCACTGAACTTTGCGGCAGCGATCCCCGGACTTCTGACAGCTGTCATCATCGTCGGTGGCGTGCTGTCGGGCATCTTCACCGTGACCGAATCCGGTGCGTTTGGTGCGATGTACGCCTTTGTCGTCACGCTCTTCGTCTATCGCTCGATCACGTGGGAAAAGTTCCGGATCGCGGTGATCAGTTCGGTGCGCACCACCTCGATGGTGATGATCCTGATCGCATGCGCCGGGGCGTTTGCGTATATGCTGACCTTCTATCGGGTGCCGACCAAGACGGTCGATCTGCTGACGGGCCTCACAGACAATCCGATCCTCATCCTGCTGTTGATCAACGCTGTCCTGTTGCTGTTGGGGATGATCATGGACATGGCCGCGCTGATCCTGATCTGCACGCCCATCTTCCTGCCGGTCATGAATGCGCTGGGGATTGATCCCCTGCAGTTCGGCATGATCCTTCTGGTGAACCTTGGTCTTGGCCTGTGCACGCCCCCCGTTGGCACCTGCCTGTTCGTCGGATGCGCGGTGGGTAAATTGCCGATCGAGCAGGCGGTGCGCACGATCTGGCCGTTCTATCTGGCCATCTTCGTTGCGCTGATGTTGATCACCTTTGTGCCGGCAATCTCGCTGACACTACCGGGCTTGATTGGTCCGTGAGCTTGCGCGGGTGTGGGGCACCCGCGGCTCATTCGGGCGTCAGACAGCGCCCGCTTCAATGCAACGGTCCAACAAGGCGCCAACATTGAGCACCATGACAGGGTCGCTGTTCGGGCCGTGCGATGAAATGTTCAGGCACCCGGCGACATCTTCAGACACCGTGCGCGTCTGCTCGTCGTGCCTGATCGAGGGCACGTCGATGAACTGGCCTTTGATCGAGTTCACAATTTCATCGACGGAATCGACAACCATTCCGTACTTCTTGCCGTCTTTCTGGAAGATAAGAACCTTGCCTGCTTTGCTTTCGGCCTCTGGCAGACCGTAAAGCTTTCTTGGGTCGATCAGGGTGATCAACTCACCACGAAGGTTCAGGATCCCCTCGACAAAGCTCAATGCGTAAGGCGGTGTCAGAACCTTGTCCGGATAGCTTATGATCTCGCTGACAAACGAGATGTCCAGCGCGAATGTGCGTTCGACGCTGAAGACGATGAACGTGGTGCGGGTGCCACTCTCGGCCTGCTTGTGCGCGGTTTTCTCGATTGGTTTTTCGGAAGGATAGATTTCCTTGCAAGACAATGCCGCGTCCACGATTGCCGCGTCTTTCATCAACCGCTCATGGTCAAGGAGGATGACAATTTCACTGCTTTCGTTGATCAGGCAGCCCGCAATGATGTCATGTCTGGGCAAAGCGACATTTGCAAATGGCAGAATATCTTTTTCGAAATAGGGGATAATGCTGTCGATCGAGTAGACGAGGAGGGCGACATACCCCTCTTCCAGTTTAAGGATCAGAAGTTTGCGGTTCACCAACGCGGCCTGCGAGAATTTATGCGGTGCCTCGTTGCCCATCAGTCCCCGGAAATCGATGACCGGCATGGTTCGGCCACGCAGGTTGATGTTGCCCAGTATGTGACCATGGGCCAATTGCGACTGCTGGATGGTAGGGACTTCGGTGATTTCCTGAACAAACCGCAGATCGAGCGCGCAATAGGTGTGCCCCAGCTGGAACGAGATACAGTTGACGCGTTTGCCCAGCTTGGTTGCGGTTATTTTCTCGCCCTTCTTGTTCGCCACACGTGGGATGTGTCGGATCTTGAGAAGCTCGTAGGGGTCCAGCACCTGAACCATCCGCTTGCCGCCGTCGAACTTCAGTACACCCTCGACCACCACATCTTTCACGCCATCCGAATTTGGTGTGAATTCGATCCGCGTGGCGCCGTCGCTGTTGAGAATGCCGCCGGTATCGTCGAACAGAAGCCCGATGCTCATGTCGCCGTTTTCTATGATCGCGATCTTGCGCAGACCGATCTCGACCTGTGTCTCGATTTCAAGAAGGATGCAGAGATCGATCACCGGGATGATCGCGCCGCGCAGGTTGAACAGGCCGGTCATATGCGGCGGTGACAGCGGAACGGGCGAGTAGGTGTCCGGTTCGTTGACCACTTCCTGAATGACGCTGACGGGCAGAGCGAACTCGGTCCCACCGATCCAGAATGAACCATAGATATCCGGCTCGGTCCCACGAACATCGTCCTCTAACTCTAACTCTACCTCTGTCTCTGCTTGTATTGCCGTCAAAGCGTCCTCAGGCGGCGCCGGGTGTTCGGCGGGCGGTTTGGTCTCAAGCAGTGTTTCGCCAAGTGTTTCCGCTGACATCAGCTCACTCCCAGTCGAGGTATGGTTGCGATGGAAAAGTCCCCCGTCGTGCAATCCAGTGTGACGCGTCGCCCATGCTCACCGCCTGTGTCGTCATGCACGATGCGCAGCCGCGCCGCCCGAAGCGCCTGCCGCGCGAAGTCCGCATTGAGCGTGCCCACAAGACGCGACGGATCCGTTCCGACAGGCAGGGTCATATTCGCCCCTCCGGCGATGAAGGTGCGGACATCGCGTACCTCGTCCGGCCCGACATCCATTTGGTCAAGAAGGGTCGCAATAGCCTGATCCACATGGCGGCCGTCGCCCTTTGAAGACGGTTCGGTCGACTTGGCCAGAAGTGCGTGTGCAAGCCCGCATACACCCTTTTTCGGCGCGATGAACCCCAGCCCGATGCACGAGCCTAGGATGGCATTCAGGGATTGTCCGGCGCGCCCCACCTTCACTTCGCCAATCTGAACCGGAATGTGCTCGGGCCCGGCTTCGGTCATGCCTGCGTCCGCCTTGCGCCCGCAACGGGACGATAGATCATGGGCCCAATGATTTCGAAAGGCGTGTTCAGCCGCGAGAGTGTTTCGCTTTCGCCGATATAGAGAACGCCGTCGCTGGGCATCAGCGCGTGGACATGGCGCAGAATGTTTTCCTGATCTTCGTTTGTGAAATAGATCAGCACATTGCGCAGAAAGACGACGTCGAACGGGCTGACGCCGCTCAACCGCTTCTGAAGGTTGTGCAGCTTGAACTTGATCCGGGTTCGGATCTCGGGGCTGATCTGGACTTGGCCCGCATCATCGCATTTCATGAATTCGGCGAACAGGTCCGGCGCATCTTTTTGGAACTGCGCGAATGCCGCGCCTTCATAGTTTCCTGTTTCGGCCTTCTTCAACACCCGGGCAGACACGTCTGTGCCCAAGACCGAATAGTTGAAGCCGGGCTCGGACCTGCGCACCTGTTCCAACAGAATCCCGATCGTATGGGCCTCTTCCCCGGTCGACGCCGCGGCGGACCAAACCCGCATGGCGCGTCCCGCTTTCTTGGTAAGAAACTGTGGCACCGCGTCGTCCCGAAAGTGCTCCCAGATTCGCGGTGTCCGATAAAAATATGTCTTGTTGGTCGTGACCCGGTTGATCAACTCCTGCATCTCATCCGGGTCTGACGTGACCTTCGCGATATACGCCTTGTAGTCGCTCAGCCCTAGTTCGCGAAGTCGGCCTTTCAGTCGGCTGACAAGCATTGTTGACCGACCGTCTGCAATCGTGATGCCGGTCTTGTCGTGAATAATCGCTTGTAGCTTGTTGAAGTGCAGTTCGCTCAGAACCGCGTCAGTCGGTTGTGGCATCCCACACCTCCGCTTTTTCTATGTTCAAGCGCCGAGTTTCGACATTTCGGTTTTCAAGGCTTGCGCGCCTTTGTTCAGGTCCTGCGTCGACGCGGCAATATTGTCGGATGCGATGACGGCTTCTTCCGAGGCATCCACAATGCTTTGCACTGCCTCGGCCACGTCGCGGGCCGCCGTCTGCTGCTCGTTGGCGGCGACGGAGATTTGCGAGATCGAGGTGGTTGTTTCCGCAATCCCGTCCAGGATTTTCTTGAACGCGGCGCCGGCCTCGCGAGATACTTCGCTGCCCTGGGTCACCCGCTTGACGGTTTCGGTGATCAGTTTCGAGATTTCCTTGGTCGCCTGAGAAGACCGTTCCGCCAGTTTCCGAACCTCGTCAGCCACCACCGAGAAGCCAAGCCCATGCTCGCCTGCGCGTGCGGCCTCGATCGCGGCATTGAAGGCCAGCATGTTGGTCTGACCGGCAATCTCGCTGATCACCTTGACGATTTCGTTGATTTCTTCGGACGAGGCGTTGATCAGGTCCATCGATTCAATCGAGCGGTCGATGGCCTTGGCGCCGACATCGGCCTCGGCCTTGGTCCGCTGCGCGATCTCGTCCGAGTGACGACCGTTCTCGGCAATCGAGTCGATCGACGCGCTCAACTCCTCGATCGATGCACTGATTTCCTCGGTCGTGCATCCCAGTGTCTGCGCGCCACTGGCCACCTTGTCGGCCTGTTCCGAGAGGTTTGCCGACATCTCGACGAAGTCTGCAGATATGCGCGACACCTCGCGTTCCAACTCGACCTCGGCCGTGATGTCGACGGCAAATTTGACGACTTTCGTCACCTTGCCATCGTCGTCGATGATCGGTGTGTACGAGGCCCGCAGCCAGAGTTCCTCACCCTTCTTGTTGAAGCGCTGATACTTACCGGCATCTGATTGGCCCGATCCCAACTTTTGCCAGAAGGCCGCATATTCGCCGGTTTGCGTATATTCGGTGTCGCAGAAGATACGATGATGCTGGCCCTTGATTTCTTCCAGCGCGTATCCGGTTGCGGCGCTAAAGTTTTCGTTGGCGGTCAGGATCTCGCCGTCCGGTGTAAACTCGATGACGGCCTGCGCGCGACTGATTGCTTCCATCTTTGCGGCCTGTTCCAGATTGCGGTTCTTTTCTTCCGTGATGTCGCTGGCGAATTTGACCAGTTTGAACACATGTCCGTTCGCATCGACGATGGGGTTGTAGGTCGCCTGGATCCAGACCTCGGCGCCGCCTTTGCCAAAACGCTTGAACTCACCGCTGAAAAACTGCCCTTCGCCCAGTTTCTTCCAGAATGCCTTGTACTCGGCACTGTTGGCATAGCCCTCTTCGCAGAACATGCGGTGATGCTGGCCCTTGATCTCGTCCAACCCGTAACCGACGGTCGAGGTGAAATTCTCGTTCGCGTGCAGGATGGTGCCGTTGGCGTCGAACTCGATCATCGCTTGCGCACGATCCAGCGCCGACAACACACCTGCGTTCAACCGTGTGGTGGTGACGTTGTCCCATTCCAGCACATTGCCGACATAGGCGCCGTCTTCACTGAAGATACCACCGACATTCAGGGCGAATTTGAGATCGCCGATGGTAATGTCGGTCTTGTAGGGCAGGTTCGATGGATCGGCGAGCAGCTTGCGCTGATGCTCGGGATGCTTGTGGAACTGATCGATACACGTGCCTACAATCTTTTCGGGATCGAAACTGGGCCATGTCTGACGGAACAGATCGGCCGCACTCGACAACAGACCGCGCGTCGCTTCGTTGATGTCCGTGACGACCAGATCGCGGTCCACGGTCATCATCGCGACCGAGGAGTTCTCGAAGCCGGTGCGTTTGCGCAGGTTTTCGAATTCTGCCTTCTTTTGCTCGGTGATGTCAGTGGCGAATTTCACCACTTTGAAGACCTTGCCGTTGCCGTCAAGGATCGGGTTATAGGTGGCCCGGATCCAGATGGCCGAGCCGTCCTTGCCGAACCGCTTGAACTGACCCGAGGCGAATTCGCCCGCTGCGAGGTTTTTCCAGAAATCCTTGTACTCGGTCGATTTGGTATAGGCCTCGTCACAGAACATGCGGTGATGGCCACCCACGATCTCTTCAAGGTCGTAGCCGACGGTCGCCAGAAAGTTCGCGTTGGCCTGCAGAATGTTGCCTTTGGGGTCGAACTCGATCGTGGCCCGGGCGCGGTCGAGTGCTGCCAGCACACCGGCATTGAGCCGCGCCGCTGTCACATCGGACCATTCCAGCATGTTGCCGATATAGGCGCCGCTTTCGTCAAAGATGCCGCCGACATTCAAAGCGAATTTCAGATCACCGATGGTGATGTCGGTATGATAGGGCAGATTGGCCGGGTCCGAGAGTATCTTGCGCTGATGTGCGGGGTTCTGGTGGAACTGGTCAATGCACGCACCAACGATGTTCTTTGGATCGAAGTCCGGCCAGACGGACTTGAAGGCGGCTGCATGCTTCATCATCAGATCGCGTGTCGCCTGATTGACATCCATGACGACAAAGTCGCGATCCACGGTCATCATGGCTTCTGACGAGTTCTCAAAGCCGGTCGTCTTACGCAAGTTGACAAGTTCGGCCTGCTTTTGGGCCGTGATGTCAGTGGCAAACTTCACAATCTTATAGGGCTTGCCGTCTTCGCCGAAGATCGGGTTGTAGCTGGCATTGATCCAGATTTCAGAACCATCCTTGCCAAGCCGGCGAAACTCATCCGCGATGAATTCACCCATGGCAAGGCGCATCCAGAAGTCTTTATAGGCGTCACTCGCGGCATAGTCCGGGTCGCAGAACATGCGGTGATGCTGCCCGACGATCTCGGCCAGGTCATACCCGACGGTTTGCGTGAAATTCGGGTTCGCTGTCAGGATGGTTCCGTCCAGATCGAATTCGATGACAGCTTGCACACGATGGATCGCGTCGACGATCCCCTCAAGGTCGATTGCTGCCTCAACTGCCTGCGTTTCAGCCGAACTATTTGCGTCCATCATGCCGTCTCACTTTTTTACCCCGCGCCAAGGGCATTGCTACGGCAGCCGACTAAACGTGCGGTATCCATCAAGGCGCCTGAAAGCCAAAAGAGCCAATAAACTGAGGAAAACTTTACTTTTGAGGCTGCGTGACCCGAGGCGGGTGCGACCGGCAGGTTTACAAAACTGTCACGGCCTCTTTGCCGTCCGTTTACATAACCTTCAATTTTACGTCACCGCTCGGGCCTAGAACGCCGCGGACTGCATCACCGGGGGCATGCATGCTGCACATTGAAGGTTTGACCAAGCGCTTCGGCGCCAAGACGGCGGTGGATGCGGCGACAATCCGTGTCGAAGCCTCCTCGATGATCGGGATCATAGGGAAGTCCGGCGCGGGCAAATCCACGCTGTTGCGCATGTTGAACCGGCTGACGTCGTCCAGCGACGGCAGCATCAGCTTCGAGGGTCGCGAAGTGTCGTCGCTGACCGGTGCGGACAAGCGACGCTGGCAGTCGGAATGCGCGATGATCTTCCAGCAGTTCAATTTGGTGCCGCGTATGGATGTTGTGTCGAACGTGCTGCACGGGACGCTGAACAAGCGGTCGACCCTTGCCACGATGTTCAACCTTTATCCAAGCGAGGACATCCACAAAGCCATCGAAATCCTTGATCGGTTGGGCATTGCGGAACAGGCACCGAAACGGGCAGAAGCGCTTTCGGGCGGTCAGCAGCAACGTGTCGCGATTGCGCGGGCGCTGATGCAGGACCCGAAGATCATTCTTGCCGACGAGCCGATTGCCTCGCTTGACCCGATGAACGCCCAGATCGTGATGGAGGCGCTCCGTCGCATTCATGACGAGGACGGACGGCTTGTCATTTGCAACCTGCACACGCTGGATACCGCGCGCCGGTATTGCGACCGCGTCATCGGGATGCGCGACGGGCGTATCGTGTTTGATGGCACGCCCGAGCAACTGACCACGGGTGTCGCGCGCGACATCTATGGGGCCGGAGACGAATTCTCGGAAAGCGCCACATCCACCGAGATCGGCGCATTGGATCAACCCGCTGAACAAACCGCCAAGGTCTTCGCCTGAGGCGGTTTTTTTGACCCCAAGGCGCTGGGTTCTGCGCCACATCACCTGGAGAGGAAAATGAAAACTACTCTTGCTCTTGCTTTGGCCGCGACGACGGCTCTGTCTTCCGGCGCTTTTGCCGAAGAGATCACCGAATTCCGGATCGGCATCCTTGGCGGCGAAAACGCCCAGGACCGTCTGAATGCCTATAGCTGCCTTGGTGACTACACGACCGAGGTTCTGGGCGTCGAAACCAAGCTGTTCGCACCGGCCGACTATAACGGCGTGATCCAGGGGCTTCTGGGCGGCACGCTGGACATGGCGTGGCTTGGGGCGTCGTCCTATGCGGCAACCTATCTGCAGGACCCCGAAGCTGTTGAGCCGGTTCTGGTCAAGGTGAACATGGACGGCTCTATCGGCTATCACTCGATCGGGTTCGCCCGGAAAGACAGCGGGATCGAAAGCCTTGAAGCGATGCAGGGCAAAGTCTTCGGCTTCGGTGATCCGAACTCGACCTCGGGCTACCTGATCCCGTCGATCGAGATTCCCGAGCTGACCGGTTCGACCATGGAGTCCGGCGACTATTTCGGTGAAGTGAAGTTCACTGGCGGTCACGAGCAGACCATCGTTGCCGTCTTCAACGGCGATATCGACGGCGGCGTGACCTGGGCCGACGGTCAGGGTAACTGGGAAGACGGCTACAACTCGGGCGCGCTGCGCAAGGCGGTTGATGCCGGTCTGATCGACATGAACGAGCTGGTCCAGATCTGGAAGTCGAAGGTCATCCCGGAAGGCCCGATTGTTCTGCGCAAAGCTCTGCCTGCAGATGTGAAAGCGAAGATGACCGAACTGGTCGACACGCTGCACGAGACAGACCAGGACTGCGCCTATGGTGTGGCCGCGGGCGAAACGCTGGGTTTCCAGCCGGTGACCCATGACACCTACACCTCGGTGATCGAGGCACGTAAGGCGAAAATCGGCGGCTGACGCTGCGGGGTAGCGGCGGGGCGTCGGTCGTGGCGCCCCGTCGCCCATGTCGCGCGGGCCGAACCGTTCCGGCATGTGCGTATTTTTGAAGAGATGAAGGGGCAGGCCCCGCGTCATTCCTGACGCCGGTTTGCCGTGATGGGGCGAGAGCATGGCCGATCTGACGGCAGGGGGTTCCACGGGCGTCGCGGACGTCCAGAGCCGGTATATGGAGATGGTGCAGCGAAAGCGCCTTTATGGCGGGCTGACGCTGTTGATCTTTGTCGTGTTGATGGTGTCGGGCTTCATGGTGGCCGACGACCGGAACGCGGGCGGCTTCTGGGACGGCATCGACAATATGGGCGATTATCCCGCGGCCGTCCTCGCCGAAGCGTGGGAAAAGCTCGCCGATCTGCCCGGCCTGATGGTCAAGTATTTCCCGGCCTTGATCGAAACGATCAACATTGCCGCCGTGTCGACCTTGACCGGTGTTCTGGCGGGGTTCGTTCTTGCCATGCTCGGGACGCGCGGGCTGGCGCGGTGGCCCGCATTGATCCCGGTCTTCCGCCGGATCACCGACGTGATGCGTGCGGTGCCGGAAATCGTCATCGCGCTGATGCTGATCTTTGTGCTGGGCGGCGGACCGGTTCCGGCGGTGATTGCCATCGCGATCCACACAGCGGGCGCGATTGGCAAGCTGTTCTCGGAAGTGGCCGAGAATGCCGATCTGAAGCCGGTCGAAGGTTTGCAGTCGATCGGGGCGAACTGGTCGCAACGCATTCTGCTTGGGGTTCTGCCGCAGGTCGCGCCAAACTTTCTGAGCTATGCGCTGTTGCGCTTCGAAATCAACATCCGTGCCTCGGCCATCCTTGGCTTCGTCGGCGCGGGCGGCATCGGCTACGAGTTGCGAAACTCGATGTCCTGGGGGCCGGGCCGTTTTGATGAGGCCGCGGCGATCTTCGTGCTGCTCTTCGGAACAATCGTGTTCTTCGACCAGGTGTCCAGCCGCTATCGCAACCGCATGACCGAGGGGCAGGGCGCATGACAACCGCAACGCTTGAAACACTGCAATCCGACGCCGACACCCTGTTTCGGCGGAAGCGCCTGACGGCCTATGCCGTGCCTGCGGTGATCTTTGCCTATTTCGTCTATATCTTCTTCGCCTTCGATTTTGCGGGCTTGGCCAGCCGGGCGCAGCCCGCGAACGCGATGACGCTGGCCTCTGACATGTTAAGCTATAAGGTTCATGTCACCCGCTCGCACCGTTCGGGCGAGATCGACTATGCGGTCGAGGGCGAGCGCAAGGGCCGCTATCCCGACGGCATGCGCCCCGACTGGGCGAGCGACGCGGGCGAGACGACCGTTCTGAGCTTGGGCGACGGGTACGAAGTGCGCCTGCTGCCGGACAACCGCACCGAGTTCGATGTGCCGGGCCATGGTACGATCGAAGCGCAGTTCGATGGCACCAAGGTTGTCACCAATCTGGGCGACACGCCGCCCGACTGGGTCAATGCCAGCCGAACGCGCGTTGCGATCACCACCGATGGCGGGCGGGTGACGATCACCCGGTCGAAGACCGAGGTCTTCAACTATTTCGGTGGTTGGGAGTTGTTCTGGTTCACGCTCGACAGTCCTTACTACGGTCAAAGCTTCGGCAGCATCCTGTTCGGGGATCAGATCGACCCGACACGCCCGAACCTTGCCGGGGCTTGGCATGATTTCTGGCAAAACCCGATGTGGCGCCATGCCGATGTGGTCTGGGCCATTGGCGAGACGATCCTGATGGCGTTTCTTGGCACATTCGGGGGCGCGATCATCGCCCTGCCGCTGGCCTTCATGGCCGCCAAACGGTTTGCCCCGATCATGGCGCTGCGGTTTGCCATGCGGCGGCTGTTCGATTTCGTGCGCGGTGTCGATGCGCTGATCTGGACCATCGTGCTCAGCCGCGCCTTCGGGCCGGGGCCCCTGACAGGCGCCTTGGCGATCCTGATCACCGATACCGGAACCTTCGGCAAGATATTCTCGGAAGCGCTTGAGAACGTCGACGAAAAGCAGATCGAGGGCGTATCCTCGACCGGGGCCAAGCCTCTGCAACGCTATCGGTTCGGCGTGATCCCGCAGGTGGTGCCAGTGTTGCTGGCGCAGGTGCTTTACTTCCTTGAATCGAACACACGCAGCGCGACGATCATCGGGGCGATCACCGGCGGGGGCATCGGCCTGCTGATCACCCAAGCCATCCAGACCCAGAAGGATTGGGAGGAGGTGGCCTATTACATCATTCTCATCATTCTTATGGTGATCTTCATGGACTGGCTTTCGGGCGTATTGCGCCGCCGCTTGATCCGCGGAGACGCCGAGTGACGCATGTTCTGATCACCGGATGCAATCGGGGCATCGGGCTTGCACTGGCCGAAGCGGCACTGGCGCGCGGGTGGCAGGTCACCGGCACGACACGGGGCGCGGATGCCCCCGAGGGTGTGATGGTGATCGATTGCGACATGGACAATGTCGGCAAGATCGCAAGCGCCTTCGAGGGGCTGGGCCCGCTGGATCTCCTGATCAACAATGCCGGTGTGATCGGTCCGGAGGTGCCCGCTTTGGACATGGACTATGCCGGGTTTCGGCACACGCTGACGGTCAACACGCTGGCGCCTCTGGCCGTGACGCAAGCGTGCCTGCCCGCGTTGCGGCAGGCGAACGGTGCGCGCATCCTGTCGATTTCAAGCCAGATGTCGTGGATGGGCTATGCCAAGTCCGACCGCATCGCCTATCGCGCGTCGAAAGTGGCGCTGAACAAGGTGATGCAGGGCGTGGCGACCGATCTTGCGCCCGAGGGGATTGCCTGTGCCCTGATCGACCCCGGTTGGGTGCGCACCGATATGGGCGGAGCACAGGCGGACGAAGACCCGGTTGCCGTGGCCAACGGTGTTCTGACCATCGCGGAACGGCTCACGATGGAAGAGACGGGGAAGTTCTTTCGCTTCACGGGCGAGGAGCGTGTGTTCTGATGACCAAACTATCGGCCGACACTCCGCATATTCACCCCGAATGCGAGATCACGAATGCAGAGTTCGGCGCCTATTGCGAGGTGGGGCGCGGCTCGCGAGTGCTGAACGCAACCTTTGGCGACTATGCCTATTGTGATCGCTATGCCGACATCGCGAATGCGACGATCGGCAAGTTCGCCAACATCGCCGCCCTCAGCCGAATTGGCGCAACGGACCATCCGCTGGACACGGCGGCCTGTCACCATTTCCTCTATCGTTCGGCGGCGTATTGGGACGATGCCGAAAATGACGAGGCGTTCTTTGCGCACCGGGCCTCGCGCCGGGCAACGATTGGTCATGACACTTGGATCGGCGCCGGGGCGATGGTGAAGCCAGAAGTCACGCTGGGAGACGGCGCGGTTGTGGCGGCGGGCGCCATGGTGACCAAAGACGTGGCGCCTTACATGATCGTTGCGGGTGTGCCTGCGGTGCCGCTGCGTGAACGGTTGCCGCGCGCGTTGGCGGACCGGATGATCGCGCTGGCATGGTGGGATTGGACGCACGACCGGTTGCGGGCTGCGCTGGACGATTTCCGGGCGCTGTCGGCCGAGGCCTTTCTGGACAAGTACGAAACCTAACCGCCGCTCTGGTGGTCAAGGGTCAGGGTGATCCTCTCGCTGGCGAACCATGTCCGCCCATGTTCGATCGGCATCCCGTCCGTCGTTTTGCTGAGCGCTTCGGTCAGCAACAAGGGCACGCCTTCCCGAAGCTGCAGGTGCAGCGCTTGCGTCGCATCCGCCGAAACAGCGGTCAGGCGCGTGGACACACGCAGGTAATCCGTGACCCCGACTTTGGCAAAGGCCCGCGTCACCCCGCTTTCGGTGCGCAGGGCCTCGGCCAGACCCGGATGCCGCGCCTCGGGAAACCGGCTCTCGGCCAGCGCAACCGGCGTGCCATCCGCGAACGAGAGGGAATAGGCCACTGCGATCTGGTCGCCCGGCGACAAGCGCAACCGGCGCGCGTCATCTTCGTTGGCGCTGCGGATCTCGACCGAGAGTTGGCGCTTGTCGGGCAGGCGACCCGCGGCCAGCAGGTTCTCGTGGAATCGCACCCGGTTCGAGAGGGGATAGTCCAAGGGTTTCGTCAGCACGAAGACCCCGGCGCCGCGTCGTGCATGGACCAGGCCTTCATCTGCCAAATGCGCAAGCGCATGCCGGACAGTGTGCCGATTGACGCCGAACCGTTCGGCCAGGCTTGCCTCGGTTGGCAGCTTGTCACCGGGGGCATAGGCGCCCTCGGATATGGCGCGGCGCAGGGTGTCGGCAATCGACTGCCAGATCGGGGTGCGTTGGACTGTCATCAAAAATTCATGGGCGTTTAGGAGCGACTCATGTAATATATGTCTAGTTGTATAGTATAGCTGGAAGTTGTCTAGATGGACGTTTCGGTCACAGAACGCAAAGACTGGATGGGGCTCATGGCCCGCGCCGTGGAAGGCCGCGTCGCGGCGCTGTTGTCCAAGGCCGGGCTGGCGGTCGAACGGCGTTTTCTTCGTGCGCCCGAGATTGGCAGCGTCATGGTGCGCGGGCGTGCTGGCGGCACGGGGGCCGCGTTCAACCTTGGCGAAATGACGGTGACGCGATGCACCATAAAGCTGGATTGCGGAACGGTGGGCCATGGTCACGTGCAGGGCCGACGCAAGCCTGACGCGGAAGCGGCGGCACTTGTCGATGCCCTGATGCAAACAGACCGGGCCGAAGCGGTCAGCGCCGCGGTGCTGGAACCGCTGCGGTCGGAGGAAGCGGCGCGCCGCGCAGCGCGCGCGTCAAAGTCGGCCGCGACCAAGGTTGATTTCTTCACAATGGTCCGGGGGGAAGACTGATGAACGCACACGCCTTGGAAGGCGGGTTCACCGATGCACCACGCGCGGCATCCTATGCCTTTCGCGCTCTGATGTCGGCCATGGCCCGACCGGGCCGGATCGAAACGCTGGAGGGCGGCGTGCCGCCCGCACCTTTGTCGGTCGCGGCTGGAACCGCGCTTTTGACACTGGCCGATGGTGACACGCCGATCTACCTTGCCGGGTCGGCGGACACCGCCGAGATGCGCGCATGGCTGGCGTTTCACACTGGCGCGCCATTGACTGGCCCGTCTCACGCCATGTTCGCCGTGGGACGGTGGGACGACCTTCTGCCGCTTGACGCCTATCCGATTGGCACGCCGGAATATCCCGACCGCTCGACCACCCTGATCGTCGACCACGCATCACTGGACGGCAATGGTGCGCGCCTGACCGGCCCGGGCATCCAAAGCAGCGCCGCGCTCCCTCTGCCCGACGAAGAGGCGCTCACTCGGAACAACCGTCTGTTTCCGCTGGGTCTGGATTTCTATTTCACCAACGGCACGCGCGTCGCGGCGCTGCCCCGCTCGACGAGGATCGGCTGATGTATGTGGCAGTGAAAGGCGGCGAGCGCGCCATCGCCAACGCCCACGCGTGGCTGGCGGAAGAACGACGCGGCGACACCGACATTGCTGAACTGAGCGTCGGGCAAATCCGCGAACAACTCAGCCTGGCCGTCAACCGCGTCATGGCCGAGGGCTCGCTGTACGATCCTGATCTGGCGGCCTTGGCGATCAAGCAATCGCGGGGCGACCTGATCGAAGCGATCTTCCTGATCCGCGCCTATCGCACCACCCTGCCGCGGTTCGGCGCGTCGGAGCCGATCGACACGGCAGACATGACCTGTGATCGGCGCATCTCGGCGACGTTCAAGGACGTGCCCGGCGGTCAGGTGTTGGGGCCGACCTTCGACTACACGCATCGGCTCCTCGACTTCAAACTGGCCGCTGATGGCGAGGTCGGAGAGGCGCCCACACGGGCCCCATCGCCTGACCCGGTGCCGCATGTGACCGGGTTCCTGAACCGGGAAGGGCTGATCGAGGAAGCCCCACGGGACGACACGCCGCCGCCAGACCTGACGCGTGAACCGCTTGAACTGCCAGCGGACCGCGCCTTGCGGTTGCAGGCCCTCACGCGCTCGGACGAAGGCTTCACGCTTGGAATGGCCTACTCGACCCAGCGGGGCTATGCCCGGAACCATGCCTTTGTGGGCGAATTGCGGATCGGGGCCGTGGCGGTTGAGATGGAGATCCCCGAGCTTGGCTTCGCTATCGAGATTGGCGAGATCACGGTCACCGAATGCGAAACCGTGAACCAGTTCAAGGGCTCGAAAACCGAGCCGCCGCAATTCACCCGCGGGTATGGGCTGGTCTTCGGCCAGACGGAACGCAAGGCCATTTCGATGGCATTGGTCGACCGGGCCTTGCGCTGGGAAGAGTTGGGCGAAGACGATGTCGGTGCCCCGGCGCAAGATGCGGAATTCGTCCTCTATCATGGGGACAACATCCAGGCGACGGGCTTTCTCGAACATATCAAGCTGCCGCATTACGTCGATTTCCAGAGCGAGTTGGAATTGGTGCGCAAGCTGCGACGCGAGGCGGGTGTGGCCGATGTGGCGGAGGCCGCGGAATGAGCGCGGGCGCGACACTCATAAGGTTTTCGCTATTTGGCAGCGAAAACCGCAGGACCATCAGCCGAGAAGTAACCGAATCTTCAAGTGTCCTGCCGACCATGCGGGGAGAGGGTCCGAGTGGGGGTGAGGGGCCGGGTGGAGAGGGTGCGGGAGACCCACGCCACCATGACACAGCCCCCCGAACTCACACACGAAGCGCGCGTGTTGCGCACCAGTTGCTCCGACGCCGAACGCCTGCTTTGGCCGCATTTGCGGGCCAGGCGTCTTGCCGGCCACAAGATCCGGCGGGCACATCGGATCGGCCCTCTTGTCGTCAGTTTCTACTGCGCCAAAGTGCGCCTGGCGATCGAGATTGCGCCAAGCGCCCACCTGCAGCCATTTGTGCGGCAGACTATTCTGGCCCACCGCGTCGCGCTCCTCGTTCTGGACGAGTGCGATGTGCTGTCCCGTCCTCACCACGCCCTCACCCGGATCAGCGAAAGACTGGCTCATGAGCGATTACAACTTCGCCTATCTCGACGAACAGACCAAGCGGATGATCCGCCGCGCGATCCTCAAGGGGCTCGCGATCCCCGGCTATCAGGTGCCCTTCGCCAGCCGTGAAATGCCCATGCCCTATGGCTGGGGCACCGGGGGGGTGCAGGTCAGCGCAGCGACGCTGACGCCGGATGATACGCTCAAGGTCATCGATCAGGGTGCGGATGACACCACCAATGCCGTCTCCATCCGCTCGTTCTTCGAGCGGACGGCCGAAGTGGCGACGACCACCGTCACGTCCGACGCCAGCGTCATCCAGACCCGGCACCGCATCCCGGAAGAGCCGCTGAGCGAGGATCAGATCCTCGTCTATCAGGTGCCCATCCCCGAGCCCTTGCGGTTCCTCGAGCCGCGCGAGACCGAGACCCGCAAGATGCACGCGCTTGAGGAATACGGGCTCATGCATGTGAAGCTCTACGAAGACATCAGCCGCCACGGCCATATCGCGACCTCCTATGCCTATCCGGTCAAGATCGAAGGCCGCTATGTGATGGATCCGTCGCCGATCCCTAAATTCGACAATCCTAAGATGAATATGCCCGCGATCCAGCTTTTCGGGGCAGGGCGCGAGCAACGCATCTATGCGCTGCCGCCTTACACCGATACCGTCAGTCTCGATTTCGAAGATCACCCGTTCGACCCCTCGAAGGCACCGCATCCTTGCGGGCTTTGCGGCGCCGAGGACAGTTATCTCGACGAGGTTATCACCGACGATCAGGGCGGGCGCATGTTCGTTTGCTCTGACACGGATTACTGCGAAACCCGCTGCGCCAACGGCCATCGCGGCACCGAACTGGCGGAGACAGCCGCATGACACCGCTTCTCGATGTACGACATCTTTCGAAACACTATGGCCGCCAGATCGGCTGTGCCGATGTCAGCTTTGATCTCTGGCCGGGCGAGGTTCTGGGCATAGTCGGCGAAAGCGGCTCGGGCAAATCGACCTTGCTGAATTGCCTCGCCGGCCATCTTGCGCCGGATCAGGGCGAAGTCATCTTCGACACCCGCGCCGAGGGGCCGAAAGACACGCTCACGATGAGCGAACCTGAACGGCGGATGCTCTCGCGCACCGATTGGGCCTTCGTTCACCAGCACGCCCGCGATGGACTTCGCATGGGCGTCAGCGCCGGCGGCAATGTGGGCGAGCGGCTGATGGCCGTCGGCGCGCGCAATTATGGCTCGATCCGCAGTCAGGCCATCGATTGGCTGGGGCGCGTCGAGATCGGCGAAACCCGGGTCGATGATCGGCCCACAACCTTTTCGGGGGGGATGCAGCAGCGCCTGCAGATCGCCCGCAACCTGGTGACCGGCCCGCGCCTTGTCTTTATGGACGAACCCACTGGAGGTCTCGATGTCAGCGTACAGGCGCGGCTTCTCGACCTTGTGCGCGGGCTGGTCCGTGACATGGGGCTCTCGGCCATCGTGGTGACCCACGACATTGCAGTGGTGCGGCTTCTGGCGGACCGGTTGATGGTCATGAAAGACGGCCACGTGGTTGAAACCGGGCTGACGGATCAGGTGCTCGACGATCCGCAACACGCCTATACCCAGCTTTTGGTCAGCTCGGTGTTACAGGTTTGACATGAACTTCAGGCAGGACAGCGCCATGATCGAGATCACAGACATTGCCAAGACCTTCACCCTGCACAATCAGGGGGCGGCCACCATCGGCGTGATGCAGGATGCCACGCTAAGCGTTGCGCCCGGCGAATGTGTTGCCCTTGTCGGCGTGTCCGGCGCAGGCAAGTCGACACTGATGCGGATGATCTACGGCAATTACCTTGCCGCTTCGGGCACGATCAAAGTCGCCGGTCTCGACGTCACCACTGCAGCCCCGCGCGAGATATTGAAGCTGCGGCACGAAACGCTCGGCTATGTCAGCCAGTTCCTGCGGGTCGTCCCCCGCGTGCCGACACTTGATGTCGTGGCCGAACCCCTGCTGACCGTCGGCACCGACCGCGACAGCGCCCGGGCCGCGGCGCGCAAGATGCTGGCCCGGCTCAATCTGCCGGAACGGCTCTGGAGCCTGTCGCCCACAACCTTCTCGGGCGGCGAGCAGCAGCGGGTCAATGTTGCGCGCGGTTTCGTTCACGCGTACCCGGCGATGCTGCTGGACGAACCGACCGCTAGCCTCGACGGCACCAACCGCGAAGTTGTCCTGAGCCTGATCGAACAGGCCAAGGCGCGGGGCGCGGCCATTGTCGGCATTTTCCACGATGAAGAGGCGCGTGACCGCGTCTGCGACCGCCAGATCGATGTCTCGGCCTTTGCCCCGGATCGGAGCGCGGCGTGACTGGCCGCCTCATCGGCGTTGTTGGCCCATCGGGTGTGGGCAAGGACACGCTGATGGCGGCCCTTGTCGATGCCTGCCCCGAGTTCAGCCTTGTGCGCCGCGTCATCACGCGCAAACCCGGCTTGGGTGGCGAGGATTACGATGCTGTCACGGAAGACGAATTTGCCGTTCTCAAGGCCGAAGGCGCGTTCTGCATGAGTTGGCAGGCGCATGGGCTGCATTACGGCATCCATGATCGCTATCGACACAAGGTTGCCAAGGGCGAACAGCTTCTGATCAACCTGTCGCGCGCGATCCTTCTGGATGCGGCGGCCGTCTTTCCAAGCCTGACCGTCCTCAATGTCACCGCATCGCGCGAAACGCTGATGAAACGGCTTCAGGACCGGGGCCGCGAGAATGCCGAAGATATCGCCCGCCGTCTGGAACGCGCAAACCAACCGCTGCCGGAGGGTCTCGATGTTATCACGATCAGCAATGACGGGGTGATCGAGGACGCTGTGCTGGAGGTGTTGGGCCGGCTCTATCCGGTGAGGGCATAGCGGTGGATCAACTCGAACATGCCATCGGATCGCTCACCGGCAAGGCAGACGCTCTCGAACCGATAAGGTGTTGGAAGGGCGGGCAGCAGACCTTCGGCAGCCTGCGCCGCCTGCGCCAGGTCTTCGGCGTCAAGTTTGCCGCTCAGCGTCAGGTGAAAGCGAAACGCGTCGCTGACAAAAGGATAGCCCCATCTCAGCAGCATCTCATCCTGATAAGGTGTCAGCCCGGCCGCGCGACGCCGCGCAATCTCGGCCTTGTCCGCCGGGCGCCGGAAGTTGTCGAAGGCCGTGACACAGGCAAAGGCGAAGCGGGCCAGGTCCGCGGTGTCCCCATCCGGGACCAACGCGAGGAAGCGCCCCAATTGTGCAACCTTCAATCCATCGATGCCGAACGGGGGTGTTTGGGCCGCAAACGCTGCCATCGCGTCCTGCAACGCCCCGGCGGTCTGCCCATCGGCCAATCGAAACGGCGGCTTGAGCGTGCCGTGAAACCCATATTTGCGCGGCGTCGCCGTGATGCCTGCAATGCCGTCGACATCGTATTGCGGCACCGGTGCGCCGGTCGCCACATCCCAACCCAGCCAGCGTGCCCCGAACGCGGACAAATCCGCGTCGTCGGGCAAATGGTACACCGCATATCTTTGGAAGTCTGACATGAATTCTCACCTTTCCCCGCCGTCCCTGCCAGACCAGAATGACAGTACCATGACACGTGAGATGTGCCTCGCCAACGCCAAGCTTGTGCTGGAAGATCGCGTCGTTCTCGGCGCGCTTCACATCGTTGGCGTCAAGATCGCCGCGATCACCGAGGGCGATGCTGTGCCGCACGGGGCAGTCGATTGCGGCGGTGACCTGATCCTGCCGGGTATGGTCGAGTTGCACACCGACAACCTTGAACGCCATCTGGAACCGCGGCCCAAGGTCAAGTTGCCCCATGTGCCCGCCATTCTAGCGCATGACGGCGAGTTGGCCTCGACCGGGATCACCACCGTTTTCGACGCGTTGCGGGCCGGGTCGATCACGCGAACAGGCGATTCCTATGCCAAATATGCGCGCGACGTGGCGACCGAAATCCTCTCGTTGCGGGCAGCGGGCGCGTTGCGTGTGCGTCACCTGATCCATCTGAGGGCCGAGGTGTGTTCCGAAACACTGCTGGAAGAACTGGCCGAGTTCGGCCCCGAAGACCGCGTCGGGCTGGTCAGCCTGATGGATCACACGCCGGGCCAGCGCCAGTTTCGCGATCTGGATCAGCTCAAGACCTATTACACCGGCAAGTACAACTTCACCGATGCCGAGTTCGACACGCTGGTTGTCGAGCGTCGCACATTGGGCGAGCGGGTGCGCGACGCGCACGAAGCCGGGACCGTGGCTGAAGCTGCAAGGCTGGGCGCAACGCTGGCGAGCCACGATGATACGACCTCCGAACACGTCACGAAATCGCGTAGCATTGGCATCAGCCTGGCCGAGTTTCCGACCACTTTCGAAGCGGCCGAAGCCTGCCGGGCCGAGGGCATCCAGATCATCATGGGCGCGCCCAACCTTGTGCGGGGCGGTTCACATTCCGGCAATGTATCGGCGGCCGACCTTGCCGAGGCTGGCCTGCTGGACATCGTATCGTCAGACTATGTGCCGGCCTTGCTGCTGTCCTCGGCCTTCCGGCTGGGCGCGCTCTGGGACGACCTGCCGCGCGCGGTGCGCACGGTCTCGGCAAACCCGGCGGATGCAACCGGATTGGCAGACCGGGGTCGTCTGAAAGCAGGTTGCCTTGCTGACATGGTGCGGGTGTCGATGTTGAACGAAACGCCGGTGATCCGCGCGGTGTGGAAAGGTGGCGATCGGGTCTGACCGGGCGCGCATTGCGTCCTAGATCTGGAGCAACGCCAATGTTGCCTGATGAATGGTGGCAAGCCGCGCCCGCAACTCGTCGACGCCGCTCACTCCGTATTTCGCGTTCTTGCTGCTGGTGTAAAAGAACGTGGCGACTTCTTGCAGGGGCAGGGTGGCCGCGACGTCGTCACTGTGGCGGTTCAGAAGCCGTGTGATCGACGCGATCCATTTCTCTTCCATGATCCGCAACTCTTCGGCGCCGATCTTGTTCATGCCATCCATCAATTCGCCCCAGTCCGGGGCGGCAAGAATGGCCTCGTACCAGCTTTGCGGACCAAGGCGCTGAAATACCTCAAGCTTCTCGGCCAGTGACAGGTCTTTCTCCCACTCGGCCTCGATCTCGGTCAGCGACAACTCGCCGGCATGCCGCATCACGGCCCGCAGAATGTCTTCCTTGCTGGCAAAGGCGTTATAAACCGTCTGACGGGCAACACCGGCCTCGCCGGCAATGTCGGACATTGTCGTCTTGGCATAGCCATAGCGGGCGAACATCGCCCAACCTGCTTTCACGATGGCAAGGGTCTTTTGATCCATAACGTCCATTGACTCGGGCTTCGCTTGCTGTCAAATAGACTATAAACGACTTTTTGTCCAATTTGTCCACTAGGGAGACTGACATGCGACTCACGGTGAACGGAAAAGCGCACGAAGTGGATGTCGAAGACGACATGCCGCTTCTTTGGGTCCTCCGGGACGAATTGGGTCTGACCGGCACGAAATATGGTTGCGGCATCGCGCAATGCGGCGCCTGCACCGTGCATATGGACGGGATCGCCGTCCGCAGTTGCCAAGTGGCGGCGGCCACGGCGGACGGGACCGAAGTTACCACCATCGAAGGTCTGGGTACGCCTGCGGCCCTGCACGCCGTGCAGGAAGCCTGGGTCGAGCATCAGGTCGCGCAATGCGGCTATTGCCAGTCGGGCCAGATCATGCAGGCGGCCTCGCTTCTGGACATGAATCCCGAGCCCACCGACGAAGACATCGACATCGTGATGAGCGGCAATCTCTGCCGCTGCGGCACCTATCCCCGCATCCGCGCGGCAGTGAAGACCGCGGCGCAAAAGCTGCAGGAGGCCTGAGCCATGGGACGCGTCAGAACCATTGCCCGCCGGACCTTCCTTGTCGGCTCGGTCGCCATCGCCGGGGGCGTCGCCTTCGGCACCTATATGATGCAGCGCCGCCTGCCGAACCCGCTGGAAGAGGGGCTCGCCGACGGCGCCGCCACCTTCAACCCATGGGTGCTGATCGATGCCGAGAAGGTCACGCTTATCACGCCGCATGGTGACAAGGGGCAGGGGGTCCGCTCGGCCCAAGCCGCGCTGATTGCCGAAGAGCTAGATCTTGAGTTCAGCCAGTTCACAACCAGCTTTGGGGAACCGAACGGGGCTTACTGGAACCGCGCCTTTGCCGAGGAAGGCGTGCCGTTCAAGGCGACCGATGAAAGCTTCATGGCCGAAAACATGCGCGCTTTCGTGCGCGGCATCACCAAGCTGATCTCGATGCAGGGCACGGGCGGTTCGACCTCGATGGCGGACAGTTTCGACAAATTGCGCGAAGCCGGGGCCGTTGCGCGCGAGACGCTGAAAGCGGCCGCGTCGCAGCAAACGGGTGTGCCGGTCGACCAACTGAAGACCGCAGCCGGCGCCGTGGTCCTGCCCGACGGGACCGAGATCGCCTATACCAAGCTCGCCGCCACAGCCGCCACGATAGAACCCGTCCGCAAGGTCACGCTGCGCGATCCCAGCGAATGGCGCCTGATCGGCAAGCCCATGGAACGGCTGGATATTCTGGGCAAGTCAACCGGCACGCTGCCCTATGGCATCGATTTGGCAATCGACGGCATGGTGCACGCCACGGTTCGCGTAAACCCGCGCCAGGGCGGGGCGATGACCCGTTTCGACGCAACCGCGGCCAAGGCGATGCGCGGCGTCAAAGACGTGCTCGAAATCACCGGCGGCATCGCGGTGATCGCCGACAATTCGTGGCGGGCCATGCGCGCGGCCGAAGCCGTGGAGATCGAGTGGGGCGATGCCCCTTATCCGCACGAGCAAGACGCCCATTGGCAGGCCTTGGCTGACAGTTTCGGGGAAGAGCAACTCGACAGCATGTGGCGCGATGACGGCGACGTGGACGCGGCCCTTGCGGGGGAGACCGCGATCACGGCCGAGTACCGCTCGCCTTATGTCGCCCACGCGCCGCTGGAGCCGCTGAATGCCATTCTGCTGGTGACCGAGGATCAGGTGGATGTCTGGACCGGCCACCAGATGCCGATCATGCTGACCCAGCAAGTGGCCGCGATCACCGGCCACGACGCCGACCAGGTCAAGTTCCACAACCAGTATATGGGTGGCAGTTTCGGCCACAGGCTGGAATTCGAACACCTGAAGCAAGCCGCCGAGATCGCCAACCAGATGCGCGGCACGCCGGTCAAGCTGACCTATTCGCGCGAGGAAGATTTCGCGCATGACTTCCCCCGTCATATCTCGATGGGGCGCTGCCGGGGCACGGTCGCGAATGGCCAGATCACGGCCATCGATGTGAACATCGCTGCCCCCTCGGTCATTGGCTCGCAAATGGGCCGGGCCGGTCTCAGCGTGCCGGGGCCCGACGCGCAGATTGCGGCAGGGGCGTGGAACAACCCCTATAAGATCGATGCGTTCCGCATGTGCGCCTTTCGGGCGCCGGAGCTGGCGCCGGTCTCGTCCTGGCGGGCCGTCGGTGCGCCGGGGGCGGGCTTCATCTTCGACACGTTCATCGACGAGCTCTGCCACGCCGCAGGCGCCGACCCGATGGAAGAACGCCTGCGCCTGATCGACCATGACGCCTCGCGCAAGGTGCTGGAAGCGGCAGGAGAGATGTCGAACTGGGGCAGCGACCTTGGACCGAACCGCGGGCGCGGCGTCGCGTTTGTCGAAAGCTTCGGTGTCCCCACGGCGGAAGTCGTAGAGGTCACCAACACCGATCGTGGCATCAGGATCGACCGCGTGTTCGTGGCCTGTGACGTCGGCACGGTGGTGGACCCGGTCAATTTCGAGAACCTCGTCCAAGGCGGTGTCGTCTATGGGTTGGGCCACGCGATCAACTGCGAGATCACCTATGCCGACGGTATGGCCGAGCAGTCGAACTATCACGCGCATGAGGGGATGCGGCTCTATCAATGCCCCGAGATCATCGTGAAAGGTCTCGAGAACCAGACGAAGATCCGCGGCATTGGCGAACCGCCCGTGCCACCTGCGGCACCGGCGCTGGGGAACGCGATCTTTGCCGCGACCGGGCAGCGCCTGCGCGAGCTGCCGTTCAACAAACATATCGACTTTGTCTGAGGAGCGTCCCATGAAACGGCTTGCCCTGATGCTTACGCTTCTGTCCGCTCCCGCCTTGGCCGAGGGTGAAAACGTGACGATCGACCCGCCCGCCGATGGCACGGTCAGCCGCGCCGAGGGGCTTCTGGCCTTTGCCCGCATCTATGAGGTCACGTCACACCCGCGGTGTTCGAACTGCCATGTCGGCGCCGACAACCTGCCGATGTGGTCGGGACCCAGCTACGGGCGCGCGCGACCGCACGGTATGAATATCAATGCGGGCGAGAGCCGGATTGGTGCCGAATACGTGCTGTGCTCGACCTGCCACGCCGAACGCGCCAGCCTGAACGACGTGCCCCACGCCGCGCCGCAGGTGGCGATGGCGTGGCAACTGGCGCCGGTCGAGGCCGAATGGTTCGGCAAGAGCGCGGTCGAGATCTGCAACCAGTTGCGCGACCCCGACCGCAACGGGGGACGCGACCACCTGGAGATCGCTAGCCACCTTGACCACGACCTGATCCTGCATTGGGCGTGGAACCCGGGCGGCGGGCGCGAGCCTGCCCCCTATAGCCTGCAGGCGCATGTCAATGACGTCCTCGCATGGGGCGTGGCTGGGTTTCCCTGCGAAAACGATTGAGCGCCTGCGGCGCACACGAGTGTTTGCGCCTGCCTTCGGCAGTCGCGACGCCTCCGGCGGGCGTATTTCGGAAGAGATGAAGGGGTTTCGCCTGTTCTCAAATATCCCGGGGGAGGTTGGCGCAGCCAACGGGGGCAGAGCCCCCATCTTTGATAAATCGTGTGCGCTGAAAGCGCGCAAGTCGGACGCGGGCGGTTTGTCGACAAAAACCGTGCGATTTGATCTTGCCGGAATCGGTTTGAACACCATTTCGGTTCAGTAGATATATCTCAAGAAGTCTATACGGGGCGAGCGGGTGTCACTGTTCTTCATTGTAGCCTTGCCATTCCTTGGCGCATTGCTGCCGGGTGTGATGAATGCCGCGGGCCGGGCGGCCTGCGCGGGTGTGACCTTTACCGTCACGCTGGCCGCTTTCGTGGGACTTCTGACCAATCTGCCGGCGGTACTGGCCGGAGAGGTGGTCACCGCGCGGATCGATTGGATCCCGACGCTGGGTCTGAACTTTACGCTTATGCTCGACGGGTTGGGCTTCTTCTTTGCCTTCCTGATCCTCGGGATCGGGCTGCTGATCATCGCCTATGGTCGGCACTATCTGAGCCGCAAGGACAATATGGGCGAGTTCTTCACCTATCTGCTCTTGTTCCAGGGCGCGATGGTGGGAATCGTTCTGTCGGATAACATCCTGCTTTTGCTGGTGTTCTGGGAACTGACGTCGCTGTCTTCGTTCCTGTTGATCGGCTATTGGAAGCATCTGCCCGAAGGCCGACAGGGCGCCCGGATGGCGTTGACCGTCACTGGCATGGGTGGTCTTGCGATGATCGGCGGCATGCTGATCCTTGGCAACATCGTCGGCAGTTATGACCTGAGTGTCATCCTGCAGAACCGCGAGGCGATCCAGGCCGACCCGCTTTACCTGCCCGCGCTGATCCTGATCCTGCTGGGCTGTTTCACCAAATCAGCGCAGTTCCCGTTCCATTTCTGGCTGCCGCATGCGATGGCGGCGCCGACGCCGGTCAGCGCCTATCTGCACTCGGCCACGATGGTGAAGGCGGGCATCTTCCTGATGGCGCGGATGTGGCCGGTGCTGTCGGGCACGCCCGAATGGTTCGTGCTGGTGACCGGGGCGGGCCTGATCACCATGGTGCTTGGCGCGGTGATCGCGCTTTTCAAGCACGATCTGAAGGCGCTTCTGGCGTTCTCGACGGTCAGCCATCTTGGTTTGATTACCATGCTTCTCGGCACCGGTACGGCGTTTGGTGCGATGGCGGCGGTCTTCCACATCCTGAACCACGCCACCTTCAAGGCGGCGCTCTTCATGTCGGCTGGCATTGTCGATCACGAGGCGCATACGCGCGACATTCGCGTGCTGGGCGGGTTGCGGAAGCTGATGCCGGTCACCTTCGTGATTGCCACGATTGCCGCTTTGTCGATGGCGGGAATCCCGTTCCTGAACGGCTTCCTCTCGAAAGAGATGATGCTGGAGGAGGCGAACCACACCGTTCTCTTCGGCAGTTACTGGCTGGTTCCGGTTCTGGCGACGCTGGGCTCGACGTTTTCGGCGGCCTATTGCTTCCGTTTCATTGGCCACACCTTCCTTGGCCCTGTTCGCGACGATTACCCATCGAAGCCGCATGATCCGAACCCGGGCATGTGGCTGCCGCCTGCGATCCTTGTAGTGCTGGTCGTGGTGATCGGCGTGGCGCCGTTCCTGGTGCAGGATTTCGTCTTCCTTGTCGCCAAATCCGTGATCGGCGGCGTGGCCGAGTTGGAGACCAAGTATATCAAGATCTGGCACGGGCTTGTTCCGGCGCTTTACATGTCGATCATTGCCGTGGTTGGCGGTCTTGTTCTGACGCTGCTCTTCAAGCCGCTGCTGGCGATCTGGGATGCGCTGCCGCGCCCCGAGGCCAAGGTGATCTTCGAAGCCATCGTCGAGGCTGCCGCTGCGGCCGCGCGCGCGTTCAGCCACAGCCTGCACAACGGGGCCTTCACTCGTTATGCAATGATCGGCACCGTCGCCATCGTGGCGGCAGGCTATCACGCGTGGATCACCGGCACCGTCGGCCCGGCGACCCGCGAGTTGCAACCGACCGGTCCCGTTCCAATCGCCGGGTGGGCGATGCTGGTGGCGGCCACCGCTGCGCTGGTGGTGCTGCACCGCAACCGGTTCCTGGCGCTGATCCTGATCGGCATCGTTGGGCTGATGGTCTCGGTCGGGTTCGTCTATCTTTCGGCCCCCGACCTTGCGATGACCCAGTTTACGGTGGAAGTCGTGACGATCATCCTGTTGTTGCTGGCGCTGAATTTCCTGCCGAACCGGACGCCGATCGAAAGCTCGTCGCTACGCCGCGTCCGCGACGCAGGCGTCGCAATTGCGGGCGGTCTGGCGACCTTTGCGCTGGCCTATCACTATATGCTGCGCGACGCGGTGACGACGCCGATTTCCGAGTTCCACTTGGCGAACTCCTATAAGGGCGGGGGCGGCACCAACGTCGTGAACGTGATCCTCGTCGATTTCCGCGGCTTCGACACCTATGGCGAGATCATCGTTCTGGGGATCGCGGCCCTGTTGATCTATGCGCTGACCGAGACGCTTCTGGGCGGTCCGGTGCGGGCGCGGCTGTTGAACCGTGTGCCCGACCAGCCGCGGGCCGGGGATATGCACCCGATGATGATGGTGGTGCTGACCCGCGTGATGATGCCGGTCGTGCTGATGGTCGGGTTCTATATCTTCCTGCGGGGTCACAACGAGCCGGGCGGTGGCTTCATCTCGGGGCTGGTCGTCTCGATCGCCGTTGTCATGCAGTACATGGCCAGCGGTTTCGCGTGGACGTCGTCGCGGCTGCGCTATCCCTATCACGGTGTGATCGGGGCGGGCGTGCTGGTGGCGGGTCTGACGGGGATCGGCTCGTGGTTCGTCTCGAAACCATTCCTGACCTCGGATTTCACCTATGTGCGGATCCCGCCTTTCAACGAATTCGAACTGGCGACCGCGGCACTCTTTGACCTTGGCGTCTTCCTGGCCGTCGTGGGGGCGGTGATGCTGTCGCTGGAAAGCTTCTCGCGGCTTGCGCGCCGCGCCGACACCGAAGACAGCGAGCATCCAATGGATATCGACCCGTCGAGGGACGATCCATTGCCCTATGGCGCAAGTGACACCGCGGCGGAGGGCAACTGAGATGGAATTTCTTGTCGCCTCGGCCATTGGCATTCTGACCGCCGCCGGCATTTATCTGGTGCTGCGCCTTCGCACCTTCCCGGTGATCCTTGGCATCTCGCTGCTGACCTATGCCGTGAACGTGTTCCTTTTTGCCTCGGGTCGCCTGACCATCGGGGCCGCGCCGATCCTGAATGATGACATGACGACCTATACCGATCCGCTGCCGCAGGCGCTGGTACTGACCGCCATCGTGATTTCGTTCGGGATGACGGCCGTGATCGTGATGATCGGTCTTGGCGCCTTCCTTGGCTCGGATGACGACCACGTGGATGACCAGCGCGAAGACGAGGGTACTAAGCCGGAGGGCCAGCCATGACCCACTGGATCATCGCCCCCGTTGTTCTGCCGGCACTGCTTGCGCCGTTCATCGTGCTGGCCGCGCGCTATCACATTGGCATCCAGCGCGTCTTCTCGGTCGCCGGAACGGCGGCGCTTGTTGCCATTGCGGCGTCGCTGGCATGGCAGGTCTCGGATGGTTCCGTGCTGTTCTATCGCCTTGGCGATTGGGCGGCGCCCTTCGGGATCGTGCTGGTCGGAGACCGGCTGTCCACGATGATGGTTCTGCTGACCAGCGTCTTGGCGCTGTTCGTGCTGCTCTACGCAATTGGCTCGGGCTGGGACGAGAGGGGGCGGCACTTCCATGCGCTCTTCCAGTTCCAGTTGATGGGCGTCCTTGGGGCGTTTCTGACCGGTGACCTCTTCAACCTCTTCGTGTTCTTCGAGGTCCTGCTGATTGCGTCCTATGGCTTGATGATCCACGCGGGCGGCAATGCGCGGCTGAGGGCCGGGGTGCAATACGTGCTCTTCAACCTGATCGGCTCGACGCTGTTCCTCTTCGCGCTCGGCTCAATCTATGCCGAGACCGGCACGCTCAACATGGCCGACCTGGCTGCGCGCGTGCAGTTGATCGACGCGTCCGAAACGGTCGGTATCCGTGTTGCCGCCGTGCTGCTGCTGCTGGTCTTCGCGATCAAGGCGGCGCTGGTGCCGCTGCATTTCTGGCTGCCGTCTAGCTATGCCGAGGCCCCGGCTCCGGTCGCCGCGCTCTTTGCGATCATGACCAAGGTGGGCGCTTATGCGATCATCCGGGTCTATACGATGATCTTCCATCCCGAGCTTGAAGTGACCGCGGGCCTGCACGACGTCTGGCTGCTGCCCGCCGCGCTGGTGTCGCTGGCGATCGGCATGATCGGTGTTCTGGCCGCGAAGAAGCTGGACCGGCTGGTGGCCTTCTCGGTGATCGGATCGATGGGCATGGTGATGGTCGCGATCTCGATGTTCACGCCGGTCAGCATTGCCGCCGCGCTTTACTACATCATCCATTCGACTTTGGCCGGTGCGGTGCTGTTCCTTGTGTCGGACCTTGTCCGCACAGGCCGGGGCAATGTCGACCTGACGACGCAAGCGCCGATGTCCGGCACGGCTCTGACGGCGGGCATGTTCTTTGCCGGAGCCATCGCCATGGCCGGCTTGCCGCCGCTCTCAGGTTTCCTTGGCAAGCTGATGGTGCTGGATGCGGCATATGACCAAACGTTGGTCGTCTGGATTTGGGCGATTGTCCTGTCGTCCAGCCTGATCAGCATCCTTGGCTTCGCGCGCGCGGGCAGCGTCGTGTTCTGGAAGGCCCACAGCGTTGAGCCCGACGAAGCGGCCGAACGCCCCGAGCGCCCGTCGATCCTTGCCTATGCCGCGACCGGCGGGCTTTTTGCGCTGCTTGTTGCGCACACTGTCTTCGCCGGGCAGGTCCACGGCGTGGCGACCGATATGGCGGAAGAGCTGTTCGATCCGCAGGCCTACACCACCACCGTGCTGGAAACGCCCGGCAAGCTGAGCAAGCCGAAGGAGGAGTACTGACATGTCACGTGCAATCCGCTGGCTGATGCCGCACCCGCTTCTGACGCTGATCCTGGCCGTGGTCTGGGTCCTGCTGCAAAACGATGTGACGGCGGGCATGGTGGTCTTCGGGATCATCCTTGGCATCCTGATCCCATGGGGCACGTCGATCTGGTGGCCGGACACGCCGCAAGGGTTCCGGATGGGCAAGATGGTCAGCTATAGCGTCATCGTCATCTGGGACATCATCGTCGCCAATATCCAAGTGGCGTGGATCGTGCTGACGGTCCCTAATTCCAAGCTGAAGCCCGAATGGATCGTGGTGCCGCTGGAGTTGAAACAGCCCGAGGCGATCACCATGCTGGCAGGCACCATCACCCTGACGCCGGGTACCGTGTCGGCTGACCTCTCGGACGAAGGGCACAGCTTGCTGGTCCATGTGCTGCACACCGATGACCCGGACGGGGCCCGGGACGAGATCAAATCGCGCTACGAGCGCCGCCTGTTGGAGATCTTCGCATGAGTTCCGCAACAGCTTTTATGGACATCGCGCTCATCGTGGCCTTCGTGGCGCTCGCCTTGGGCCAAGTGCTGTCGATGGTGCGCCTTGTGCAAGGCCCGACCTCGGGCGACCGCATCCTTGCGCTGGACACGATGGTCATCAACGCCATCGGGATCATCGTGGTTCTTGGCATCCACCAAGGCGTGAAGGTCTATTTCGAGGTGTCGCTTCTGGTGGCGATGCTGGGCTTCGTGTCGACCGTGGCCTTGGCCCGGTTCCTGCTGAGGGGGGACATCATCGAATGATGCTGGAAACCGTCGCGACATATGCCGCTGGCATTTCACTGCTGATCGGCTCGGGCTTCGTCCTTGTCGGCGTGATCGGGCTGCTGAAGTTCAACGACCCGATGACGCGTCTGCACGCACCGACCAAGGTCGGTACGATCGGGATCGGGATGCTGCTTCTGGCGTCGATGCTGTCGGCGCTGGCGGCGGGCGACCCGTCGATCCACGAATTGCTGATCATGGCGTTTCTTTTCGTGACGGCCCCCGTCTCGGCGCACTTCATCGCCAAGGTGAACATCCACCGACAGGATTGCGTGACACCGCCATCGCCGCCCCGCGACGACACGTGGTCCACGCTCAAGTCGCCTGACGCCGAACCGGACCCAAAATGAAAATGCCGGGGCAGGCCCCGGCATTCACGTGTTTCATGACCGCGAAGATCAGCCGTTGATCCAGCTGTCGACCAGGTCCTTGTTGTCCGCGATCCACTCTTCGGCAACTTCCTGCGGGTCCCGCTTGTTGTCGAACATTTCCTGGATCCAACCTGCGATTTCCAGACCGTCGAACTTCACGTTCGCCAGCATCTTGGCCACGGCCGGGTTCCGCTGCTCCAGCGATTTGGAATAAGCGACATAGACAAGGTTGTTGGCGATCACGCAGTCGAAATGCGAGACCTCCAGCCAGTCTTCGGCGTCCAGATCGACGTCTTCGCAGCCGTCATAGCGGGCCGGTTCGTCGAGCATGTGCAGGTCGTACTGCACGTGCAGAGCTTCCGGGGTCCAGTAATAGAAAAGCTGCGGCTGCGAGGCAGCATAGGCGGCGGCAAGACCGGCCTTGAACGTGTCAGCCGAGATGATCTTCGGCTCCCACAGGCTGTCGAGGCCATAGGACTTGAACTTGATCTGCCAACGCTTCGTCGAGGCCCATGTCACGTCACCGGCCCAGTATTCGCCAAGACCGTTGCCATCGGTGTCGAACATCGCGGCGATCTCGGGGTTCTTGAGGTCGTCGATCGAGTTGATCTTGTCCGACATGTAATGCGGCACATAGAGCATCGAGGTGCCGGGATAGCCTTCGTTCGTGGCGATGGTCTGGTTGCCGTCGACATACTGATCCCAGGCCGACTGCCAGTTCGGCATCCACATGTCAGGATGCACGTCAATCGAGCCGTCGCCCTTGTCCATACCGGCATAGATCACCGGCTGCTGGTTCATGCCGGTCACGACCTCGGCTTCCGAGCCCATCGGGCCGTTGATGATGGCGGCCAGCACCTGGCCGATGGCGCGTGCACCGTTCCAGCTTGGATCGGCGATCATCACCTTCTCCTGCGCCGTCGCGCTGCCCGCGGCCAGCGCGGCAACGAGGGCCGTTGCTGTCATCAGTTTCTTCATGTCGTTTCTCCCTGAAGTTTTTCGTGAGTTGAGCCGTTAGATTCGGCTGAAGGACGCCCGGACCCCGCGAAGAATCCGGTCGATCATCATTGCAACCAGTGCGATTGCAATTCCGGCGAGCAGGCCTTTCCCTGCCTGCGCATCGCCGAGTGATTCCGTGACAAGCGCGCCCAGACCCGCAGCCCCGATAAAGGCCGAGATCGTCGCCATGGACAGCGCCAGCATGATGGTCTGATTGAGCCCCGCCATGATCGAGGGTACCGCCATCGGCAGTTCAACCTTGCGCAGAAGCTGCCGGTCGGACGCGCCGAAGGCCAGCGCCGCCTCCTTGGTGCTTTCCGGTACTTGCAGGATGCCAAGCGCGGTCAGTTTGACCATCGGCGGGATGGCGAAGACGACGGTTGCCAGAACGGCGGGCGGTTGCGAGATGCCGAAGAAGGCGACCGCGGGCACAAGATAACTCAGCGACGGGATCGTCTGCATCACGTCCAGCACCGGTTCGGTGAACCATCGGAAATACTTGTTCTTTGCCATCCATATCCCGACCGGCAGGCCGACAAAGACACAGATCGCGGTGGCGACGACCACCAGCGCCATCGTTTGCATCGCGATTTGCCAAAGCTCGAACACCGCAAGGAACACCAGCGAACTGGCGACAAACACGGTGGTCGCGCGGTCGGTATATGCCCAACTCAGCACAAGGAAGAGGAAGGCGACCACCGGCCAAGGTGTTTCCATGAACGCAACCTCGACCCGGATCAGCGACTGACGCAGGATGCTGGTCATCGTGTCGAAGAAGGTCGCATACGAGGCGCGAAGGTAGTTGATGCTGATGTCGATCGACTCGGCGGTATAGGTGAAGATGGAGACCTTCCGTCCCTCGACCGGGTCCTTGACGTTGCGCAGAAGCATCGTCGCACCGACCTCGCCATTGGCAATTGCAGCCTCGTCCGGGACGCGGCGATAGGTGACGCTTTCAGGCGGGTCGAGCCGGGCCAGCGTCGGGAAGTCGTCGATGAAGCCACAATCGAACCGGTCGCGCGCGGTGATCTGCTGATAGTCTTCAACCGTGCCGATGCTGCGGTCCAGCTGCCGGGCTTCGCTGCGCAGGCGCGAGCGTTCGGATTTCTGCGCGTCGGTCAACTCGTCCAGCGCATCCAGCGTCGCGCGGCGGGTCGTCAACTCGTCCGCCTGTGACTGCATCAGGGGCAGAAGGGCGTCTGGGCTGGCCACGCCATAGACGCTGTAAAGCCCCTCGACCTGCTCGCCCGCGCGCAACTGGTTCAAGCAGGCACGATCGTCCAGCCGTTGCTGGGTCGCACGATAGAAGGTCAGCGGCATGACAAGCGCCATGATGACCGCACCGATCACCACGCGCTTCATGCTGATGCCGGAAGGGGTCTCGCTGTTGATCCGCCAGCGCGAATATTGCCTGTAATACCAGTGGTTCGCGACATGCCCCAGCCAAAGCCGCCCGGCGATCAGCACCACAAGCCCGGTCGTCGTGAAGACTTGCAGCCAACTGGTATAGCGCGCCACCAGCGTTGCATTGGCGCTGGCGTTGATCTCGGCCTCGGCCAGAAGGGGCGAGTACTTGATGATCTGTAACAGGCACACAATGGCCAGCACATCCACGGCCAGCGCCACCCAGAACAGCAGCCAGAGCCCGCGATAGGCCGCCCAGAACCAAGGGATCAGCAGCGCCCAGAGGTTCAGGCGCCAGAACGGTGTCTCGCGTTTCTGGATGTCCTCGAAGGCCGGGGCGTAGTAACGCTCGCCTTCCGTCACGAAGGTGCCGACGGCCACATCGCGGTCGCTGACATCGCGGGTTTCTGCGCCGGACAGGTTTGTGGTGGCCGTGCTCATGCGTTCGCGCTCCCCTGAATGCCGTGCAGCAGCGTGTTCTTGTCGACGATGCCCAGAATGGCCTCGTCCGCCTTGATCAGGACCGGATGGTCCGAATGCGTGCTGAGTTCGACCAGCGTGTCCAGATCGTCCTCGGGATGTGCAACGGGATGCTCAAGCCCCAGATCAATCGGCCCATGTTTGGCCTCGTGCTGATCCTTAGAGACCATGATCTTCGCCGCCGATACCAGCTTCAGGCGCGAGATCCCGGCTACGAAGTCGGCCACATAGTCGTCCGCCGGGGCCGTCACGATATCCTCGGCGGTGCCTATCTGGACGATCTCGCCATCCTTCATGATGCCGATCCGGTCGCCCATCCGAATGGCCTCGTCCAGATCGTGGGTGATGAACACGGTCGTCTTCTTGAGATTGGCCGACAGGCTGAGGAATTCGTCCTGCAGGTTTCGCCGGATCAGCGGATCCAGCGCCGAGAAGGGTTCGTCCATCAACAGGATCTCGGGGTCTGCCGCCAAGGCGCGGGCCAAGCCCACGCGCTGCTGCATCCCGCCCGACAGTTCCGACGGCAGGCGGTCGCCATAGCCGTGCAGCGACACCGTCTCCAGTGCCTTGTCGGCCAGTTGCGACCGGTGATAGGCGTCCATCCCCCGCAGCTCCAGCGCAAAACCGATATTGTCGCGGACCGAGCGGTGCGGCAGCAGGGCCATGTTCTGAAACACCATCCCGATCTTTTCGGCCCGGACGGCGCGCAGGGCGTCCGCTTTCATGGCGCCGATATCCTCGCCCAGAATGCGGATGGTGCCGGCGGTCGGTTCGATCAGCCGGTTGATGTGGCGCACAAGGGTCGACTTGCCGGAACCGGAAAGGCCCATCAGGCAGAAAATCTCGCCCTCGGCCACTTTGAAGCTGGCGTCTTTCACACCGACCACGGCGCCAAACCGCTCGAGCACCTCGGGCTTGCCCAGACCTTCGGTCCGGATCGCCTCCATGGCCTGCGGGGCGCGGTCGCCAAAGACCTTCCAGACGCCTTCCAGTTCAACGACAGCGTCGCTCATGCGCGGGCCCTTTCGCGTTTGGGATCGTAGAATGGGATGTCGGTCACCGTGCAGGGCAGGCGCTTCATGTGCCCGTCCATCTGGCCGACCTGCAACGCGGTGCCGGTCTCGGCGTGCTCGACCGCAAGCCGGGCCATCGCAATCGTCCGCTCGAACTTCGGCGACCGCGTGGCCGAGGTGACCTGCCCCACCTGCTGCTCCCCAAGGAAAACAGGTGCGCCATGCAACGGCAGGTCGAGGCATTCGAACATCAGCCCCTTCAACACCCGGCGCGGTGCCTCGGCATTGCGGGCAAGCGCGGCCTTGCCGGTGAAGTCAGATTTGCCGAGGTTGATCGCGAAGCCAAGCCCGGCCTCATAGGCATCGGCACCCGGTGCGAACTCCTGCCCGGCGGCGGCCAGCCCCGCCTCAAGGCGGAGAATATCCAAAGCCGCATTGCCCATCGGCGTGATGCCATGCGCCGCGCCTGCGTCCATCAGGGCATCCCAGATCGCAATCGCATCATCCGGGGCGCAGAAGATCTCGTACCCCAACTCGCCGGTATAGCCGGTGCGCGACAGCATGAAGGGCACACCTTCACGGTGGTTCAGGCGGCCCACGGTGACGCCGAACCACTTCACATGCTCAAGCGCGGGCACGTGTGGCTGCGTGAAGACCAGCCCGTCCAGCACGTCGCGCGATTTCGGCCCTTGCAAGGCAAGGTTCACCAAAGCCTCGCTCATGTCGCGAATGCGCACATTCATGCCCTCGGATGTGGCCAGAGCTTCCAGCATCCGCGCGCTTTGCTCATTGCCGCAGCACCAGCGGAACAAATCAGGCGCCAGCCGGAACAGCGTGCCGTCATCGACAACCGCGCCCGTGTCGTCGCAGATCAGCGCATAGGTGCCGCGCCAAACAGCCAACCGCGCGACATCGCGCGTGACCACGCGTTGCAGCAACCGCTCGGCATCGGGGCCGACAATGTCGTATTTCCGCAAGCTGCTCATGTCTTGCAGCGTGACGTTCTCGCGGCAGGCCCAGTATTCGCCGGTCGTTCCTGTCGCCGGGAACGACACCGGTGTCCACAGGTTCCGCGCCGGGGCAAAGTTCTGGGTCAGCGCCGAGGTGCGTTCGTGAAAGGCCGTTTCGTGGCTGATCGACATCGGCGCATCCTCCTTAACGCGATACGCCACCGCCCGCCGGATCGGCGCATCAGGGCGATAGATGCGCACATGCACATCCGTTGGATTCCATCCATTGATCGGGTCAAGATCGTCAGGGCAGGCGGGCGTGATTCTTGTATGGTTCACTTTTTGTATTTTTGATGTTCTTCGCGAATCATGCCGCAAGCGCGATTTTCATCACCGGCTGGTTGTCGTTGGCGCATTGCGGAGGCTTCCAGCCGCCGTTTCGACTCAGGCGGGG
>JAJDUZ010000006.1 GCA_022826385.1 Silicimonas sp.
CCCCCCCGGGTCGCGGCCGACAGGCCGCGAAACACCTGGCGTCAAAACAACGTCAGTTGGTCCCCCTTGCGCGCCGGCGGCGCAAAGAGATCGGTCCGCAACGCGGGCAATTCCGTTGCCAGTCCAAGGCGCCTTCTCGCCACGTCGAAACGCTGCGCGACCATCTCGGCAAAGAGCCCCTCGCCCGTCATCCGCTTCCCCCATTCGGGGTCGTAATCCTTGCCGCCATGCAATTCGCGCACCCGGCCCATGATCCGCGCCGCGCGGTCGGGATAATGCTCGGCCACCCACTCCCGGAATAAGGTCGACACGCCGTGCGGCAGACGCAACATGATCCAGCTTGCGGCCACGGCCCCGGCCTCGGCCCCGGCGGCCAGTATGGCCTCCAACTCGTGATCCGTCAGCGCCGGCACAACCGGCGACACCATGACCCGCACCGGAACGCCCGCATCGGACAAACGCCGGATCGTTTCCAGACGGCGGCGCGGCGCGGGCACGCGCGGCTCCATCTTGCGCGACACGTCCGGGTCCAACGTCGTGACGCTGATCCCGACCCGCGCCAATCCGGCGCGCGCCATCTCGCTCAGAATGTCGATGTCCCGCTCGATCAGTGTACCCTTGGTGACGATCGCAACCGGATGGCGGTGGTCGCGCAGCACTTCCAGCACCTGTCGCATGATCCGCCGCTCGGCCTCGATCGGCTGGTAAGGATCTGTGTTGGTCCCGATCGCAATCACATCGGGGCGATAGGACTTGGCCCGCAACTCGCGTGCGAGAAGACTTGGCGCTGCTGGCTTTGCAATCAGCCGGGTCTCGAAATCAAGTCCGGCCGACATTCCCAGCCATTCGTGACTGGGACGGGCAAAGCAATAGATGCAACCATGCTCGCAGCCGCGATAGGGATTGATCGAACGGTCGAACGAAATGTCGGGCGACGTATTCCGCGTGATAATGCTGCGAGGCGTTTCGTCCGTTACTTCGGTGCGCAGGACCGGAGGTGGTTCGTCATCTTCCCACCCATCCTCAACCGCGACCACAGCGTAAGGTTCGAAGCGACCGGCTTCATTGGAAAGGGCCGCGCGCCCCCGCGGTTTGGAGGAAAAAGACATCCGAGATGAATAAGAACATAGAGTGAACATTGCAATGGCAATTTTCCGCTTGCCTTCCCTATGGTCATTCGTGCCATATGCTTTTCCGGTAAGGGTGAGGGACTATATTCGCAATGAAAACAGTACTTTTGACAGCGGCCGTATTGTTCACGGTTTCGGTCGCAAATGTGCAAGCCAGCACGGCTAAGCTTCTGACGTTCGGAGATTCACTGGTGGACAGTGGCAACCTTGATCTCGCAATCAAGGCGCAAGGTGGCACCGGAATCAATGATACCACCGTGGGTTTTGAGCCCCCGCGGAGCTATCCGAATGGGCAGTTCACGAACGGCGACACATGGGCCACGAAAATCGGCCTGACGCCATCGCTCAACCCGTTCAGCCCGGGAACGAATTTCGCATTCGGCGGCGCCAAGGCCGTGCGCGACAATGACGGCGTCCCCGACTTGCGGGACCAGGTCAAAATGTTCCTGCAAAGCGGGCTCTCGGTCGACAGCAACACGGTTGCAAGCATTCTTGTGGGCGGCAACGACTTCCGGGCCTTTGACGAAGGGACACGGGTCAACCGGCAAATCCGGAAGATGGTTCGGAACATCAAGAAGGGCGTCAAGAAACTGTACCGCGCCGGCGTCAGCAACATTCTGGTCCTTGGTCTTCCCGAGGTTGCCGCCCTTGGTGACAACGTGTCGAAGTTCAACGAAAAACTGGCGAAAGCGATGGCCAAGCTTGACCGTCGACTGCCAGACAGCGACATCCGCTATTTCGACACCAACGGCCTGTTCAACCAGATCTTGAGCGAAGCGATCGCCAACGGGCAGCAACTGCAGCCAATCCCATGCATCTATAACCCGACAGACTGCGCAGCAAACCCGCTGAACTACGTCTTCTATGATGAGATCCATCCAACCGACTGGGTTCATCAGAAGGTTGCGGACGCGCTGTCGCAGGAAATCGCGACCTTCGCGACACCTGTGCCGCTGCCGGCCACGGCTCCCATGTTGCTCGCCGGTCTTGGCGGTCTGGGACTGTGGGCGCGCCGCCGCAAGTCGCGGGCGTGAAGCGTTAAGTCGCAAATCGACGTTTGAAATCGCGAGGTTTCCCCGATAACCGGGGGAACCTCTTTTGTTTTTCGGGCCAAGGAAAGCACATGTCGGAAGAAGAAGACGATATCGTCCTGAGCGAGTTGGATGACGAGGAACTTGTCCAACAGATGTTCGACGACCTCTATGACGGTCTGAAAGAAGAGATCGAGGAAGGCACGCGTATCCTGCTGGATCGCGGATGGGCACCTTACAAGGTTCTGACCGAAGCGCTGGTCGGCGGCATGAAGATCGTGGGCGAGGATTTCCGCGACGGCATCCTGTTCGTGCCGGAAGTTCTGCTGGCCGCGAATGCGATGAAGGGCGGCATGGCCATCCTGAAACCGCTTCTGGCCGAAACCGGTGCGCCGACCATCGGCAAGATGGTCATCGGCACGGTCAAGGGCGACATCCACGACATCGGCCAGAACCTGGTGACGATGATGATGGAAGGCGCCGGTTTCGAGGTTCTGAACATCGGGATCAACAACCCGGTCGAAAACTATGTGGAAGCGCTGAACGACTTCAAACCCGATATCCTTGGCATGTCGGCCCTGCTGACGACAACGATGCCCTATATGAAGGTCGTCATCGACGCGATGGTCGAAATGGGCATTCGCGACGATTACGTCATCCTTGTCGGCGGTGCGCCGTTGAACGAAGAATTCGGCAAGGCAATCGGGGCAGATGCCTATTGCCGGGACGCTGCTGTTGCGGTTGAAACGGCGAAGGAATTCATGGCGCGCAAGCACAACCAGATGGCCGCTGGCTGAGCCCGGGCGCCAAAGGGGGCTCTGCCCCCTGTCACCTGCGGTGACACCCCCGGGATACTTCAAGGCCGATGGAGACGCCGGCCGTGATCGATGACCAGACACTGACCGAAGACGGATACAGCGCCGAGACTGGCGGTCGCATCCTTGTGCTGGCCTGCGGGGCTTTGGCGCGCGAGATCCTCGTCTTCACCGGGCAGATGGATCACCTCGATTTGCAATGCCTGCCCGCCATCCTGCACAATCATCCCGAACGGATCGTCCCGGCGGTTCGAGAGGCCGTTGCCAAGGCGCAAGGCTACGACCGGATTTTTCTGGCCTATGCGGATTGCGGCACCGGCGGTCTCTTGCAGAAAGCGGCCGAGGAGTTGGGTCTCGACATGTTACCCGGGCCCCATTGTTATGCGTTCTTCGAAGGCACGGACATGTTCGTTGAGCGGGCCGAAACCGAGTTCACCGCGTTTTACCTGACCGACTTTCTGGTGCGCCAATTCGACGCCTTCGTGTGGGAGCCCTTGGGCCTCGACCGACACCCGGAGTTGCGCGACAGCTATTTTGGCCATTACGAGACGCTGGTCTATCAGGCGCAGACCGATGACCCGGAGCTGACCCGGAAAGCAGAAGCCTGTGCCGACCGTCTGGGCCTGACATTCGTCCGCCGCTTCACCGGCTATGGCGAACTTGGCGAGGCCATGTCGCGCCTGGCAAACGAAACGGGCTGAGGTGTAGGGTTAACCATATCTCAACCCTGAACGGCTGAACTGCGCGCACCCTTCTCACCTGCGCGAGGTAAACTCTGCTTCGTCTTGTCATTTGCCTGTTTGCCGGTCTCGCTGCCCCGCGCGCGCAGGCTGCCACGGTTCCCTTTCAGCCAGCTGCCAGCGCAGCCCAACCGGTTTCCCCCGGCTACGGCGATCTTGTCTTCTCGCTTGCATCGCCCGCCTGGCCGGAATTTGCTCCGACCACGACGGCTCTCGTCTTGGCGCCCCTCGATCTCAGCCACATATTGGGTTTGTTGCTGTATGCCGGTCTTCTGGCCCACGGGCTGCCACGGCCGCATCGGAGCAAACGACGTCGCTAGGCGTCCTGCGCCGCAGCGGCAATGTCGCGCACCCGTTGCACCATGGCGCGCAACCCGTTCGAGCGCTGTGCCGACAAGTGCTCGTTCAAGCCCAAACGGCCAAGCTCAGCCGGAGCATCGACCGCCAGCGCCTCGTCAAAGGTGAGCCCGTCGTAAAGTGCGATCAGAACGGCGATCAACCCGCGCACGATCATTGCATCGCTGTCGCCCCGGAACGAGACACGACCGTCTTCCACCGCGGGCACCAGCCAGACCTGACTGGCGCAACCCTCGACCTTTGTCGCCGGCACACGTTGGCTTTCGGGCAAGGGCTCCATCGCCTTGCCCATATCGATCACGTGGCGATAGCGATCTTCCCAATCGTCCAGAAAGTCGAACGTGTCGGCGATGTCTTCGAATGCTGCACTGGCCATGGGTGTGAGTTAGGCCGATCAGGGGCAGAGGTCCAGACTTCCTTTTCTTGGCCAGCACTTTGCGCTAGCAGGAATGTCAGGAACCGAGGGGCGAGATATGACGGCACGCAGTTTGATCCTTGTGGTTGCAGTAGCGACGGCCCTTGGCGGGTGCGCGCGCGTTTCGGAAAGCCGCCTCAACCCGTTCAACTGGTTCGGCAGCACCGAGGAAGAGGTGGCCGAAGTACCGGTCGAGGTCGAGACCGATCCACGCCCCCGAGTCGCCCAAGTCACCGCGCTGAGCATCGAACAGACACCCACGGGCGCGATCGTACGCGCCACCGGTTTGCCACCGACGCAGGGCTGGTTCGGCGCGGCGCTGGTGCCCGAAACGGACGGCCCGGTGAATGGCGAGATGATCTATGTGTTCCGCGCCGTGCCCCCGCGCACGCCGCAACCGGTCTCGACGGTGCAGTCGCGAGAATTGACGGTCGGGCGGGCCCTGTCGGCGCAGGATCTCGCGGCCACACGGGTGGTGCGGGTGATCGGGGCGACGAATGGCCTGAGCGCGCGGCGATAGAGGCGCAGAGCGCGCCGCGCGTCCTTGCATGCCTGTCGTTCGAAACCGGCTGGTCGACCTACACGGAACCTTAATAATCCCCCTCCGATACTAGGGGTGGGAGGACGGTGGCTTTAGCCATTTTCAACGTTAACGTTTCGGAAACGAAGGTTACTCGTTCAGCCGATCAAGCCGTGCACGCACGCTCAATCCATGCGCTTCCAGACTTTCGCTCTTGGCCAGGGTCTCGGCCGCCGGTCCGATCTGCGCCAAGGCGCCCGGCGTCATTTCCGCAATGGTGGTGCGCTTCATGAAGTCCAGCACCGAAAGCCCGGACGAGAACCGGGCCGAGCGCGCCGTCGGCAAGACGTGGTTCGGGCCGCCGATATAGTCGCCAATGGCTTCGGGCGTCCAAGGGCCAAGGAAGATCGCGCCGGCATGGCTGATATTGTCGGCCAGGGCGCCCGGATTGGCGACGCAGATCTCAAGGTGCTCGGGCGCGATGTCATCGGTCAGCGCCGCCGCCTCGCCCAGGTTCTGCACGGTGATGATCGCCCCATAGTCGCGCCAGCTTGCGCCTGCGATCTCGTGCCGGGCCAGCGTTTGCAGCCGCGCCTCGACAGCCTCGGCCACCGCCTGCCCGAAGGCCGCATCGGTCGTGATCAGCAGCGACTGCGCGCTGGCATCATGTTCCGCCTGACTCAACAGGTCGATCGCCACCCAATCGGGATCGTTGTCGGCGTCGGCAATCACCAGGATCTCGGACGGCCCGGCGATCATGTCGATCCCGACCTTGCCGAAGACCTGCCGCTTCGCCGCCGCCACATAGGCGTTGCCGGGACCTGTGATCTTGTCGACCGGACGGATCGTCTCGGTGCCATAGGCCAGCGCCGCAACAGCCTGCGCGCCACCGACCCGGTATACCTTGTCGACACCGGCCATGCGCGCTGCCGCCAGAACCGCGGGATTGACCGCCCCATCTGGCGTGGGCACCACCATCACCAGACGTTCAACCCCGGCCACCGTCGCTGGAATGGCATTCATCAGAACGGACGAAGGATAGGTCGCCAGCCCGCCCGGCACGTAAAGCCCTGCCGCCGAGATCGGCGTCCAGCGCCAGCCCAGCATCGCGCCCGTCGGATCAGTCCATTTCTCGTCCCGAGGCAATTGGCGTTCGTGGTACGCCCGGATGCGCGCGGTGGCGAGCTTCAGCGCCTCGAACTCGTCATCGGTGATTTTGTCGACCGCCTCTTCGATCTCTTGATCCGAGATGGCCAGCGTCTCGGGCGTCAAGGACACCCGGTCGAACCGTTCGGTCAACTCGATCAGGGCCGCGTCGCCCTCGGCGCGCACCCGCGCGATAATTTCAGACACAGTGGCCGCCACGTCGGGCGCGTCTTCGCGCTTCATCGACAGAAGCGATTGGAAGCGGGCCTCGAAATCAGGGTCGGTGGTCGAGAGAAACTGTGGCATCAGATCAGGTCCAGGTTTGACCCGCGTCTTACTGCGCCACGCGCCGGGTCTCAAGCGTTGGGGCGTCGATCAGTCGGGATGCGACGGCGACTTGGCCGATGGCGCAAGATAGGGCCGGGTCACATCCTGCAACATGACATTCACAGCTTCGACGTCCAGCGCGACCGCGCCATCACCTGCGAAGGTCACAACAATCTGCCCCATACCATCTTCGCCCGCCTCGAACGCCAGCGTCAGAAGGGACAGCACAGTATCGGCATCACGGGCCTCAAGCCCTTGTTGAGACACCTTAAGAACATCGTCGAACACCAAAAGCGACTGCACCCGTTCGACACCGCGCCCCTGCCGCTCGGCCCCCGGCTTGTCTTCCCAGCGGAACCGGTTGATCAGGCAGGAAAACCGGCGGCGCCCCCGCTCCCAGCGCATTTCACTCGCGGGCAGCACGGCGTCTTGGATCAAAGCCGCCAGAACACCCAGATCCTCGGCATCCTCGGCCCGAAGGCGCAACGGGCGCTCGACCCCGTCTTCGAACCGCGCGTCTTCGGTCATACGCCCGGCACCCGTTCGATCTTGGCCCCGACCGCGCCCAGCTTCTCTTCGACATGCTCGTATCCGCGGTCAAGGTGATAGACCCGGTTCACCACCGTCTCGCCCTCGGCCGCAAGCCCGGCGAGGATCAGCGACACCGAAGCGCGCAAATCCGTCGCCATCACCGGGGCGCCTTTCAACCGCTCGACACCGGTCACGGTTGCGGTCCCGCCCTGAATGTCGACATCCGCCCCCATCCGCAGCAATTCGGGCGCATGCATGAACCGGTTCTCGAAAATCGTTTCTTCCAGATGGCTCACGCCATCCGCCGTGCAAAGAAGCGCCATCATCTGCGCCTGCAAATCGGTCGGGAAGCCCGGAAATGGCTCGGTCCGGACATCCACCGCTGCAACCCGCCCGTTCTTCCGCGCGACCTTCAGACCCTTGGCCGTCTCCTCAACCGAGATCCCGGCCTCGTCCAGCTTTGCCGCGAAAGCTTCGACCAGCTCCAACCGGCCGCCAAGACACTCGACTTCGCCACCGCAAATGGCAGGCGCCAGCATATAGGTCCCCAACTCGATCCGGTCGGTCACCACGGCATGGGTCGCGCCGCCCAGACGGTCGACGCCCTGAATGGTGATGGTCGAGGCGCCGGCCCCGTCAATCTGCGCCCCCATCTTCGAGAGGCAGGAGGCCAAATCGACAATCTCGGGCTCGCGCGCCGCGTTCTCGATCACCGTCGTGCCCTTGGCCAGAGTCGCCGCCATCAGCACGTTTTCGGTCGCCCCGACCGAGGCAAACCGCAACGGCACCCGCGCGCCCTTGAGCCCGCCCTGCGTTTTGGCATGCAGATAACCGTCCTTCAGCTCGATCTCAGCGCCCATCGCCTCGAGCGCGGTGACGTGAATGTCCATCGGCCGCGCCCCGATCGCGCAGCCGCCGGGCAGCGACACCACCGCATGGCCTTCGCGCGCCAAGAGCGGCCCCAGCACCAGGTTTGAGGCCCGCATCTTGCGAACGATGTCATACTCGGCCGTGGTCGAGATCGGCCCCAGCGACGACATGGCGATCACCCGCCCGTCCTGCAGGCTTTGCACTTCCGAGCCAAGCGATTGCAGCAAAAGCGTCATCGTCTTGATATCCGAGAGCCGCGGCGCATTCATCAGCGTCAGTGGCTCCTCGGTCAGCAATGTCGCCGGCATCAGGGCGAGGCAGGCGTTCTTCGCGCCCGCAATCTCGATACTGCCGCGAAGCTCCGCTCCGCCCGTGACAACGATAGAATCCATCAGCCTGCCTTTTCGTTCTTGTCCGACCCAGACCGCGCATCCGCCTGCCGCTTCCGGCGCTGAAGGTTGGCCTTCAAAGCCGCCTTCAACCGGTCCTCGCGCGTCTCGCCCTTTTGGGCCTTGGTTTCGGTCGGTTTCCTGCTCATGCGCGTTCCATACCGCAGCGATGAAAAAGCGTCCAGATTACGCTTGCGCGAACCGGGATTTCTCAGTATCCCGCCCCTCGCGCTGCAGTAGCTCAGTGGTAGAGCACTCCCTTGGTAAGGGAGAGGTCGGGAGTTCAATCCTCCCCTGCAGCACCATCACAACCCCGCACAAGATTGCGTCCACCCCGTCGGCGAGACCCGTCGTGCCACCGCAGGGACACCCCGACCCAAAACTAAAAAGGCCGATGCAATCGCACCGGCCCCAGCCTTCCTGCGTACCAAGTGGCCTCAGTTCACACGTTTCCAGCTTTGCCCACGGCAAATGCCCAGCACGCAGCCTGACACTTCCAGCGTCGAGCCCGACAGCTCCATCTTCGAGCTGTAAACCTTGTCGCGGTCCGGCGCCCAGATCTTGCCCTTGCCATATTTGCCGCCGCCCTGGGCCTTCATACCCCAGATCATCCGCTTGCCGATCGTGTCGCTGGCAATCGATTGGCCCGATGCGTCGAAGGCCTTGCGGATCACGCCGCAGATATCAGCCTCGCACTGGTAAATCTGGACATGAGCATAATTGCCCGCGTCCCCCGGCTGGGTCTGATAAGTGCCAAGCACCGGATCAGCCGATACCAGAGCGGCAAGGCCGGCGGCCGCGATCAAAGCGATGGAAATTGCGCGTTTCATTCCTGTCCTCCCATGACAACGGCGCGACCCTGACGAGCGGACCCAACGTCAAGCAAGCGTGACGTTGCGACACAATTTGCCCTCTTGCCGTTTTCGCCCGCCCCCGGCATTAGGCGCAGAACGACGTGAAAGGCCTGACCGATGATCCTCTATCCCGCCATCGACCTGAAAGACGGCCAATGCGTGCGACTGCTCAAAGGCGAGATGGACGCCGCCACCATCTTCAACGACGATCCGGGCGCGCAGGCCGCCGCATTCCAGGCCGCCGGCGCCGAGTGGCTGCACATTGTCGACCTAAACGGCGCCTTCGCAGGCGAACCGGTGAACGCCGCTGCCGTCGAAAGCATCCTTGCCGCGCTGACCATCCCCGCACAGCTGGGCGGCGGCATCCGAGACATGAAAACGATCGAGACCTGGCTCTCCAAGGGCCTCGCCCGCGTCATCCTTGGCACGGTCGCAGTCGAAGACCCCGATCTCGTGCGTGACGCCGCCAAAGCCTTTCCGGGCCAGATCGCGGTCGGCCTCGATGCGCGCGGCGGCAAGGTTGCGACCCGCGGCTGGGCGGAAGAGACCGAGATGACCGTTACCAACCTCGCCCGCGCCTTCGAAGACGCTGGCATCGCTGCGATCATCTATACCGATATCGACCGCGACGGCGCGATGGGTGGCCCGAATATTCCGGCGACCGAAGCGCTCGCCCGCGCCGTCAACGTGCCGATCATCGCCAGCGGCGGCGTCTCGTCGATGGACGACCTCATCCGCCTCCGGAACACCGGCATCATCGCGGGCGCCATCTCGGGCCGGGCGCTTTACGATGGCGCGATCAATCTCGAAGACGCCCTCGCTGCACTCAAATCTTGATCCGCACCCTGCAATAGTATAGCCAGCCTGCCTCGCAACCGATGGAGGTTCCCATGGCAAATCGCAAACACTTCGAAGACCTGCCCTCCTTTCGAGGTCACGTCGAAACGACGTAAATCCTTCCCATCCGAAACCCGCGTCAAGACCGGCCCCCGCAAGGTGCACGGGCGATGTGGAACTTCAGGAAAAACTCGGACGCAACGATCTCTGCCCCTGCGGCTCGGGCAAGCGCTTCAAACGCTGCTGCCTGAAATCCGGCCGCTATGACGGCGCGGAACGCGATCACTACTTTTAGAGACCGTTAAAACCGGACCGCCCCGGTCTCCGGGGCGCGCGCCCCCTGTTTCCATCGGCCCCGAAATATCCCGGGGGACGTCACCGAAGGTGACGGGGGGCAGCGCCCCCGAAGCCGCGCGAAGCGCAAAGCATCGCGTGCCCGAAGGGCGCATGTCGAAAACCTGGCCTCAGTTGCCCGCAGCGGCCGCTGTCAGCTTGCCCAACGCCCCGCTCATTGCGGCGCGGAACGGTGCATCCGCCGCCACGTCCAGCCCGTCGAACATCGCGTCCACACTTTCATAGGTCAGCAGCGTCTGCCCGTCCGCCGCGTGCACCAACACCCGCAGCGGCAGGACCAGACCTGCCCGAATGTCCTGTTGCAGCGCGGGCGTGCCCAGCTTGGGATTGCCGAAGATCACCAGTTCCGCGTCCTGCAATTCCATCTCGACGCGCATCGCGCCCTTGGAATGCGGCACGCGCGCAAAGACAGTGGCGCCCGCGCCTTCCACGGCGGCCACCAGCCGGTCCGCCGTCTCGGCCACGCTGCCGGACGCTTCGACGTTGATGTAGTCCGCGGTTGCAGCCGTCGCCGACAGGGCCAAGGCAAGGATGGAAGAAATGACTTTCATGGGAACCCTCCGGAAAATGATGCCCGAAAGGTAACGGGTCGCGTCGGACCACGGGTCACACGTTCGCGTGAGGCATCAGCGATCAGCGGAACCCGGCTCAGCCGCGGCATCCGGGTCCGCCTTGCCCACCCCTTTGAAAACCGCTTTGAACGGCAACGCCCAGACCACGCCCAGCACCACATAGACCAGAAGCTCCACCAGAAGCGGCGGCCGGTCGAGCCAGTTCAGAATGGTGACAGCGGCCACGACATAGACCGGCAGGCCAACCAACAGGATAACCAGCGACCAGCGCCGACGAGCTTTGTACGAAAGTGCCATGGCCGTGGTTATGGAGCGCCCGCGCCCGCCGTCAAGGGGCGCCGTCCACGTCGCGCACCAATGTCAGCAGCAACGTGCGCAGGGTGGCATGGCCCTCGTCGCCCAACTGGTCGCGCACCCGCGCTTCGATCCGCCGGATCTGATCCGCCGCTAGCACCCGCAACCCCTGCCCCTTTTCGGTGACCGACACCACCTTGTCGCGCTTGCTGCCTTCGGCCAGATCGACCCTGAGAACACCATGCGCCACCAGCCGGTCCACCGCCTGCTGCGCCGCCTGCCGCGAGAACCCCAACTCGCGGTGGATATCCGACAACCGCACCACACGCCCCCGGATCTGCCCGAAAACCCGCATGTCCGAGGCCCGGATATCTGCAAACTCGGTCGCCGCCCGCCCTTCATCCATCTCGGCATTCCACGCGCCCAGAAGGGTCATCATCATGCCCTTCAGGTTGGTTGCCAGAAAGGCGTCGTCTTTTTCATCAATCATGGTTGACAAACTGCCTACTCGATTTCATTTATCAACCATAGTTGACAGACGGGGGAAACGGCAATGAACCGACGTGACTTTTTGAGAACAACCGCAGCCGCGGGCGTGACCATCGCTGGCGGCTTTGCCCTTGCGCAATCGGCGCCGCGTCCGCTGCCCCTGCTTCCCTTGACCGACCTGACCGGCGGCATCGACACCCGACTGCCGCTGACGCTCGCGCGGGCCACCCATGACTTCGGCACCGGTGCCGCAAGCCCGACCCTTGGTATCAACGCCGACTATCTTGGCCCGCTCTTGCGCATAAAACAGGGCCAGACCCTGCCCGTCGACGTCCGCAACACGCTGGACGAGACCACGACGCTGCACTGGCACGGGCTTCACATCCCCGGCGATGTCGACGGCGGCCCGCATCAGGAAATCGCGCCGGGCGCCACGTGGTCACCAGACGTGCCGATCACCCAGCGCGCCTCGATGAACTGGTTCCATTCGCACATGCACGGCGCGACGGCGCGGCAAACCTATCACGGGTTGGCAGGCGTGCTTCTGGTCGAGGACGACGCCAGCCTCTCGGCCGACCTGCCCCAGACCTACGGCGTCGACGACTTTACGCTGGTTCTGCAGGACAAGATGTTCAACGGCGCGGGCGAGATGGACTATTTCGTCAGCGGCGAGGTCTTCGAAGATGGGTTCGAGGGCGACACGATGGTGATCAACGGCGCCATTGCGCCCGTCGCACAAACCGTCCCAACCGGCCTGATCCGCCTGCGCCTGCTGAACGCCTGCAACGCCCGTTTCCTCACGCTCTCGATGGCCACGGGCCCCGTGCGCGTGATCGCCACCGAAGGTGGCTTCCTGGCCTCGATGGTCGAAACGGACAGCATCGTCATGTCGCCCGGCGAACGCTATGAGATCCTCGTCGACCTCAGAACCGATGACACCAACAGCCTGAATGTCGGCTTCGGAGACGGGGAGGGCCTGCTGGGCCTTCTCGGCGGTCTCTTCGGGGGTGGCGGTGGCGATCAGACCCTGCTGACCCTGACACGCGGGGCCGACACCGGCTTCACCGGCGCCCTGCCGGACCAACTGGCCAACCTGCCCCCGGCAAACCCTGCCGACGCCACAAAGACACGCACGTTCCAACTCAACATGGGCGGCAGCGCTCAACTGGCCGCCCTGGCCGCCGATTGGGGCAACATTTGCGGCGGCGGTGTTATGGCGATCAACGGAATGCCGATGAAGATGGACCGGATCGACGAAGAGGTCCGCAAAGGCGAGACCGAGCTTTGGCGCATCTCAGCCGACGACATGCAACACCCGTTCCATATCCACGGCTGCTCGTTCCGCATCATCTCGCAACAAGGCGCGACACCGCCTGCCTATGCGCAGGGGTGGAAGGACATGGTGCATGTCGAAGACGGCTGGTCCGAGGTGCTTCTGCGGTTCGATTATGACGCCCCCGCGACCGCGCCCTACATGTATCACTGTCATATCCTCGAACACGAGGATTGCGGCATGATGGGCCAGTTTACGGTGACCTGAATACGGGCCACAAACCTGCCACGATTGCGTGCCACGTGTTTCGCATGAAACAGATTTTCAGCTATGCCCTTTGCAGCTTTCTGACCTTTTCCGCCCCGTCTTTCGGCGGCATGCAGGACGATCTCGACTACATCGTGACCGAGATGTTCTTCTCGGCCGGCTTCACGTCCGAGGTCGAGCATATGACCACCACCATGGTCAACCGGCTGAGCCCTGCCCTGGCGGGTGTCGGGGGCGAAATCCTGGACGAAGAGGCCGTTCGTCAGGCCATGACCTCGCCCTGGCTTGAAGATTACCGGAGCCGCACGATCAAGGCGCACCGCGAGGCCTTTGAAGCCTATCTGACACCTGACGAAATCGCCGAGATCGCCGCGTTCCTGCCCACAGAAACCGGTCAGGCTTTCCTGTCCCTGTCGCCCCAGAACCCGCCCTCATCCTGCTTCCTCGACACGCTGCGCGACGGTCCGCTTCTGGCCTTCTTCGAGCACAAGCGCGACATCGACAAGCACACGTATCCAGCGCTGTACGAATTGCGCGCCGACCTGCATCGGCAGTTTCGCTTGGGCGCGATGGCCGATCTTGTGGCCGACCCTGCTTTGATCGGGTTCGAAGACGAAAGCCAGCGCGACAAGGTGGTCACCAGTCTGCGGGCGCTGCAATAGGGCGCAGGGGCAACCTAACGCGCGTTCCGCTCCTCGATCTTGCGGGCCAACTGACCCTTTGCCAGCCATTTACCCAAATCGGGATGCGCGCCCCTCACGCGCATCAGGGCTTGGGCATAGCCTTGAAATTGCGGCGTCAGGCGCAACCGGCGCCCATCGGCAAAGGTCAGTTGAACACCCGAGGCCGGCGACGTGCCGACCGCGCTGACCTGGTCCAGACCGCTCAACAGGAAGCTCTGCCGCGGCCGAAACAGACGACGCAAGGTGATCTCGGACTCCGACACTTCGATCCGGGTGAAACTGGCGACGATCAAAACCGGGGCCATGACCGTGAACCCCAGCATGATCGCGAAGGCCAGCCAAGCCTTGGCGGTCTGTTCCTCTGGGTCCGGCAGAACAACGAACCAGAGAAAAGCCGCGCCACCGCCGAAGAAAAGCAACGTCAGAAGTCCGATGCGCAAGGAACGCCCCGACCGCTTCAGCACCAGAACGTCCCGCGTGCCGATTCCGGTTTCATGCGGGCGCTCGCCCTGCGCGCCGCCGGTGGTCCAGCCCGTCGAACTGTCTTTGGCCTGACTGCGCCGGATATGTCGATGCACCCGGCCATTGATCCAGAAAAGCAAGACGGCCACCGCCAGCACGAACGCCAGAAGCGTCGGGTGTTGGGTCAGATAGGTGACCGCGTTCAGTCGTTCATCAATCCAGGCCTGCATGCGGCCCGACGTTAGTCGGCGAAGGGATCCGTGACCAGAATGGTGTCATCGCGCTCGGGCGACGTCGACAAAAGCGCCACAGGGCATTGGATCAGCTCCTCGATCCGGCGCACATACTTGATCGCCTCGCCCGGCAGATCGGCCCAACTGCGCGCGCCCGCTGTCGACGCGCTCCAGCCCGGCATCGTCTCATAAACGGGCGTCGCCCGCGCCTGCTGATCGGCGGCAGTCGGCAGGTAATCCAGCACCTCGCCATCCAGTTCGTATCCGGTGCAGATCTTGAGCTCCTCGAACCCGTCCAGCACGTCAAGCTTGGTCAGGGCGATCCCCGAGACACCACTGGTCGCGCAGGTCTGGCGCACCAGCACCGCATCGAACCAGCCACAGCGGCGCTTCCGCCCGGTGGTCGTGCCGAACTCGTGCCCGCGCACGCCCAACCGCTCGCCATCCTCGTCATGCAGTTCCGTCGGGAACGGCCCCTCGCCCACGCGCGTGGTGTAGGCTTTGACGATTCCAAGCACGAAGTCGATCGACCCCGGACCGATCCCCGTCCCCGTCGCCGCCTGACCGGCAATCACATTAGACGAGGTGACAAACGGATAAGTCCCGAAGTCAATGTCCAGAAGCGCGCCCTGCGCCCCTTCGAACAGGATACGCTGGCCGCCCCGCTTGCGCTCGTTCAGCACCTTCCAGACGGGCGCGGCATAGGCGAGGATCTTCGGCGCCACATCCCGCAGTTTGGCAATCAGACCGTCCCGGTCCACCGGCTCCAGCCCCAGGCCACGGCGCAGCGGATCATGGTGCTGCAACGCGCGGTCCACCCGTGCTTCGAGCGTGGCCGGGTCCGCAAGGTCCGCCACCCGGATGACCCGACGACCCACCTTGTCTTCATAGGCCGGGCCAATCCCCCGGCCCGTTGTCCCGATCTTGGTCCCCTTAGACGACGCCTCTTCCCGCGCCCGGTCCAACTCGCCATGCAGCGGCAGGATCAAAGGCGTGTTCTCGGCAATCATCAGCGTCTCGGGCGTGATCTCGACGCCCTGCGCCCGCACCGTTTCGATCTCGGCAATCAGGTGCCACGGGTCCAGGACAACACCATTGCCGATGACCGACAACTTGCCGCCCCGCACCACGCCCGACGGCAACGCGTGCAGCTTATAGACCTCTTCCCCGATGACCAGCGTGTGGCCCGCATTGTGCCCGCCCTGAAAGCGGCAGATCACGTCGGCCCGCTCGCTCAGCCAGTCGACAATCTTGCCCTTGCCTTCGTCGCCCCACTGAGCGCCGACCACAACCACGTTCGCCATAGGAACCCTCCGTCCAAACCGGGCCTCCTATAGCGGCAGGCGGCGGGGGCCGAAAGGGCAAAACCGGTGTTCTGACAGAAAGCGCCAGACGGGCGGGCCCGAAATCCGACATGCGGTCAGTCGCCACCCCCGTCGCCGTCACCAAACTCGATATCGACATCATCCCCCCGGATCAGCCGAACCAAGGTCCAGGCTGCCAGAAACCATGCCGGAATGGCGAAGGACAGCCAGACAAGCAGGAAGATCGACCCCTCCTCGCCCCACTCAAGCGTCATCCATGTGCCGAAGGCCAGATAGCAGCCGAACGTCCAACCCGTGAGCCAGACGGTCATGAACCCGATGCCATAGATCCGCGCCCCGCGCGACATCGGCGTTTTGGGCTCATCTTGGGTGTCTACCACAGGATCGAGTGGACGATCCTCGAAAGTCTGCCCGTAATACGTCTTGGTCTTCCGCGGGCGCAGAATCCACCACGCGCCGAAGGCGACAACGGTCATCACTGCAACAAGCGTCAGGTTGATCTCTTGGTCCTCCGCCGCGCCCCGCCCTTTGCCCATTCCCAGAAACCAGAGGTCGCACATCAAAACAAGCAAACAGGCCGCTTTCCTCAACTTCCGCACATGAGGTGTGGGGCGCTTGCAGCAGCGCACATTTTCACGGCTAATCACGGCAAAAGTCGCCACCTCGAAGGACCCCCACCGATGCAAAAGACCAAAGTCGCCGACCTCGCCACCCTCCCCGACCGCAAACCGCAATACGCGCTGGTGGGCGAGGTCGACCTTGTCGTCGTCCGCTTCGACGAGGACATCTCGGTCTTCTACGGGCGCTGCCTGCACCGGGGCGCGCTGATGTCGGACGGCTTCGTGCAGGGCCGGAACCTGATCTGCGGGGTGCATTACTGGGACTACAGGCTGGACACCGGCGTGTCGGAATACGCCAATGACGAAGCGCTGCCGAAATTCGAAAGCTGGGTCGAGGACGGTGCGGTCTATGTGGATGCCGACGAGATCGCCGCATGGGCCAGGGACAACCCGCAGCCCTATGACCGCGACAGCTATCTCGGCCTCTATGCCGATCCCAGCCATGGCGAAAAAGAGGAAACCTATACCGGCCTCATCCAGGAATATGCCCGCGACGGGCTCTCGAAGACCGGCCACCACGGGAAAGTCGCCGCCATGGGGGTGCCTCGGGGCGAATTGCCGGACTGGGATGATATCCAGATCCTGACCGCCCAGCTTCACAAGGCGCCCCTTCTGGATGACGATCCAGTCGGCACCGACGTGGTGATCGGGCCGAACGCGCAGAAGCCCTTGAAACTCGACATCCCGCTTTTCGTCTCGGACATGTCCTTCGGCGCGCTGTCAGAGCCGGCGAAGATCGCACTGGCCCGCGGGGCAGAACTGGCCGGCACCGGCATCTGTTCGGGTGAAGGCGGCATGCTGCCCGAAGAACAAGAGGCCAACAGCCGCTATTTCTATGAACTCGCCAGTGCCCGCTTCGGCTTTTCCTGGGACAAGCTCGCCAAGGTGCAGTCGTTCCATTTCAAGGGCGGACAAGGCGCCAAGACCGGCACCGGCGGCCACCTGCCGGGCAAGAAGAACCACGGCAAGATCGCGGAAGTGCGCGAGATCGAGGAAGGCCATGACGCCATCTCGCCCCCGCGCTTTCCCGATTGGACGGAACCCAGCCAGATCAAGGAGTTCGCAGACGAAGTTCGCGACAGAACCGGCGGCATTCCCATCGGCTACAAGCTTTCGGCCCAGCATATCGAGAAAGACATCGACGCGGCCCTCGAAGTGGGCGTGGATTATATTATTCTCGACGGGCGCGGCGGCGGAACGGGCGCGGCCCCCATCCTCTTCCGTGACAATATCTCGGTGCCGACGATCCCGGCGCTGGCGCGTGCCCGCGCCCATCTCGACCGCTCGAACCCGGACGTGACACTGGTCATCACCGGCGGCCTCCGGAAACCGGCGGATTTCGTCAAGGCCATGGCCCTCGGTGCCCACGGCTAATTTTTTCTCTGCGGGTTTTGACGCGGTGTTTGACGTGCCGGCACGTCATCCGGGACCGGGTTCGGCTTTTTCGGCAGCGATTGCGTGATCCCGTTTCGGCTTTGCCCGCCCTGTTGCTGATTGCAAACATTACCGATCTGCCTGCCTGGCAACGCCAGGCAGGTTCTGTCGTCGTGATCCGGATCGACCCGTTGCG
>JAJDUZ010000039.1 GCA_022826385.1 Silicimonas sp.
ACCGCCGCCGAGCGGCTTGGGATCACGATGGAAAGTGTCGCGCCTGGCGTCACCAGTCACCCCGTGACGCTCACCGGGCCAAGTGCCGCGCAGCGCTCGCGGGGCGAGGCCGCCACGGATTCGGCCTGGACCATTGGCGTCACTGAAATCAAGCCAAAGCGAAACACCGTTAAGCTGACGTTCAGCACCGAGGATGAGGCGCGGATTCCGGGGCTTGAGGCGGCGCTTACGCGCGACATGCAGATGGCGGTTCGTGAAGGCATCGACCGTGCGATCTTCGTGGGCGACACGGGATCAAGCGGCAACGCAGCCGATATTACCGGCCTCACGACCGTTGCCGGTATCACCGAAAAGACCATCACCCAGACCAACAAGGTGAAGCCCGCCGAGACGTTGGCCGCGTTCTCGTCGCTTGTGGACGGCATTCACGCCGCCGGGTTCGGCGATCTTCGCGTTGTCTCTTCGGTCGGCGCGTGGCGGCTCTGGGAAAACACCATCGCCAACAGCGCTGCCGAGAACCAGACGCTGGCCGGGTACTTGCGGGCGGCGGGTCTCAACTGGTCGAGCCGGGGCGAAATCGAGGCGGCAACCGGCAACGGAAAATTCGGGGCGCTTGTGGGTCTTGCCCGCGGCCTTGAAGGCGCGTCGGCCTGTCCGGTCTGGTCGAGCGCAGAACTTATCCGGGACATTTACAGCGGCGCGGGCAAGGGCGAGGTCATTCTCAACCTGTCCTATCTCTGGAATTTCGAGTTAATCCGAAAGTCGAATTTTGCCCGCATCAAGTTTGTCACCTGATCTGATGGAACCGGAACGCAGATACGCGGAGTTCCGTGCGGAAAACGGCGTGCTGAAAGGCACCGTCGTTGACTACGCGGACTGCGCAAAATTCGGCAGCTTCACGGAGCGGTTTTTGCCGGGGTCTATCCGGGTCGATGATCCAATCCTGAATCTGCAACATGATCGGGGAAAGCCGGTGGCACGGGTCGGCGCGGGGCTTGTGATCGAGGACGGCCCGCAGCGCATGGCGATGCAAGCCACTCTTCCGGATACCGTCTACGGACGGGAAGCCCGTGAACTGGTTTCTGCGGGGATACTGCGCGGCATCAGCATTGAATTCCGGGCGATCAAGGAAAAATGGGATGGCCAGCAGCGCACAATAACGGAAGCCGTCATGACGGGCATCGGATTGGTGGACAAGCCCGCCTATGGCCGCTCGGAGATCGAGGCGCGGCTTGCCGACATGCAGGGACGACCGCGCTTGCCGCGCCGTCGCGTGTGGCTCTGAATGTGGCCCTTCCAGTCACGGGCGGCGAGACGCACGGATACGGGCTTCGAGGTCTCCAACCTGCGCATGGCGGAGGACGCGGCACACGGCGACACGACTGTTGACGCAACGCTTACGGCGACTGTGGCCTTGTGCGTGAACGCTTGGGTCAAAGCCTTCGCGCTTGCGCAGGTCGAGGGCCGCGCTGCGGACCAGGTGCGCCCAGTCCTGCCTTGGGTGGTTGCCCGGATTGCGTTGCAGGGGGAGGCCGTGCTTTTGATCGACGGCGGGGAATTGCTGCCGACGCGCTCCGTCACCCTCACGGGCGGGGCATCCGAAGCCAGCCGGACATACCGATTGCAGACCCTGGGGCCGACGCTCACGGAACACATGGTGCGCCCTGCGTCGGGTGTGTGCCACTGCTGGCTGGTCCCTGATCCCGAAATGCCCTGGCGCGGGGTGTCACCCTTGCGGCAATCCGGCGTGACGGTCGAGGCGCTGGCGCGGGTGGATCGGCAGATCGATCTGGCGATGCGGATGATCCCCCGGCATCTGATCGCCAGTGACGGCGGCTTGACCGACGAGCAATCAAGATCGCTCGGCAGGGCGCTCCTGCGCGGTCTCAAGGACGGTGTGCCCGCAATCCTTGGCTTGAAAAGCAAATTGACGCATCTGGGGAGCCTTGGGCCGGACCTGCCCGCGTCGGGCATTCAGGTGCGCACGCGGCTGGGGGACGAGGTGATGGCGGCCTACGGCATCGCTCCAGCCTTGCTGTCCACCACAAGCGGCCCTGCGGCAATGCGAGAGGCGCAACGGGCGCTTCTCACAAGCACCCTTGAGCCGCTGGCGTCGAGCCTCAGCCAGGAATTCTCGCTCAAGCTGGGAATGGACACCGTTATCAGCCTGGAGGCGCTGCACCGCACCGACTGGCCCATGACGGCCCGGGCGATCAAGTCACTGACAGATGCCGGAATGTCCCTCGCGGACGCAACGGCGCTTGTCGCGCCGAAAGGATAGGATCATGGCAACAATCATCCAGTTCGCCATAGACGCTCCGGCCTGGCCGGACGACGATGAACGGCGCGAGCAAACTTTGCTCACGCTTGCGCAACTGCGCGAAGACCTCCGCATTCCGTTCGGTGACACCGGGCATGACGAATTGATTGCCGATCTTGCCGCCGAAGCGCTTTCCACAGTAAGCGCCGATCTGAACATTCCCGCACTGCCGGAAGCGGGCCTGGTGCGTGTTTGTGTGCCGAGCCAAACAACCGTCCTGACCATCCCCGGCGATGGCGACCAGTTCGCGCTTGAGGCCACCGCCGTGCGCTGGGCTGACGATGGCGCACCGGACGGGGCACCCTTGACGGCGGCGGTCGCGTGGCCGGGGGAGAGCGGCATACCGCAAACCTCGGTGCTGACGCCCGACACGGACCCGCCGTTGATCGCTGGCAACATCGCCGTGAACCCGCCTTCGGACGGATGGCCAGCCTTGCAGCTGGGGCTGGTCTACAGGCGCGGCTTGCTGCAAACGGACGCGCGGCTTAAGGCGCTTCGGGCGCTGACCACGATGCGGACGCGCAACTTCTATGACGGCATTGCGGCAGTTCCGAGCATCGAGCGTTCCGCCTTTGAGCGCATCGCCGCGCCGATCCGCAACATGGCAGCGCTGCCGGACGGCTACACGCCCCTGGGGCTGGCACCGTGAGCCGCCAAATCGGCAGCGCTTCCGATTTCCGCACGGGTGGAGATCGGCGAGCGCACCGTAGAAGGCGTGAAGTTCCGCAAAGTATGACGACACTGAACCGTCACACTATCGCCGTTAAACGAGCTGACTGCGTAATTAGGGGAATTATATACCAAAGTAACAATTGATTAAATGACCAATGCTAATTTGGCAAGCAGTTGTCCACAAACTTCTTGTTGAGATGTGAAAGCGACACTCGTGTTCAGCATGTTAGAAATATCTTGTCTTGCTTTTACCAGCATTGCATTTGTCGCACCAAGAGAACGGGCAGTCACGATTTCTTTATCGTGAAGTTTGCGCAATTCCCTAATATCACCAAAACCACCGACAAAACCACCGCATGATCTCATCGCGTACTCTATACCAGCAACCCTCCTAGATGCGGCTTCAGCGGGGTCGGCTGGCGGTGCAACACAACCGACTAACAATACAAACAAACTGCACCCAGAAAAAATGCATCTCAAACCACTCATGAACTACCTCCGAACTCTGACATCAGTTTCCCGATCTTCTTTTGCTGTTCAGCGAACTGCGCCTGCATGTTCTCATTGGTTGTGTCGATTTTGTCATTCACTTCCGTGCGCAGTGCCACGACTTCCGTGCGCAGTGCCTTGACTTCCGTGGTCAGTGGATTGACCGCGCCTTCAACTGCTTCGCCGAACACCTTCCGCATTGCATTTGCCAGAAGGTCAACACTGCCGTTCAGGTTCGAGTTTGCAGACATTGAGTCATTCTCCCATTTACTATCATTCAGTGAGCATGGCGACGGCTACCCTGAAACGGGAACGAATCGCAATATCGATGTTTGCCACTGTCTTTTCCCTTTCGCGGGACGGCGCAACGCACCGTATCCCATGCGTTTCCCAATTAAGTGCAAGTGTCCCATGTCGCAAGGCGGGAATTTACGTGGGAACATATCTGGTGTTACTTTATAAGTGTCTGAAAAACAACGACTTTATTGGATATTGTGGCGGAGAGACAGGGATTCGAACCCTGGGTAGGCTTGCACCCACAACGGTTTTCGAGACCGCCCCGTTCGACCACTCCGGCACCTCTCCGCGGGGGTCTGGGAGCGCGGGATACGTCAGGTCCCGGCTTGGCGCAAGGGATTTTTCTTGGCCTGTCACCGGGGCGTGCTTTGAATTCACGCGCGGCTCTCTTAGGTAGGGGGCAGGAGGGTCACTCATGCTTCGCTGGATTGTTCTGATTGTCTGTCTGCCGTTCGCCTCTCTGGCGGCAAGCCCGTCCGAGTTGGAGCGTTTGCACGAGGCGCTTTCAACCGACGAATTGATGGAAATCCTGTCCGAGGAGGGGATCGATCAGGCCGAAGACCTGCGGGCCGAGATGTTTCCCGGGCGCGGCGGCGTCGGCTGGTTGGCCACGACCCGCCAGATATACGCACCCGAAAGATTGTCCCAATTGTTCCGCGCCGCCTTCGACGCGTCTTTGGCCGATGCGGATGTCGCCCCGCTGCTTGAGTTCTATGATGGAGAGACCGGCGCGCTGGTGTCGTCGCTGGAACTTGATGCGCGGCGCGCGATCCAGTCGGAAACGGTCGAGGCCGCCGCGCGCGCAGCCTATGACGAGATTGCAGGCACGGGAACCGAGCGCGAGCTGCTTTTGAACCGGTTTGCCGACCTCAACGATCTGATCGATCGGAACGTGGCCGGCGCCCTGAACGCCAACCTGTCCTTTTACCGAGGGCTGGCAACGGGCGATGCGTTCGACATGACCGAAGACCAGATGATTCAGGATGTCTGGGGGCAGGAAGCCGAGATTCGCGAGGAAACGACGGGTTGGGTTTTCGGCTATATGACCTTTGCTTATGACACCCTGACCGACGCGCAGTTGCAGGAATATGTCGATGTGACCGCGACGGAGGCGGGGCGTGATCTGAACCGGGCGCTTTTTGCCGGGTTCGATGCGGTGTTCGGTGATGTCTCGTTCGAACTGGGCGCGGCCACAGGGCTGTTCTCGCTCGGCGACGAACTCTGAGCACGGCCGACATAAAAAAACGGGCGCTGGATCAACCAACGCCCGCTCTCAGGTGATTTGGAGGGATTATCCGTTGCGCGCCGCCAGCACACGGGCGATGCCGTTGCTGTCGTCGTCGCTGCCCCACTCGTCGTCTGCCGTCGGACGCGACTTGATCGCGCGCGGCTGCTGAGGCGTGCTCGTCGCCGTCACTTCGGGTGCCGGTTTCGACACAACCTTAGGGGTCGATTTGCCATCGACCGGCTTGTCTTCACCGCCTTCATTGATCAGTGCTTCGCCGAACTCGATGAAGCTGTCGAGATCGCTGATAAGTTCCTTCAGCTCCTCAATCTCGGCTTCTTTCGTCTCGATGTCTTTTTTGTAACTGTCGCGACGCGATTGCGCCACCTTGATCGGGTCTGCCATCTGTGTGCTCCTTAGGTCAGCCAGGCCTGTATTACGTCCTTAAAATGAATGAAGACGTAATGAGTTAAGCGAAACCGGGGCGAGATTGCGGCGGTTCGATGTCAGGTTGCAGTTTTTGTATGACTTGCCCGGAACGGCAGTTTTCCGCCCGGAAATCCGGTGTTCTTGTGGGTATAATGCTGTGCCAAAGCCCTTGACTTGGGGATGCATTCTGTCGATAAGCCGGGCTTTGGCGGGCAAGACCCGCCTTTTCATATTTGACGAACGTCCGAAAAGGGCGCGCTGTTCGAGGCGGCAAGATGCCGAAACACCGGGATGCCGGGGCCGGAGGACGCGGAAAAATGGAAGGAAAGCAAATGTTTGCGGTTCTGAAGACCGGCGGCAAGCAGTATCGGGTTCAGGCGGGCGATGTGCTCCGCGTCGAGAAACTCGCAGCCGACGCTGGCGAAAAAGTCCAGTTCAACGAGATTCTGATGGTGGGTTCCACTGTCGGCACCCCCCTTGTCGAAGGCGCGGCGGTGCAGGCGGACGTGATCGACCAGATCAAGGGCGAGAAGGTCATCCACTTCGTGCGCCGTCGCCGGAAGCATTCCTCGAAGCGCACCAAGGGCCATCGTCAGCAGCTGACGCTGCTCAAGGTCACCGAGATCCTTGAAAAGGGCGGGGACAAATCGGGCGTGAAGGCTGCCGTGGGCGCCGGTTCCGTGGCCGCAGTGGTTGCCGCAACGGCGAAGCCCGCCAAGAAGGCGGCTCCGAAGAAGGAAGAGGCTCCGAAAGCCGAAGCCAAGAAAGAAGCCCCGAAGAAGGCCGCCAAGGCCGAAGCCGGTGCGGACGATCTTAAGCTTTTGTCGGGTGTTGGTCCGGCGCTTGAGAAGAAATTGCATGAAAACGGTGTCACCTCGTTCGCGCAGATCGCGGCATGGGGCCCGGAAGAGATTGCCGACATGGACGAGAAGCTCTCGTTCAAAGGCCGGATTGAGCGCGACGGGTGGGTCGAACAGGCCACGACCCTCGCAGCCGAAAAGGAGTAAGACCCAATGGCACATAAAAAAGCAGGTGGTTCCAGCCGTAACGGCCGCGATTCAGCCGGTCGTCGCCTTGGCGTTAAGAAGTTCGGTGGTCAGGTCGTGATCCCCGGTAACATCATCGTGCGTCAGCGCGGCACCAAGTGGTGGCCGGGCGAAGGCGTCGGCATGGGCAAGGACCACACCATCTTTGCAACCGCCGAAGGCCGGGTAACCTTCCACAAGGGTCTGAAAGGCCGCACGTTTATTTCGGTCATGCCAGAGGCGATGGCCGCGGAGTAACCGAACCCGATATATCAAGTTTTAGAGGGGTCGGTGTCAAAACCGGCCCTTCTGCATTTTGAAGTCCCGGTTGCGTCACAAACCCGCCAACACCATGTGCTAGGGGCCGACGCAGCAAGCATTGACCGACCCCCACGAGGCCAAAGAGGAGAGGCCCCCGTGAAGATCGATACGATTGTGAACCAGCCCGTTGTCGAAACCGAACGGCTGACGCTGCGCCCCCTGCGGCGCTCGGACCGTGGCTTGCTGGACATGTATGGCTCGGACGAACGGGTGGCGCGGATGACGCGCTCGATCCCGCACCCGTTGCCCCCCGGCGCGACCGAGGCGTTCATTCAGCGCGCGCTGACCGATGACCGTGACGAGGACGTCTGGGTCATGGACGCGTCCCGCAGTGACCGCGCCGAACTGGTCGGTCTGATTGCCCTGGAACGGATGGACCGCGAGCAGTCGGAAATCGGCTATTGGGTTGCGCCTGCCTTCTGGAACACCGGATTGGCGCAGGAAGCGGTGCGTGGCCTGGTCGAGGCCAACCCCCTCGACAACCAGACCATTTTCGCTTCTGTCTTTCAGGACAACCCGGCTTCGGCCCGCGTGCTGACGAACAATGGCTTCCAGTATCTGGGCGATGCCGAGGCCTTTTCGGTGGCGCGCGGTGCGACCGTGCCAACCTGGACGTATTTGAAGAAGTACCGGTGATCTGAATGACATACGCGGCGCTTCCCACACTCAGGACGCCGCGGCTCACCCTCCGGCCCCTGACACCAGACGATGCAGATGCCATCGCGGCAGGCGTCGGCAATTTCGACGTGTCCAAATGGTTGGGCGTCGTGCCTTATCCCTATGACCGCGCCGATGCCGAGGCGTTTATCGCCCGCCACATCGAAGCAGGCGGCCCGGTCTGGGCGGTGTGCGATGCGTCGGGGCTGGTTGGCACTGTCGGCCTGGTCAACGAGTTGGGCTATTGGCTGGCGCGCCCCGTCTGGGGCAAGGGCTATGGGTTCGAAGCCGCCCATGCCGCCGTCAACTGGTGGTTCAGCGATCCGGCGCGGGACACGCTGCTCAGCGGTCATTTTGCCGGAAACACCCGGTCGCGCGGTGTCCTGACTGCGCTTGGCTTCGAAGAAACCGGCATGGGCACCCGGCACGCCAAATCGCTCAGCCAGGATGTCGCCAGCCATGAAATGCGGCTGTCGCGCGAAGAATGGCTGGCGCGACAGGCAATCGACATCCGAACGGATCGATTGCGCCTGCGCCCCTTGGAGGAAAGCGACGCGGCTTTCATCGCGGATCTGGCGCGGGAAGAGGTCACGCGGATGCTGTTCTCGCTGAAAACGGGGCTGACAGAGGACGAGGCACGCGCTTTCATCCACGCACGGCGCTGGCGTGGTGTGCCGGGGTTTGCACTGGCCATCGAACAGGGCGGGCGGGCCATCGGCTATGTGGCGACCGGCAATTTCAGCGGGGTCGAACTCTACTACGCGCTGCACCCCGACCATTGGGGCAAGGGCGTGATGAGCGAAGCGGTGCAAGCCTTCCTGGCTGATATCTTCGCGCGTTTTCCCATCACGCGCGTCGTGGCCGACCGGTTCGAGGACAACCCCGCCAGCGGGCGCGTGCTGGAGAAATGCGGGTTTCAGGTGACAGGACGGGATGTCGGTCATTCCGCCGGAAGGCTTGAGCCTGCGCCGGTTATCACCTACGCCCTGATGCGAACGAGACACCAAGTGTTTCAAGATCAAGGTGGCGACGGTTAATGTCGAGACGAACGGTGTCAGTTTTGCTTTTAAGCTGCGGCGCGATTTGCATCGCTTTGTTCTTCGCTGCCTTGCAGTGGATGACGTTTTGGCACGGCTTCCCGCGCGCGGATGGCGGCAGCTATGCCGAGGTTCATCCGTTGAGGTGGCGCGTTTTGGTCGGTGGAATTGGATTGGGGGCGCTGCTCACGTGTCTTGGCGTTGCCATGCGCTGCAAAGCGGGCGTTCCTTCAGAGGGTGATGTATGAAATTTCTGGACCTTGCACGCGTGACGATCCGCTCAGGCAGCGGCGGCAACGGATGCATCAGCTTCCGACGCGAGAAGTATATCGAATACGGCGGGCCCGATGGTGGCGACGGCGGACGTGGCGGCGATGTCTGGGCCGAGGCCGTGGACGGGCTGAACACGCTGATCGACTTCCGCTATCAGCAGCATTTCTTCGCCAAGAACGGGCAGGGCGGCGCGGGCCGTCAGCGCACCGGCAAGGATGGGGACGACATCGTGCTGCGCGTGCCCGTGGGCACCGAGATCCTCGACGAGGATCAGGAAACCGTGCTCTTTGACCTGACCGAAGTCGGCCAGCGTGAACGTTTGGCATCGGGCGGCAATGGCGGGTTCGGCAACCTTCATTTCAAATCCTCGACCAATCAGGCGCCGCGCCACGCCAACCCCGGCCAGCCCGGTGTCGAACGCGAGGTCTGGCTGCGGCTCAAACTGATCGCGGATGTTGGACTGCTGGGTCTGCCCAATGCGGGCAAATCGACCTTCCTTGCCGCGACCTCGAACGCGCGTCCCAAGATCGCGGACTATCCCTTTACCACCCTTCATCCCAATCTGGGTGTTGTCGGCGTCGACGAGGTGGAATTCGTCGTGGCCGACATTCCCGGCCTGATCGAAGGGGCGCATGAAGGCCGTGGCATCGGGGACCGGTTCCTTGGCCATGTCGAACGCTCGGCCATGTTGCTGCATCTGGTCGATGGCACGTCCGAGGACGTCGCCGCCGACTGGCAAACGATCATCGACGAGCTCGAGGCCTATGGCGGTGCGCTGGCCGAGAAGCCGCGCCTGACGGTTCTGAACAAGATCGACGCGCTGGACGAGGACGAGCGCGAAGAGAAACGCGCGGCGCTGGCCGAGGTCGCGGGGCACGTCTTCCTGATGTCGGGCGTTAGCCGCGAAGGTCTGACCGAGGTTCTGCGCGCCGTGCGTCGGCAGGTCGATGCGCAGCGCAAGCGCGAGGCCCCCGCAGAGGAGGAGCAGCCGTGGCAGCCCTGAGCGACGCCAAACGCATCGTCGTCAAGATCGGCTCGGCGCTTCTGGTGTCGGGCGGCGATCTGAATGCCGACTGGCTGGCCTCGCTGGCCGCCGATGTCGCGGCCGCACGGGCGCGGGGGCAGGACGTGATCCTTGTGTCATCCGGGTCCATCGCGCTGGGGCGCGGCGTGCTGGACATGGGGCAGGGCGCGTTGGCGCTGGAGAAGTCTCAGGCCGCGGCTGCGGTCGGGCAAATCCGGCTGGCGCGGGCTTACGAAGAGGCGCTTGGGCCGCATGGGATCAAGACGGCGCAGGTGCTGGTGACGCTGGAAGACAGCACCGACCGGCGCCGCTATCTGAACAGCCGGGCAACGCTGGAACAGCTTTTGTCGCTGGGCGTGGTGCCGATCGTGAATGAAAACGACACGATTGCCACGGACGAAATCCGCTTTGGGGACAATGACCGGCTTGCCGCGCAAATCGCGGTGACCGTCGGCGCTGATGTGCTGGTGCTGCTTTCCGATGTCGACGGTTTCTATTCCGGCAACCCGAAAGAGGACGCGACCGCAGAACGCTTCGACGTTATCGACACGATCACGCCCGAGATCGAGGCGATGGCGGGCGACGCCGGCACTGGGCTCTCCAAGGGGGGCATGTTGACCAAGCTTCTGGCGGCGAAAACCGCGACGGCAGGGGGCGCGACCATGGCGATTACACTCGGCTCGCGGATCAACCCGCTGAGCGCGCTGGAAGACGGGGCCCCGGCCACATGGTTCCGGGCCGAGACCGACCCGCAGGTCGCGCGCAAACGGTGGATTGCGTCGATGAAGCCGAAAGGCGCGCTGATCGTGGATGAAGGCGCGGCACGGGCGCTGGCCGGGGGAAACTCCTTGTTGCCTGCCGGGGTCTCGGCCGTTGATGGCACGTTCGGGCGCGGCGAGCCGGTGAAGATCATCGACCCGACCGGCGCGACGCTGGGCATCGGTCTTGTGCGCTATACCTCGGACGAGGCCGAAGCGATCCGGGGGCAACGCTCGGATCGGATCGAGGCGATTTTAGGCTATCCCGGTCGCGCCGCGCTGGTGCATCGGGATGATATGGCAGTATGATGGGGCGGCATTTTTTGAAGCCCGCGATTTCTGCCTCAGAGATCAGCGCAGAACGTGCGTTACGTTTTGCCTTGGCGAAAGGATAAGGCGATGAAAGACGGATTGGATATCCCCGCGATCATGCAAGAGATCGGCGCGCGCGCAAAAGCCGCGTCGGCCGAGCTGGCCTTTGCCTCGCCAGCGGCCAAGGCCAAGGCCCTGACCGTTGCCGCCGAAGTGCTTTGGTCGCGGCGCGCCGATGTCATCGCGGCCAATGCCGAAGACATGGAATTCGGGCGCGAAAAGGGCCTGTCGGCCGCCATGCTTGACCGGCTGATGCTGGACGAGGCGCGGATCGAGGGCATATGCGACAGCCTGAAGAACGTGGCCGCTCAGGACGATCCTGTGGGTGAAGTGATGGCCGAATGGCAGCAGCCGACCGGGCTGAACATCCAGCGCGTGCGGACGCCTCTGGGCGTTGTCGGCGTCATCTATGAAAGCCGTCCCAACGTGACGGCGGATGCGGGTGCGCTTTGTCTCAAGGCCGGGAACGCGGTGATCCTGCGGGGTGGGTCTGAAAGCTTCCACTCCTCGGGCGCGATCCTCGAGTGTCTGCAGCAGGGGCTGAAAGTCGCGGGTTTGCCCGAGGACGCCGTGCAGCGGGTTCCGACGCGCGACCGGGCGGCGGTCAGCGAGATGCTGACGATGACCGACCATATCGACGTGATCGTGCCGCGCGGGGGCAAGGGTCTTGTCGGCCTTGTGCAACGCGAAGCGCGGGTGCCCGTCTTCGCGCATCTCGAAGGGATCGTGCACATCTATCTCGACGCGGCGGCAGATCCCGAGAAGGCGTTGAAAGTGGTGTTGAACGCCAAGACCCGCCGCACCGGGATTTGCGGGGCGGCCGAGTGCCTGCTGATCCATCGCGATCTGGTCGAGACGGTGGGGCAGGCGGTCCTTCGGGCCTTGATGGACAAGGGCGTCGAAGTGCGGGGCGATGCCACGCTTCAGGCGATCGACGGCATCGTGCCGGCCACGGACGAGGACTGGGGTCACGAGTATCTCGACATGATTATCGCGGCGCGGGTCGTGGAGGACGTGGACGGCGCAATCGCGCATATCCGCGACTATGGCTCGAACCACACCGATTGCATCGTCACCGAAGATGACGCAGCCGCGGCCCGGTTCTTTGAGCGTCTCGACAGCGCGATCCTGATGCGGAACGCCTCGACCCAGTTCGCCGATGGCGGCGAGTTTGGGATGGGGGCCGAAATCGGGATTGCGACGGGGAAGATGCACGCGCGCGGCCCGGTGGGCGCCGCTCAGCTGACCAGCTTCAAGTACCTCGTGACGGGCGATGGAACCGTCAGAAGCTGACGGAGATGGCGTTGCCGTTGAACGAAGCCTTCACGTTTCGCCCCAGTGATTTTGCCGCTGGGGCGACAAGGGCGAAGTGGACGTCGGCAGGTCGTATGTCCGGGGCTTTTCTGGGTGTCTCGAACAGGTGCCAAAGCTCTTGGTCGTGCTTGATCCGGTCGCCCGAGCCGAAAATGCTCCAGGTTTCTCCGCTGCGCGTCACGGCAACCTTCCCGCCCCACGGCAGGGCGCTTTCGAAACACTGGAGGATCAGGAACGCCAGTTTCGTCTCGCGGCGCAGCGTATCCGTATCAAGACGCCACTCGACCGAGAGGCGGTTGCCACGATACAGGTCCGTAAGAACGCTACGCACCTCGGTATTGCCCAAGGTCGCGTCGGGTGCCGCGGCGCCGAATGCAATTCGGAAGAACCGGATGCGGGCATTCGCGTTTTCCACGGATTCGGTAATCAGTGCGATTTCCGGAGCGGCGGTCATTCCTGTCATCGACAGCAATTCCACGCCGTTGCCGATTGCGCCCAGCGGCGAAATCAAATCGTGGCAAATGCGCGATCCGATCAACGCATTGATTTCCATATCGGCATCAGACATGTCACTTCCTTCCGGTTGCTTCCTTATCCGCACGGAGTCGCTTTCATGACGCCGCTCTCATCCCTGTTCACCCCTGGCACACTCGTGTCCCATCCCAACCGCCCCGATTGGGGGGTTGGACAAGTGCAAAGCAACATTGATGGCCGCATCACGGTGAACTTCCCCGAAGAAGGCAAAGTGGTCATCGATGCAAACCGGATCGAACTGATCCCCATCTTTGATACTTGAACACACATGGCGTCGGTAACACAACCATTGCGAGTATACAATTGCACCGCTCACGCTAAATGCGAACCGTCACGTGCCGAGGTTTCGCTTCTGGGAAGCCGTTTCACGGAGACCATTCAGTGACCGTCGCGCAGCCTTCGAACAACGGGAACCTTGTTTTACGCCTTGCGTCGTCGGACGCCGATCTGCAAGGGGCGCAGCGTTTGCGCTATCGGGTCTTCGTTGACGAGTTGGGGGGCAACGGACCGCTGGTCGACCATGAAAACCGGTTCGAACGGGACGCGTTCGATGCCTCGGCCGATCACCTTGTTCTGGTGGACCGGGACATTGACGAAGCCAGCTTCGAGCACGTTGTCGGGGCCTATCGCCTGCTGACCGACGAGGCCGCAATGGCCCATGGCAGTTTCTATTCCGAGAGCGAGTATGACCTTGGCATTCTCAAGGCCTCGGGTCGCCGCTTGTTGGAACTTGGCCGGTCCTGTGTCAGTGCCGAGCATCGAGGGGGCATGGCTCTGCATCTGCTCTGGTCGGGGCTTGCGGACTACGTCCTCGAGCGCGAGATCGAGATCCTGTTCGGGGTCGCCAGTCTGCACGGCACGGATGTCGAGCGGCTGGCCTTGCCGCTGTCGCATCTGCACCGGGCCCATCTGGCGCCGCCAGAATTGCGGGTCCGTGCGGTCGAAACGGCGTATCAGCCCATGGACCTGATCCCGGAAGATCGGATCGATCGCGTCGCCGCAATGCGCGACGTGCCGGCCCTGATCAAGTCATATCTGCGGCTTGGTGGCTTCGTGGGCGATGGCGCCTTTGTCGATCATGCGTTCAACACCACAGATGTCTGTCTTGTGATGGACACCAGCCGGATGAACCAGAAAGCGACGGCGCGGTTTACCGAAGGCGCACTGCGGTGAGCCCGACATGGCGGTCCGATGACGGCCCTCCTCCGGTTCCGACCCGGTTCGCGGGCAAGATAAAGGCCGCGATCAAAGGCTCACTTCTGGTCCTTGTCCTGGTGCTCGGTGTCGTGCTGACCGGGCTGGTCCGGCTTGTCGAGGCACCGCTGCGCGGCACAGCGCGGCCGTGGAGCGGTTGGATCACCGTCGGTGTCTGCCGCATTGCCCTGCGGCTTCTGGGTCTTCGGGTCACGACCCGCGGCACGCCAATGCGCGGGACCGGGGCCTATGTCGCCAATCATTCCTCGTGGCTCGATATCTTCGTGCTGAATGCGGGCGTGCCCTTGTTCTTTGTCTCGAAAGCCGAAGTGGCGGCTTGGCCGGGGATCGGCCGGCTGGCGCGGCTGACCGGAACGGTGTTCGTGCGCCGCGCCGCGCGCGAAGCGGACCAGCAAAGGGTGATGCTGGCCGAACGGGTGAGGCAGGGGCACCGGCTGCTTTTCTTCCCGGAAGGCACTTCGACCGACGGGCAGCGTGTTCTGCGGTTCAAGCCAACGCTGTTCGCTGCCCTGACGTCTGACAGCCTGACGGGCGAAGCTGCCGTGCAACCCGTGACAGTCGCGTATCAAGCGCCCGAGGGGCTTGATCCCCGGTTTCACGGGTGGTGGGGCGATATGGAGTTCGGGCCGCATATGATCCAGATGCTGGCTGCCCCGTCGGGGGGGCGTGTTTCGGTTACGTGGCACGATCCATTGCGTGTGGCCGATTTCGAAAACCGAAAAAACCTGTCACAAGCGGCAGAGGCCGCGGTTCGTGCGGCGCATCCGATGGGCCACGTCGACGCGTGACGTGTTTTTCATTCGCAAGAATAGGGTAGGCTGGCGCGCGCGGGCCTAGCCCAACGGGGCCAGCAACCGGCCCAAGGCCCCGGCAGGGTCGTCGTCGTGCCAGATCTCTTCCCCGACGGCGAAGAAATCCACCGCACCTGCAAACGCTTCGATGCTGGCGATGTCCAGATGCCCTTCCGCGACAACCGGGATCTCGATGGCTTCGGACCACCACGCGAACAGATCATGCGGCGCCTGTTTGCCGTCGCCCAGCGTCGAGGCGCCGACCGGACCGAAGGCAACGTAATCGGCCCCGGCTTCGCCTGCATTCATCCCGTCATGCTGCGAGATACCGCAAAAAGCCCCGACGATCCCGTCCGCCCCAAGCGCCTTGCGGGCGTCGCGCACGCCGCGCGCCCCGTCGAGAAGATGCACACCATCCAGCCCAAGACGCTCGGACAGCGCCGTGTGGCTGTCGATCACCGTCGCCACGTCACGGGCATGGGCCACTTCGCGGACCGCATCGGCGGCACGGCTCAGCCGGTCTTCATCCTGCGAGGCCAGCGCCAGCCGGAGGCAGGCCACATCATGTGCGTCAAGGACCGAGGCCAATTGGTCAGGAAAGCGCGAAAGCTCGAAGTCCGGGGGTGTCAGCAGATAGATCTGCGGGCGTTCGGGGCTGTCCATTGGGTGTCCTTCAAGTCCGTGTGGTCGGCTATACCCCGAGTGCGCGCGTGGGAAAAGATGTTCATTTTCAGCGCCTAAGCACGGCACTTGAAATTGATGTGGTCGATCTGCACGTTGAATCGAGGCTTTGGCCACAATTCAGCCATAATTTTATGGTTAATTTTCCTTAGTTCTTAATTTGTGTGGTGTGTGTGTTATGGAAAAAGTCCAGACGGAACTGACTTCCGGGGTCGAGGCCAAGCTCTCCAAAACCGAACGTGCTTTGACGGCAGCTGCTCTCAAGTCGCTGCGTGAATATCGTCGCAAGCGGTTCGAGACCCGTCAACTTCCTCATCAACCGAAAGCCGCCTGAGCGTCAGCCTCGCGGTCGGGAATAGGTCAGCGTCGCTCGGGCCACGAGCGCGTCTGACTCAGCGCTGGTGATCCCCACATCACCAACCGCCAACCCACGCCCCAGCTTCAGAAGCCGGACATCTGCAACCAGATCGCGGTCTGCGACGGGCTTGCGCATGAAGTCGATCGAGGCATTGGTCGTCACCGCCAGGGCCTCTTCCCCCACATGGGCGATGATCGCCAGATAAACGGCACAATCAGCCAGGGAAAAGAGCGTCGGACCCGACACGGTGCCACCGGGGCGAAGGTGCTTGTCGGCCGGCACAAGGCGCACCTTCAGGCGCGACGGCGCCACCTCCGTCACTTCGAATTCCCCGGTCACTTGCGGAAACTCGCGCGCGAGGAAGTCGTGCAATTCGGGGATGCTCAGAACGGGCTGAATTTGGTCACTCATGGTGCTATCCTTGACCTGTTCGAAGGAGCGCTGCAATGCCTGACCCGCTGCACATCTTTCCCGCCGAGAAACGTGGCGAGGCGGAACGCCTTGATGCCATTTATCGCGACGTGACCGGGTGGTCGCCGCGAGTCTGGGGCAAGATGCTGGGCTATGGGCTCTATCGCTATCACCGGAAGGGCGATCGGACCCAGTACGAATTCTTCGCAACAGGGTTCAACATGCGGGCGCGTGACATCGCGTTGCACATCCTGCCTGGATATCAGGACTATGCGCAGATAGCCGACCGTCTGGGACCGCACAAAAGGGGCAAAAGCTGCTGGTATATCAAGAGCCTCGACAGCGTGGATGAAGCGGCCTTGCGGGATTTGATCCGCGCCGGTCTGCAGGATCTGGCCAAGACGGCCCAGATCGAGGCGACCTGAGAGCCGACAGCCCGTTCGTTCACGCTGCGCCTTGCGTCAGATCCCGTAGATCTCGCTGAATTTCGCGTCGAGATAGTCCAGCAACGGTCCTTCGCTTGGTGCGGCGCCCGTGGCTTTCTCGATCACGGTTTTCGGCTCATAGAGCCCGCCGTGACGTTGGACCTTCTCGCGCAGCCAGTCGGTCGCGGGGGCCGTGTTGCCCTTGGCCAGTTCAGCATCAAGGTCGGGCACGTCGTTCCGAAGGGCGGCATTCAGGCATCCGGCATAGACATTGCCCAGCGTGTAGGTCGGGAAATACCCGAACAGCGCCTCGGACCAGTGCACGTCCTGAAGGACCCCGTTGGCCGGTTGATCGACCTTCAGCCCGAAGTCCCGCTCGAAACGGTCGTTCCACGCATCCGGCAAGTCCGGCACGTCCAGCCGCCCGGCCACCAGGTCGCGTTCCAGATCGAAGCGCAGCAGCACATGCAGGTTGTAGTGTACCTCGTCAGCCTCGGTCCGGATGTATCCCGGCGCGCAGCGGTTCACGACGGCATAGAAGGTGTCAGGATCGCTGATCCCGAAGTCACCGAAGGTCGACCGCATCCGGTCAAAGAGCCAGCCGGTGAAGGCACGACTGCGGCCAAGCTGGTTTTCATAGATGCGGCTCTGGCTTTCATGCACGCCCATCGAGACACCACGGCCAAGCGGCGTCAGCAGATAATCGCGGTCGATCGCCTGCTCATAGCGCGCATGTCCGACCTCGTGGATGGTCGAATAGAAGCAGTTGAACGGGTCTTCCAGCGCGGTCCGCGTGGTGATCCGCACATCCAGCCCGGACCCGGACGAGAACGGGTGCACCGCCTTGTCGATCCGGCCGCTGTTCAGGTCATAGCCGAACGCCCCGGCCAGTTCGGAGGAAAGCTGTAGCTGGCCCTCTTCCGCGAAAGCGCCCGAGAGTTTCGGCACCGCACGCTCCGAGCCCATGACGCGCTCGCGCAGCGCCACAAGGCGGGGGCGGAGCGCCGAGAACATCGTCTCAAGCTCGGCCTCGGTCGCGCCCGGCTCGTAATCATCGGCCAGCGCGTCGTAAAGGTTACCGCCATCGGCCAGCGCCGCGGCTTTCTCGCGCGAGAGATCAAGCACCTCGGTCAGTTTCGGCGCGAAAAGCGCGAAGTCGTTCGTGGCCCGCGCTTCGGCCCAGACCCGATGCGCCAGCGACGTGGTGCGTGCGAGCGCCGCCGACAACGCTTCCGGCACCCGCTGGGTGCGCTCATAGCGGTGACGGATTTTCTGCACTTGCCGGGCGGCGACGGGATCCGAGGTGTCGGCCTGTTCCAGCCAGTCGCCGATCCGCGGATCGGTGCGCCGGCGGTGCAGAACACCGTCAAGCGCGGCCATCTCCTCGGCCCGTTGTTCGGCGGCGCCGGGAGGCATGACCGTTTCCTGATCCCAGCCAAGACGTCCCATCACTTGCCCCAGCGCTTCGGTCTCGCGCTGGAAGGCCATCAGGTCATCGTAAGCGCTCATGCGGCACCTCGTACGGATTGAGCCAGGGGATATTGCGCGAGGAACCGGGCCCGCAGGATCAGCGCAAAGAGCACAACCGCGCCGAACTGGTGCAGGATCGCAAGATGCCACGGCGCGATGTAAAGAACGGTCGCGATGCCAAGGATCATTTGCAGAAGCATCATCGCCATCACCGCGCTGAAGGCCGCGCGGGTGGCCGTGTTGGCCGACTTGCGGGCGCGGAGCCAGACGACGATCCCGAATATGAACAGCAGGTAACCGGCGGTTCGGTGCATGAACTGCACCAGACCGGCGTCTTCGAAGAAGTTCCGCCAGACAGGCTGCAGCGACAGCGGCTCGGGTGGCAGCCAATAGCCGCCCATCAAGGGCCAGTCATTGAAGCTGCGCCCGGCATCGATCCCGGCCACCAGCGCGCCCAGCAGGATCTGCAGGAAAGCGAAATGCATCAGCCCCGTGCCCATCGAGAACAGTTTGCCATCGCGCGAGCGCCGCGCCTGCATCAGGTCGGCCTCGCGGCGTCCAAGCTTGAGGATGAACCAAGTCAGCACGCCAAGGATGACAAAGGCCAGACCCAGATGCGTCGCAAGGCGATAGGACGCGACGTCCAGCATCGTGCCGGTCAGGCCGGACGACACCATCCACCACCCGATCGCACCCTGCAGCCCCCCGAGGAGGCCGGGCAGAAGCAACCGACCGGTCCAGCCGGTCGGGATTTTCCGAAGCAGAAGGAAGCCAAAGAAGCCCAGTGCCCAGACCAGCCCGATCACGCGGCCAAGCTGGCGGTGGCCCCATTCCCACCAATAGATGACCTTGAACGCCTCAAGGCTCATCCCCTTGTTCTGCAACTGGTATTCGGGGATCGCGCGGTATTTTTCGAATTCGCTGGCCCAGTCTTCCGCCGAGAGCGGCGGAAGCGCGCCGGTGACCGGGCGCCACTCGGTGATCGACAGGCCGCTGTCGGTGAGCCGGGTCAGCCCGCCAACCGCGATCATCACGACAACCATGGCGAAAAGCACCATAAGCCATGCCCGGATCGCACCGCGCGCGCCATGCGAGGCCGCCTTGTCAATGACGCCGGTGGTCGGCGCATTGGCCGTGGCGGCGTCGGCGTCGCTTACCTCTTCGAAGATGCTGCGTTTCTCGGTCATGGGTCTTGTCCTTCCCTCGCGGGCTGGAACTTAGGGGCGCGGTGGCACAGGGTCTAGGGCGAGTTGCAGGCCAAGGTGCCGCAGGAGGCGCATTTGCCGGTCCGGTCGGCGGGATTGCGAGGTCGGGATTTGCGTATTTGGAAAGAGATGAAGGGGAGGGCGCGCGTTAACCTTAATGGCGGTTAAGGTTGGTGGGGGCTGCAGACGTGCGATTGCGTGCCGGAGTGAGGGCTAGTCGCCGCGTTCCTTCCAGCGCACCATCTGGCGCAGGACGCCGTGCAGCATCTGTACGTCGGCGCGCGTCAGCGGCATGCGTGACCAGAGGTTTCGCAGAACCAGCTTCATGCCATCGGCCTTCTCGGGCGGGAAGAAGAAGCCTGCTGTCTCAAGCCGGTCTTCGTAGTGTTCGGCCAGCTTTTCGATCTCGATGCCATTGGCGGTTTCGGTTCCGGCCAGCGCGGTTTCCTGCAAGGTCACCTCGCTGGTCGCGCGCCGCCACTCATAGGCGGTGAGCAAGACGCATTGCGCAAGGTTGAGCGACGGGAAATCGGGGTTCACCGGCACCGAGATGATGGCGTTGGCCTTGGCGATATCCTCGTTTTCAAGGCCAGCCCGTTCGGGCCCAAAGAGAACCGCCACCCGTTCCCCGGCGGCAATCCGGCGCGCGGCTTCGGCCATTGCCGCTTCCGGGGCATAGACTTCCTTGGTCAGATCGCGCGAGCGGGCCGTGGTCGCAAAGACGAATTGCACGTCTGCCAGCGCGTCGGCGGTCGTCTCGTGCAGCCGGGCTTCGTCCAGCAGGCGCCCGGCGCCACTGGCCATGGCCACGGCGCGGGGGTTGGGCCAGCCGTCGCGCGGGGCGACCACCGCCATCCGGTCCAGTCCGAAATTCCACATGGCGCGTGCAGCCGCACCGATATTTTCGCCCATTTGCGGGCGCACGAGCACGAAATCGGGTTGGGTCATGCGTTCAGGAACACTTCCAGCGTGACCAGCTCGGTCAGGGGCGCTTCCAGAAGGCGCAACGCGGCCAGCGAGATGCGACTGGAGCCGCCCGATATGGGGCGCAGATCAACCTGCACGGTGCGGCCCGTGGCCGGATTGCGCACCCGGCCCGTTGTCGGCTGGCTGACAAGGGGCGTTTCAAGCCAGAACCCGGGGACGGCTGCATCACCCAGTGACGCGACTGTGGTCCCGAGGCTGGTGCCATCGCCGCTTGCCTGGGCGGTCGCCTCCTCGCGTTGCGCTTCGGTCGTGGTGTCGAAGTCCTCAACCGTGCGCGCGTCCGCGTCGGGGGCGTCGAATTCCGACACATCCTCGATTGTCTGGGGCACCGAAGGCGATGTGGTCGGCCCGGTGTCCAGATGCGGCAACGGTCCACAGGCGGTGGCAAGACAAAGGGCGGGAACGAAAAACAAATGGCGCATGGTGCTTTCTACCTTTGTCCTTTGGTCGCTTCAATCGCCCATCGAGACTTGCAGCAGGGGCATGTGCGTTCTAGGTTTTCCCTCATGTCCGCTGTGCCTCTCATAGACCCGTTCGCCCGACCGATCAGCTATCTGCGCGTGTCGGTCACCGATCGGTGCGATTTCCGCTGTGTTTACTGCATGGCCGAGAACATGACCTTCCTGCCGAAGAAGGAACTTCTGACGCTGGAAGAGCTGGATCGGATGTGTTCGGCCTTCATTCGAATGGGCGTCGAAAAGCTGCGGATCACCGGCGGTGAACCGCTGGTGCGGCGCGGGATCATGACGTTTTTCCAGTCGATGACCCGGCATCTGGACAGCGGCGCGTTGCAAGAACTGACGCTGACCACCAACGGCTCGCAACTGGCGCGGTTCGCCGATGATCTGGTGGCCGCGGGGGTGCGCCGGATCAATGTCTCGCTGGATACGCTGGACGACGAGAAATTTGCCCGTGTGACGCGCTGGGGTCGGTTGCCGCAGGTGCTGAACGGCATCGACGCGGCACAGAAGGCCGGGTTGCGCGTCAAGATCAACACGGTGGCGCTGAAGGGCTTCAATGAAGACGAGCTGTTTCGCCTGACCGAATGGTGCGCCGAGCGTGACATGGACCTGACCTTTATCGAGGTGATGCCGATGGGCGATCTCGGCGGGGAAGACCGCGTGGGGCAGTATTGGTCGCTGAAGGACCTGCGGGGGCAGTTGGCCGAGCAGTACACGCTGAAAGATCTCGATCACCGGACCGGTGGGCCGGCGCGCTATGTCGAGCTTGGGGAAACCGGGCAGCAGGTCGGGTTCATCACGCCTTTGACGCATAACTTCTGCGAAAGCTGCAACCGGGTGCGCCTGACATGCACGGGCGAGCTCTTCATGTGTCTCGGGCAGGAGGACAACGCGGATTTGCGCACGCCGCTGCGCGCATCCGAGGCGGATGATGTGCTGGAAGACGCCATTCGTGCAGCTATTGCGCGGAAGCCGAAAGGTCATGATTTCGACTATTCGCGGCAGAAGGCCGATGGTCAGGTGTCACGGCACATGAGCCATACGGGCGGTTAAGAAACCAAATTTCCGACATTGAGACGCCATTTTCATGGGGCGTCTTCGGATCAGGGGGCTCTGATTGCAGGAGAGCGCTGATGCGGTGTCTTTTGATCCTAGTCCCGGTCCTGGCTTTGACGGCGTGCAGTGACGTGGCCGAAACCGTGAACTCGGACGCGTCTGTCACGGCGGTTCACGCCGAAACCGTGAAGTACTTCCAGACCCGGAACGTGCAGGTGGGTAATTTCAAGCAAACCGTGCTGGGCACGCAGTACAAGGCGCGCGTGAACGGGCGGATGTACGATTGTCGCTATCTGCGGAGCGCTGTGACCTGCCAGCCTGCATAAGGGGGCCTCACGTCACTCGACGGTGACGGATTTGGCGAGGTTGCGCGGCTGGTCGACATCGGTGCCTTTGGCGACGGCGGTGTAATAGGCCAGAAGCTGCGCCGGGACGGCATAGACCAGCGGCGCGACCAGATCGGGCACTTCCGGCATCTCGATGACGCGCCATGCGCCGTCGCCTGCGGTTGCGGCCCCCTTGCGGTCGGTCACAAGGACGATCTTGCCGCCGCGGGCCATGACCTCTTGCATATTGGAGACCGTCTTGTCGAAGAGCCCGTCCTGCGGGGCCATCACGATCACCGGGACGTTGCGGTCGATCAGGGCAATCGGCCCGTGCTTCAGCTCGCCGCTGGCATAACCTTCGGCGTGGATATAACTGATTTCCTTGAGTTTCAGCGCGCCTTCCATGGCAAGCGGATACATCTGGCCGCGACCCAGGAAGAGGATGTCCTGTGCCTCGGCCAGTTTCTCGCCAGTGCTTTCCAACTGGTCCGCAATCCCCAGCGCCTGTGCCACAAGGCCGGGGGCTGCGCGCAGCGCCTGAAGCTGGTCCGCGAAGGCGGTATCGCTTATTCGGCCCCGGTCACGGGCGGCTTTCAGCGCCAGAACCATCAGAACCAGAAGCTGGCAAGTGAAGGCCTTGGTCGAGGCCACGCCGATCTCGGCGCCGGCATGGATCGGCAGCGCGATGTCGCTTTCGCGCGCAATCGAGCTTTCGGGAACGTTCACCACCGACAGGATACGGCTTTCGGAGGCCACATGGCGCAAGGCGGCCAGAGTGTCCGCCGTTTCGCCCGACTGGCTGACGAAGATGGACAGCGTGTTCTTCCCGATCGGCGGGTTGCGGTACCGGAACTCGGACGCGATATCGACTTCGACCGGAATGCCGGCGAGTTGTTCGATCCAGTATTTCGCCGTCATGCAGGCGTAATAAGCGGTGCCGCAGGCCACCATCAGGATACGGTCGATTTCCGCGAAATCGGGCGTGTCCGCGGGCAGGGTCAGCCCGTCTTCGTTCAGGTAATGCGCCAGGGCGTCGGCCAGCACGGCTGGCTGCTCGGCGATTTCCTTGGCCATGAAGTGCTTGTAGCCACCCTTGCCGATTTGTGTCGTGTCGATCTGAACCTTGCGCACTTCGCGGTTGGCCACGCGCCCGGCGGCGTCCCAGATCTCGGCCCCGTCGCGCGTCAGGACAGCGCGGTCGCCTTCCTCCAGATAGGTGATCCGGTCGGTCAGGGGGGCCAGCGCAATCGCGTCCGAGCCCAGATACATCTCGCCATCGCCCCAGCCGATCGCCAAAGGCGAGCCCTTGCGGGCGGCGACGATCAGGTCGCTTTCGCCGTCAAAGAGGAACGCCACGGCATAGGCACCTTCCAGACGCGCAATCGTCTGTTCGGCCGCGTCACGCGGCGCAAGCCCCTGATCAAGGAAGCTCTGCGCCAGAAGCGAGATGGTTTCGGTGTCGGTCTCGGTTTCGGTGGAATAGCCTTTGGCGACAAGTTCATTGCGGAGGGCCTTGTAGTTCTCGATGATCCCGTTGTGCACGACCGCAACCGGCCCCGAGCGATGGGGATGCGCATTGGTGACCGAGGGCGCGCCATGCGTGGCCCAGCGGGTGTGGCCGATGCCGGATCGGCCGGGCAGGGGGTCATGCACAAGCAGGTCGGCCAGATTGACCAGCTTGCCAACGGCGCGGCGCCGGTCGAGCGCGCCATCGTTCACCGTCGCGATGCCCGCACTGTCATAGCCGCGATACTCGAGCCGTTTCAGCGCTTCGACCAGAATGGGCGCTGCCTCGTGATCGCCGAGAATTCCAACAATTCCACACATCTGTCAGCCTTTCTTCGCGGCTTTTGCCGCGCGCAAGCGCGAGAAGAGTTTGCGGGCAAAGCCCGGTTTGTTGACCTGCCGTGCGCGGGCCAGCGCCATGTCGCCCGCTGGCACATCCATTGTGACAACGCCGCCCGTGGCCGTCATCGCCTCGTCGCCAACCGTGACCGGTGCAACCAGCATCGTGTTCGATCCGATAAACACGTCCGACCCGATCTCGGTCCGGTGTTTGAAGACGCCGTCGTAGTTGCAGGTGATTGTGCCCGCGCCGATATTCGTGCGCGCGCCGACACCGGCATCACCGATATAGCTCAGGTGATTGACCTTGGCGCCGTCCCCGATCTGGGCGTTCTTGATCTCGACGAAATTGCCGACACGGGTGTCGTTCGACAATTCGGCGCCGGGGCGCAGGCGGGCATAGGGCCCGATCACGGCGCGGGCGCCGACATGCGCGCCTTCAAGATGCGAAAACGCGCGGATCCGTGCGCCGGATTCAACGGTGACACCGGGGCCGAAGACCACGTAAGGCTCGATGATGGCATCCCGCCCGATCACGGTGTCCGCCGAGAAATGTACGGTGTCCGGGGATTGCAGCGTGACGCCGTTTGTCAGCGCCTCGGCCCGCGCGGCGTCCTGAAACACCGCTTCGGCCGCCGCAAGATCGTCGCGCGTGTTGATGCCCAGCGTTTCCGCCTCGTCACAGGTGGCAACCTTGGTCACCAACCCCTCGGCCGCGCCAAGGGCAGGGATGTCGGTCAGGTAAAACTCGCCCGTCGCATTGTCATTGCCGACCGCGGCGGCCAGCCGCAAAAGCGTCTCGGTCCCCGCCATCACCACGCCCGAGTTGCAAAGCGTGATCGCGCGCTCGTCCTCGGTTGCATCCTTGAACTCGACAATGCGCGTCAGCGTGTCGCCTTCGGTCACCATCCGGCCATAGCGGCCGGGGTCGGCGGCCTCGAAGCCCAGAAACACGATATCCGCGCCGTCCTCCCGCATCGCCTGCATCCGGGCCAGCGTCTCGGGCTTGATGAAGGGCGTGTCGCCGTAAAGCATGACGGTATCGCCGCCAGCGCCCTCCAGCGCCGAGGCCGCCTGCGCCACCGCGTGCGCCGTGCCAAGCTGTTCGGCCTGTTCGGCCACCAGAATTTCGGGGTCGACCGCCTGCGCGGCCGCGGCCACCTGTGTGCCACCATGGCCGACGACAATGACGCGCCGACCGCCAAGCGCAGCCGCCGACATCAGCGCGTGCTCGAACAGCGGCGCACCGGCAATTTCGTGCAGAACCTTGGGCGTATCGGACTGCATGCGTGTTCCTTCGCCCGCGGCGAGGAGGATCAGGTGGGTTGGCATCTGCTCGGCCATGATGGTTTTTTCTTGCCCCCTTTTACCCGGCAGGCCACATGTCGCAAAGACAAGACCGCATCAACTTGTATTGCCAAGCGTTACATGACGGGCGGGGAATTGCCGAGGATAGACATGAAAACCGTGATTTTCGATCTGGATGGGACGCTGGCTGACACCAGCGGCGACCTGATCGCCGCCGCAAACGCGTGTTTCATCGCCGAAGGGCATGGCGCGCTTCTGGACGAAAAGGCCGACGCCCTGACCGCGTTCCATGGCGGGCGGGCGATGCTGCGGCTGGGCTATTCGCGGATCGGTGCAAGCGATGAAGCTGCGGTGGACGCGCAATATCCGGCGCTTCTGGACTATTACTCGGAAAATATTGACGTGAAGACAAAGCTTTATCCGGGGGCGGTCGAGGCGATCAAGGAATTGCAGGCGGCCGGATACGCGCTGGGGGTCTGCACCAACAAACCCGCGGGGCTGGCCGAGACACTGTTGGAAAAGCTCGGTGTGCGCGACCTGTTCGGGTCGATGATCGGCGCTGACACGTTGCCGGTCCGAAAACCCGACCCGGCCCCCTATGTCGAGGCCGTGACGCAGGCCGGAGGCGCGGTTGAGCACTCGGTTTTGATCGGAGACACCGAAACCGACGCCAAAACAGCGGCTGCGGCAGGTGTTCCGGTGGTGCTTGTGGGCTTTGGTCCCGAAGGCACGGGCGTTGCCCGGCTGGTGCCCGATGCGCTCTTGATGGGGTATGACCAGCTTGGCAAAGTGGTCCGGACGTTGATCGGATAGGCCATGCGTTTCGAAGGAAATTTCACCCAACAGGAACCGATCCCGGCCGAAGGGATCGCGGCCGCGACCGAGGTCATGACCCATGGGCGGCTGCATCGCTATAACCTCGCCAATGGCGAGTTGGGCGAAGCGGCCTTGTTGGAACAAGAATTCGCGACCTTTACCGGTGCGAAATACGCGCTGGCCGTCACTTCGGGTGGCTATGCGCTGGCAACGGCCTTGCGGGCGGTCGGGGTCGAGCCGGGCATGCCGGTTCTGACCAACGCGTTCACGCTGGCGCCGGTGCCGGGTTCGGTCGCGGCGGTCGGCGCAAGGCCGGTTTTCGTGGAAACGACCGAAGCGCTGGTGATCGATCTGGACGATCTTGCCGAGAAGGCTGCGACCAGCGACGCCCGGGTGCTGATGCTGAGCCATATGCGCGGCCATCAACCGGATATGGCGGCTTTGATGCGCATCGCCGAAGAACATGATCTGACAGTGATCGAGGATTGCGCGCATACGATGGGCGGACGATCCGGCAACGTGGTCTCGGGCCAGCACGGCACGGTCGCCTGTTACTCGACCCAGACCTACAAGCACCTCAACTCGGGCGAAGGCGGGTTCCTGACCACCAATGACGCCGAGATTGCGGCGCGGGCCACGCTGCTCTCGGGCAGCTACATGCTCTATCCGCGCCATGGGGCCGGTCCAGAGCTTGAGGTGTTCGAGCCGCTTCGGGATGCGACGCCGAACGTCTCGGGACGGATGGACAATCTGCGCGCGGCGATCCTGCGCCCGCAACTGAAGGTGCTGCCCGACCGGGTGGCGCGTTGGGCGGCGCTGCACGACGCGATGGAGGCCGGTCTCAGGCACGCGGCTGCCATCCACCTGATAGACCGTGATCCGGGGCTGGACCGTGTGGGTTCATCTTTCCAATTCGTGATGCCCGAGAAACGGGGTGCGTGGATCGCAGACTTCGTGGCGCGTTGCGGGGCGCGGGGCGTGGAACTGAAGTGGTTCGGGGCAGAACGTGCACAGGGCTTCACCTCGAACCATCGGAACTGGGCCTATGCCGGGCGCGCCAGCTTGCCCCGGACGGATGCGGTTCTGGCGGGGCTTTTGGACATGCGCCTGCCTTTGACCTTCAGCGTCGAGGATTGCGCGGTGATCGCGCAAATCCTGCGCGAGGAAGCGATGTCCTGACAAGACATCTGTTCGGCAGCGCTTGTCTGGTTCGGCGTTCCGGTCTGCGTTGACGCGTCCCCGGCATCGGTCTAGAAGTGAACGAGTGTTCACCAACCGGGGGCTGATCCATGTTCATGGCATCCATGCGTTTCGATCTGGGCGAGGATATCGAGGCGCTGCGCGACACCGTGCATCGCTGGGCACAGGACCGCGTGCGCCCGATGGCCGGTGAGATCGATGCGTCGAACGCGTTTCCGTCCGAGCTTTGGCGCGAGATGGGGGATCTGGGTCTTTTGGGGATCACGGTCGACGAAGCCTATGGCGGGGCCGAGATGGGGTATCTGGCCCATGCCGTCGCGGTCGAGGAAATCGCGCGGGCCAGCGCCAGTGTCAGCCTGTCCTATGGCGCGCATTCGAACCTCTGCGTGAACCAGATCAAGCTGAACGGCACCGATGCCCAAAGGGCGCGGTACCTGCCGAAGCTTGTGTCGGGCGAACATGTGGGTGCGCTGGCGATGAGCGAGGCGGGGTCCGGCTCGGACGTCGTGTCGATGTCGCTTAGGGCCGAGAAGCGGAACGACCATTATCGGCTGAACGGCACCAAGTACTGGATCACCAACGGTCCCGACGCCGACACGCTGGTGGTCTACGCCAAGACCGACCCCGACGCGGGTTCGAAGGGGATCACGGCATTCCTGATCGAGAAATCGATGACCGGGTTCAGCACCAGCCCGCATTTCGACAAGCTGGGGATGCGCGGCTCGAACACGGCCGAACTGATCTTCGAGGATGTCGAAGTGCCGTTCGAAAATGTCCTTGGCGAAGAGGGCCGGGGGGTCGCCGTGCTGATGTCGGGGCTGGACTATGAACGCGTCGTGCTGGCCGCCATCGGGCCGGGAATCATCGCCGCCTGCATGGACGAGATCATGCCCTATATGGCCGAGCGCAAGCAGTTCGGACGCCCCATCGGGTCGTTCCAGCTGATGCAGGGCAAGATCGCCGATATGTACACCGCGATGAATTCTGCGCGGGCCTATGTCTATGAAGTGGCCAAGGCCTGTGACCGGGGAGACGTGACCAGGCAGGATGCGGCGGCGTGCTGTCTTTATGCCTCGGAAGTCGCGATGCAGCAGGCGCATCAGGCGGTTCAGGCCATGGGCGGGGCGGGTTTCATGGCCGACCATCCGGTGGCGCGGCTCTTCCGCGACGCCAAGCTGATGGAGATCGGCGCGGGCACGTCCGAGATCCGCCGGATGCTGATCGGCCGCGAGCTTCTGGAAACAGTCTGTTGATTCCAAGACAAGTGTTGATCGTTACGGCGATCTTGTGTCTGCTCGCAGGTGGGCTGGGCCTTTGGGCTGGAATCGAACGTGTTTCTCTCAACGAAACCGATGTCATCACTGCGGCTGCAGCCCGCTGGAGTGCGGAAACCGGCAATGACGACCTGTCGTCCTGCGTCGCCTTTCCACATTCGGCTGGGGAAATGTGGTTAGAGGTGAGCTGCGGCATGGGGCAGGACAAGAAGACATATCTATTCGACAAACGGGGGCGGTTGGTGACGCCGGACGAGGGGGCGACATGACCTTGCGCCTTGTGAACTGGATCGTTCTCGTGGTCGCCGCCATCATCATGTCGACGATCGTGGTACGGGCCGACACGCAGGACAACGTGTTGTCCTGTTTCGACCAGTTGGGCCAGACGACCGAGTGGTCCGAATGCCTGAACACGATGTTTGCGCCTTGTGCCGAACTGGAAGTCGGGGGCGATGACCATATAGCGTGCCTGACCGAGCAGCGCGCCCAGTGGCGCGACGCGAAATTTCAGGCGGAAACCAAGGTGTTGGCACGGTTGACCGAAGACGGGCTGACCGAATTGTCGGGCCTGATGCTGGCCTGGCCGAAATTTGTCACCGACAAATGCAACGCGGTCGGGGAATCGCGGGCGGCGATCAGCGCCGAAGCGGCCAATCTGGGCTGCCAGGTGTCGGAACTGGCATTGCTGACCAATGAAATGACCGCCTGCCTGTCCGGGGCGTCAACCGAAGCCTATTGCCAGCTTCGGGACGAGTGACCTCAGACGCCCGCACCCTCGGTTTTGCCGACAACTTTGACGCGCTGCGGGCCGGGTTCGATTGGGCCCTGCCGGATCAACTGAACATGGCCGTCGAGGTCTGCGACCGCTGGGCGGTCACGGACCCCGGTCGGGTCGCCATCATCGATCTGTCCGGGTCGGGACGCCGCGACATCCGCTATGCCGAGCTTTGGACGCTGTCGCGCCGGGTACAGAAAGCGCTGGAAGCCTGCCGGGTCGGGCCGGGGGACCGTGTGGGGGTTCTGCTGTCGCAATCGCCGCTTTTGGCCGCCGCCCATATCGCGATCTGGCGGATGGGCGCGATCTCGGTGCCGCTTTTTACCCTGTTCCAGCATGACGCGCTGGCCAGCCGCCTGACCGACAGCGGCGCCGCCGTGGTCATCAGCGACGAAGCAGGCGAGGCCGCACTGGCGCCGTTCGAGCTGACGGTTGTCACCGAAGACGCCTTGCCGGCATCGACGCAGGCCGGACCGGCGGCGCAGACCGGCCCCGAGACGCCCGCCTGCCTGATCTATACTTCGGGCACCACCGGCGCGCCCAAGGGTGCGTTGCATGGGCACCGGATGCTGGCCGGCCACTTGCCCGGCGTCGAGATGAGCCATGACCTGCTGGGCCGCTATGGCGATGTCCTGTGGACCCCGGCGGATTGGGCGTGGATCGGCGGTCTCTTCGACGTGTTGATGCCGGGGCTGGCGCTGGGTGTACCCGTCGTTGCGGCGCGAATGTCGAAATTCAGCGTCGAAGAATGCGCGAGGATCATCCGCGATGCCTCTGTGCGCAATGTGTTTTTTCCACCAACCGCGCTTCGGATGCTGAAAGCGGCGGACGCCCACCTTCCGGGCCTCCGCTCGGTTGCCAGTGGGGGCGAGCCCTTGGGGGCCGAGATGCTGGCTTGGGGCCGCGAGGCGCTGGGCGTGACGATCAACGAGTTCTATGGCCAGACCGAATGCAACATGGTCGCCAGTTCCTGCGGCGCGCTGTTCGATGCGCGTCCGGGGGCCATCGGCAAGGCGGTGCCGGGCTTTGAGGTTGCGGTGATCGACGACAGCGGCCAACCGACATCCGGCGAAGGCGACATTGCGGTGCGACAGGGCGCGGCTTCGATGATGCTCGAATACTGGAACAAGCCATCAGAAACACAGGAAAAATTTCGCGGTGACTGGCTGGTCACCGGAGATCGCGGCGTGATCGAGGACGGCTTCATTCGCTTTGTCGGACGCGAGGACGATGTCATCACCTCGGGCGGCTACCGGATTGGCCCGGCCGAGATCGAGGATTGCCTGCTGACCCATCCAGCCGTGGCCACAGTCGGCGTTGTCGGCAAGCCCGACCCGGTCCGGACCGAGATCGTGAAGGCCTATGTCGTTTTGAAGGCCGGACACGCCCCAACCGAAGCCGAGTTGCAGGATTGGGTCAAATCGCGGCTGGCCAGCTATTCCTATCCCCGCGAAATCGCGTTTCTCGACGCCTTGCCGATGACCGTGACGGGCAAGGTGATCCGCAAGGCGTTGAAGGCGCAGGCCAGCCGCGAGTGACCTCAGACGACGCGCACTGGGGCGAAGCGGTCCGGTATTGCGACGATCTGGTGGGGATCGGCATAGATCGTGACGCCGGGCCGGGGCGAGCGCAGTTCCTCCATCGGCACCCCGATGTCGCGCATCAGCCACGCCATATAGCGCGCTTGCGAAACATGGGCGCCGGCCGCGTCGCGAAACCAGCAAATGCCTTGGCGCCGACCCTGCCGACCGACCCGGCGTGATAAGCAATCGGGTACCTCGAGTTCCTTGTTGAACCACCTGTAAAGACGCACGATTTCCCGATGCCGCCAGTCCGAGGGATCGTGGCGGGGCAGGTCGTCTGTTTGAAACAACCCCAGACCGGCCCGGCAATGCGGGTCGCGCCGGGGATGGGCGAAACGGATATACATGTCAGGATGCCCGCCCGGGTCGGGGCGGCCTTTCTTCGAGATGTCAAAAAACAGTCGCGGCGGGTGACCCCGCGCGATCAGCTTTTGCGGTCGGCAAACTGCCGGATTTTCAGGACGGGACAGAACATGCCCAACTCCCTTGATCTCGAATGACCCGCGTTTAGCGCCGGTGGTTTTGCGCTTCAACTCTTCTCAAATCGGTGCGCGGTTCCTATCTGTAACCTGATGTTTTTGCGCCTCAGTTCATTTGCAGCGGCAGCATTGGTGCCGATCTCGTTGCACGCGACCGAGCATGAGATTGAGACCTATGGGACAATCCTGGACACCTGTTATGCCGCGGCCACCGGTCCCGACGACTTGAAGGCTTGTATCGGCCAGATGTCGGGCGCCTGCATGGAGGCCGAGGAGGGCGGGTATTCCACCCTTGGCATGTCCTCCTGCACCAATGCCGAGGCGCAGGCGTGGGACCGCTATCTCAACCTTGAATACAAGGCGACGGTGGCCGGTCTAAGAGCGATGGACACCGAGGAAGCGGCGTATTTCCCGGAGTTTGCCAAGCGGGTTGAAAACCTGCGCACGGCGCAACGCGCGTGGATCACCTTTCGCGACAGCGAATGTGGGCTGGCCTATGCCATGTGGGGCTCGGGCTCGATGCGGAACATCGCGTGGGCCAGTTGCCAGTTAGAGATGACCGCGACGCGGACGATCGAGTTGAAATTTCTGGGAGAGGAAATGCGATGACCGAGAGTGTCTTGGTGCCCCATGTGGAAACCGTGCTGCGTGCGCAGGATGCCTATCGCGCCGCACCTCCGTCGATCCTGCCGCGCACCATCCGCGCGGTGGCGGGCCCGTTCGAAAAGCTGACCGAAGGCTTGATCCCCGCCGAAGCCATCGAAGCCGCTATTCGAGGCGCTGACTGGGCTGCCGCAAGCTCGATCCGCAAGGCATCGATTTCGCATGATTTTTCCGATCTGGAAGCGTGCGAGGATGCCGTTGCCGAAGTGCGCCGCTGGGCCTTGGGCTATGCCGTGACGGGGGGCGGGGCCGCGGGCGCGTTCGGGGCGTTCGGGCTTCTGGCAGATGTGCCTGCAACCGTCGCGCTGGCGCTGAGGACGACACGGCTGGTCGGGCTTTGCTATGGCTTCGGCGCGGATACCGAGGCCGAGCGCATCCACATCCTGGATGTGTTGCAGCTGGCCGGCGCGAACAGCCGCGACCAACGGGACGAGGCGATGGCCCGCCTGGCCAAGGGCCGTGCCGAGATGGGGCAGGAGGATTGGCAGAAGATCGCGAAGCTGGCCGGGCAGACCACCGGCTCGGTCGCAGCAACGCGACGGGTGGCTGTAACGCTTGGCATCAACCTCTCGACCCGCAAGGTGGCGCAGCTTGCACCTGTTCTGGGCGCCGCCGTGGGCGCAGGTGTTAACGCTGCGTTTCAGACGGATGTCGCGAACGCCGCACAGTTTGCCTATCGGGCGCGTTGGCTGGAAGTGAACGAGCAGATTTTGGACGTGGTTTGAAACAATCCGCTGTCGCATTTTTACGTTAATGGGTTGAGAGGTTTTGATTGGTAATCCCGGCCCATGCTGGATGAACGATCAAGCCCACCAAGCGGGGGGGTACCCCCTGTCGAGCGCCGCGTCGAGCTGCGCCCCAAGTCTGGGGAAGCGCCGTTTGATCTGAAAGAAGTCTTCTTTTCACGTACGGATGCCCGTGGGGTCATACAGGCCGGCAACTACGTTTTTCGACGTGTGGCGGATTACGACTGGTCCGATCTGATGGGGGCCCCGCACCGGTTGATCCGGCACGAAGACATGCCCAAGGGCGTGTTTTGGTTAATGTGGAAGACCATTCAGGATGGCGTTCCAATCGGGGCTTATGTGAAAAACAAGGCCCGTGATGGTCTGCATTACTGGGTGTTTGCATCGGTCGTGCCATGCGAAGACGGCTATTTGTCGTCTCGGATCAAACCGGTTGGGCCGCTCAGGGATGTGGTTGAGGCCGAGTATGCGGCCTTGCGCAAGTTGGAACAGGAAGAAGGTTTAAGCCCCGAGGAAAGCGGGCTTGCACTTTTGGCGCGATTGAAGGACCTCGGGTTTCCTGACTACAACCGGTTCGAAGCACATGCGTTCAGCGAAGAACTGTTGGCGCGCCAACGCGGCCTTGGTCAGATCGAAGATGGCGGCATCTTGCGGCATCGCAGGATGCTGGAGGCGGCGGACAATTTGAAAACCGCGACCGATGCCCTGATCCGCGAGTTTGAAGTGGTTCGGATCGTGCCGAACAACATGCGTGTCATGGCCTCGCGGCTGGAAACCACCGGTGGGCCGTTTACAGCTTTGTCGGGGGATTATGGGGCGATGTCGACCGAGATCTCGCAATGGTTCGAGCATCACGTCGTGGGCGAAAAAAGCAACTTCGCAACCATCAGCACCAGCGTGAACAACTCGATGTTTCTGGGCGGCGTGTCGAAGATCATTGACGAGTGTCATATCGCCTTGCAGGGCGACCGCCGTCTTCCCGACGGTATGAACATGGATGCCGAGCGGGCGCGGCTGTCGGCGCTCTCGGCCCAATATCACGAGGACTCCCGGCGCGGGCGGGCGGCTGTTGCCGAAGAAGCGCGACGCATTCTGGACTCGTGCAACCAGATGCGCCGCCACGTCCTTGGGCTCAGCACCACGCGCGTGCTTTGCAAGATCGAAAGCGCGCGTATGGGCGCGACGGGTGAAGGATTGGACGATATCATTGGCCAGCTTGGCCGCTTTCAGGACAGGGTCGCCGAGCGCTTGACCCGGATCGAGGATCTGAGCGGACAAATCCGGACACTTGCCGAGCAGGAAAGCACGCCATGACGGGTGACACCGCGTCGAATAGTCTCTCTCTGGGCGAAGGGGTCGGCTGCGTTATTGACCCCGGCGAACGGGCAGAGTACGCCTCACATCCGAACGCGTCTGGTGCGAAAGCACCCCGAAACCAGGAGCCCGCCCGGTGGAAGACCTGCTAAGAGAATACCTTCCGATCCTGATTTTCCTCGGAATCGCCGTGGCTTTGGGCCTTGTGCTGATCCTTGCGGCGGTCATTGTCGCTCCGAAAGACGCCGACCCCGAAAAACTCTCGGCCTATGAATGCGGCTTCAATGCCTTCGACGACGCGCGCATGAAATTCGATGTGCGCTTCTACCTCGTCTCGATCCTGTTCATCATTTTTGACCTCGAGATCGCGTTCCTGTTCCCATGGGCCGTGGCCTTTGGTGACCTCAGCGACGTGGCGTTCTGGTCGATGATGGTCTTCCTTGTCGTGCTGACGGCAGGCTTCGCCTATGAATGGAAGAAAGGCGCGATGGAGTGGGAGTGACCCGCGCCTGACGTCAAACTTTCGCCGAAAACCCGAGCTAGCCCTTTTGCATTGAAGCGAAAGGGCTTTTTCAATGCTCGATGTGCTGATCTATCGTTTTTACCGACTATGGCGCGTCATGGTGCTGGGCGCCGCTTTGCCGGTCGCCGTGGTCTGGCTTGGGGCAATGTCGACCGGATCGGCACCTTATGCGCTGACGGCCATCGCGGTTCTCGTGCCTGTCCTGCATGTCCTGCGATACCCAAGCGTCTGGTCCGAAACGATGACGGTATCGGCTGTTCTGGCATTGCTGCTGGCCCTTGCGCCGACGCTGGATTGGGATTTGACGCCCCTTGGTTTGGTCTGGCGATTGAGCTGGCTGACGGGCGTGTTCGTGTTTCTGTTCCTTCTTCTGGTGTCGCCGGTGATGATCCTCATGTCGCTGGGGCCGAAGTCGGTCGTCGAAGCGCGGGCCACGCGCGTCTCGCGACTGGACGCTGAGACGCTCCGCCGCGAGATCACGCTGGCACCCGGCCATCAAACCGACCGGATCACATGCGGGCCAGCGGACGAACAGGGGCGGTTCCTGGTGTCGGTGATCGTCGCGGAAATGCAGACCTGCGCTTACGAGATCGACGAACACACACACTCGGACGCCGCGGACGAAGCTTTGCGCGAATTGGAATTTGAAGGACCGGGCGGCGAGAGTGCGCGCGCGCCCGGAGGATTGCTGGAAGACGACGGCACCCTGCGCCACGAGTACTATGCCATGGTTCACTCGACCGGCCCGGACCATCACGAGTTGTTTGCCTTTTCGGAAACGGAACCCGGTGCCATTCCGGACGTGGTGGTTGCCCGTCATGAATTCGAACCGCTGAAGAACGGCGGCACGAAAGTCACCGTGTCCGAGACGGGGGCAAAGCTGGCACCTTTCGACGCGTTCGGGTTCTGGCTGACCGGGTTTCTGGAAGATCATCTGACGGATGAGATCGATCGGGCCGAGGGGCGGGCGCCAAGGTCGGTCCGGTCCAGTTTTTCCCGCCAGATGGTGGTCGAACTTGCCAACATTCTGCTGCCGCTTCTGGGCGGGCGCCGCACAGAGCCGCCTGCAGAGTAACCCGTTCTGCGACATGGGTTAAAATTTGCCCTGACTTTTGCGCGAAGGCCCTTTTGCCGCGTTGACCCCGCCGCGTGCTGGGGGTAGGTCAAAGCCCGAGCGAACACGCAGGAGGCTGAGACCCTATGGGCGTTGCCACGAATGCCAACACTGCGGGCGCTGACCAGGAGGTCACGACCCGTGCCTTGAATGCGGAACTGCAGGACAAGGGATTCCTCGTCACATCGACCGACGACATCATCAATTGGGCGCGCACCGGCTCGCTGCACTGGATGACGTTTGGCCTTGCCTGCTGCGCGGTCGAGATGATGCACACCGCGATGCCGCGCTATGACCTTGAACGGTTTGGCACCGCGCCCCGCGCCAGCCCGCGCCAGTCCGACCTGATGATCGTCGCCGGCACGCTGACCAACAAGATGGCCCCGGCCTTGCGCAAGGTCTATGACCAGATGCCCGAGCCGCGCTACGTCATCTCGATGGGCTCCTGCGCCAATGGTGGCGGGTATTATCACTACAGCTATTCGGTTGTCCGGGGCTGTGACCGGATCGTGCCGGTCGACGTCTATGTGCCCGGCTGCCCGCCGACGGCCGAGGCGCTGCTCTATGGCATCCTGCAGTTGCAGCGGAAGATCCGCCGCACCGGCACCATCACCCGCTGAGGAGGCATCATGTCCGAAGCCCTCAAGGAACTCGCCGCCCATATCGAAGCCAAGCGCCCCGATTGCGTGCTGTCCTCCGAGATTGCGCATGGCGAGTTGACGCTGAATGTCTCGCTGGCGTCGATCGCCAGCTTTGTCGACTTCCTGCGCACCGATAATTCCTGCCAGTTCTCGACGCTTGTCGACATTACTGCGGTTGACCACCCGTCGCGCGATACGCGCTTCGATGTCGTCTATCACTTCCTGTCGATGTACCAGAACCAGCGCATCCGCCTGAAAGTGGCCGTGCGCGAGGATGAGACCGTGCCGTCGCTGATCGGCGTCCATCCTTCGGCCAACTGGTTCGAGCGGGAAGTCTTCGACATGTTCGGCATCATCTTTTCCGGCCACCCGGACCTGCGCCGCATCCTGACCGATTACGGCTTCCGCGGCTATCCGCTGCGCAAGGACTTCCCGACAACGGGTTACACCGAAGTCCGTTATGACGACGAGCAGAAGCGCGTGGTCTATGAGCCGGTCAGCCTTGTGCAGGAATACCGCCAGTTCGATTTCATGAGCCCGTGGGAAGGGGCCGAATACATCCTTCCGGGCGATGACAAAGCAGATGCGGAGGCCAAGGGCTGATGGGCGATCTGCTCAGCTACTGGCTGATTGCCGTGGTTGCACTGGGCGTGCCCCTGTGGCGGCTTTTGCCGCGCGCGGGCATGTCGCCCTATTTCGCGATCATGGCCATCGTGCCGGCGGTGGGCATCATTCTGCTCTGGATCATCGCCTTCAAGGACGACATCGACGGAGGGGCGGCATGAGCGTTGTCTTCTTCTGCGTCGGGGCGGCCAAGGCGGGAACAAGCTGGTTGCACAAGCAATTGTCGCAGCACCCCGAGTGTCATTTCCGCGCGATCAAGGAACTGCATTACTTCAACGCGCTGGAGCAAGGCGCGCTGAAACGCGAGTTGGACAAGCATCGCGGCTGGCAGGAAAGCCTTTTGGCCAATCTCGCCCAGTCCGGGAACGCGCCCAATGACGATCAGGCCCGCCGGTTGGCGGACCGTGGCGCGTGGCTGGATGTGCTGGAACTGGGGGCCGAGGATGAGGCCGCCTATCTCGCCTATCTCCAAGGCGGCGCCGAGGGTGCCCGCGTGGTGGGCGACATGACCCCGGCCTATGCGCTTTTGCCCGTCGAACGTTTGCAGCGCATGGCCGCGATCGCGCCCGATGTGCGCTTTCTTTATCTGATGCGCGACCCGCTGGACCGGCTCTGGAGCCATGTCCGCATGATGGCGGGTCGGCGCGATCCGGCGGGCGAAGTGACGCCGGAAGGGTGCCAGAAGATCCTGAACCGCACGCTGGATGGCTCGGAAACCGAGATTGTGAAGCGGTCGGACTATGCGACGGCGCTGCAAAAGCTTGGCGCGGCGATCAACCCGAAGCGGGTGCTGATCGAGGTGTTCGAAGAGGTCGTCGCAGGCGACGGCCTGAAGCGCATCTGTGATTTTCTGGGCATTGCGCGCGTGGCGCCCGAGTTGGCGGCGGTCCATGAAGGGCAGGCCCTGGCCATGGCCCCGGCGCAGCAGAGATTGGCAATGAACTGGCTCGCCCCGCAATACGCGGCGGCGGAAGCAGCCCTTGGGCGTCGTCCCGACGCATGGGGCCAAGGAGGTTTGGCATGAAAGACGGAAATTTCGAAGACGCCCTGACCGGCGAACAGAAGATCCGGAATTTCAACATCAATTTCGGGCCCCAACACCCGGCGGCCCACGGCGTGCTGCGCCTGGTGCTGGAGCTTGACGGCGAAATCGTCGAGCGCTGCGACCCGCATATCGGGCTGTTGCATCGCGGGACCGAGAAGCTGATGGAAAGCCGGACCTATCTGCAGAACCTGCCGTATTTCGACCGGCTCGACTACGTGGCCCCGATGAACCAGGAGCATGCGTGGTGTCTGGCGATCGAGAAGCTGACCGGGGTCGAAGTGCCGCGCCGGGCTTCGCTGATCCGGGTGCTCTACTCGGAAATCGGTCGCATTCTGAACCACCTGCTGAACGTCACGACGCAGGCCATGGATGTGGGCGCGCTGACGCCGCCGCTCTGGGGTTTTGAAGAGCGCGAGAAGCTGATGGTCTTCTATGAACGGGCCTGTGGCGCACGCCTGCACGCCGCGTATTTCCGCCCCGGCGGTGTGCATCAGGATCTGCCGCCCGAACTGATCGACGATATCGAGACGTGGGCGAACGAATTCCCGGCTGTTCTGGACGACATCGACGGTCTTCTGACCGAAAACCGCATCTTCAAGCAGCGCAACGTCGATATTTGCATCGTGTCCGAACAGGAAGCGCTCGAATGGGGCTTCTCGGGCGTGATGGTGCGCGGCTCGGGCATGGCTTGGGATTTGCGCCGGGCGCAGCCTTATGAATGCTATGACGAGTTCGAGTTCCAGATTCCCATCGGCAAGAACGGCGACTGCTTTGACCGGTATCTGTGCCGGATGCAGGAAATGCGCGAGAGCCTGAAGATCATCCATCAGGCCATCGCCAAGCTGCGCGCGCCCGAGGGGCAAGGCGATGTGCTGGCACGCGGCAAGATCACCCCGCCGTCGCGCTCGGACATGAAAACCTCGATGGAAGCGCTGATCCACCACTTCAAGATATTCACCGAAGGCTTCCGGGCGCCGCCGGGAGAGACCTACGCGGCGGTGGAGTCGCCCCGGGGAGAGCTTGGCTGCTATCTGGTCTCCGACGGGGGAGGCAAACCTTGGCGCTGTCACGTCCGGGCGCCGTCTTTCTACAACCTCCAGGCTCTGCCGGTGATGCTCGCCGACTCCATGGTGGCCGACACCATCGCCACCATCGCCTCGCTCGATCCGGTGATGGGAGACGTGGACCGCTAGAGATGGAACGGCGGCGGATCATGCTGGAGGGGTCGGC
>JAJDUZ010000025.1 GCA_022826385.1 Silicimonas sp.
CCGCCTGAGTCGAAACGGCGGCTGGAAGCCTCCGCAATGCGCCAACGACAACCAGCCGGTGATGAAAATCGCGCTTGCGGCATGATTCGCGAAGAACATCAAAAATACAAAAAGTGAACCATACAAGAATCACGCCCGGGCGGCACGACCGCGCTTGATCTGCTGTCCGGTGTTATCGAGCGGCAGGCCAGCCTGATCGCCAAGTGGATGGGCCTCGGCTTCGTGCATGGGGTGATGAACACCGACAACATGACGATCTCGGGCGAAACCATTGACTATGGGCCCTGCGCCTTTGTCGACGCCTACCACCCGTTGCGGGTCTTTTCGTCAATCGATCGCGGCGGTCGTTATGCCTATGGCCGACAACCGGATGTCGCGATGTGGAACCTTGCGCAACTGGCCATCGCCCTTTTGCCGCTGATCGACGATGCCGCCACTGCGCAAGCCGCTCTCGATCGCTTTCCCGTGCTGTTCCGGGCCGCATGGTCCACCGAGTTTCGTCGTAAACTGGGCCTCGAGACCGAGGAGGACGGTGACGACGCCTTGGCCAACGACCTGCTTGACCGGATGGCGGCGAACCAGGCCGATTTCACCAACACCTTCCGCGCGCTTGGTCGCGAGACGGCACGGGACGCGTTTCTGGACCCCGACGCCTATGACGCATGGCATGCCGACTGGACGGCCCGGTTGGCCCGCGAAGGTGCATCGCCCGCCGGCCGCCGCGACAAGCTGGATGCACAGAACCCGGCCATGATCCCTCGCACCCACAGGATCGAGGCCGCGATCACGGCAGCGGTTGACGGCGACTATACCCCGTTCCAGCGCTTGCATCTGGCCCTTCATACTCCGTTTACGCTGGCCGAGGAGGATGCTGATCTTGCGCGTCCGCCCACTGAAGACGAGATTGTACCCCGCACCTTCTGCGGCACGTGAGATGCACGCCGCTTGTACGGCGCGTCCGCCCCTGCGGCGCTATAAGGCTGTTTTCTCGGCGCAGACGAACTGTCTTCGTCTGCATATCTCTTCCTCGGCATGCAAATCCCCACTCGCGGGACACGTGTAATAGCCCCGTTTCATTGGGGAAGGAAACGGCCGTGATGGTACATCGCCAGCCTGGACTCAAAGCGTGTTTGAAGTTCCAGTAGGTGAGAATTCAGCCATCAGTTCGCATTGAAGTACGGACAAAAGCTGAAGATCGAGCCTCTGAAAGCGTCCGGTTTTGATCTCTAAATCAATACCTTCATGAAAGAACATGGCGCACCCGAGAGGATTCGAACCTCTGGCCTCTGCCTTCGGAGGGCAGCGCTCTATCCAGCTGAGCTACGGGTGCCTAGCGTGGTGATAGCGATGCCGACCTGCACGCGCAAGCCCCTAGGCTGCCGTGTGTCCAAGGTGTTTGTTGCGGTCTTGGCCGTCTGCGACGGTAAAGCGTTGAACCAAATCCACCATGCGATCTGCGGTGGCGGAAAGTGAAGCTGCGACGGCAACAACTTCTTCGTTCATGGCTGCACTTTGCTGTGTGGCTTTGTCGATGTCCTGCAGACTGCGCGAAATCTCCTGGGCCCCCGAGGACTGTTCTCCAGCGCCTTTGCTGATGTCTTCTGTCAAACTGGCAATCTGCAGGATGGAACCGGACATTGTTTGGAGTGCCTCACTCACTTCGCCCACAAGTGCGACACCGTCAGCGACATGCTTGGTGCTTTCGATGATGATGCCATCAATTTCCCGCGCGGCTTCCGAACTGCGTTGCGCCAAGGCCCGAACTTCGGAGGCGACAACCGAGAAACCGCGCCCCGCATCGCCCGCGCGGGCCGCCTCGACACCAGCATTCAGTGCAAGCAGGTTGGTCTGGAAACTGATCTCGTCGATGATCGAGATGGAGTTTGTAATGCGTTGAGATGCTGACGCGATTGCCTCCATCGCCAGGACCGTGTTCTGCACAACCTTGCTGGTTTCGTCGGACTGTTCGCGGATATCCTCGACATGTGTTTTCGCGCTATCTGCATTGACCGCTGCCGACTTCGCGGAAACGGCAAACTCTTCGACAACGGCCGCCGTATTGGCGAGGTTGGAGGCGGACGTCTCGGTGCGCTGCGATAGCACTTGCCAGGCTTTGTTGACTTCGGCGGCGTTGTTGTGAACGTCGATCGAACACTCCGAAACACTGGACATCGTCGCTTCCAGATTGACCGACATACCATTTGCATCGGCCTGAAGGCGCGAGAACACCCCGGTGAAGTTGCCTTCCATGCGCCCGGTCAGATCGCCCTGTGCCAATTGATTGATGACGGTCATCGTGGCCGAAACACCTGCGTCCACGGTGGTCATGAGATCGTTGATGAGCGCCCGAACACGATCTTCCTTTTCGGCACCTTTCATAGCAAGAAGCGTCGAGAACTCACCGTGCTTGGCCCGGTCCAGCGCTTCTTCTAGATCCGCCATCAAGAGCTGCGCTCTGGCCGATTGTTCTTCTGCCAGTTCGCGGGCGCGGACCTGTTCGGCTTCCCGCTCTTGAGCCGCCTGTCGTTCGACGGCTTCCCGCTCCTGCTTTTCTTTCTGGGACGCCGCTCGGGATGCTTCCTGCTCGGCTTCCAAGCGACGCCTTTCCTCAGCGGCCGCCTGAAACGCCTCGAGCGATTGCACGACTTCCCTCATCTCGCTTGTGTCCGCCTTCGGCAGGCTGACGTCGCATTCCTCTCGCGCGATTTCGCCCATCGCCCGCATCATGTCGCGCAATGGTCGCGCAACCAGACGGCGGATCGCAATGGTGCTTGCAACAACAACGACAAGCAGCGTCAATCCGAACGCGGCGAACAAAGCCAAGCGAACTTTTTGCAAGCCCGCAAAAGTCGCATCAAGGCTCCACAGGGCAAGAAGTTCGCCAACGGCCTGACGATCCTCGCCTGCCCCAAGCTCGATTGGAACACGGACAGCGATGTGAGTTGCAAGCCGCTTCGTCGACGCAGGCGCATCAAAAACAGGGGCTCCGGCCCGAGACAAAAGCGTCGTCATGGCCCCTTCACCGGGGATCGACAGTATTTCGTCGCCTTCGACATGAACGATGCGAATGGCATCGATGTCGATACCTTCGCGATCCATCGCCGCCATCACCGAAGGTTCAATCATGGCTGCGCGTTTCAGCCGGGTGCCCGTGTTGATCTGTTCCGAGAGATAGGCTGTGATCGTGAGCGCCTTCTGTTCGAACTTTGCAATCTCGTTGTTCTCGAAGAGCCCGCTCAACACCCAAAGCAGTGCTGCCAGGCAGGCCACCAGAACCACGCCAATGACGGCATTTGTTTTTCCGACCAGGCTTCCCAGAAGACGTTTCATCATTTCCATCACCGGCCTTTCAGAGCGTTTTCGCTTGCGGCAAAAAGGTGTGCGGCCAGAGCTTTTGTACAGTGGTTCACTGAATGCACCTTTCATTGCACCGGTCCCAATGCGGCGGTGTAAGGAATGAAAGTGAATATTCAGTAATCAGAACACAGTGTCCGGAGACCATGCGCCGCACGCCATTGTGGCGCACGAACGATCTCAGCGGATCAGCGATCCTGAAGCTGCATCGGGGTCAGGACCAAAGTGTAACCTGCAATCGTGGCAGCACGCACCTTCCGCGCTTCGGTCACGCAAACAATTCGTGACAAAGCTCCAGCGCGTCGATCAAACTGTCGACTTCAGATGTCGTATTATAGAGGCCGAAGCTGGCACGCGTTGTCGCCGTGACACCAAGGTGGTCCATCAACGGCCCGGCACAGTGATGGCCGGCCCGAACCGCGACGCCCTTCTTGTCGAGCACTGTCGAAATGTCGTGCGGATGCGCCGGCCCGTCCATCGTGAACGAAAAAATCGCCGCCTTGTCCGCTGTCGTGCCTTGGACCTGAAGCCAGTTCAGGCCGTCCAATCGGGTTCTCGCATAGTCGCGCAGCGCATCTTCATGCGCCGCGACATTATCCATGCCAAGGTTCATCATGTACTCAAGCGCGACGCCAAGGCCGATCTGCTGGACGATCCCGGGCGTTCCGGCTTCGAACTTCATCGGTGGGTCGTTCCACGTGATCTCGTCCTTGTGGACCTCGCGGATCATGTCGCCTCCGCCCATGAACGGGCGCATCTCGGCCATCCGCTCTTCGCGGATATAGATGCCACCCGACCCAGACGGGCCGTAAAGCTTGTGACCGGTGATCGCATAGAAATCACAGCCGAGATCCTGCACATCGACGGGCATATGCACGGCCGCTTGTGAGCCGTCGACCATCACGGGGATGCCGCGCTCGCGGGCAACGGCACACACCGCCTTGATGTCGACCTTGGTGCCGAGAACGTTTGACAGGTGTGTCAGGGCAATCAGTTTCGTCTTCGGACCAATCGCATCGATCACCTTCTCGACCGGAAGCGCGCCGGTTTCGTCGACATCCACCCACTTCAGTACCACGCCCTGCCGCTCGCGGAGGAAGTGCCAAGGCACGATATTGGCGTGGTGCTCCATCACGGAAAGCAGGATCTCGTCGCCTGCCTCCAGTCGCGGCATCGCCCAGCCATAGGCGACCAGATTGATCCCCTCGGTGGTGCCCGAGTTCATGACGATCTCGCGCTCGCTGCCTGCATTCAGGAACTTGGCAATGGTGCCACGCACGGCCTCGTACTTGTCGGTCGCAAGGTTCGAGAGGTAATGCAGACCGCGATGCACATTGGCGTATTCCATCGAATAGGCCTGTGTGACCGCGTCGATCACAACTTGCGGCTTCTGCGCCGAGGCCCCATTGTCGAGATAGACCAGCGGCTTCCCGTTCACCTCGCGCGAGAGAATGGGGAAATCAGCCCGGATGGCGTCGAGATCATACATCGCTGAAAGCTCCGGTGGGCGTGACCAGGAACGGGGCCACGAACATCAACACGAAAAAGGTCAGGAAAACCGCCATCAGAAGCACACCAAAGGCACGCCCCAAGGTCGGAAAGCCATGCAGCGCCGCGATGAAGTTCACATGCACCCATGTCAGAAAGATCATGACCCCAAGAATGAAAAGGCCCGCAAGCGCCGGCATCAGGACGAACAGCAGCAGTTGCAGGGCCACCGCCGGCAGGAACATGGCCTGCAGGAAGATCATCAGCAAAAGCGAGTCCTGAAACTTGCCAATGCCGCCCAGCATCTCGCCCGCCTTCGCGACGGCAAAGCTGAAGACCACCATCATGACCGCCAGCAGGATCGTCATCTGGAACGGCGTCACGATGACGAAGGGGCTGGGCGCCAAGGCCTCGCTTGCCGTGTTCAGGATCACGCTGATGGCGACCACGGCAAAAAGCCCCGGCACCAAGGCCTCGCGCGGGATGCCAAGCGCCAGCACGTCGGCCGCCGCCGCGCGCGGTTCGCGCAGCGCCCGGATGCCTTGGGCGTAGAGGGACTCGATCAGGGTCATACCGCCTTGTCCTGCCCGCTGCGCACCGCGGCCACAAGGCCGAAAACCGTGAACACAAGGAACGCGCCGATTGCCGCCAAGCCAGAGAGAGCGGTGCCCGAGCTTTCGCCGGTGAAACCAGCGGCAAGGCCGGCCAAGAGCCAAAGCGGGCTGGACGCCAGCAAGGCCCAGAACAGACCCATCCGCACATGGTGGCCCGGCGCCTCGATCTTGAGGACCATCATCACCAGCTTCACAAGGATCGACACCCCGTAAAGCACCAGCGGCATCATCAGAACCCACGCAAAGAACGAGCCCGCCATCCGCCCTTGAAACGGGATCGATGGGTCAAGAAAGGCCTGCCGTGACAAGTTCGGCAGGGTGGCAATGAACAACAGGAAACACGCGCCCATCAGAATGGCGAGCGCGCGACCCTCGCTGTTCTCTCCGGCCCGCATCTGGCGCATCTGCACCTCGCGCGGAGCGCGATAGGTTCGCACGATATCCAGTGCAATGCTCATCGATCGTCCTTGCCGTTGCTCAACTGCGGTGACGCAAAAGCCAGCCTTCAAGACGCGTGCGCATGTCCTCGGCAATCCCCTCGTCTTCGATCTCGTCGATGGCTTCGGCGAGGAAGGCGAGCACCAGAAGGTCCTGCGCCTCCGCTTCCGGAACCCCGCGCGAGCGAAGATAGAAGAGCGCTTCTTCGTCGATCGCACCCGAGGTCGAGCCGTGCGAACACGCCACGTCATCGGCATAGATTTCCAATTCGGGCTTGGCGAGGAATTGCGCATCTTCGTCCAGCAGAAGCGACTGGCTGATCTGATAGCCATCGGTTTTCTGTGCCCCGGCCTTTACAAGGATCTTGCCCTGAAAGGTGCCAACCGCGCCGTTCTTCAGAACCTTCTTGAAGACTTGTCGGCTTTCGCAATTCACCGCGTCATGGGTGATGAACACCGTGTCGTCGTGGTGGAAGTCGCCATCGCCCACAGCTGCGCCCGCAATATGCGCAACGGCGTTGTCGCCGGTCAGTTCGATAAACGCCTCGTTCCGGGTCAGCCGACCATTTGCCGTCAGCGTAAAGCTTTTGAAGGTGCTTTCCTCGCCCAAGCGCGCGAAGACATGCGTGACAGCACGCCGCTCGTGATCGCGGCCCTGACTGCGCACGTGATGAAACGCGGCGCGATCTGCGACATCCACTTCGAAGCACTTGTTGAACCGCGCGGCCGCCGGCCCGCCTTCCAGAATGGTGACGTCCGCGCCCTCTTCCACTTTCACAAGGAAATGGAGGATGGCGTCGCTGTCCGTCTTCTCGTGCAGGTATCGGAAATGCAGAGGCTTCGACGGCTTGCCCGTCACCCGCACCACGACACCATCGGTGGCGAAGGCCGTGTTGAGCGCCGCGAAAGGCCGGACCACAGGGTCCTGACCGCGGGCTTCTAACACGCCGTACAAATCCTTGGCCCAATGAATGTCCTGAACCATGACATCGGCCAGACGCGCGATTTCAACGCCTTCCAGCGTCAGATCGTCCGACGCCTCGGCATCGAACACGCCATCCCGGAACACGACACTCAGACGGTCGATATCACAGAAGGCCGGGTTCTCGTCGCCCTCGAACAGCGCGGCTTCAGGCGCTTCGGGCGCGTTCAGACTGTCCGGCTTGGTGAAGCGCCAATACTCGTCGCGCCCGGTGGGCACGCCCATCGCGCGGAACCGCGCCAAGGCCTCTTCCCGTGCCTTGGTCGCCCAGACCGCACCATCCGGCAGGGTCAGCGGCGCCAAACGCGCTTCGGTGGCATCCAGTTTCACTTGCGGCAGCGCCATCACGCCACCTCCGAGAGGATATCGGCATAACCGTTGTTTTCGACTTCGAGTGCCAGTTCAGGACCACCCGATTTCACGATCCGGCCGTCGGCCATGATGTGCACGACGTCAGGTTTGATGTGATCCAGCAGGCGCTGGTAATGCGTGATGACAAGGAACGCGCGCCCCTCGTCGCGAAGCGCGTTGACGCCTTCCGAAACCAACCGCATCGCGTCGACATCCAGACCCGAATCCGTCTCGTCAAGAATGCACATCTTGGGCTCAAGCATGGCCATCTGCAGGATTTCGTTGCGCTTCTTCTCACCGCCCGAGAAGCCCACATTGACCGGGCGCTTCAGCATGTCGGCATCGATCTTCAGCGATTTCGCTTTCTCACGAACCACCTTGAGGAAGTCCGCCGCGCTCAGTTCTTCTTCGCCGCGTGCTGTGCGCTGGGCGTTCAGCGCGGTCCGCAGGAAGGTCATGTTGCCGACACCGGGGATTTCGACCGGGTATTGAAACGCAAGGAAAAGACCGGCGGCCGCACGCTCTTCCGGTTCCATTTCAAGGATGTCTTCCCCCTCAAGCGCGGCCCCGCCTTCCGTCACTTCGTAGCCGTCACGGCCCGAGAGAACATAAGACAGTGTCGACTTGCCCGAGCCGTTCGGCCCCATGATCGCGTGGACCGCACCGGCCGGCACTTCAAGGTCGACGCCTTTGAGGATTTGCTTGTCTTCTTCCTCAAGTTTCACGTGGAGGTTATTGATTTTCAGCATTTTCTTGTCCTCAGGAAACACAAGAAGCCCGTGCCTGCGAAAGCGCAGGACGGACCTTGTTGATCAGATTGTTGTTTGGGGTCAGGCGGCGGCGAGCGCCGCTTTCACGAAGGCTTTCGAGAAGAACCCGGCATAGGTTCCGGGAAAGGTCTGGATGAGTTCCGTCTGATAATAGAACACGGCCCCAAAGCCGCCAATCAGCGCCAGGAACCGCGCGCCGCGCATCAGGTGGAAGGTCCAGCCAAAGGCCAGCGCCAGCAGCCCGCCGAACAGGAACGGGGCGTACTGCACATAGTCGGCGGCGAATTCGGGCGGCGCCATCTGCACCAGCCCGCCCTGACCGAACAGGTGATAGTCCACAGCTTGCCCGACGAACATCGACATACCGCCAAAGAACAGCGCCAGAAGGGTCAGCGTACCGGTTGCGCCCGACACCACGTCGACCTTGCCACGGCGCTTTTTCTTCAGGCGAACCTTGTTGGTGGGTTTGCCCTTTTTCTTGCCATAGACCTGCGCTTCGTCCACCGGGCCGATATGCACCTCGCCCATCGTGTTGGGACCACCCTTGCGGATGTTGGAAATGCGTCGGTCGAACCCCTGCCGCTGATCTCTCGAAATGCCCATGAGCCCTGCCATGCTGTTTCGCTTGAGCATTTTTTCTCAAGCGATTGTGGCGAGACAAAGGCATGTACGCGGAGAATTTTGCGCCATTTCCGTGATATTTCAGGGTATTCACCACGTTCAGGCCACCGTTACCGCTGTTCCCGAAGCCGAAACCATCAGCATGTTGTTGACCACTTCGTAGTCCAGATCGACACCAACCACGGCATTGCCACCAGCCTGTCCGGCCCGCTGTTCCAATTCCTGCAGGGCAATTTGACGGGCTTTGGCAAGCTCTTCCTCATAGGCGCCCGAGCGACCGCCGACGATATCTGTGATCGAGGCAAAGATATCCCGGAACACGTTCGCCCCAAGGATCGCCTCGCCCACGACAACGCCGTGATAAGCGGTGATCGACTTACCTTCGATCGACGGTGTGGTCGTCACGATCATCTGCGTTTCTCCCCAAGGGTTCATTTCTTTGCGGCCCACTGGCGCAATACGGTCGACGCGAAGAGGCTTCCGAGGAAGCCGGAGGCAAAACTGATCCCGGCCACCTGCCCGCTTTCCAGCATGTCCGTCAGCCAATCGATGCCCACGGCGAAACAGGCGCAAAAGATGCCGGTCAGGACGGCGGAGAGGAGGATCGAGCGGAGCATCATGTGGACGCTTCAAATGACAAGGAAGACACGGGCAGATCGGCCTTGAAAGCGCCGTTGAACGGCACCTGCCAATTTCCTCCAAGCAAATCTTCCATCCGAACTGCGTCCTCTTCAGCCAAGATCAGCCGACGCTCCCCTCCAGCGAAATCGCCACCAACTGCTGCGCTTCCATGGCGAACTCCATCGGCAGCGCCTGCAGCACTTCCTTGCAGAACCCGTTCACAACAAGTGCGACGGCCTCTTCCTCGTCCATGCCGCGCTGACGGCAATAGAAGAGCTGGTCGTCATCCACCTTGGACGTCGTCGCCTCGTGCTCGACCCGCGAGGAATTGTTCTTCACTTCGATATACGGCACCGTATGCGCCCCGCATTTGTCGCCGATCAGCAGCGAGTCACACTGGGTGTAGTTCCGCGAGTTCTTGGCGCGCGGGTGCATGGAAACCAGCCCCCGATAGGTGTTCTGCGCCTTGCCGGCGCTGATCCCTTTCGAGACGATGCGCGACTTGGTGTTCTTGCCCAGATGCACCATCTTCGTGCCGGTATCGGCCTGCTGATAGTTGTTGGTGATCGCGATCGAATAGAACTCGCCTTGGGCATCATCACCGCGCAAAATGCAGGACGGATACTTCCACGTCACGGCAGATCCGGTCTCAACTTGAGTCCACATCACCTTCGAGCGGTCGCCCCGGCAATCAGCGCGCTTGGTCACGAAGTTATAGATGCCGCCCTTGCCCTCTTCGTCGCCCGGAAACCAGTTCTGAACGGTCGAATACTTGATCTCGGCATCTTCCAGCGCCACCAGTTCCACCACAGCGGCGTGCAACTGCGAGGTATCCCGCTGCGGCGCGGTGCAGCCTTCGAGATAGGACACGTAACTGCCCCTGTCGGCAATGATCAGCGTCCGCTCGAACTGGCCGGTATTCTCGGCATTGATCCGGAAATAGGTGGAAAGTTCCATCGGGCATTTCACGCCCGGCGGCACATAGACGAACGACCCGTCCGAGAAGACCGCGCTGTTCAGCGTCGCATAATAGTTGTCACTGACCGGCACCACGCTGGCCAGGTACTTCTTCACCAACTCGGGATGCTCGCGGATCGCTTCGGAGATCGAACAGAAGATCACGCCCGCTTTCGCCAATTCAGCCTGAAAGGTCGTGCCGACCGAAACCGAGTCGAACACCGCATCCACAGCCACCTTGCGGCCCTCAGACGGTGCATTGCCCGCATCCTCGACGCCCGCAAGGATCATCTGCTCCTTCAGCGGAATGCCCAGCTTTTCGTAAGTCTCAAGCAGCTTCGGATCGACCTCGTCCAGCGACTTCGGCTTCTCCTGCATGCTCTTCGGCTTGGCATAGTAATACTGGTCCTGAAAATCGATCTCGGGGTAATCGACCATCGCCCAGTCGGGCTCTTTCATTTCCAGCCAGCGGCGATAGGCTTCAAGCCGCCATTCGGTCATCCATTCGGGCTCGTCGTTCTTCGACGAGATCAGACGCACGATATCCTCGGTCAGCCCTTTCGGGGCATATTCCATCTCGATATCGGTCTCCCAGCCGTACTTGTAGGTATCAAGCTGGCGCACCGCATCGACGGTTTCCTGATCGACCCCGTCCTTGACGCCTGTGTTGTCCAATGCTGCCATCCTTCGTCCCCTTAGGCCGCCCGTTGGCGGAATTTCTTCTCGTGTTTCAGCCACGCTTCGATGAAACGCAGCACCTCGTCCTCGGTCGTCGTGGGCCCCAGCGAGACCCGAAGCGCCCCCTCGGCGGCGGTGTCGTCCAACCCCATCGCCTTCAGGACACGCGGTGTTTTGACTTTGCCGCTGGAACAAGCGGACCCGGCAGAGACCGCGAACCCGGCAAGGTCCATCTGCATCACCTGCGTCTCGCCTTTCCATCCAGGTGTCGCGAAACACGAGGTGTTCGGAAGCCGCGGCGCGTCTTTCCCGACTAAAATAGTCTCTTTTGCCTCAGCCGCCAGAGCAGAATCTAGAATATTTCTAAGTTTTTCGACCCGGCCCCAAACCTCGTCGTCCAAATCACGCTGGGCGGCCTCGCAAGCCGCCCCGAAACCGGCAATTCCCACGACGTTTTCCGTGCCCGAGCGACGTCCAAGTTCCTGACCGCCGCCCACCTGCACCGCCGGAATATCGAGCCCGTCGCGCACCAGAAGCGCACCGACCCCCTTCGGCCCCCCAAGCTTGTGCGCGCTAAGACAGGCGAGCGCCGCACCCGACCAATGAAAGCTCCACGCGACGCGACCCACGTACTGAGTGACATCCAGAAAGAGCGAGGTCGCCCGATACGCCCCGACCTGCCAGCCCGCATCATCCGGCGCTGCGGGCTTGGTGAGAACACCTGTCTCCGAATTCGCAATCCCAAGCGCCAGCACATTGGCTCCGGCCTCGGCATGGGTGTGATCGACATGTGCCCAAACCGCGTCATGCGCTGTCTCGTCCACGAAAACGGCACCATGGGGCGCAACACCGGCCAAGACAGACGCCGCTTCGGTCGCACCAGAGGTGAAGACAACCTCGCCGGGCTTGCATCCGCAAAGCGCCGCAACCTGCCCCCGCGCCCGCTCGACAATCGCCTTCGCGGCCCGGCCCTCGGCATGGACGCTCGACGGGTTGCCCACGACATCCATCGCGGCAAGCATCGCGTCGCGCGCTTCAACCCGCAAAGGCGCCGTGGCGTTCCAGTCGAGGTACACCCGCTCCCTCATGTGAATTTCTTCCTGGCGCAAATACGGTCGGGGGAGCGCGAGGGGGTGAAATCCCCTCGCATTGGGCGACAGCGAAGCTGGCGCAAGACCGGCCTCATCCTTCGTCGACCACTTCAAAAAGCGCGGGCACCGCCGGACAGGGCGCAAGGTCGTTCTCGACCACATCTGAAAGGCGTGTCTGGTGCAGGAACACATAGACATGCGCCGACAAGCCTTCCCAGAGCCGGTTCGTCAGGCTTTGCGCCCGGCTGCCCGACGACCCGCCCGACGCCCCGGCGCCAGTGTGCATGGCACTCACCGTCTCGTCGACGGCGCCAAGGATATCGGCCACGCGGATCGCACTGGCAGGCTTCGCCAGTCGATACCCGCCCCCCGGCCCACGGACACTTTCAACCAACCCGCCCCGGCGCAGCTTGACGAAAAGCTGTTCCAGGTAGGGCAGCGAGATATCCTGACGTTTCGAGATCTCGGACAGCGACAGCAACTTGTCCTCGGGCGCCATCGCAAGATCGGCCAGCGCCACCATCGCATATCGACCCTTGGTGCTGAGCTTCATGGCCCTCGCTTGCCTCCCCGAAATGGATTGACCTTTTGGCGGTCAAAGCTTACCTGACCCAACACGCGGAACGCGCGTGCGAGGGACAAGACTTAGAATTATTCTAAAGTACTCATCCGAGGGCGTCAACGTGTGCGGGATGTCCGACAGGACCTCGCGGGACAAGAAGAAAGTGGACGTGCAGACATGCCCGAAGTGATTTTTCCCGGCCCTGAAGGTCGGCTTGAAGGCCGCTACCATCCGCAGAAGACCAAGGACGCGCCGATCGCCATCGTGTTGCACCCGCATCCGCAATTCGGCGGGACGATGAACAACCGCGTGGTTTACAACCTGCACTATGCTTTCCACAACATGGGCTTCAACGTTCTGCGCTTCAATTTCCGCGGCGTGGGACGCAGCCAGGGCGAATACGATCAGGGCATCGGTGAACTCAGCGACGCCGCCAGCGCGCTGGATTACCTGCAGTCGATGAACCAGAACGCCAAGCATTGCTGGGTCGCGGGCTTCAGCTTCGGCGCATGGATCGGCATGCAGCTTCTGATGCGCCGCCCCGAGATCACCGGCTTCATCAGTGTTTCGCCCCCGGCCAACATGTACGACTTCTCGTTCCTGGCACCCTGCCCCTCCTCGGGCCTGATCATCAACGGGACCGGCGACCGCGTGGCACCGCCGCGCGACACCCATACCTTGGTGAACAAGCTGCACGAGCAAAAGGGCATCACCATCACCCACGAGGAAATCGAGGGGGCGGGTCACTTCTTCGAAGACCCGCATATGGATGGGATGATCGATACGGTCACGGAATACGTGAAGCGCCGCCTGACCGAGACGACGCGCTGATCTGCCGGGAATTGTGGCGGTTTCAACGTCTTCTGCGGCGCAGCACACTGGATTCGTTTTCGGCACTAACCTGTTCTCAATCGTCTGATTGACCTGCCTCTGCAAACAATGCGCGGCGCAAATCCAACAGATTTCGCGGATCAAAGCGCTTTTTTTGCCGTTTCGCCGCTATTCCGCCCCAATTCGGTCAAACCAGCGTCTCACCCGAACGGATAAATACCCTTACATTCCCTCGTCGCTCCGCAAGGTGCGCCTCGGTTGATCAACTGGCCGTTCGCTGGCAGGGGACATGAACCAGAGCCAACATGGCTCCGACCGGCGAACACAAGACCTCTCGAGCAAAAAACATTTGGCCCGGCAATTACGCCGGGCCAAAGCTTTTTTACGCTATTGGAAGAGCGTCAGTCCGAAGAGGGAGTAACATCGGACAGCCGCTGAAGGCTGTCGGCGTTGCGGCAAAAGGACGGGAAACCGCTTAGACCGGCTTCGAGATGAGCCTGACATCCTCCTGGATCACTGCACCCGGTACAGGTGTGCACGTGAGCGGCGTAGACGTCGGGAGACAGTGCGCCCTTCTGCAATTCAAGATCCAGATCGATGCCGTTGGCGTCAGCCATGCACGCCATCAGACGTTCGTGATGTTGATACCGTTCAGTCGTACTCAAAGCGAAACCTCCAGCTGATAGAGGCAATCTGCACGCTCTCCGGCGCGGTATCATTGATCCAGATCAAAAACCGGATGCGATCCTGTCACGCAACGACTTGGTCCAATATCAGCCTTCGCCTGAAGCTCAACCTTTGTCTTCGGGCATCTGAAGACCGTCCTCTTCCAGACCCGCCGCCAGTTGGAACCCGATGCGACGGGGTTCTTCGGCATCAGCCTCTTTCGGCATGGCCCGCAACAGCACGTTCAATTGGCTGACATGCTGCACCAGCTGCACCTTAGCGCCGGTCTGATCCGTGCCATAGAAGGTGACGATATCCGGATCAAAATGGCCAAGTCCTTCGATCCGCAGGAAGCCGCCCCCGGTATCGGTGAACCCCATCGCCACCTCATGCTCGCCGTCCAGCATCTTTTCGAAGTTCTGAATATAGAGAATCAGCCGCTGATAGGCCCATTCCGCCGGGCTTTTCTGTTCGACCGGCTTGGCTGCCACGGCAGCAGGCAGAACTTCTTCCTCGACCGAGTGTTCCTTGGGGTCCGAATGCACGGCACGCCTGCGCGGGATCACGATCCCCTGCACGGTTTCCCCGATCTTGTTGTCGTCGTCCGTCATGCCTCACTCCGCAGTCGTTTGCCTTGGGCTAACCCGTCCGTCCCGGCAGGGCCAGTCACTTTTGCGCGTAGAGAAACGCCCCATCCTCGCGCCGCGTCCGCGTCGCCCGCCCGACCTTCCAAAGGTGTTGGCAATGCGCAAAGGCCTCGACCAGCGCCAACCCGTATTCGCCGGGGCCAATCTCGCGTTTGAAGATCGGCAGAAACGTGTCGCCCGCGGTCGCAGGGGTCGCAAGAAAGGCTTCCAGCCGATCAAGGGCCGAGACATGGTTTTCGATCAATTGCTCCAACCGTGTTGGCAAGCCGTAGAACGGCAGTTTGTGCCCAGGCAGGACGAAGTGATCTTCCCGCGCCAAAGGCTGGAACGCCCGGCACGACGCCAGCCAGTCCGCGACCGGATCAGCCTCGGGTTCCGTAGGGTAAACCCCGAGATTGGGGGAGATCGACGGCAACAGCTGGTCTCCACCCAGCACAAGGGCATCATCCTCGGACCAGAGCGTCGCGTGTTCGGGCGCGTGTCCGTGGCCCACGCGCACCGTCCAGTTTCGCCCGCCCATCAACAACCGATCACCGTCCTGAATGCGCGTGAACCCAAGCGGCAAGGGTGCGATGACATCAGCAAAGTTAAAGGGACGCTCCCTGGCGCGCTGCTCCATGACCTTGGGCGACGCCCCGGCAGACCGATAGAACGCCAACGCCTCGGGCACCGGGCGCTCTTGCACGTCAAGCGCCAGCATTCGCGCCATGAGATAGGCGGTCCGCGTCGTCAGAAGCTCGGCCCTTTGTTCCATGAACCAACCTGCCAGACCGATGTGATCGGGATGATGATGCGTCACCAGAACCCGGCGCACGGGCTTGCCGCCAAGGGGGCCCGCCAAAGCAGCTTCCATCGCGGCCTTGGCCCTTGGGGTGCCGATGGCCGTGTCGATCAGCGTCCAGCTGTCCCCGTCATCCAGCGCGAATACGTTCACGTGATCCAGCGCCATCGGCAGTGGCAGACGCAACCACAGCACGCCCTCGGCCACCTCGATGGCCTCGCCCGGCCGGGGCGGTTCGTCATGCGGATAGCGGATCGACCGCGGAGTGGCGTCCATCAGGCCGCCAGATCGTCCGGCGACAGATCGTAAAGCCCGGCATCGCCCACACGCACTTGCGCCAAAAGCGCGCCATGCTCGGGCAGCAGACGGTCGATGTAAAACCGGGCCAGAGCCACGCGCGGCCCCTCGCCCGCCGCCATCGCGGCCGTCAGGTGATAGTGACCACCCAGAACGCGGGCGGCGGCCTTGAGATACGGAACGGCCCCCGGAAAGCGTTGTTCGAGTCCCTCGCCGACAAGCCACTCGGTCGTCTCACGCAGGGTCTCGGCCGCGGCCCAGACCTTCTCGGCCATGTCCGGATGCGTCGCCCGCGCGGCCTCGGCACCGGCTTCGATCTCGTCCAGCAGGCGATACATCGCGTCGCCCCCGTCCATCATCTTGCGGGCCACAAGATCCATCGCCTGAATGCCGTTGGTGCCTTCGTAGATCGCCGTCACACGGACATCGCGGAAGTATTGGGCAGCCCCGGTTTCCTCGATGAAGCCCATGCCCCCATGGACCTGCACGCCCTCGTCCGCAACGCGCACCCCGACATCGGTGCCAAAGGCCTTGGCGATGGGGGTCAACAATGCAGCGCGCGCGTTCCACGTCGCATCGCCCGTTGCGGTGGCCATGTCGATTGAAACCGCGCAATCCAAGGCGATGGCCCGGGCCGTGGAAATGTCCGCTTTCATCGCCGTCAGCATCCGCCGGACATCGGCATGTTCGACAATCGCGCCCGAACCGCCAACCTTGCCCTGTTTACGGTCGCGCGCATATTCCAGAGCCTTCTGAAACGCGCCTTCCGCCGCGCCGATACCCTGACAGCCGACCGCAAGACGCGCGTTGTTCATCATAGTGAACATCGCGGCCATGCCGCCGTTTTCAGGGCCAACCATCCACCCGGTTGCATTGTCGTATTCCATGACAGCGGTCGGGGACCCGTGCAGGCCCATCTTGTGCTCGAGGCTGACCACGCGCAGGTTGTTCCGGTCGCCCAGATTGCCGTCGCCGTCGGGAATGATCTTCGGCACCAAGAACAGGCTGATCCCCTTTGTCCCCGGCGCGGCGTCCGGCAAGCGGGCCAGAACAAGGTGGCAAACGTTTTCGGCAAAATCTGCATCACCCCAACTGATATATATCTTTTGTCCACTGATCTTATAGGTGCCGTCGCCGTTCGGCTCGGCCTTCGAGCGCAGCGCGCCCACGTCCGACCCGGCTTGCGGCTCGGTCAGGTTCATCGTGCCGATCCACTCGCCCGAGATCAGTTTCGGCAGGTATACGTCCTTGATTGCGTCCGAGGCATGCGCTTCCAGCGCTTCGATCTGGCCAAGCGACAGAACCGGGCAAAGGTTCAGCGACAGGCAGGCCCCCGACATCATGTCGTTGATCGCAGTTCCCAGCGCCACCGGCAGGCCCATGCCCCCGTATTCAGGGTCGGCCATCACACCAACCCAACCGCCTTCGGCAATCGCGCGATAGCCCTCGGCATAGCCGGGCGAGGTGCGCACCACGCCATTCTCCAGCACGGCCGGATGCAAATCGCCGTTCCGCTGCAAAGGCGCAATGACCTCGTCGCACATCTTGCCGGCTTCGGTCAGGATGGCGTCGACCATGTCAGGTGTGGCTTCGGAGAAACGCTCGGTTGCGGCCACAGCTTTGAAATCGACAACATGGTCCAGAATAAAGCGGTGATCCTGAACCGGCGACGTATATGGCATGGCCTACACTCCAAATTGGCTTGGCAATACGCCAAAGCCCCGTTAACGCGGGGCAAGAATGAGACCCTTGCCGGGTCTTCGCAACCGGGACGCAGCGTCACGGGGGACGGCATGAAACAAACAGAACGATTGCAACCGACCAGGACCGGTATTCGTCGCGCCGCCGCGCTTTTGCGGGACGGCGCCCTTGTCGCGTTCCCGACCGAGACGGTCTATGGGCTGGGCGCAGATGCGACCGACGACACGGCGGTTGCCAAGGTCTTCGAGGCAAAGGGCCGCCCCAGTTTCAATCCCTTGATCGTCCATGTGCCGACGCTGGCCGACGCCGAGGCAATCGGAGAGATACCCGAAGCCGCATGGGCCTTTCTTGAAGACGGCTGGCCAGAGGGGCTGACACTGGTTGCCCCCCTTCGCGCTGACAGCAAGCTCTCCTTGCTTGTCACAGCGGGTCAGCGAACGGTCGCCCTGCGGGTGCCGGCCTCACCCGTGGCGCAAGACCTTCTGACGGCGTTCGACGGCCCCGTTGCCGCGCCGTCCGCGAACCCCTCAGGCCGGATCAGCCCCACCTGTGCGGATCACGTGCTGTCAGGTCTCGACGGTCGGATCGCTGCCGTATTGGACGGGGGCGAAACACCGGGCGGGCTCGAATCCGCGATCCTCGCCTTTGACGAAGCCGGGCCAATCGTGCTGCGGGAAGGCGTCTTTCAGGTTTCCGAGGACCTGAGACGGAAGACGGCGCTGGACGACGGCCCAGGGGCGCTACCCGCGCCCGGCATGCTGAAGTCGCATTATGCGCCGCAAGGGACGCTTCGCATGAACGTCACGACACCAGACCCCGGCGAGTGGTTTATTGGGTTCGGGCCGCATCGCAATGCCGACGCCAACCTGTCTGCGTCAGGCGACCTGAGGGAGGCCGCGGCCAACCTCTTTGCCCTGCTCCACCAGGCGGACAAAAAGGACCGGATTGCCGTGGCCCCGGTGCCGAACACGGGTCTTGGTCGTGCAATCAACGATCGCCTCAGCCGCGCCGCGGCCCCGCGTGGCGCCGATTTCTGACACAGAAATCGATCCGGAAAATTTGTAATTTTCCGCGCCCTAGCCCTGCCGTTTATAGACCCCTTCGGGCAAGTTCAGCGCCTCTTTGAGGTCGGCGACTTGCGCGAGTGACAGCGTTATCGTGCGGACCGTTTCACCGTCCCGGTCCAATTGTTCCAAGGTAACGCAGTCCTCGAAGGCCGTCACGGTGACGTCCTCCTGCAAATGCGGGCTGCCTTCGTCGATCAGGGTGACGACGGTGGCATCAAAATCGTGCTCGATGGTAAACATGGGCCGAGTTTGGCTCAGCCGCGAAACCTCTGCAAGCGCGGGGCTTTGCCGATCCCTCACCTTGTGGTTGATATCTGGTGACGGGCTGCGCAAAACTGACAGGAACACCCCTTTTCGACGGATCGTTCCTTATGCGCCGCCTTCTTGCTTTCGCCCTTCTGCCGTTCCTTGCAGCCTGTGAAGAGCCGGGCCCCACCATCACCGAACCAGCCCAGCCCTTGCCCGCCGTCAAACGAACCGGCAGTTCTCAAAGCGTGGCCGATTACCGCGCGGTCGCCGCACGGGTCGAGCCGGTGGCGGAACGGGTCTGCCGCCAGCGCACACAGGGGGTAAATTGCGACTTCCTGTTGCGGATCGACACGCGCAGCGGGCTGGGCGCAAACGCCTATCAGACCTATGACAATTCCGGGCGCCCGGTTCTGGGGATCACACCCGCGCTGATCTCGCGCATGAAGAACCGCGACGAGATCGCCTTTGTGATCGGTCACGAAGCCGCCCATCACATTCAGGGCCATATCGGCCAAACGCAAAGCTCGGCTCAGGCAGGCGCGGTTCTGGGCGCCGTTTTGGGATCAATCGCGGGGCTCGATGCAACGGGCGTTGAGACGGCCACCAATATCGGCGGGACAATCGGCGCGCGGCGGTTTTCAAAAGGGTTCGAGTTGGAAGCCGACTCGCTGGGCGCGCGGATCACCGAGGCCGCCGGGTACAACGCAGTGCGCGGCGTGCTCTATTTCATGGAGGCTGCCGATCCGGGCGACCGGTTCCTTGGCACCCATCCCCCCAATGCGGACCGGATCCGCATCGTTCGCCAGACGGTCGGGCGCTGAACAGACACCCTATTCGGCAGCCGCCAGCGCGTTTTCGTCTTCGCCCGAAGACCGGTCCCGCCAAATGGCGTCGGGCTGGGTTGGATCGGTGATCGCATCATAAAGCGCGCGATAGTCCGGTTCGGCCAGAAGGGCCTGAATGCGCGCTCGGTGCCAGGTCACCGCCTCCTGGTGCAACTGGAACAGTTCGGCATCCGCCAGAAGCCGCGCCAGTTCGGCCTTCGCCCGCGGCAGATGTGCCTGGATCGACAGGTCGGTCTCGGTCGCATAGTTGCGGTGCCGCCAATAGTGCACCCCTTGATCCTGATCCACGTGGTTGATCCGTCCGCGTTGGCGCTTGACCAGAAAGCTCTCGGCAGAGCGCAGGACGTAGTGGTTCAAGGTCACCATGTCGTAACCGATCGTGTCCTTGCGGCTGAACCACTCGTTCTTGGTCATGAGCCGCTCGGGCATCACGCGACCGGCGCCGTTGACCCAGCGCACCTCATCTGCCCGCGTTTCATCCAGATCCAGCGGACGGTGGACACCGATCTTGCCGAACGGACCATCGGGGCGGAAGAACGATTTGAAGCCCCATCCCAGCCGGGGCTTCGGAATATAGAGCGGCGCGCAGGCGGTGAATTGCTCGGTCTGCCACCGGTCCTCATAGGCATGCACGCCCCGGTTGCCGAAGAACCGCCATGTCATCGAGATCACGTTCGGGTCACCGCTTTCTGCAAGCAGCGCGTGAAACGTGCCGTCGCCGACATGGATGTTCACGAACTCGTCGACATCAATCACGCCAACCCAATCGGCCTTCTGAATGGCTTTTTGCGATATCGCGTCGTTCAAGGCCCCCCTTTGCGGCTTCTGCCCGGCCGCGCGATTGAACGGGTTGTCTCGCCGGGTCACGATCCCCAGCGCTTGCAACCGGTCAAGCAGCGCGTTTGTAGGATCGTCGCAGTCGTTCGTGTAGATCAGGAAATGGGTCACCCCGATCGACAGGTGATAGGCGATCCATTCGAGGATGAAGCAACCCTCGTTCTTCATCGAGGTCACGATGACGATGCGCTTCGAACGTGGCGTCGGGTCAAGCGGAGCAAGCCGGTTTTGGCGCGCTTGTGTCCGGGCCATCAACCCCTTGAACTGATCCTCGGCCGCGCGTCCGGTCGCTGGCGGTTCGCGCCGCAACGGAAAGGTCTCTCCGCCCGTTTGCAAAGGCGTCACGGGGCGCGGGCCGGCCGCGGGCAAGTCGATCTCGGGGACAGCGTGTGACATCGGGTTCGCCGCCACCTCGGCCAGAAACGCCGCTTCGCGTGGCGCGACGCGAAGGGCGTCGATCCGGGCGCGGTGCCAATCCACGGCGCGTTTGTGCAGGGGACCAAGGACGGGGTCGCGCGCGAATGCGGTGCGCAGCCCCTTGCCCAGCGCAAGACGCGGCAGAATAGAGCGGTCTTCTTCATCGTTCCGATTATAGGTGTTCCAGTATGCAATGCCCTGCGGCCGTGCGACGTGGTTGGTACGCCCGCGGTCCCGTTTGACAAGGAAGCTCTCGCAAGAGCGAACCGCATAGTGGTTGAGCGTCACAAGGTCATAGCCCCAACAGTCGATGGCCGATCGCCACCCGCTTTCCAGGTAACGGTCCGGCATCTGTTGCCCGGACCCGTTGGTCCAGCGGGGCATGGCCGATGTCGGCGTATGTGGGCGGTGAACGCCGAACCCGTTGAACGGGGCCTCCCGTCGGAAAATGGTCTTGAAACCCCATGCCTGATGCGGCTTACGCGTCAGGTACGGTGCGGCTCGGGTGAACTGCTCGGCGACCGGGCGATCCTCGTACTCCGTCACGCCCGACGTCCCGAACAGGCGCCATGTCATCGAGATCATGTCCGGGTCGCCCGCCGCTGCAAACAGGTCTTCGAGCCGACCGTCACCGACATGGATGTTGATATATTCATCGACATCCATAACCACGACCGCGTCAGCCCGGCGCACCAGTGGATGGGTCGCCGCATCTTCCAGCGCCAACCGCTGTGGTTTTTCGCCCGGCCCAACCGGGTTGTCGATGCGGGTGACCAGACCGCGCATCGCAAGCGCGTCCAGCACGCCCTCGGTCTCGTCATCGCAATCGTTGGTGTAGACAAGGAAATAGGTGATCCCGACCCCAAGGTGATAGGCGACCCAATCGAGGATGAACGGCCCCTCGTTCCGCATGGTCGTGACGGCAATGACCTCATCCAGCGGACGACAGGCCTTGGCAGGCGAAGGCGCAGCAGCGGGGTGAACCACGCCACCTGCCGCCTCGCGATAGGTGCGGGCAAAGGGATGATTGCGGTCCGGGTCCGGGTAATCGCGCAAGGGCGCTTCACAAGGGTCGATCCGGTGTTTGCGCAGATACTGCCCGACCAGACTGTCGGGATGGGGCAGCCCGTGATCCTTCTCGGCCAGCCGCTTGCGGATGCGGCGGCCATAGAGGTGCACCGATTGCGTCTCGTCAGTGATCACGCCGGAATGGTTGACGCCTGCCGTGACCAGTTTGCGGCGCAAGGCAAAGGAATAGGGATAGAGCGCGGCTTGCGGAAGCGCGCGGCTGACCTCGCCGGTCTGGTGCAGGAAATGCGTGATGGCATGCGGTCCCCAGACGCCCCATGTCTGTTCGCCAACATGAACCGGTTGGCCCGCATCCTTGGCCGCCTGCCACTCTTTCCGTTTCCACCGCTTTTCCCATGGCGGGATGGCAAACTCGTCGCGCGTGAAGTCCAAGAGGGCCGCGAGTGTCGCGCTGTCCTGCGGCAAGGCAAGGACACCGCCATTGACGTGATGTGCGCTCTCCCAGCCATAGAGATGCCCGTCCTTGGGCTGAAACCGTTTCAGGCAATAGGCGTCGGTATCGGCCCAGATCGTGCGATCCGTCTGTTCCAGCAGCTTGTACCGGAAAAGGTCGGAATGAAGCGCAGGCGACCCCGTTCGTTCGTGCACGAGAAACCCGGTTTCCGGCAGGATGTCGGACGCGTCACGGCGTTCGACACCTTCGGGCACGCGACCGATGTGGTCATAGCTGTAGAGAACGACGTGATGCCCGGCATCCAGAAACGACTGCACGCAAAGCTGTTCGAGGAAGGAAAGCTCCCCCCGCATCCACAGCATCGCGATTTGGCTGTCCATACGTTTCTGCCCTGACCGTTTCCCGGTTTTGCCGGGATGTTAGCGTAACGCAGAGTAGGAGCCAATGTCGTTAAGAAGCCTGGGCGATCGACGGCGCTGGCCCAATCAAGCGATTGCACGCCGCCGGTGGCACCTTTGGCGTTTTCATCCTCTTGCTTTAGTATCCAGCGTCGAAACCGCTCGAAGGTGCCATGACATGGACATTCCAAAGTTGAAACGGGTCAAGGTGGCGTCGGTCCGGGACCTCAGGGTTTGGCTCGAGACACATTCCGGAGAGGACAACCGCGTAATGATCATCACCTGCGACAAACGCTCGCCCTCCAAACACATCAGCAGCGCAAGCGTTCGAAGCGTCCTGGCAGAATATGGCTGGACGTCAGAGCAAAGCTATACACTGAACGGCAACCTGCTGGGACATGTTGTCTGCAACACCTGATACCCAGCTCGTCAAATTGCGGAAGGAACGATCATGGATAGGCTCGCGTCGCACTCGTTTCGCTGCTCGGCCGTCTATCCGACACTTGCCGTTCCCAGTGTCGTCGACGCCTGCAATTGGTATGTCGAATGCCTCGGTTTCACCAACCGCTTCATGTGGGGCGACCCGCCGACGCATGGGGCCATCCTTCTGGACGAGGCGTGCGTTCATTTCTGGCAGGGCTCGCCGCAACTGGGCGCGAACTGGCTTTACTTCGACGTCAATGACCTTGATGCGATTTATGCGCGTGCAATCGCGAACGACGTCCCGATCGCGCGTGCCCCTGAAACGTATCCGTGGGGCATGCGCGAATTCAACGCGGTTGATTTGAACGGTTACAACATTCGGTTCGGCCAACACATAGGATCATCTGAGTGATCCTTGCCGCTCGTTTTGGGGCTGAGGCACTTAACAGCAGTATGGTCATCCCCGGGACATAGGGCATTGGTTTCGAGTGGCTTGCCCGGCGCAGCACCCTACCCCGCCAATCTGCTCTCGGCTACTTCGACGAACCACGAACAACCAAACGGGATCGCATCGTCGTTGAAGTTGTAGTCGGGCGTGTGAACATCCGCGCCGGGGCCATTGCCCATCAGGATGTATGCACCGGGGCGCTCGTTCAGCATATAGGCAAAGTCCTCGCCCCCCATGATGAACGGTGCATCCCCGCATGTGCTCACCTTCTCGGCTGCCGCGATGGCGTATTCGGTCTCGGTGGCGTGGTTCGCCATCACGGGGTAATTCCGCTTGTAATGAAGCTCGGCGCGGCACCCATGCGCGCGCGCCGTATGGTCAACGATCTCGCCAAGCCGTTCTTCGGCCAGATCGCGCACCTCTTCCTTGAGGGTCCGCACCGTGCCACGCAACTCGACCGAGGGCGGGATCACGTTATACGCAGTCGACGCGGTCACGAAGGACGTCACTGTCACCACGATCTGTTCGACCGGGTTGACCGTTCGGCTCGCGATTGTCTGAAGCGTGGTCACCATGGCCGCGGCGCAAACGGTCGGGTCGATCGCCAGATGCGGTTTGGCCGCGTGGCCGCCCTGCCCGTTGACGGTGATCGTGAACTCGTCCGTCCCGGCAAAGAACGGGCCGGGCTTGATGATGAACTCGCCCAAGGGCAGCGAGGGCCAATTGTGCATGCCATAGACTTCGTCGACACCGAAGCGGTCCATCATACCGTCTTCGCACATGACACGGCCACCACCCCCGCCTTCCTCGGCAGGTTGAAAGATCACGGCAACCGTCCCCGTGAAGTTCCGCGTCTCGGCAAGGTACTTTGCGGCCCCCAGCAGCATCGAGGTATGGCCGTCATGCCCACAGGCATGCATCTTCCCCGGCTCGGTCGAGGCATAGGGCAGCCCCGTCGCCTCGAGGATCGGGAGCGCGTCCATATCAGCGCGCAACCCGACGCAGCGGTCGCCGGGTTTGCCCTTGATCAGCCCGACGACACCGGTCCGGCCGATCCCTTCGATCACTTCGTCACAGCCGAATTGCCGCAGTTTCTCGGCCACGATTCCCGCTGTGCGATGCACATCGAACTGCAATTCGGGGTGTGCGTGGAAATCATGCCGCCACGCGGTGATCTCGTCGTGAAGTTCGGCAAAGCGGTTGCGGACGGGCATATCGGGTCTCTTTCTCTGGGCAACTCTTTCGACACCTAGAACAGGTATGTGAACAGGCAATTCACAAAAAAGCGCGGGCACATTGGCCCGCGCTTTCAGATTCGTCAGGTCATTTGGATCAACCGCGTGCGTCGCCCACCAGTTTCCAGATCACCGGGAAGGCAATCACGGCCGCAACCAGTTTCAGCGCGTCGACCCAGATGAAGGTTTTCACGCCATAGGCATACCAGTTTTCCCAGCCATAGCCCATGAAGGCGCCTTCAGCGCCACCGCCCAGCAGGCCAAAGCCAGCCGAGAGCCAGATCACGCCGGGGACGTAAACGCAGAGAATACCGACCGTCATCGCAGCCGCCATCGACAGCCAGTTCCGATCCCATCCGGCGCGCGCCAGCAGACCAACGGCATAGGCGGCGATCAGGAAACCAAGGATATAACCGCCGGTCGGCCCAAGCGCATAGGCCAGGCCGATGCCCTTCTCGGGCGTGCCCGCGAAGACCGGCAAGCCCTGCAGGCCAAGCGCGATATAAGACGCCACCGTGGCGGCGGCGAGATAGGGTCCGTAAGCCGCGCCAATCACCATGATTACCAGCATTTGCAGCGTCACCGGAACCGGCACCGTCGCAACCTGCACCTTGGCCGAGACCCAAAGCGCAACCACGCCGGCAACCAGCAGAACAAGGCGCTTCATCCAGACGGCACTGCCGGTCGTGGACCACAAGACGTCGGAGAGCACGGGCCGTGCGGTGAGAGTAGCCATGGTTATCGTCCCTTTTGTCATCTGTTGGGCGCGTTATGCACCGCGGTTTCTGCGATTGCAAGTTGAGGCGTGAAGCGGCTTTCCATCCTGTAGGCTTTTCGAGGCCCTTCGACCGTCCAGACGCTCTGCCAATTGGGCCAGTCCGAGAAATCGTACCGCACCTGATACCGATCCGGCGGACAAAGATGCACCGTCTCGGGGGCAGATACCCCCAACGGAATGCTGTGGAAGGGCCGCATGTCGTCGAAAAAAACATCAAGCTGCCCGTTCGCCTCGGCCCAGATATATGTGCGCGTGGCCTGAAAGCGCCCGCCTGCCGTTTCCAGCCAGCCGGTTTCCTGCTGGATCAGCTGCGCCCCCGACTTCCGGAAGCTGCAAATCCCGGTCATTCGGTCGACGCCGCCCCCTCTGTGACGCACCTCGCGCGTGAGCGCCCAGTCCCCGGCAAAGGACCAGAGTGTGGTCGGAGCGCCCGAGGCGTGTTGCAAGTGGCTTGTTCCCATGTCGCTGCCAGTCTAAACGCTCCCCCGTCCGACACGAAAGGCCCGACATGATCCCCAGATACGCCCGCCCGGAAATGACCGCCATCTGGTCGCCTGAAACCAAGTTCCGCATCTGGTACGAGATCGAGGCGCATGCCTGCGATGCCATGGCCGAGTTGGGCGTGATCCCACGGGAAAACGCCGAAGCGGTCTGGAAAGCCAAGGATGTCGAGTTCGACGTGGCCCGGATCGATGAAATCGAGGCTGTCACCAAGCACGACGTCATCGCCTTTCTCACCCATCTGGCCGAGATCATCGGCAATGAGGAAGCCCGCTTCGTCCATCAGGGCATGACCTCGTCGGACGTGCTCGACACCACGTTGAACGTCCAACTGGTCCGCGCCGCTGACATTCTGATCGCTGATATGGAAGCACTTCTGGCCGCCCTCAAACGCCGGGCGCTGGAGCACAAGATGGATGTCCGCATTGGCCGCAGCCACGGCATCCACGCGGAACCGGTGACCATGGGTCTGACCTTTGCCCGCTTCTATGCCGAGATGGATCGCGGCCTGGATCGCTTGAAGAACGCCCGGCAAGAGATTGCAACCGGGGCGATTTCGGGCGCTGTTGGCACTTTCGCCAATATCGACCCCGCCGTCGAAGCGCATGTCTGCAAGGAACTGGGACTTGAGCCCGAGCCGATCAGCACGCAGGTCATTCCGCGTGACCGGCACGCCATGTTCTTTGCCACGCTGGGCGTCATTGCCTCGTCGATCGAGAACATCGCGACCGAGATCCGGCACATGCAACGGACCGAAGTGCTGGAGGCCGAAGAGTTCTTCTCGAAAGGTCAGAAAGGCTCGTCTGCCATGCCGCACAAGCGGAACCCGGTGCTGACCGAGAACCTGACGGGCCTCGCCCGCCTTGTCCGCTCGGCGGTGACGCCCGCGCTGGAAAACGTCGCACTCTGGCACGAACGCGATATCAGCCACTCGTCGGTGGAACGCGGCATCGGTCCCGACGCGACCATCCATCTTGATTTCGCGCTGGCCCGCCTGACCGGCGTGATCGACAAGCTGGTCATCTATCCCGAGAACATGATGAGCAATCTCAACAAGTTCCGCGGCCTTGTTCACTCGCAGCGCGTGCTTCTGGCCCTGACGCAAAAGGGTGTTAGCCGCGAGGATTCGTATCGGCTGGTGCAGCGCAACGCGATGAAGGTCTGGGAAGAAGGCAAGGACTTCATGACCGAGCTCAAGGGCGACGCCGAGGTCACCGCCGCGCTCAGCGACGCCGAGATCGAGGAAAAGTTCGACCTAGGGTATCACACCAAGCATGTCGACACGATCTTCGCCCGGGTCTTTGGTGAAACATAACTCACGGTTTCGTGAGGTGGATTTTGCCCCACGCGTGCTACCGTTTTGCTACTCAAACAGGAGGTTTTCATGCGTGTAAGACTTCTTCTTGCGGCAACTGTACTCGCCGTGAGCCCCGGTCTCGCCCTTGCCATGTGCTCGGGGTATGGCCACGAGCAGGTCACGATGTCCTGCCCTGAAGGTCAGACCTTCGACACCGCAACGGAAAGCTGCAAACCGCTTCCGACCGGTTAAGAGCAGACTTGAGATTTCTCGAAAGGCGGCCCGTTTCGGCCGCCTTTTTTCATGCGCTGTCAGGAGACCGTTAACCTCGCGTACCTAGAACGTTCTTGGAACACTTCTGTGAGGATCGACATGTCTCTTGACGACCCCTTGGCCGACCTGCCGTCCTTCCCCGGCGAGACAGATGTCACGGTCAATCTTTCGTCGAAGGAAAAGGCTGCCATCGTGGTGCGCCTTCTGTTGTCGCATGGTGCCTTGCCGGCCCTCAGCCAGTTGCCCGAAAGCAAACAGACGGAACTGGCGGTTCAGATCGCGCGCATGGCCCCTGTCGATCAGGAAACGGTGCATGCCGTCGCCGACGAGTTCGCGAACGAGATTGAGCGCATCGCGCTGTCGTTCCCGCAAGGCCTGGACGGGGCGCTTGGACTGCTGGATGGCTTCCTGAGTGAAGGCGCCGAGAAACGACTGCGGAAAATGGCGCCGACGGACACAAGGCGAAATCCGTGGGACGAGATTGAGCGGGTCGAAACCGCGCGCCTGGTGCCGATCCTCGAAACCGAATCCCTTGAAGTTGCGGCTGTCGTCTTATCGAAACTCTCGACCGGGAAGGCGGCAGAACTTCTGGGTCTGCTGCCCGGCGAAGCGGCCCGTCGGGTCACGATGGCGATCACCAAGACCGCGCAGGTGTCACCGACAGTGGTGCATCGCATCGGGTCGTCTCTGGCCGAACAACTGGACGCCCGCCCGATTACCGCGTTCGAAGCGCCCCCGGCGAACCGGGTCGGGGCCATTCTGAACTATACGCCCGCCGCTGTTCGTGACGATGTGCTGGGCGCGATCGAAACCGAAGATGCCGAGTTTGCCGAAGGTGTGCGGGCCGCGATCTTCACCTTCGCAGACATTTGCGGACGGATCGCCGAGCGCGATGTGCCACGGATTCAGCGTGATCTGGACCCCGAAGACCTATCCTTGGTGGTCGCGGGTGCTGCAAGCGACGGCGACAAGGAAAGCGTCGAGTTCATCCTGTCGAATATTTCGAAACGCATGGCCGAAGGCATCCGCGACGACGCGGCAGAAAAAGCAGGCGCATCCGAGGAAGATGTCGAAGCTGCAATGCTGCGCATCGTCACCGCCATTCGCGGACTGGAAGAACAGGGAGAGATCTTCTTCGTGTCGAAGACCGAGTGATCTGACAACGGGTCCGGAGCGAACGCCGTCAGGCGTCAGCGATCAAACTTCGACTGGATGATTTCGCGCGCGGACGGGAAACGCCGGGCAGCCCCTTGCGTGGCAATCTCGGGAAACAGGCCAAGTATTTCGGCCCGCGTCCGACGCCCCAACCCCTGCAACACTGCGTCATCTGGGTGAAAGCTTTCCGTCCAGGTTCCGTTGGCCAGAATGACTTCATGCGCCTCAAGCAAAAGGTGCAGGTAACTGACGCCAAGCACCGGGGCCAGTTCGACACCGCGCCGGCCGGTCATATGACGGGCCGCCACCAATGCTTCACCGTCATTCAGATGCGACGCGACCAACAAGAACCGATGGTTCGGGCTGACCAGCATGTCCCGTGTGGGCTCGCCACGCCCCAAGGCCCCCTTCCGGATCAGGACAGGCTGCAAATCCGGATGCTCCTGCAAGTCGCCATAAGACAGCTCACGGCGCCCAGCCCAGGCAATCCGCTTCAAACCATTGTCGCGGGTCACCACCCGATCGCCACGGCGCAGCGTTTCGACAGCGCGCCAGCCACGATCGGTCGCAATCAGCGAGCCCGGTGTGAAACATGGAGATACTGCGGACATGCCCCCCCCCGTCCGTGGGGGACATCCTGCGGGTCCGTCACTCTGTCAGAGCGACGGGGATCGGCGACAATACCACACGACACTCTCCACCCAGAGCCGTTGCCATGCGAAGCGCACCGATCCCCGCCGACATACGACAGTACTCGATACCCACCCTCACAGTTGCCTGTGAAGTGTGTGCGACCCCCCAAGTGTCGCGCACGTACCCCCCAGCGAGGTGAGAAAAAGGTAGCGAAAACTTGAAACGCTCCAAAGGAAAAACGGCGGAAAGGTGGCACGACAACGGCTGTTTCACTTGATCCGTCGGGTAGGACGCAAATTCGTCAAAATGCGTACTGTCGCCATTATCGAAACAAGACATTTGCCCTCGTTACAGAATTTATCACCATTTTTCAGTCAATCACTTTTGCATCTCTCGGCAGAAAGCGTGACTGTCGCCCGTCTATTGTCTTCGAATTGGAAACAGAAGATCACGAAGCCACATGAAATGTGGCAGAAATGTGTTGTCTTTTTTAGTCAGTTTGACGTTCTGGAAGGCAGATCAATCTCGCGAATTCCGACCTATTGGAGACGCGGCGAAAGCATTTGATCCGAATCGGGCGCTTCCGGCCGCAACGCAACCTCACGCGCCGACAACCAGATCTGCGACCCGACCGCGTGCGGCCCGCCCGTAGGCAAAGCAATCCTCTGACCATAGACATCCACGACCAACGCCGCATCGATCTCGACGACACGCGCCGGCAGTTGCATGACCGCGTCGCTGCGCCCCGGCGACGTCGAGGACACCAGAAGGCTTTCGACCCGCACACCAAGACCGACGATCTCGCCTGCTTCCACCACGCGCGGCACCTGAAGACGGACGTCCGGCGCATCCTCGGGCGCGCCCAGAAGCGTCACGCGGGCCGTGCCCTGAGCCGCGTCGGTGACGCGCGCAAGGAACCGGATCGGCGGCGACTGCCAGCCGGTCAGTTGCCCGTCTTCCATGGCAATGACGCGATCGGCCAACGCGGCCAGTTCGGCACGGGAATGCGTGACATAAAGTGCCGGCACCTGCGCCTCGACCACGGCGCGCCCGATATAAGGCAAAAGCTCTTCCTTGCGGGCCTGATCCAGACCGCTGAGCGGTTCGTCCAGAAACAGGATGGCCGGGTCGGAGGCCAGAGCGCGCGCCAGCGCCACGCGACGCGCCTCGCCGCCCGACAGACCGCCAACCCGTCGCGCCAGCATGTCGGTCAGATCAAGCGCTTCGAGAATGGCGCCATAGCTTGTCACCCCGCGCCGCCGCGCCCCGTAGCGGATGTTTTCGGCCACCGTCAGATGCGGAAAAAGCGCGGCGTCCTGAAACACAAACCCGATGCGACGGGCTTCCGGCGGCAGCGATGCGCGATTGCTGTCCCACTCGGTCGCGCCGAAGCGGACAGTTGCCCGGTCCGGCTGTTCGAGACCGGCCAGTGCACGCAGAAGTGTCGTTTTCCCACTGCCAGATGGCCCAGAGATCGCGGTGATGCCGGTGAGCGGTAGCTTGGCTTCGATATCCAGCTTGAAGCCGCCGCGTCGGGTCAGCAGCAGACGGATATCCAGCACCTCAACCGACACGCGCGGCCCCGCGACTGTTCAGAAGATAAACCACCGTCAGGACGGTCAGCGACGCGACAAGCAACCATGCCGACAGGATATGCGCTGTCGCGTAATCCAGAGTTTCGACGGCGTTGAAGATCTCGATTGAGATCACACGGGTCTTGCCCGGTATATTCCCGCCGACCATCAGCACCACGCCGAACTCGCCCACAGTATGGGCGAAACTCAGGATCGCGCCGGTCAGGAAGCCACGCCGTGCCAAAGGCAAAGCCACGGAAAACAACGCATCGCGCGGTGTCGCGCCAAGGGTGCGGGCGGCATCAAGCGCGGATCTGGGCACTGCTGCGAAAGCGGTCTGCATCGGCTGCACGGCAAATGGCAGCGAATAGATGACCGAGGCCAGAACCAAGCCCGGGAAACTGAACGCCAGAGTTGACCCGGTGGCCGAGACCCAGAACCCGCCCAAAGCGCTGTCGGGTCGCATCAGGATCAGCAGATAGAACCCCAGCACTGTCGGCGGCAGAACCAGTGGCAAGGCGGTGATCGCTTCGAAGAGGGGGCGCGTCTTCGCCTTGGTCGTGGCCAGCCACCAGCCCAGCGGCACGGCGATTACCATCAGAATGACCGTCGTCAGGGCGGCAAGTTGCAGGGTCAGCCAGACAGCGGGCCAGACGCTCACGGCACCTGGTACCCGTCCGCGGCGATCAACGCCTCGGTCTCGGGACGGGCCAGCCAGTCGAAGAAGGCGCGCGCGGCCGGGTCATCTGACAAGAGCGCCGCGCCCTGCCGGATCTCGGGCGCGATCCCGTCAAGCCGCAAAACATGCGGCGCGCTCACACGATCAAGCTGCGCGACGGCCACGAAGGCGATCTGGGCGTTGCCTGTCGCAAAGACCGAAGCCACCTGCCCGACATTCGCGACCATCACCGGCCGGAAAGCGGCCGTGTCCAGCCCCAAGCGCTCCATCGCGCTGGTCGCCGCACGGCCGTAAGGCGCCACCGTCGGATCGGCCAGCGCGGCCGTCTTGCCAACGAAGTCTTCGGCGGCGGTTTCGACGGTCACGGGGTCCGTCGACAACAGCGCAAGACCGCCAATGGCATAGGGTCGCGTGGCAAGCGCGCGCCCATCGGCTTCAAGGCGCGCGGGGCGTTCCTCATCCGCCGAGAGGAACACGTCGAAGGGCGCTCCGTTCGAGATCTGGGCGAAAAGCAACCCGGTCGAGCCATTGCTGAGCACAACGTCATGCCCGGTTTCGGCCTCGAAGGCCGACGCGATCTTTTCGGCGGTCAACAGGAAGTTCGACGCAACCGCCACCGTGACCTCGTCAGCCACGGCTGCCTGCGTCGAAAGCAAGGATAGAACTGCGATCCCCCGAAACGTCATACCGCCTTCTGGCCACCTCTGCTGCCATTTGCAAGGGGCGTAAGGCCGCAGAATGCTTCGCAAACTGCCCAAATATTGAGGCGCCCCCAAACCCCATGCGCCGCCATGGCCCCTTCTCGACCATCTACTGTGAGCCCCGGTTCTGACCGGCTTCGCGGCCATTTACGGCGCAATCACTCCGCTGTTTCCGCATTCGGCGAACGCCACCGGGTTGCGCGGCAAGAAAAGGGTGGCCATCTTTTTGATCGCCGTTCAGGGTCTGATCCGAAGGAACCTTGCCAACCGGCTGGAACGAGAGCCCGATCTGATATGACAGACTATGTCGTCTATGACGTCTTCACCGACACCCCGTTTGGGGGAAATCCACTGGCCGTGATCCCCGATGCCTCGGCGCTGCCCGAAGCGCGGCTTCAAAGCATTGCCCGCGAGTTCAACTTCTCGGAAACGACCTTTGTCTATCCGCCCGCCGATCCGACCCACGACGCGCGGGTCCGTATTTTTACGCCGACGATGGAAATCCCCTTTGCCGGACATCCTACCGTCGGCACAGCGCTTGCGCTGCAGGCCTTGGGACGCGTGGGCCACGAGCTTGTGTTCGAACTTGGCGTCGGCCCCATCCCGGTGTCGATCACCGACGGGGTGGCAGAGTTCAAGACACGGGTCCCGCTGCAGACATGGCCCGGCCCCTCGCCCCGCACGGTGGCCGAGAGCATTGGTCTTGAGACCTCGGCGATCCGGATCGACCGTCATGCGCCCACCATCGCCAGCGTGGGCCTGCCTTTTGCGCTGGCCGAGCTGACAGATGCCGAAGCCTTGGCCGCTGCCGTGCCGAACACGGATGCCTTTCGCGCCTTCGACCCGCACTGGCCGACTGACACGCATTACGATCTTCTGGTCTATACCCGGCACGGAGCAGACATTGACGCCCGGATGTTTGCGCCTCTCGACGGCATTCCCGAGGACCCGGCCACCGGCAGCGCGGCCGCTGCGCTTGCGGCGTGGCTTGGTCAACTGGACGGCGTCTCGCAGAGCTTCACGATCTCGCAGGGTGTCGCGATGGGGCGACCCAGCCAGATCGCGGCAAGCGTCACGGTAGAAGATGGCGCGCCGGTTGAAGTCAGCATCGCGGGTCGCGCCGTGAAGGTCATGGAAGGGCGCCTTGTGACTTGACAAGCCGCATTGCAACGGGTTGCAATAAATCCGACACCCGTGATCCGGCCTGGGAGGAAACGCCATGGATGCACGCGCGCTGACCACCGAACGCAGAGAACATGTCTGGAAGGACGAAACTGTCGGCCAGTTTGAAACCTTTCGCGATCTGGTCGACCGGGAAACCAAGATCGCCGATTGGCCAAATGCGGCCGAGATCGCCAGCAACATTCCCGTCTATGACGGCGACCATGTCCGCAAGGCAGCGGGCGATGACACCGACAGGCTCGACCTTATGGCCGAGTGGAACACGGTGTTCGACACCGGCCCCGGCGTCATTGCGATCCGCGGCGGGATGCCGGACCTCGCTGTCGTCGATGCCGCCACGGCGATCTTCGAGACGATCATCGAAGCGGAACGGGACGCAGGTTCGGGCGGCGGCGATCATTTCGCGAAACCGGGCGCCAATGACCGCGTCTGGAACGCAGCGCAGAAGCATTGCATGGCGAACCCCGCCAATTTCGCGGACTACTATGCTTCGGACGGCATCGCGATGGCGGCACGCGCTTGGTTGGGGCGTGGCTACCAGCTGACGGCACAGGTGAACCGGGTGAACCCCGGCGGTGCGGCGCAGACCCCGCATCGCGACTATCACCTTGGCTTCATGAACGCGGATCAACTGGCGACCTATCCCGTGCAGGCGCACCGCTTCTCGCCCGGCCTGACGCTGCAAGGCGCCGTGGCCCATTGCGACACGCCGCTCGAGACCGGGCCGACAATGCTTCTGCCCTATTCGCAGACCTTCCTTGAAGGCTATGTCGCGTATCACCGGCCCGAGTTTCAGGATTACTTTGCCGCGCACCATGTGCAGATGTCCTTGAAGAAGGGCGATCTGCTGTTCTTCAACCCGGCCGTGATGCACGGCGCCGGCACCAACCAGTCGGCCGACATTCAGCGCATGGCGAACCTTTTGCAGATTGGCTCGGCCTTCGGGCGTTCGATTGAAAGCGTAGACAGGTCAGCGATGTCGGTCGCGCTCTACCCCGAACTAATGGCAGGCGACCGCGCTTGGCGGGACGTGACGAATGTCATCGCAGCCTCGGCCGAGGGCTATGCCTTCCCCACCAATCTTGACCGTGACCCACCGGTGGGCGGGTTGATCCCGCTCAGCCATGCCGAGTTGATGGAGAACGCCCTTAGATCGGGGAAAAGCGCCGAAGACTGGACGAAAGAGGTTGCTGCCATGGACGGGCGCCGCGCCCCTTGAGGAACGCCGATTTCTTTTGAAGAAATCGGTCCGAAATCTCTGCAAGATTTCGGCATCCGTCAGTACGCGGCGTCTTCCAGGACACCATCCGCCGACATCTGCGCATAGAGCAGACCTTCGCGCAGCCCGCGGTCGGCCACCGACAACCGATCGGTTGGCCAGACGCGCAACAGTGCCTGCAGGATCGCGGCCCCAGACATGATCAGCGCTTGCCGGTCGCGCCCGATCCGGGGGTCAGCCCGGCGGCCATCCGGACCCATGTCCAGGTACTTGCGGATCACCTTGTCAATCTGGTCGGACGTCATGCGCAAACCATCCACCTTCGAGCGATCATAACGCCGAAGCCCCAGATGGCTGGCGGTCACCGTTGTGACGGTGCCCGAGGTTCCGATCACCTGAAATCCTTCGCGCGCCTGTTCGGCGGCATAGGGCGTAAACTCGGACAGGTTCTCTTCAAAGTACCAACTCATCAGCGCAAACCGCGCTGCGTCGTCGTCCACGTCGTTGAACTGGTCGCGCAGGGTCGCAACGCCCAGCGGCACCGAGATCCAGTCGACAACCCGCGCCGCCGGGAAGGGAGACTCTGGATCAGGCGTGAAGCCCGTGTGCAATCTCATCAGGGCGCGGGGCCGTTCGACCTTGGGAACGCGACTGATATCGATCCACACCAATTCGGTGGATCCACCCCCGATATCGACGACCAGCACCTGCTCGGTCTTCGACGAGACCAGCGGCGCACAGGAGACAACGGCAAGGCGCGCCTCCTCTTCGGGTTCGATGATCTCAAGCCTCAGCCCCGTCTCCGAAGCAACGCTTGCCAGAAATTCTGCCCCGTTCTCGGCACGCCGACAGGCTTCGGTGGCCACAAGCCGATGGCGCGCCACCTCGTGCCGGTCCAACTTTGAACGACAAATCTTCAGGGCCTGCGCCGTCCGACGCATGGCCGCCCGCGACAGGCGGCCGGTGCGCTCAAGCCCTTGGCCCAGCTGAACCGATTTCGAGAAACTGTCGACCACGTGGAATTGATTGCCCTTTGGCTGGGCAATCAGCATCCGGCACGAATTCGTGCCGAGGTCCAGCGCGGCATATAGCCCGGCTGGGTCCCTTTGTTGCGGGGCACCGTCTGCAACCGCTCGCGGGAGACGGCGGGCCCCTCTGGGCCGTTTGGGCGGCATGTCGCCCTCCGATGTCTGGTTATCTTCACCCTAAGCTCAGGGTCGGGCTTCAGGCAAGAAATTCCGCGCCGCGACAAACATTCGTCGCGATGATTGCGCGAAAAGTCGAAATCGGGCATCGGTTCGCCTCATTGTCCTCGTAGAAAAGGCGAAACGGAGGGATTATGGCAGACGTCACCATCGTCTATTGGCGGGATATCCCGGCACAGGTCATCGTCGGCAAGGGCCGGCGCGGCGCAAAGGCGCCTTTGCCCGAGCGATTCGAACAAGCGATTGACCGCGCCGCGATGAAAACCGGGCTTGGCGACACCGATGCCTATCTCTCGGAATGGCGGAAAGCCGACCCTTACGATGTCGCGGGCGACGCGGCCGAGGTCGCATCGGCAGAAGCCGCAAGACTTGATGCGGAATACGATCAGGACCGGCTCAAGGCGCTGATCGACAATGACGGATGGGCCTGACCCCCAGCAGGATAGGACACGCACTCATGGCGCTTTTGAATTTCCGGAAGAAGACCGACACGGTTGAGACGTTCGATCCGAAAGTCGCAGATTTCCTTGATGGCTACTCGATCGAGGTGATGCCGCGCACTGCCGAGAAGGTCGAAGACTTCCGCGCCATCCTGCCGGACGCGACGCGCGTCTATATCGCTCATATCGAGGGCACACCGATCGAGGACATGGTCAAAACAGCCAAACGCCTTGCCGATGACGGCTTTCAGGTGATGCCGCATTTCCCGGCGCGCATCATCAAGGATGACGCGACGCTGGCCGACTGGATTGCCCGCTATCAGGGCGAAGCCAACGTGACCCAGGCCCTTCTGCTCGCGGGCGGGGTCACGGAACCGCATGGCGCCTTCGACAGCTCGATGCAGTTGATGGAGACGGGGCTTTTCGACAAGGCCGGTTTCACGCGCCTGCATGTCGCCGGTCACCCGGAAGGCAACCGCGACATCGACCCCGATGGCGGCACAGCCACCGTGGAAGAGGCGCTCCGCTGGAAAAACGCCTTCAACGCACGCACCGATGCCGAGATGGCGATTGTCACACAATTCGCGTTCGAAGCCGGGCCGATCATCGACTGGGCCAATGACGTGCAGGCCTCGGGCATCGACCTGCCGATTCATATCGGCATCGCGGGCCCGGCCAAGCTGCAGACGCTCATCAAGTTCGCCATCGCCTGTGGCGTCGGACCGTCGCTGAAGGTTCTGCAGAAACGCGCGATGGACGTGACCAAACTGGTCCTGCCCTACGAGCCGGATGACGTGGTCGCAGCCCTTGCGCATCACAAGGCGGCCAACCCCGATTTCGCGATCAGCCATCTGCACCTGTTCCCGTTGGGCGGAATCAAAACGGCCGCCACATGGGCGCAAAGCCGCGGGGCAAAGGTCGCGGCAGCCAGCTGACCGTTTCCTTGGGAACGGGCGCAGCCTTACGCCGCGCCCGTCCCCCGAAAAGCTCAGTCCGCTGTTCGTGTGGCCCATGTCTGCGACGCAGCCGCGTCCGCAGAACAGGTCTCGAGCGACAAGGCTTTCATCTGGTTTTCTTCGCTGCGCCCGGTGCGGGTTTCTTCCGCCAGCGTCACGCAAAGGTCGGGCGCACTTGCAGGTGCGATCGTTCCCTCGCCATCGAACACCCAGCTTTGGGCATCCGATCCGTCACAGGCGGCCAGCACCAGACTGCCGCCAGCCTCGGCCGAAAGCGTGCCCATGCAAACATCGAACTCGGGCATGTAAAGGACACCATCGGCAAACTTATCCGAGGCAAAAGCCTGATCGACAAAAATCTCGCCGGTCGGGCTATAGCAGGTATGCGCTTGCAGGCCATCGTCGGGGTTGGCCGCTTCGCCCTGCCCTTTGGCAATATCCAGACAATATCCGTTCTGGATGTTGTCCAGCATGTCGACGACATAGACCTCGACACTCTCTGCATGGGCCGCGCCACCAACAAGAAGGGTGACGGCAGCAAGTGCTGAAATACGGTTCATTCTCTCAAGTCCTTTGATCGATTGCTTGTTATTCCACGACAAGACGGCACAGCACCGTGTTGTCCTGTTCCAAATCGGGGCCCCAGATGAGTTGAGCCGCCGGATCCCATGTCACGTCGTCATAGCCGATCTTCGGATCGACCTCGGCCGCCGTATACACGCTGGCGGACATCCAGCCCGATGCGTCGAACTCCGCCATGTCCCACCCGTCGGGCTCGTCTGATGCCTCGAAACCGCATGGCGCGTCTCCTGCCACGGGCGAGGCTTCGCTTTCGCAGGACTTGTCTAGCGGCGCGGTGTGAATGACGCGGCACAACCATGCGTCGTTGCTGACAATGGCGGTCTGCCCAGATCCATCCTTGATCTGCAGAATGGCACCGCCATCGCCCATCTGCTGACGCCGCGTGCCGATATACTCAAGCCCCGTATCGTTTTCCTTGAAGTCCTTGGCGACCAGTCCCAACACGAAGGGAGGCTCGGCCTCGAAGGTGAAGCTCTCGGCATTGAACGAACGTTCCGTTGTGATCGGCACACTGTCTTCGGCCACTTGCACGCCATCCACGCGCAGTTCGAACCAATTGTCGGCCCAGACATCTGCCGTGAACGTCTCGGCCATCGCCACATTGGCCGAGGCCAAAAGAATGGCCACCGTTCCTATCGCGTTCTGCATGTCAGCCCCCGCTTCTGCGTTATCTCACATCTTAACGCGCGTTAACTCGGGTTCCGTCGCAAAAAATGAAATGGCTCGAAAACAGGCAGATTTGCGCCCAAAACCGCGCGTCCGGCTCATATCCTTCCTGAAAACTTTTCAACGCCCGCCCCCTCGCCCAGCACGGCTTGGTCGCGTACACGTCTCTTCCAATCCGCGACATGTCGCTTCCAACCCTGCATGGCCCGGGGAAAAGGACCAAAAATCGCGAAACACACGCGTGGCAAAGGACGCCCTGAATGACCCGTACCGTGCTCGAATCAAAGACCAAGACCGTGACCATCGGGTTCGATGAACCCTTCTGCGTGATCGGTGAACGGATCAACCCGACAGGGCGCAAGATCCTTGCCGCCGAACTGGAAGCGGGCAACTTCTCGACGGTCGAGAAGGACGCGCTGGAACAGGTCGCATGCGGGGCACAGGTGCTCGATATCAACGCGGGCGTTGTCTACAACTCGAACCCCAACCCGAACGAGACCGAGCCGCCGCTGATGACCAAGATGGTCGAACTGGTGCAAGGTCTGGTAGACGTGCCGCTCTGCATCGACAGTTCCGTTCCCGCCGCTCTTGAAGCCGGTCTGGAAGCCGCCGAAGGTCGGCCGCTCGTCAACTCGGTCACCGGTGAAGAGGACCGGCTCGAGTTTGTTCTGCCGCTGGTGAAGAAATACAACGTGCCCGTGGTGGCCATCTCGAACGACGACACGGGCATCTCGGAGGACCCCGATGTGCGTTTCGCCGTTGCGAAGAAGATTGTCGAACACGCGGCCGACTATGGCATCCCGGCCCATGACATCGTGGTCGATCCGCTGGTGATGCCGGTGGGGGCCATGGGCACAGCCGGCGTGCAGGTCTTCACACTGGTCCGGAAGCTGCGGGAAGAGCTTGGCGTCAACACGACCTGCGGGGCTTCGAATATCTCGTTCGGCCTGCCCAACCGGCACGGCATCAACAACGCGTTCCTTGCGATGGCCGCCAGCCACGGCATGACAAGCGCAATCATGAACCCGGTTGCCATGCCGAAGACGCTGAAAGCCACGGGCGAGCGTCTCGACGAATTGAAAGCGCTTGGGATCACGGCGCCCGAGGACATCGACATGAAAGCGCTGCGCCCGCTTCTGGGCATGAGCAGTGACGCCGATCTGGTGGCCGAACGAGTGGCGCGCCTGACCGCGCTTGGCCTGACCGTGCCCGAGGGGCTCGACCCGGCAAAGCTTGCCCCGCTTCTGGGTCTCGCGCCGAAAACCGGCGTGGCTTCAGAAGAAACCCTGTCGATCCGCGCCGCCGATTTCCTGAATGACAACGACCCGTCGGGGGGCAACTGGATTCGGCTCAACAAGGCCGCAACCGGCGGAGACGGCGGCGGACGCGGTCGTCGAGGCGGCGGACGCCGACGCCGTGCCTGATCTTCATCTCTTGAAAAATACGCAGAAAATTCCGACACGGAATTTTCCGGGCCGCGCGCCGCAAGGCGCGCGGCCCCTCCGCGACTGCGGAGCAGGCGCAAAACCTTACAGACGCTCCCGCGCAGCATGGACCAAAGGATGAGCGACACCGCACTCGTCATATTCACCCCATCGGGCAAACGCGGCCATGTGGCCATCGGCACGCCCGTTCTGACGGCCGCGCGCCAGCTGGGCGTCGATCTCGACAGCGTCTGCGGCGGGCGTGGCATCTGTTCGAAATGTCAGGTGTCGCCGGGGCTGGGCGACTTTCCGAAACACGGCGTGACCGTCACCGAAACCGCATTGTCCGACTGGAATGCGGTCGAAGCCCGCTATGACGAAAAGCGCGGACTGAAACCCGGTCGCCGTCTTGGCTGCCAGGCCACGATCCAGGGCGACGTGGTGATTGACGTGCCGCCCGAAAGCCAGGTGCACAAGCAGGTCGTCCGCAAGGCCGCCGCGACCCGCGACATCACGATGGACCCGGCGACCCGGCTTTACTATACGCAGGTTCGCGAACCCGACATGCACGAGCCAACCGGCGACTTGCAGCGCCTTGCCGAGGCCTTGGCCCGCGACTGGGACCTGCCCGGCCTGACGGCCTCGCCGCGCCTTCTCGCCAAGCTCCAAACCGCGCTCCGCAAGGGCGATTGGAACGTCACCGTCGCCGTCTGGCAGGATCATCGCGGCGGCACACCGAAGCTCATCGATATCTGGCCCGGCTATTTCGAAGGCCGGCTCTATGGCCTTGCGATCGATCTGGGCTCGACAACGATTGCCGCGCATCTCTGTGACTTGCGGAACGGTCAGGTCGCCGCCAGTGCCGGGGTGATGAACCCGCAAATCCGCTTTGGCGAAGACCTGATGAGCCGGGTGTCCTTTGCCATGATGAACGCAGGCGGCGCCTCTGAAATGACAACTGCGGTGCACGGCGCCATGACCCAACTCGCCACCGAGTTGGCGGTCGAGGCCGACATCCCCTCAGACCAAATCGTCGAGGTGGTGGTCGTCTGCAACCCCGTCATGCATCACCTGCTGCTGGGGATTGACCCCGTCGAACTGGGGCAAGCGCCCTTCGCATTGGCCACCTCCGATGCCGTGAACACCGACGCGCGCGAGATTGGCCTCACCGGGATCAACCCGGATGCGCAAGCCTATATGCTGCCCTGCATCGCCGGACATGTGGGCGCCGATTGTGCTGCTGTGGCGCTTTCGGAAGAGCCGTATAAATCAGAAGACCTCGTCCTGATCTGCGACGTCGGAACCAATGCGGAAATCCTGCTTGGAACCTCCGAAAAGGTGCTGGCCTGTTCCTCGCCCACCGGTCCGGCGTTCGAAGGAGCCCAGATCTCGTCCGGCCAGCGAGCGGCCCCCGGCGCCATTGAACGGGTTGAGATCGATCCCGCGACCAAGGAACCAAGGTTTCGCGTCATCGGCTCGGACCTCTGGTCGGATGAAGACGGTTTCGAGGCAGCGACAGCGGCCAGCGGCATCACCGGCATATGCGGGTCCGGCATCATCGAAGCGGTGGCCGAGATGCGCATCGCGGGGCTTCTTGACCCGTCGGGCCTGATCGGGTCAGCCGAGGCCACCGGAACGTCACGCGCGATCCCGGATGGCCGAACCTTCGCTTATGTCCTGCATGACGGCACGGCGGATGGTGGTCCACTGATCACCGTCACCCAAGGCGATATCCGCGCCATTCAGCTTGCGAAATCAGCGCTTTACGCGGGCGCTCGCCTGCTGATGGACGAGCTTGGCACCGACACGGTTGACCGCGTGGTGCTTGCCGGGGCGTTCGGCGCACATATCTCGCCGAAACACGCGATGGTGCTGGGCATGATCCCGGATTGCACGCTGGAGCATGTCACCTCGGCCGGCAATGCCGCCGGCACCGGCGCCCGGATTGCGCTTTGCGATATCTCGGCGCGCGCCCGGATCGAAACCGAAGTGACACGGATCGAGAAAGTTGAAACGGCCATCGAGCCGCGCTTTCAGGAGCATTTCGTCGCCGCGAACGCCATTCCACACGCCACGGCGCCTTTTGCCGAACTTTCCAAGGTCGTGACCCTGCCAACGCCAAGCTTCAACAGCGGACCCTCCGGCGACAGCGGGCGTCGGAGGAGGCGCCGGAGTTAATCGGAGAGGCCGGTTGTTCTGGTGTCCGCAATGGCGCGTACCAATTCGTCCCGGGCGTAGGGCTTGGTAAGAACCGGAACCTGCGGGAACGGCCGCAAGATATCGTGGTCCCGGTCGTATCCTGTTGTCAGAACGACCGGAATTCGCTGTTCCCTGCAACGCTCGGCGACAGCCAAAGACGTCCCACCATCGACAATGACGTCAAGCAGTGCGAAGCGGATTTTGCACTGATCCAACAGGTCCAGCGCTTGCTGCGCGGAACCCGCACTGTGAACATCCGCGGCGCCCAACTCTTGCAACAAGTCGTGCGCCGCCATGACACTGATCATGTTGTCTTCAAGAAGAAGGGCATCGCCATGAAGCAGAGCCGTCGGTTTTGGAGTCTCGATTGCAGCGCCTTCTGTTTCTACACTTTGGCCGATTTTCGTTTATCCAATCCCGTCAGAGTGAAAGCCGCTTTAAAGCCCTTGGACGTCAAGCTGAGCAGCCGCGAATTCAGCAGAATCCGCTCTGGGATATTTGATGTCCAAACCGTGCAACGCCAGCTCAGCAGACGGCTGAACACACGAACCGAATGCGCCAGCCGCGCCGCGTTCGGCATCAGATCGGCACAACCGTCGCTTCGCCTCGCTCAAGCGCCACATCGACAATCGAAGCCGCAACCGCAAGGTCCTGCAATCCAACGCCGGTTCCATCGAAAAGCGTGATCTCGTCGTCCGATGACCGACCGGGATGCGCTCCATTGATGACGCTTCCGATTTCCGTGATGTCGGCCTCGGCCAATGCCCCCGATCCGATTGCGTGCTGCGCTTCTCCGATCGAGACGGATTGCGCCACTTCGTCGGTGAAAACCGTTGCACCGGACAGAATTGCCGCGTCGACTTCCTGCTTGCCCTTCGTATCGGTTCCCATGCACGCCAGATGCGTCCCCGGGCTGACATGGTCGGCCATCAGCGTCGGAGCAAAGGACGAGGTGATCGTGATGATGGCGTCCGCTTCGCGCATGCCTGTCAATTCGACGGGCTCGAAAGGCACGCCCATCTCCTCGGCCACGCGGGAAAGGTTGGGCAGCATCTCGGGGTGCATGTTCCAACCGATCACTTTCTTGAAGCGATGCGTTTCGAGGGCCGCGCGCAACTGGAACCCGGCCTGATGCCCGGCGCCGATCATGCCCAACACCTCGGCGTCCTTGCGCACCAGATGCTTGATCGACACCGAAGACGCCGCCGCGGTTCTGAGCGCAGTCAGAAGATTGCCACCGACCATGGCTTTCACCCGACCGCTGTCGGGATCAAAGAGGAACACGGTCGACTGGTGATTGATCAGGCTGCGTCGTTCGAGGTTGTGTGGCCAGTAGCCCCCGGCCTTCAAACCCAGCACACCGCCCGCGCGGTCGAAGCCGCCCTTGAAGCCATAAAGCGCATCTTCGTGGCCCAAGGCTTCGCGCACAACCGGAAAGTTGCTCGCATCGCCCGCCGCCATGGCAGCAAACACCTTTTCGACCGCTTCGAAGGCGGCATCGCGCGTCAGCATGTCAGCGATCATCCCCTCGGGGACAATCGCCAGTTCGTGGGCCGTCACTGCTGCGCCGTCCATCAATAGGCCTTCCCGCGTGCCGAGACCGGCCAGAGCGTTTCGACCTTGCCGTTGCGCACACCGACATACCAGTCATGCACGTTGCAGGTTGGGTCGCAGTGGCCCGGCACCAGCTTCAACTTGTCATTGACCTTGAGCACGCCGTCCGGGTCGGCCACCACGCCATGCTCGTCGGAGCATTTGACGTATTCGACATCGGTGCGCCCGAAGATGAACGGCAGACCACTGTCGACGGACTGCGCCTTCAACCCGGCATCAACGATGGCCTTGTCGGCCTTGGCATGGCTCATGACGCTGGTCAGGATGAAGAGCGCATTTTCCCACTCGCCCTGATCGATCCGGTTACCGTTCTCGTCGAGGATACGGCCATAGTCGGCGTCCATGAACGCGTAAGAGCCGCACTGCAACTCGTTGTAAACGCCGGAATTACTCTCGAAGTAGTACGAGCCGGTGCCGCCACCGCCCACGATATCGCACTCCAGCCCGACGGCCTTCAACGCTTCCACCGCCTGGCTCACCTGAGCCACGGCAATTTCGATCTTGGCCTTGCGGTCGGCATAGCTGTCCATGTGCTGCATCGCGCCCTGATAGGCCTGCAGACCGGCAAACTTCAGACCCGGCGCTTGATCGATGGCACGCGCGATCTCAACCACCGAGGGCGTGTCGGTGACACCGCACCGCCCGGCACCGCAATCGATTTCCACGAGGCATTCGATCTGGGTGCCATGCTTTTCAGCCGCCGCCGAGAGATCGGCCACGTTCGCGACGTCATCGACACAGCAAATCGTCCGCGCGCCCAGCTTCGGCATACGCGCCAAGCGGTCGATCTTGGCGGGCTCCCGCACCTGGTTCGAGACCAGCACATCGGTGATGCCGCCACGGGCAAACACCTCGGCCTCGCTCACCTTCTGGCAGCAGACGCCGCAGGCGCCGCCCAGTTCGACCTGCATCTTCGCCACATCGACAGACTTGTGCATCTTGCCGTGCACCCGGTGGCGCATGCCATGCGCTTTGGCATAGTCGCCCATCTTCTTGACGTTCCGCTCCAGCGCGTCGAGGTCAAGGACAAGGCAAGGTGTCTGGATCTCGGCTTCGTCCATCCCCGGCAGCGCGGGCACGTCATAGCCGACTTCAAGCGTTTCAAGATCGATCATGTCTTTCATCTGTCTGGTCCTCTCCTCAGGAGTTCATCCATGGCAGGGTTTCAAGGTCAACATTTCCGCCCGTGATAATCACGCCAACGCGCTTGCCGCGGAAAATCTCGGGGTTCTTCAGGATGGTTGCCAGCGGCACCGCGCAACTGGGTTCCATCACGATTTTCATGCGCTTCCAGGTCAGGATCATCGCGTCGATGATCTCTTGCTCGGTCGCGGTCAGGATGTCGGTCACGTGGTTCGAGACGAAGTGCCACGTGTTTTCCTTCAGCGGCACTTTCAGACCGTCGGCCACCGTCACCGGCGCGTCATCGGCAATAATGTGACCCGCCTTGAACGAGCGATAAGCGTCATCTGCCTGCTCGGGCTCGGCGGCATAGATCTCGACACTGGGTGCGATGTTCGACAGGGTCAGGCAGCAGCCCGACACCATGCCACCCCCGCCAATGGGCGCGATCACGGCGTCCAGACCATCCACTTGATTCAGTAATTCGCGCGAGCAGGTCGCCTGCCCTGCGATCACCCGCGGATCGTTATAGGGGTGCACGAAGTCGGCACCGGTGCGCTCGTGCACCTCGGCAAAGACGGCTTCGCGGCTGGAGGTGGACGGCTCACACTCGGTGATCGTCCCGCCATACCCGCGCACGGCCGCCTTTTTGGCTTCGGGCGCGGTGCGCGGCATGACAACGTTGCACGGAATGCCACGACGGCCGGCCGCATAGGACAACGACAAGGCGTGGTTGCCACTGGAATGCGTTGCAACGCCACGCTCGGCATCCGCATCGCTGAGACCGAAGACCGCGTTCGACGCGCCACGCACCTTGAACGCCCCGGCTTTCTGGAAGTTCTCGCATTTAAAGAACAGTTCCGCCCCGGTGCGCTCGTTCAGATAGCTCGAGGTCAGGATCGGCGTCCGGTGGATAAAAGGTGCGATCCGGTCATGCGCCTCGATCACATCATCGAAGGACATGCCGACGGCATCCATCATGTCTTTCATGGCGGTTTCCCTATTCTGCAGCCATCGCCAAAGGCGCGGCAGACTGGCGATACACGGATTGAGCGGCAGCGACGCCCGAGCCCAGTTGAACATCAAGGCCAAGATCGACCATGGCCATTTCGGCCGTGGCGATGCCGCTGAGCGCCATCACATCGGTCAGACTGCCAAGGTGACCGATGCGGAAGACCTTGCCCGCGACATCGCCAAGGCCCGCGCCGAACGATACGCCATAGGCGTTCTCGGCATGGGACACGATGCGGCCCGCATCGAACCCTTCGGGCGTGCAGATCGCGCTGACCGTGTCCGAGTAAAGCTCGGGCCGACGCGCGCAAAGCGACATGCCCCACGCGCCGATCGCGGCACGCACACCCTCTGCGATGCGCGTGTGACGGGCAAAGACGTTGTCCATGCCTTCGTCCAGCAGCATCTTGCAGGCTTCGTTCAAACCGTTCAGCAACCCGACCGAGGGGGTATAGGGATAGCCGCCAGCTTCATAGCCCTTGGCCATGTCCCTGACATCGAAGAAGGTGCGGGGCAGGCTTGCGGTCTCGACCGCAGCGAGAGCCTTGGCCGAAAAGGCCGCGATGCCCAAGCCTGCGGGCAACATGAACCCCTTTTGCGAACCGGTGACGGCGACATCGACGCCCCATGCGTCAAACTCGAACGGCATCGATCCGATGGAACTGACGCCATCGACAAAGAGCAGCGCCGGGTGACCGCTGGCATCCAGCGCCGTCCGCACACCGGCGATGTCCGAGCGCACGCCCGTTGCCGTTTCATTATGCGTGGCCAGTACGGCCTTGATCTGATGATCGACGTCTTCGCGCAGAACCTCCTCGAACGTGGCGACGGGCAGCCCCTCGCCCCACTCGACGCCAATGACTTGAACGTCCAGACCGAAGCGCTGACACATGTCGATCCACTTGTGACTGAACATGCCGTTCCGCGCGGCCAGAACCTTGTCACCGGGCGACAGCGTGTTGGCGATGGCGGTTTCCCAACCGCCGGTCCCGGTCGAGGGGAAGATAAAAACCTCGGCCACGGTCGAGCTCAGCACGGTTTGAACCCCTTGGCGCGCCGCGTTCAGAAGCTCGGGAAATACGGAGGAGCGGTGATCGATTGTCGGCAGATCGCAGGCACGGCGCAGCGCCTCCGGCATGTTTGTCGGTCCGGGAATGAAAACGGGGTTCTGCAAACTCATTGGGGGCTCCTCCTTAATTGCTGCCTGTTTAGGCCCGCCCCTCCAGATCGGCAATTTTTTTGAAATCGTTTTTCAAATATAGAAATTCTAGAATTATTTGAGCACTTGCAACGCTTTAATATTTTTCACATAGTGAAATCTATTTTCATAATTGTGAGAATCGACATGGAACGCCGCAGCCGGGGACGCCCGAAAGCCTGGGACGACAAGACAGAGCAGAACACGATCAAGTCGCTGGATCGCGCGATGGAAGTGCTGGATCACCTGTCCACCCTGCCCGGCGCGACGCTGTCGGAACTGGCCGGCGATCTGGATCAGTCGGCCGCCACCGTCTATCGCATCCTTGTCACGCTCGAAGGCCGTGGGCTTGTCGAGTTCTCTGCCGATGGCCAGCTTTGGCATGTGGGCCCTCGTGCCTTCCTGATCGGTGCGCGTTACCTGCGCCGCACCTCGGTGGTCGATCGGGCCCGCCCCATCCTGCGCAGTCTGATGACCGACACGGGCGAGACGGCGAACCTTGCTGTTGCGCGGGATGGCAATGTCGTCTTTGTCAGTCAGGTCGAATGCCACAACTCGATCCGGGCCTTCTTTCCGCCGGGGACCGTCTCGCCGATGCACGCCTCGGGGATCGGCAAGGCGCTTCTGGCTGAAATGACCCCTGACGCGCTCGATGCGCATTTGCGTTCGAACACTCTGGAAGTCTTCACCGAGCACACGATCGTCGACCCGATCCAGCTTCGGGACGAGATGCAGGCCATCCGCCATCGCGGCTATTCGATTGACGATCAGGAAAAGAACCTTGGCATGCGCTGCATCGCGGCCCCCGTGTTCAACTGGCAGGGTGACGCGGTGGCGGGCTTGTCAGTATCCGGCCCCTCCAGCCGGATCACCGATGCCGAGATTCCGGCGCTGGCAGAGGCCGTTCGCCAAAGTGCTGTGCAACTCTCGACGGCGCTTGGCGCCGAGCTTCCGGCGACCGGCCCCAAGGCTTGACCCCCTGCGGCGCTTGATCTACGCCGAAAGCTCAGGCGGGTATGATGTAATGGTAGCCTGTCAGCTTCCCAAGCTGAACGCGCGGGTTCGATTCCCGCTACCCGCTCCAGTCCTGCCATGAGATTTCCCATGACCGATTACCTCACCGTGCTTTATCGTGCCGACCTGACCGCGCAAGGGATTGAGGGGTTTGCCTATGGGTATGCCGACCGCGTCCGGTTTCACGAGCTTGATGCCCTGAACCACGTCAACAACGTCGTCTATCTGCGCTGGTTCGAAACGATCCGGGTGCGCTATGTGCAGGATTATGGCCTCTCGACCTATGAGGCGGACGACGATCCGCAGCTGGTGGTGCGCCGGGTGACGGCGGATTATCTTGCGCCGATCTTCAAGAACCAGACCTATGTTGTGACCGCGCGAACGACGCTGGTGAAGCCGTCGAGCTTCTTGATGGAGTATGGGCTTTTCATTGACGGTCAATCGGTCGCGACGGGCGAAGCTGTTGTGGTCAGCCTGACCCCGGATGGCACCGGTCGCCAGACCCACCGTGCGGGCGCGATCCAGACCATGATCGACCGCGACGGTGCGGTCAGCGAAGGGCTCTAGGACAGCCCCAGGATCGGGCCGTCGAGCAACCTCACAAGATCCCCGAAATACCCGTTGGACCGCGCCGGAAGTGTCGGGTCCGAGGTGATCGCAATCGCCAGTCTCTGCGCAGGATGGGCCGCGATGACCTGTCCGCCATAGCCCCGCCCCAGCACATAGCCCGAGCGCGACAGGAACCACCCATACCCATAAGCAAGGCCGGACCAGTTCGATTGCGTATAACCTTGGGTCGAGGCCACCATCCAGTTGCCCGAAACGACCTCTGCGCCATCAAAGCGGCCATTGTCGCGCACCAGCGTCGCGAGCTTCAGCATCGCTGTCGGGCGCAGCGCCATCTCGTTGCCACCCATATAGTAGCCCTGCGGATCGCGCGTCCATGGCGGGATCTCGATGCCAAGGGGCGTGCCAAGACGCTCGCGCGCCAACTGCAACAGGCTTTGCCCGGTCACTTCGCTGAGGACCGCGCCAAGGATGTGGGTGGAGCCAGTCGAATAGAGCATCCGCCCCCCCGGTTCAGCCACGAAGGGGCGCGACAGGGCGTCCGAGATCCAGTTCCGCGAATTGACCCACGGCCCATAGTTGGCACCCGACGTCCGCTCGAGCCCGGCGCGCAGCGTCACAAGGTCCTGCAACGTGATGTTCTCGGCGCCCGGTGTTGCGTTGGCCGGCAACAGGCGGGGTGCAAGCTCGCCTATCGTGGCGTTGATCGAGGTCAACTCACCCCGGTCGAACGCGCTGCCCAGCAACAGGCTGACCACACTTTTGGAGACCGATTTGATGTTGGCAAAACGGTTCAGGCTGGCCGGGGCACGCGCTTCGGCAAAGACAAGGTCATCGCCTTTGAGCACCTGAAGCGAGCGCATTTGCGGGAAGGCGTCGAACGCCGCGACCAGATCGTTGACCTGGGCTCGCGCGAGAAACGGCGTGGCAAGCGAAGCGGCGGACAAGGCAAGAAAACTGCGACGGTAAACCATGCCCCAGAATTTGGGCATGGCCGCCGCGTTGTCCAGTGTCTGGCGATCACGACATCGTGGTTTGCGTCGCGTGTTTAGCCCGCAATGCGGTGGATGAAGCCGACGAGCGCGGCGGTCGAGCCATCCTTGCCGTCGGCTGGCACGTCACCCGCCACGACAGGTTCCAACGCCTTGGCCAGTTCCTTGCCCAATTCGACGCCCCATTGATCGAACGAATTGATCCCCAGCATGACGCCTTCGACAAACACGCGATGCTCGTAAAGTGCCACGATCTGCCCAAGGACGTAGGGCGTCAGTTTCGGATAGACCAAAGTGGTCGAGGGCCGGTTGCCCGCAAAGACACGGTGGCGCGCCTGCCGCTCCAACTCGTCGCCGTCGAACTTGCCGGCGATCAGGGAACGCGCCTCGTCAAGGCTTCGCCCCCGCATCAACGCTTCCGACTGGGCCAGGCAATTGGCGACCAACAGCGTGTGATGCTGCGTCAGTTCCGGTTCATGCGCCTCGGCCCCCACCATGAACTCGCACGGGATCACGTCGCGCCCCTGATGGATCAGCTGATAGAACGCGTGCTGGCCATTGGTGCCCGGCTCGCCCCAGACAACAGGGCCCACAGTTGTTTCGACAGCTTGCCCATCAAGCGCGACCGACTTGCCGTTGCTTTCCATCTCGAGCTGTTGAAGATAGGCCGGAAGACGGGCAAGCCGTTGTTCATAGGGCAGAACCGCGCGCGTTGGATAGCCCATGCCCTGATGGTGCCAAATGCCGGTCAGGGCCAGCATCACGGGCATGTTTTCCAGTGGCTCGGCAGATCGGAAATGCAAATCCATCGCCTCCCCGCCTTGCAGGAACGCGCGGAACGCCTCTGCGCCCATGCCGATCATCAGCGACAGACCAATCGGCCCCCACATCGAATAGCGCCCGCCGACCCAATCTTCGAAACCGAAGACGCGCTCTGGGTCGATCCCGAACGCAGCAGTCTTCTCGGCCGCCGTCGAAAGCGCGACGAAATGTCGGCCAACCTCGGCCCCGCTCATCGCGTCGGCCAGCCAGCGCTGCGCGGTTTCGGCATTGGTCATCGTCTCGATCGTCGTGAACGTCTTGGACGCGACGATCACAAGCGTCGTCTTCGGGTCGAGCCCCAAAAGCGTGTCGTTGATCTGCGCGCCATCCACGTTCGAGACGAAGTGCAAGCGCGGTCCGTCGCAATAGGGTGCCATGGCGATTGCGGCCATCGCCGGACCAAGGTCCGAGCCGCCGATCCCGATATTGACAACATCCGTCACCTGGCCGCCGGACAGGCGATAGATACCCGATCGCACGTCTTCCGCGAAGGCGGCCATGCGGTCGAGCGTGGCGAGAACGCCGGGCATCACGTCTGCGCCATCGACGATCACCGGCTCGCCCGACAAGTTGCGCAACGCCGTGTGCAGCACGGCGCGGCCTTCGGTTTCGTTGATCGGTTGGCCCGCGAACATCTCGTCGCGTCGCGCGGCAACGCCCGCCTTGTTATATATCTCGACCAGCAAGCTGCGGTCGCCTTCGTCCATCGCCGTCTTCGAATAGTCGAACAGCAACCCGCCCGCCTCTACCGAGAATGCCGTGGCCCGGTCAGCGGCCTCGAACCGCGATAGGATCGATGTCTTGGCCGCGCGCGTGGCGGCTTCTCTCAAAGTTGTCCAGTCCATGTCGCCCCCTCAGATCGACCCCTGTTTATGCGGCGTGATGCTCCGCGAATGTGGTGAATGGGTCATCGCCTGGCTGTCGTGGCAATAATGAACTGCCCGTGGCCGGGTGGCGGATGCCCATATGCGCCGTGACCCACGCCTTCTCGTCGACCAGATCCGGCCATTCCGCGTCACTCATATCTTCCCAAAGCTGTTCCGGCGAGGCGGCAAGATCATCGCGCCCCTCGATCCAAGGATAGCCCATCGTCAGGATGGCGATAAGGTCTTCGGCACGCTCAGCCACCGTGAAGGCTTCGCCTTCGGACCCGAGGAACACGAACCGGTCCGGGTCGCCGGGGTTGCGCCAAAGCGCGATATAGCTGCCATCGCCGCCGCAATGAATGAACGGGATCACCCACTTTTCCAACCCGTCCTTGCCGAACCAGAAGCGGACAAGATCAGGCGGCAAGTCGAAATAGACGTGGCTCCACAATGTGTCGCGGCTCGCACTCGGCGCGACCGAGAGGAACGGAAGGCCGGCCGGCGAGTCGAACCGGTGCCCGCGTTCCTCCAGCCAGGCGATGAAGGTCCAGAGTTCGTGGGGAAGGTCGATATCCAGCTTTGTCAGACGCTCGCGCAGTGCGGCTTCAAAGGTTTCGGTCATGGTCAGGGCGCCCAGTGTATGTCTGCCTGCCCAAGAATTAACCCTATGGGTGCTTCCAAATGGTTAGCGCCCCTCGCCTTTTCCAACGCATTTTTCTTTTCTTCGCCGGTGATCAGAACATGCGTGCGGATCGCGCCGCTCAAAACCGGCGCCGTCAATGTCAACCGCGGCTCCAAACCTTCCGAAGCCGCAACCGCCATCAGCGGCGGTGCGTGCCGATCCAGCGCAGCAGGCAAGTCGGCCGAGCCCGGAAAGAGCGAGGCCGTGTGCATGTCGGCCCCCATTCCAAGGACCATGACATCGATTGGCAAAATCGCCTGCAACCGCTCAATCTCGGCCGAGGCATCCTCGCCCTCGGGAACAAGCCGGACAAAGGTCGCGGCCGCGGCCCGGCTGGTCAGCAGGCGCTCGCGAATGAGCCGCTCGTTCGAGCGTTCGTGATCCGGCGGCACCTGCCGTTCATCCGTCAGAAGGACATCCACGCGCGACCAATCGATAGCTGCCGCACAGAGCTCGTCAAAAACCGGGCCCGGCGTGGTGCCGCCCGGAACCGCGAGGGCAACCCGGTCTTCGTGCAAAAGGGCAGCTTCCAACTCGCCCGCCAACTTGCTTGCCAAATCGACAAACATCAGGTCGCGGTCGGGATAGGTGATCAGGTTCACGGTCGGATCTCCCGCCAGCGGCGGCCGTCGCGATGAAGAAGCATGGCCGCTTCTTCCGGTCCGGTCGAACCGGTCTCATACGGCAACGGCTTGTCGCCACGCTCGGTCCAGCCGTTGATCAGCGGATCGGTCCAGGCCCAGGCGGCTTCCACCTCGTCGCCCCGCATGAAGAGCGTCTGGTTGCCCCGGATCACGTCCATGATGAGCCGCTCATAGGCGTCCGGCACATCCTCGGCATCGGGGCCCAGCGCCTCGGCAAAGCTCATGTCCAGCGGCACGTCGACAAGGCGCATGCCCCCCGGCCCCGGCTCTTTGATGGTGACGAATAGGTCCATGCCTTCGTTCGGTTGCAGGCGGATCGTCAACACGTTCCGGTGCTGCCCGGCACGCTGGCCGAAGATCGAGTGCGGCGCGTCCTTGAAGACGATTGCGATCTCGGAGTAACGCGCCTTCAGCCGCTTGCCCGTCCGCAGGAAGAACGGCACGCCCGCCCAGCGCCAGTTCGAAATCGCCAGCTTCATCGCAATGAAGCTCTCGGTCCGGCTGTCGGGGTCGCCCACCTGCTCAAGATAGGCCCGGCCCTTGGTCGGATCGGTGTACTGTCCCCGCACGATGTCCTCGGGCTTCACCGGATCCAGGGCACGGATCACCTTCAGCTTCTCGTCGCGCACCGCGTCCGGATCAAAGCGCGAGGGCGGCTCCATCGCCGTCAGGCAAAGAAGTTGCATCAGGTGGTTCTGCACCATGTCCCGCATGGCGCCCGACTTGTCGTAATAGGCACCACGCCCATCCACGCCGACGCTTTCCGAGACGGTGATCTGCACGTGGTCGATGTATTGCGCATTCCACAGCGGCTCGAAGAGCACATTGCCGAAGCGGACCGCCATCAGGTTCTGAACGGTCTCTTTGCCCAGATAGTGGTCGATCCGATAGATCTGGCTTTCATCGAAATGGCTGCGAAGTGTGGCGTTCAAAGCCTTGGCGCTTTCCAGATCGCGCCCGAACGGCTTTTCAACCACGATCCGGCAGGTCGGACCCGCGCAGGCATGGCCATGCAACCGCTCGGCCAAAGGCCCGAACAAGGACGGCGCGACCGAGAAATAGAACGCCCGGACGACATCGGGCCGCAGCATGGCCGACAGCTCCTTCCAGCCCCCCTCGCCCATGGCGTCGATCGTCACGTAGTCGATGCCTTCGAGGAAGCCCTTGATGCTCTCGTCGCTTCGGGACCCTTTCGGTACGAACTCCTCAAGCGCCGCCTTGACCTCGGCCTGATAGCCTTTCCGATCCATCTCGGACCGGGCTGCGCCGATAATGCGCGCTTCAGGAGGCATCTGTCCCGAGTGATAGCGCCGGAACAGACCCGGCAGGATCTTGCGCCGTGCGAGGTCGCCGGTACCGCCGAAAATGACGAGGTCGAAATTGTCGACCGGAATGACTCTCGAGACCATCTCGTGCCTCCATCTTTGCGGCACTGATACCGCTAACATTTATGCTGCAGCGCATACATCCGGCGCCGCATAAAGTCCAGATGGCAATAGGACATCACAACTTCGTCACGACCCCAAGCTTTTCCTTTCCCTCGCCCCCTCAGCGGCTTAGGAAAATCTGAACGAGGAAAGACGGCACTCATGAAAGACACGATCTCCGAGCTTGACCCGCGGAAATTCCAAGACCCAAAGGTTACTGCGAAAGGAGAGGCACGGGCCTCGGTCGCACTCACCAATCCCGAAACGCTCTGGTTCAACACCGGCACGCTTTGCAACATCGAATGCGTCAGTTGCTATATCGAAAGCTCGCCCAAGAACGACCGGCTGGTTTATCTGACCACCGCCGAGATCGAAGACTATCTGAATCAGTTGGAAGCCCGTGACTGGGGCGTGTCCGAAATCGGCTTCACCGGCGGCGAGCCTTTCATGAACCCCGACATGATCGACATGGCCGAAGCCTCGCTGAAGCGCGGTTACAAGGTGCTGATCCTGACCAATGCCATGCGCCCGATGATGCGGAAGTCGATGCGCGCCGGTCTGGAACGCCTTGTTGGCGAGTACGGAGACAAGCTGACCTTGCGCATCTCGCTGGATCATTGGTCAGCCAAGTACCACGACGAGGAGCGTGGCGATGGCGCGTTCGAGAAATCGCTGATCGGCATGCGCTGGCTTCGGGATGCCGGGATCAAGATGGCGGTTGCCGGGCGCACGATGTGGCACGAAGCCGATGCCGAGGCGCGCGAGGGCTATGCCACGCTCTATGCCGACGAAGGCTTTGACATCGATGCGGCGAACCCCGGTGAAACCGTGCTGTTCCCCGAAATGGACGAAAGCGTCGACGTTCCGGAAATCACCACGGCGTGCTGGGGCATTCTGGACAAGTCCCCGACCGAGGTGATGTGTTCGTCCTCGCGTATGGTGGTCAAGCGCAAGGGCGCGGCACAGCCGACGGTGCTGGCATGCACCCTGTTGCCCTATGACCCGCAATTCGAGATGGGCACGACGCTGGAAGAGGCCGAACGGCCCGTCCAGTTGAACCACCCGCATTGCGCGAAGTTCTGTGTGTTGGGCGGCGCCAGCTGCTCGGCCTGACGCCTGATATATCAGCGCAGGCGCGAAACACCCGCTGATATATCGGGCAATCGCACGCGAAGCGCCGGTTCGGCGCGGGTAGCGCTAACACTTGGTTAACGTCTTCGGTCAACACTATCGGCAGGGAGGCCCACTTGCCGGAGTTGGCCACATGACAAACGAACTACTCTCACTCATCGTCGGGTATCTTGCCTGCGGTCACATCGCCGAAGAGCGATACCTGACCCCGCAGGAAGTCCAGTATTGCAGCGTGATTTATCAGGAAATCAAGCTTGCCTTCGTGCCGGGCGTCGATCCGCGTGTTTACCTTGAACTCTCGCCCAAAGAACAGCATGCCGTGAACAAGGAAGGGTTCATCGCCTTCTATACGTGGCGGCAGGACAACCCCGACACGATCGCCTTCCTTGAACGCGTCGCGCGGGGCGAGATTGAGCTTGGTCAGGCCGGTTGAGCGTCAGCTTGCCGGCGCGACCATCGCGCATAGAAGCTCGAACATCACCGAAACGCCAAGGAAGGCCGTGCCGCCCGAGGCATCGAAGGGCGGAGACACCTCCACCAGATCGGCGCCGCGAATATCGAGCCCGCCCAGATGGCGACAGACCTCGAGCGCCTGAAAACTGTTCGGCCCGCCCACTTCGGGCGTGCCGGTGCCGGGTGCGAAAGTCGGGTCGACGAAGTCGATGTCGTAGCTGACATAGATCGGATGCGTGCCGACGATCTGGCGCGCCTCCGCCATTACATCGGCAACGCCGCGGTCGAAAAACTCTTCGATGGTGATAATCCGAACGCCGACACTGTCGGCAAAGTCGCGGTCTTCGCGGTCGTACATCGTGCCGCGAATGCCGATCTGAACGACCTTTGTCGGATCAAGCAGCCCCTCTTCGATCGCACGTCGGAAAGGCGTCCCATGCGTGTACATCTCGCCACCGAAATAACTGTGGAAGAGATCCGTGTGACTGTCGAAATGGATCATTCCCAAGGGCTGATCCGCAATCCCGCGCAGGATCGGCAGCGAACACAGGTGATCGCCCCCCGCCGTCAGCGGCCGAATGCCCGCCTCACGGAGCCCCGTATAGAACGCACTCATCCGGTCCAGGCTGTCGGGAATGCTCGCCGGGTTCGGCCCGACATCCCCGACATCGGCACAGCGCGCGATCTCGAACGGCCTGACATGGCTCACGGGATGTTCGGCGCGGATCATGGTCGAGGCGTCGCGCAACTGGCGCGGCCCGTGGCGCGGCCCGGGCCGGTTGGTGGTGCCGCTATCCCATGGGGCGCCAACCAGGCCGATCTGCACGTCGCCGAAACGTTCGTGGCCGGGCGGCACATAGGGCAAGCGCATGAAGGTGGGCACGCCGGCGAAACGCGGCAGATCGAAACCGGAAACGGGGGTAAAGAATGGATCGCTCATGAGCGGACCGTAGCGGGCGCTTTCTTGAAAAGAAAGCGGCCCGAAATCTTTTCAAGATTTCGGCTCACGCCTCAAGTTCAGCGTCCCAATACAGGAAGTCGAGCCACGTCTCGTGCAAATGGTTCGGCGGGAATTTTCGACCCTGATTGCGCAACTCTTCGGCCCCCGGTTGCCGCGGCGGCTTCCGAAGCGACATGCCGGCCAGCGACAGCGATTTCGAGCCCTTCTTCAGGTTGCATTTCGAACAGGCCGCAACAACATTTTCCCAGCTTGTCACCCCGCCCCGCGCCCGTGGCACCACGTGGTCGAACGTCAATTCGCCCTTCGCACCGCAATACTGGCAGCGGAATTCATCCCGAAGGAACAGGTTGAACCGCGTGAAAGCCACGCGTTTCTGTGGCTGGACATAGTCTTTCAACACCACGACCGATGGAATGCGGATTTCGGTCGAAGGGCTTCGCACAACCTCGTCGTATTCCGCGAGGATCTGCACCCGGTCGAGCCAAGCGGCTTTCACCGCGTCCTGCCATGGCCAGAGCGACAAAGGGTAATAGGATAAAGGCCGATAATCCGCGTTCAGGACAAGCGCGGGGTGATGCCTCAGATTGTTGGGCTCACGCACGAAACTTGTTCTGAATTCACCGGTCATTAGAGACTCCGTCCTGCCCTGCTGCCTCACCTTTGGCGTCAGAGCGGGGGACCCGCCCCAACCGTTCTAGGGCACTATATCTGGCGTCTCCCGCCTGACAAGCCCTTGATTTGGGGAAGATGTAGTCGCCAAAAGCGACAAAGGGATGACAACCGGTGCGCAGGCTTGTCCGCACGCAGAAACAGGGGCCACCCCGCTTAGCAGGTCGAGGGGTCGAAGGTGTTGGGATTGCGCGGATAGGCATCGGGAATGACCTCGCGCACCTTTTCAAGCAGTGGACCTGTTGCTGCCAGATTCGGGGACAACACCATGACCGTGTGAAAGCCGGGACACAGGAAGTCATAGTCTTCGCTGTTGACCAGAATGGCGTTGATCCCCTTGTCCAGCAATCGCTGCTGTTGGCGCGCCGCACTGTCCCGAACACCGTAAGACCCGGCCATCACCCACCGGATCGAAGTTGCGCCAGACGGCGACGCGTCGTCGTCGGTCACGCGCGTGGCTTCGTCGTTCAGGCCAAGCGCCGCATAGGCGTACAACCCGACGCCAGCCAGCAGAATGACCGCACCGACAACGGCCACAAGGTTCTGCCGCTCTTTCCGGATTTCCACGTAAGTGCCGAACTTGCCGGCCAAGCCAAGAAACAAAAGCACAATCCCGAAGATCACCAATGCCGTCGGCACATTGATCTCGGACAGGGCCCGAATAATGTCGTCCATATCAAAACCTCAAATAATCTTTCGTGCCGGCTTAAAATGCGCGCCGACAGAGAGACTTTAGCACATTTTTGCCTGTGCTTCGATTGAGGTGGCCAAGACGCCGCTAGTGTTGTGGTGTTTCGACCCCGAGATGTTCGTGGATAAAGGCCAGCGCGACCGATAGACCGTCGGGCGCAATCCCGTGCCCCGTGCCTTCCATGACATGCGCATAGACGGCGAAACCGGCCCCCTGCAGCGCCTCGCCTGCTGTCTGAAGCTCTTCGAACGGCACGACATCATCGGCGTCGCCATGGATCAGCAGAACCGGCGGCGTGGACTGCATTTCTTCCCCCAGACGCTCGGGCACCATCAAACGGCCCGAGAACGCCACGATGCCTGCAACAGGCTCGAGGCGGCGCGGCGCGACATGCAGGCTCATCATCGTGCCCTGGCTGAAACCGAAGAGGATCAGCCGGTCGGCGTCGATCCCCTCTTCTGCCAGAATGCGGTCAATCAAGGCGTCCAACAGCTTGGCTGACCGGTGCATGCCTTCGGATGCCGCGGCGTCGGTCGAGCCATCAATCCAGGGGATCGGAAACCATTGATAGCCCGTCGGGTTCGCCATCGAGCGATCGGGCGCGTCTGCGGCAATGAAAACGGTGTCCGGCAAATGTGGAGCCAATGGCTCGGAGAGCCCCAGAAGGTCCGCGCCATCGGCGCCATAGCCATGCAGGAACAGCACCACCGAGCTGTCCTCGCCCGACTTGCTGGCCCGACGGGAAAAATTCAATTCTTGTGAGCCTCTTGCAAAACTATTGCGATGAAGCGCTGGCGCGGCGGGTCTCATGTTCTGCGTGGGGTTTCGGTCGCCAGAGGCCGCGCATTGGTCGGGAATTGCCATGCCTCCAGCGCTTGAAGAAGA
>JAJDUZ010000066.1 GCA_022826385.1 Silicimonas sp.
GGGACGATCGGGTGCTCGCCCGGCAGAAGCGTGAAGCCGGCATCCGACAGCGATTGCCGCCAATACTGCGTGTTGTCGAAAAGCTGCGTTCGCAAGTTGTCGGCCTCTTGCACCAGCTTGATCGCCTCGCTCCCGGCGGCCGTAACCATCGGGGGCAGGGCGTTCGAGAAGAGGTAGGGGCGTGCGCGCTGCCGCAGAAGATCGATGATCTGTTGCGACGCCGCAGTGTAGCCGCCGATTGCGCCACCAAGCGCCTTGCCCAGCGTACCGGTCAGGATGTCGACCTTGACGCCGAAATGCGCGGGCGTGCCAGCACCTTTTGGCCCCATGAAGCCGGTGGCGTGGCAGTCGTCGACCATGATGAGGGCATCATAGGTGTCGGCAAGCGCGCGGATCTCGGGCAGTTTTGCCAGTGTGCCATCCATCGAAAACACGCCATCGGTCGCGATCATGATGAAGCGGGCACCGTCGGCGCGGGCGGCTTTCAACTGCGTCTCGAGATCATCCATGTCGGAGTTGGCATAGCGGTATCGCCTGGCCTTGCAGAGGCGGATGCCGTCGATGATCGACGCGTGGTTGAGGCTGTCAGACACGATGGCATCTTCGGGGCCGAGAAGGGGTTCGAAGAGCCCGCCATTCGCATCAAAGCAGGCGGCAAAGAGGATCGCGTCGTCCATGCCAAGGAAGGCGGCAAGATCGCGCTCGAGGTCACGGTGCAGGTCCTGCGTGCCGCAGATGAAGCGCACTGAGGCCATGCCGTAGCCGTGGTCCTCCATCGCGTGCCGGGCCGCTTCCATCAGGCGGGGGTGGTCGGCCAGCCCCAAGTAGTTGTTGGCGCAGAGGTTCAGCATCTGGCGCCCGCCGACCTCGATGCGCCCGCCTTGCGGCGAGGTGATCTGGCGCTCGCGTTTCATCAACCCGTCGGCGTCGATCCCGGCAAGGGTTTCCGTCAGGTGGGCTGCGAAGTCGGGCATGAGAGGTCCTCAGCGTGGCATCGGGTTGGTGGCGGTCTTGTAGGGCTGCCAGTCTTCGATCTCGGGATAGAAGGTCTTGCGCCACGCGCGGACACGCGGGTTCATCCGGCGGCGCCAAAGGGGTGGAACCATCGCAAGCGCGCCCATGACAGCGTAGCCATGGGGCAGTTGCGGGGCGTCCTCGGCGGTCCATGATTGCAGCAGGGGGAACCGGCGGTCTGGCTTATAGTGGTGATCGGAATGGCGCTGCAGGTTGATCAGCAACCAGTTCGACGCCTTCAGGGACGTGTTCCAGCTGTGATGCGGTTTGGTGTGCTCGTATTTGCCATCGCCGAGGTGTTTTCGCGTCAGGCCATAGTGTTCGATGTAGTTCACCAGTTCCAACTGCCAGACGGCGAAGAAGGCGTGGATCAGGAACATGACAAGCCCCAGCCTGCCGCCGACCCAGAGCGCGAGTGCGATGAAGCCAAGCTGCAGCAGGCCATAGCGCCAAAACGGGTTGCTGTGATGCCAGACCGGTCGGTCCTTGCGGGCAAGTTTTGCCGCTTCGGCGTTCCAGGCCGAGACAAGGCACGCCTTCAGGACACGCGGGAAGAACCGGTGGAACCCTTCGTTGTAGCGTGCGGTCACCGGGTCACGCGGCGTGCCGACATAGCGGTGATGGATCAGCAGATGTTCGCTGCGGAAATGCCCGTAAAGCGCCATGCTCATCAGGATATCGCCCAGCCATCGTTCCAGGCGCGAGGACTGGTGCATCAACTCGTGGGCATAGACGATGCCGATTGCGCCCGAGAGGATGCCGAGGCCTGCCGAGAGCCCGAAGATTTCAAGCGCCGAGAGATGGCCTGACCAAGCCACGAAGGCGATGATGCCAAAGACGGTCACCGCTTGGACTGGGGCCCAGATCACGGTGATGGCGCGGTGCCAGAACAGGTTGCTGTCCGGTGTTTCGGGGTCCTTGTTGGCGGCGTTGATGCCGGTAACGAGGTCAAGGACCGAGACCAGCACCCACGAGCCGAGGAAGACGAGGATCACCGTCCAGCCGCCGTTGACGGCGCCGATCCACGCAAGCGGGATCAGGCCAAGCGACATCCAAAAGGGCAGGGCGTTCAGAAGCGGGGCAACCATGGTTCGATTCAAGTGGGAAATCGCTCAGGAATCAACAAGCAACGCTGCGGCAAGGTCATAGGCTTTCCGCATCACCGTCGGAAGCGAGTTGGGGCGAAACTCGGCTGCTGGCACGAAAAGCCCTTGATTGGGCGCGGCCGTTGCAGGCAGTTCCGCGATTTTAACCGTCAGCCGCAGGTGGAAATGCGTGAACGTATGGCGCACTTCGATCCCCGGATCGCGCCAATCGGCGGCGAGAGGGGGCGCGTCAACCGGTTGATCTGACCAATCACTGCCGGGCCAGCCCAGCATACCGCCCAGCAGGCCTTTCTCGGGGCGGCGCTCGAGCAACCATGCGCCGTCGGTGCGTCGGCCCAGATAGGCAATGCCATAGCGGGTGGGTTTGGCTTTCTTCGGCTCTTTCGCGGGCAGGCGTGCCTGTATGCCCAAGTCACGTGCAGCGCAGGCGTTGATCCACGGGCAGATGCCGCAGGCAGGTGATCGTGGTGTGCAGATTGTGGCCCCAAGGTCCATGACTGCCTGAGCGTAGTCTCCGGGACGGTCTTTCGGGGTCAAGACTGCGGCATGTTCGGTCAATTCGGGTTTTGCACGCGGCAGCGGCGTTTCGACGGCGTGCAATCGGGCCATGACGCGCTCGACATTGCCGTCGACCACCGTTTCCGGCTGGTCGAACGCGATCGTGGCGATGGCCGAAGCGGTGTAAGGGCCGATTCCCGGCAGCGTCAGCAGATCTTCGCGGGTGGTCGGAAACACGCCGTCATGCTCGCGGGCCACGACCCTTGCGCATTTGAGGAGGTTGCGGGCACGGGCGTAGTACCCAAGGCCCGCCCATTCCGCCATCACGGCGTCGTCAGCGGCGTTTGCCAGGTCGGTCACGCTGGGCCAAAGATTTGTAAACTTGAGGAAATACGCCTTCACGGCAGCGACGGTGGTCTGTTGCAGCATGATTTCCGACAGCCAGACGCGATAGGGATCGGGCACTTCCCCGGCTTGACGCGCTGCTGGGCTGACGCGCCACGGTAACTCGCGGGCGTGGGTGTCGTACCAGCTCAAAAGATCGGCAGCCGAGGCAGTCTCACGCAATGTTTATGGCTCCTTGCGGGTTTCGGCTGGCAGTGGCCGGGTGGTCCTCTAGAATGTAGCGTCAGTACAGGAAGGCAAGAGATGCCTGAAAAAGCGCAGAACACGGGAATTAAGCGCCGAAAGCGCGGGTTTGAGCGCGCAAGCGCCCTTGCCGCGGGCCGAATCCGTTCGGCCAGCGAATCGCGAGGCTTTGCCGTGTCGCGCCTTTTGACCCACTGGGGCGAGATCGTTGGGCCGGATATTGCCCGCATGGCGCGCCCGGTGGATGTGACCTATGGTCAGAAATTTGGTGCAACGCTGACGGTTCTGACGACCGGTGCCAATGCGCCGATGCTTGAGATGCAAAAGGAAATGATCCGCGAGCGGGTGAATGCCTGCTATGGGTATTCCGCCGTTCAGAAGGTTCGGATCACCCAGACCGCGGCAACAGGCTTTGCCGAAGGTCAGGCCGTTTTCGATCCGAAGCCTGAAGCTCACCCGACCCAAGCGCCGGTCACATCTGCCGCCCGCGAGGCGGCGGCCACGGTTGCCGACACAGGTTTGCGCGAAGCCCTTGAGCGGCTGGGTGCAAACGTTCTATCCCCCCCGAAAAGCTAACAGAGAGTTGTCCCTTATGACCCGTTCCCTGACCCTTATCGCAGCCTTGGCCGCTCTGGCCGTTGGCGGCTGGTTCCTGACGAACCAGGGTGCCACCCCTGTTGACCCGATCGGCGCCGCTTTCGCGCAGGACGCCTCGGACGTCGACACATCGTCTGTTCAGGAAATGTCGATTGGCAACCCGGACGCGACCGTGACCGTGATCGAGTACGCCTCGTTTACCTGCCCGCATTGTGCGTCGTTCCATGCTGGGAGCTTTAAGCAGTTGAAGTCCGACTATATCGACACCGGCAAGATCAACTTCATCTATCGCGATGTCTATTTCGATCGCTATGGCCTGTGGGCCGCGATCGTGGCGCGTTGCGGTGAAGGCGCCGAGAACCGGTTCTTCGGAATTGCCGACCTGATCTATGAAAAGCAGCGCGAGTGGGCCAGCAGCTCGAACAGTCCGCAGCAGATCGTCGATCAGCTTCGGACCATCGGCAAGACGGCGGGCCTGACCGACGCTCAGCTTGATGCGTGTTTCTCGGACGGTGATAACGCGCAGACACTGTATGCGTGGTATCTGCAGAACGCCGAAGAGGACGATGTGACCGGAACCCCGTCTTTCGTCATCAACGGGCGCAAGTACAGCAACATGGGCTATGCCGAGATGAAGGATATCATCGACGGCGAGCTGGGCAGCTAAGCAGTTAATTGAGCGAGCCGGTCGGTCAGCACCTCCGGCTCGTTCAGCTTCAGGCGCACCGGAAGCGCCAGAACCTTCTGACGAAAACTCGGTGGCAGGCGCACGGCATCCTTCTCGGTCGTGACCAGTTGCGCGCCCAAGGCCGCCGCTTCGATTTCGAGCCGTTTCATCAGGGCATCCGTCAGCGGTTGGTGGTCGTCCAGCGCCTCGGCCCGGAGAAGGTTGGCACCTGTCGCGCGCACCGTCTGAAAGAACTTTTCCGGATGACCGATCCCGGCAAAAGCCAGCACATCCTGACCGTTCCAGTCCATGCCTGTGGGCAACAGCTCTAGCGCGCCGGTCAGGCGAGGCACATGGATGGCACTGCCCCAAGCCTGCTCGAATGCGGATTGTGCAGCAGCGTCACCAATGGACAGCACCATGTCGGCGCGCGCCAAACCTGCAGCGACCGGTTCCCTCAACGGCCCTGCAGGCAAGACGCGACCGTTGCCGAAGCCGCGCTGGGCGTCGACCACTACAAGGCTCAGTGCTTTTGGGACAGCCGGGTTCTGATGTGCGTCATCCAGCAGGATGATCTTTGCGCCGGCATCTTCGGCCAGAGCCACGCCAGCGGCGCGGTCGGGTGACACCCAGGTTGGCGCGAACGCAGCCAGAAGCAGCGGCTCGTCGCCCACATCCTCGGCTGTGTGGCGGGCAAGATCGACCTTCAGCGGTCCGGGTGCCCTTCCGCCATAGCCGCGAGACACGATGTGCACATCGCGCCCGGCGAGCAGTTCCGTCAAAGCAATGACGGTGGGCGTTTTCCCGGTTCCGCCGACATTCAGGTTGCCGACCGAGACAACCGGCACTTTCGGGCTGAAGACCGGGGCGCGCTTGACCCGTCGGGCTGTGCCCGCCGCATAGAGCGCCGACAAGGGTGCCAATGCCAGTGCCTGCCAGCCGGGCGCTGCGGCCGGGTTTTGCCAAAAGGACGGGGGACGCATCAGCCTGCGTCTTCGCGTTCGAAGAAACGCTCGGCCATCACCTCCGCCAACCGTTCGACCACATGGGCGCTTTCGGTGGTGGCCGCCCAGCCAGCCTGCGCCAGCGAAGCTGCCTTGTCGGGGGCCAGAAGCGTGATGATCGCCTCGCCCAGATCGTCGGCGTTCGAGACGGGCATACTGGCCGCATGTTTTTCGAGGGCGTCGAACCGGGCCGGGTTCGATCCAAGGTTGGGGCCATGCAACACGGCCGATCCAAGCGCTGCTGCGAAATAGGGATCGGTTGGTTCCGTGTCTGTCTTCAGGCTTCCGCCGATAAAGCTGACCGGGGCCAGACGATACCAGAGCCCGAGTTCCTCGTCTTCGGTATCGGCGACGTAGACCTGCGTCTCAGGGTCTGGTTCTTCCAGATTGGTGCGTCGCGCCACGCGCCACCCGCGCTCTTCGTACCGCGATACAATCTCGCCCGCGTCTTCGCCCGTGCGTGGAACAAGGATCAGTAGCAACCTGTGCGCCGACCGAAACGCTTTACGATGCGCCGCCTCGACAATGTCGATCTCGGGCCCCCGCACCTCGGACGCGAGCCAAACGGGTCGCCCGCCAAGAAGCTTGGATAGATCATCACATTCGGCTTCATTGCACGGCAGGGCATAGACCGTGTCGCTTAGGGGACCAGTGATTTCGACCTGCGTGCTGCCGTTCTTGAGATGGGCACGCAGCAGGTTTGCCTCGGACGCCGACGAGGCGAAACACGTGTCAAAAGCTGCCAGATAGCCCGGCAGCTTTCTTGGACTTGTCGCCATACGCTGGGCGGCGACTTGATAAAGAGGTATGCCGCGTGCCTTGGCCGCGATCAGCAGATTGGGTCGGGCGGGCTGCCCGATGACGACACAGAAATCAGGGTGCCAATGATCGAGAAACCGTGTGATTGTGCCATCCGTGTCGCCGGGCGCGTATTGGTGAATGGTCCGTTCCGCAACCGACTGGACCAACGGGGTCTCATCGATCGGCGTCACCAGCGTTTCGACCGTTTGTTCAAGACGACCCGACAGCGCCTGTGCCAAGGCCGGGGCAGGCCCGGCGGTTGCAGAAGTCTCTGTCAGAACCCAGACCAGGCACCCATCCGGGCGCTGGGCTTCGGTTTGCCCAAGCTGTTCGCTTCGTCGATCCGTCGCCTCTTCCGAGCTTTGTCCAAGCGCCATGCGCCGCAGACGGTCGACCGCGTGTCCAACGCGGGACCGCAGGCGGGGTCTGGCGCTCTCGCTCAGTTGCCCAGCTCCTCGGTCGAGGAGGCCGCCGCCTCCTCGTCGCGCAAGCGATGCAGGTGCGCGATGTAATACCGCATATGCGCGTTGTCGACGGTGCGCTGCGCTGCTGATTTCCAAGCGTCATAGGCGCTGTCGTAATCCGGGAAGATGCCGACGATGTCGATTTCGTCCACGTCGCGGAACACGTTCTTCGAGGGATCGACAAGCTCGCCGCCGAAGACAAGATGAAGACGTTGGGCCATGGTTCAGGTCCTTTTCGGTTGGGCTGGAAGCTACCGACCCGGCAGCCGCCGTCAAGTTTGATCGCGGATAGCGTGCGCGGCCTAACGCCGGATTACCGTCTTGGGCCGGTGACGGGGCACCGAAAGTTCGGTGCGTCCTTTCTCGGACAAGGCAAAGGTCTGCCCCTGGTCGAACACGACGGGGATCAAAGGATTGCCCCAACCGGCACCGGTGTCGATGTTGACCCGGTTGCCGTAATGCGTCGGCTCGTCCACGGGGGTGTGGCCGTGGACGACCAGCGCTTCGTGGTCTCCGAGATGCCAAAGGAAATCGTCCCGTATCCACAAGAGATCTTCTTCGTCCTGAGCCTCGATCGGGAAACCGGGGCGAATACCGGCATGGACGAAGATCATGCCGTCCACCCGAAGCCAGACCGGCAGGGATGACAGGAAATCCACATGGTCCTGCGGCACGCCACCCCGGGCGCGGCGCAGGAAGGCATCCTTCGACTCCAGCATCGATTTCTTCTGACCATAGGATGCAAGCGTTGCGCGTCCGCCTATGACCGAATGCAGCCAGTTCGTCCCCGATTTCAGGCGCGGGTTGCTGCCGTCGCCGCCATCTACGAAGTCGAGCAGCATCTGGTCGTGGTTGCCCTTCAGAACCAGCCAATCCCGCCCGGCGGCGATACCATCGATGAGATACTGGATGACCTTCGCGGTGTCTGGGCCGCGGTCGCAGAGGTCTCCGATATGGACAACGGTTGCCTTGTCGGCTTTGTGCGCGGCCATGTCATCCGCGATCAGCGCATGCGCGATCAGCAGCTTGTCATAATGCCCGTGTATGTCGCCAACCGCGTAGATCATGTGCGCCACATACTCAGCTTTCAGCGTCCGGGCCAGCCGTTCGGTACAGCCAACCGGCGAAAACGGTTGCCAAGACCGCTCCGATCAGCTCGGCAGTGATGAAACCGGGGAGGTCCAACGGCCGGATGCCGGAAAATGTGTCAGTGAACGCCCGGCCAATCGCGACGGCCGGATTGGCAAACGAGGTCGACGCCGTGAACCAGTAGGCCGCCGTGATATAGAGCCCGACGATCCACGGTATGGACTGCGGCCGAGTTTTCAGGCCGGCAAGGATGAAGAAGACCAGCCCGAATGTTGCCACGACTTCGGACAGCCATTGTGCGCCCCCGGTTCGAACCGTTTGAGACGCCTGCAGGATCGCTTCAGCAAACATTGCGTGAGCCAGCCATGCGCCTAGGACTGCACCCACGATCTGGGCGGCTGTATAGGCGAGCCCCAGCGACACGGCGATCTCGCGGCGGAGCCCGAACGCCAAGGTGACCGCGGGGTTGAAATGGGCCCCGGACACTGGCCCAAGCGCGGTGATCAGCACCACAAGGATCGCACCTGTCGGCAAGGTGTTGGCCAGAAGCTGCAGGGCCACGTCATCCGTCAGACGCTGCGCCATGATGCCCGAGCCGACAACGGTTGCCACCAGAACCCCGGTGCCAAACATTTCGGCGGCGCATTTCCTCTGGCTGTCAACGATCATGCTGATGAACCGATCCACTACACACCTGCGGTGCTAGCGTGGATCGGGCAGAACCGGAACCCCTGGAAAAGGATCAGTCAGCTGGTGTCGCCGTCGCGCGCCTTCAAATCATCATCGGTGGTCCGGATCGCAGGGCGATCGCCCACGCGAAACGGCGAATTCTCCTGGTGGTACTGCGCGTTCACCCGGCAATTGTCGCACATTTGGATCAACCGCGTGTTGTCGCTGCCCTTGTACATCCAGTGCTTGTCTTCCAGCTTCGCGACAATCGTTTCGATCGTGGAGCGGACACCGAAGGGAACGCCGCATTCGATGCATTCGAACGGCTCTTCCTCGTTCAGCATCCGATAGGTCAGCGCGTCCTTGCGCAAATCCAGTTGCGGCGTCAGCGTGATCGCGGTTTCCGGGCAGGTCGAGGCGCAAAGCCCGCATTGCAGACAGGCCGTTTCCTGAAACCGCACCGAGGGTTTCTCGGGGTTGTCGCCAAGCGCACCCGCCGGGCAAAGCGAGACACAGGCGAGGCAAAGGGTGCAGGCGTCGGTATCGATCTCGATCTTGCCGTAAGGTGCACCGGCGGGCAGCGGGATCACCGCCTCGTCACTGTTGAGAGCAGTTGCGGCAAGTCGGGTGACGTCGCGGCGCCCGCCAACGGGCAGGATGGTGTCGGCGACGGGATCGCGTGGGTTGGCGGCGTAAAGCGCGGTTTCCATCGCATCCGGTTCGGCCACGTCCAGCAGGGTTGCGGCATCAGCGCCACCGATCGCCTGCAGCAGGGCAAATTCCGTCTCGATCACCGCGCGGTCGCTTTTCGGACCGGGCATCACGTTGATCCCGGCAAATCCGACGCCAAGGGCGGCCAACATCTCGGCATGTCCGACGCCTTCAACGGAAGGAACCGCGACGGGGATTACATTGGCAGGCAGGCCGCGCCCGAACCGGGCCGACAGGCGGATCATCTCGCTGCCCCAGTCGGCATCGTGGAACAGGACGCGTGGTTTGGTGCCGCCTGCGTCGCGATAGGCCGAGGCCAGCGCACGGAGCCGTGCGAAAAGCGTTCCGACCGGCGGGTCGTCATAGGATGCCGCGCCGGAAGGGCAGACTGCGGCGCAAGCGCCGCAGCCCGCGCAGATGTCGGGATCAATGGCCACCGTGTCACCCGCCGAGGTGATGGCTCCGGTCGGGCAAACACTCAGGCATTTGCTGCACCCTTGCCGACTGGCGCGGGAATGAGCGCAAAGTGTTTCTTCGAACCGGATGTAGAGCGGCTTTTCGAAAACTCCCTGCAAGTCGCGTGCCTTTGCCACGGCGCGTTCGACGGCGAGGGGATCGCCGGGGTCGGCCCGGACGTAACCTTCGCGCTTGTGATCGGCCGGGAAGAGCGGCCCGGCCCCTCGCAGATCCAGAATGATGTCGCAGGCGGACTTCACGCCATCCTTCGCCGGGCCGAAAACACCTGCCCCCCGGCCTCCGGGGCGCAGTTCGCGGAAGGCATCGACTTCGATTTCAAGACCGCCCAACGCCCCCATGGCCCGTTTCAATCCGCCCGAGGTTACGTCGAAACGCCCGTCGGGGGACAGATCATCGGGTGCATCGGTCAAAAGACAGGTCACCGCCAGAGTGTCCGACAAACGTTCAGCCACGGGCAACACGACTTCGCCGCGCCCGAGGACAAGACAGGTGCCTTCTGACACCACGTCTTTCGTCGGCGTCTCGGGGTGTGGCAAGACTGCTTCGGCCAGAAGCGCGGCTTGCTTGGCATGGGCGTTGGTGTCGCTTGTCCAGCCGGCGCGGTCGCGAATGTCGACGGTGGCCAGACGAGCGTCGGCGCCCAGTTCTTCGGCCAGTTCCTCGAACAGGTTGGTCATCTGTCCGCAGGCGATCATCGTTGTGCCGTCCGCTTCCAGCGCGGCACCTGCCACGTCCAGATCCGTGGTGCAAAGCGCGTTGACCGACTTTACGTCAACACCGCCCAGCGCCGCCGCGGCGCGTGCGTCGTCGACTGTCATCGTGCCCTCGCACGAGCATAAGAGAAGCCTCTCGATCCGTGCCATGATGTCCTCCCGGCGGCCATCTTGCGAGGTTGCTTTGACAAAGTCCATCCGCCTGTGGTCTCGTCCGGGATATGGAGGAGACACCGCAAAACCTGACGATCCCCATGGGTGTCGTCTTGCGCCGTCGCCCCGGCGTCACGCGCTGGGCGAAATGGGCGTGGACGGCGGTGGCCGTGCTGCCGAACGCCGGGCCGGGCGGCTTCAAAGTGCTGCGCGAGGATGGCGACGTCACCGACTATCACGCCGCCACCGTGCCGATGGACCTGCACCATACCGAATGCGAGGGCTATCGGACATCGCTGATGATGTCGCCGCCCAGCGTCTTTGTCGTGCTCGACAAGGGCGAGAATGCGGATAATGAACACGGGATCGCCGTGCATACCGTGACGGCCAGTTCAGATCTTGCGCTTGATTGGCAGGACAGCGCCGAGATGATCGTCGAACCTGTGGCGATGCCGGATGCGCTGATCATCACGATCCGCGACTTCTGCGACGCGCATTTCGAGGATGTCCCATTCATCAAGCGCAAGCGCGACAAGAAGCGGGTCGATCTGGTCGAAGACGGGATCGGTGATGCCCGGATCCGGCAGGTGGCCGATGTCTATCGCAGCCCGTCCTCGATCAAGGGGCGTCGCGATGGGTGACGACGATTTCCTGTCGCGCTGGTCCCGCCGCAAGCGTGCGGTGGCCGAGGAAGAACCGGTTGTCGCGCCCGATCCGGACCCCGAACCAAGCGCCGAGCCCGAGACCGAGGAGGAAGAGAGCGCGCTTCTTGCCAAGCTGAACCTGCCGGTTCCCGAAAGCCTGCAGTCCGGCGATGACTTTTCGGCCTTCATGGCGGATCACGTCCCGCAGTTTCTGCGCAAGCGTGCGCTGCGTGTTCTTTGGCGCTCTAACCCGGTCTTGGCGAATCTTGATGGATTGAATGACTATGACGAAGACTTTACGTCACCAGAGTTGACCCAAAAAGTGCTGGCGACGGCCTATCAGGTGGGGCGTGGGATTGTCGCAAAGGTGACTGAGACTGAGTCCGTATTGCCACAGGAAGACAGCGAAGAACCGCTGCCAAAGCCTGTGGAAGAAACGGTCATTCTTTCGGAAAATCAACCGTCTCCGCATACTGTGGCGTACGATGATGACGAACCAGCGCCGCCACGTCCGCGCCGAATGCGGTTCGAAACCTAACACATCGCGAAATTGGCATTATTCATAAATTGGCGAATTTATTTGCCCAAAGGTCAATTTATGACCTAGCGTAGCCTCATGGGAATACTAACGGTCAAAAAATGACCGGCGTGGGCGCAAAGCCCGAGCTTAGGGAGGATGTCGCGGAAGAAGATCTTCTGCGCGCGGACCTCTATCGTCTTCTCGCCACTTTGCTGGCCGCTCCGCCAACCTCGGACACGCTGAAAACAGCCGCCTCGTTGTCAGGCGACGGGTCCGAGTTGGGCGAGGGAATCTCGACATTGGCCAAGCTGGCCGCTGCGACCAGCGAGAAGGCCGCCGAGCGCGAATACAACGCGCTGTTCATCGGCCTCGGGCGCGGCGAGCTTCTGCCCTTTGCCAGCTATTACCTGACCGGGTTCCTGAACGAGAAACCTCTGGCGCGTCTGCGTGGTCACATGACCGAGCTTGGAATCGAGCGCGACGCGAAGAACAAGGAACCCGAAGATCATATTGCGACGCTTTGCGAGATCATGTCCGGTTTGATCACTGGCACGTTTGGCGCACCAATGTCGCTGGACGATCAGCACGCGTTTTTCAACACCCATGTCGCGACATGGGCGTCACACTTTTTCAAGGATCTGGAGGCCGCCGAAGGCTCGGTCTTCTATGCGCCGGTCGGGAGGATTGGCCGCGCATTCATGGAGATCGAGATAGAAGCCTTCCGAATGGAGGCCTGACTGCAGCAGGCTTCAAAGTAAACGTCCACAGCTAGAGGAGGACCAGCCATGGACGATCAAAAGAAAGAGGGCGCAAGCCGCCGCGACTTTCTCAAACTCGCTGGAACATCGGCACCTGCCGCTGTCGCCGCTGCTGCGGTTGGCAGTCAGGCTGCCGCCGAAGAAGTTGATGCGGGTTCGGCTCTGAAGAAGACCGATCATGTGAAGAAATACCTGGCTTCGGCCCGGTTCTGAGGAAGGATTAGCGATGCTGAGAAAGAAGACAGCAAGCGTTGCCCGCTCGGGCCGCTCAACCTCGATCATGGCGCGGGCCGGTAAGGCCAAGCTGGATCGTCGGACATTCCTGCGCGGGTCGGGTCTGGCCGTTGGTGGCCTTGCCGCGCTGGGCACCGTCGGTCGCGTCACACCTGCTGCCGCGCAAAGCGCCAGCATGGGCAAGGTCGAGATCAAGAAATCCGTCTGCACCCACTGCTCGGTCGGCTGTACCGTTCTGGCCGAGGTCGAAAACGGCGTCTGGACCGGTCAGGAACCGGCATGGGACAGCCCGTTCAACCTTGGTGCACATTGCGCCAAAGGGGCTGCGGTTCGCGAACACAGCCATGGCGAGCGCCGGGTGAAGTACCCGATGAAGCTGGTCGACGGCGAGTGGACCCGCGTCAGCTGGGACGAAGCAATCAACGAGATCGGCGACAAGATGCTGGAGATCCGCGAGGAAAGCGGACCGGACAGTGTCTATTGGCTGGGCTCGGCGAAGCACAATAACGAACAGGCGTACCTCTATCGTAAGTTCGCGGCCTATTGGGGCACGAACAATATCGACCATCAGGCACGTATCTGTCACTCGACGACGGTTGCGGGTGTGGCGAACACATGGGGCTACGGCGCCATGACCAACAGCTACAACGACATCCACAACAGCCGGGCGATCTTCATCATCGGTGGCAACCCCGCCGAAGCGCACCCTGTTTCTCTGCTGCATGTCCTCCGTGCAAAAGAGCAGAACAACGCGCCTCTGATCGTCTGCGATCCTCGCTTCACGCGGACGGCGGCACATGCCGACGAATATGTGCGGTTCCGCCCAGGTTCGGATGTGGGCCTCGTCTGGGGCATCCTCTGGCACATCTTCGAGAACGGTTGGGAAGACAAAGAGTTCATCCGCACCCGTGTCTGGGGCATGGACCAGATCAAGGAAGAAGTGGCCCGTTGGACGCCCGACGAGGTCGAGCGTGTGACCGGCGTGCCGGGCTCGCAGCTCGAGCGTGTCGCGCGCACCATGGCCAACAACCGCCCCGGCACCGTGATCTGGTGCATGGGCGGCACCCAGCACACCAACGGCAACAACAACACGCGCGCCTATTGCGTGTTGCAGCTTGCCCTGGGCAACATGGGAACAACGGGAGGTGGCACGAACATCTTCCGCGGCCATGACAACGTGCAGGGCGCAACCGACCTTGGCGTTTTGGCGGATACGCTGCCGGGCTATTACGGCCTGTCGGCAGGAAGCTGGGCGCATTGGGCCCGGGTCTGGGACGAAGACCTGGATTGGCTCAAGGCACGCTTCAACGTTCTGCCCGGCAAGGGCAAGGACGGTGGCGATCTGCCGATGATGAACGAGCGCGGTATCCCGGTGTCGCGCTGGATCGACGGCGTTCTGGAAGACAAGGAAAACCTTGTTCAGCCGGACAACACCCGTGCCATGGTCCTTTGGGGCCACGCGCCGAACTCGCAGACCCGCCTGACCGAGATGAAGACGGCGATGGAAAAGCTCGACATGCTTGTCGTGGTCGATCCGTTCCCGACGGTCTCGGCGATCCTGCAGGACCGCAAGGACGGCGTGTATCTTCTGCCCGCGACGACCCAGTTCGAAACCCGTGGTTCTGTCACGGCGTCGAACCGCTCGCTGCAGTGGCGCGAGAAGGTGATGGAGCCGCTCTTCGAGAGCCTGCCGGATCACGTCATCATGGCGAAGTTCGCGAAGAAGTTCGGCTTTGACGACCGGCTCTTCCGCAACATCGCAATGGACGGCGAAGACGAGCCGAACATCGAGGACATCCTGCGCGAAATCAACCGCGGCATGTGGACGATCGGCTATACCGGCCAGTCGCCCGAGCGCCTGAAACTGCACATGGCCAACCAGCATACGTTCGACAAAACGACGCTGCAGGCCGTGGGTGGCCCGGCCGATGGCGACTTCTATGGTCTGCCATGGCCGTCGTGGGGCACCCCGGAAATGAACCATCCGGGCACGCCGAACCTTTACGATATGTCGAAGCCGGTCTCGAAGGGTGGTCTCACCTTCCGGGCGCGTTTCGGGGTCGAGAGGGATGGCGACAACCTTCTGGCCGAAGGCGTCTATTCCGAAGGTTCGGAAATTCAGGACGGCTATCCTGAGTTCACCATGCAGATGCTGATGGACCTTGGGTGGGACAGCGACCTGACGGACGAGGAGCGCGCTGCGATCGATGCGGTTGCGGGTCCGAAGACCAACTGGAAGACCGACCTGTCGGGCGGCATCCAGCGGGTGGCGATCAAGCACGAATGCGCGCCCTTCGGGAACGCGAAAGCCCGCGCGGTCGTCTGGACCTTCCCGGATCCGGTGCCGGTGCACCGCGAGCCGCTCTACTCGAACCGGCGTGATCTGGTTGCGGATTATCCGACCTATGACGACAAGACCTTCTGGCGGGTGCCGACCCTTTATGCGTCGATCCAGCAGAACGACTTCTCGGCGGATTATCCGATCATCCTCACCTCTGGCCGTCTGGTCGAATACGAGGGTGGTGGCGACGAGACTCGCTCGAACCCGTGGCTGGCTGAGCTTCAGCAGGACATGTTCGTCGAGATCAACCCGCGCACCGCGAACAATATCGGTGTCCGGGATGGCGAGCAGGTCTGGGTCGAAGGCCCCGAGGGTGGCAAGGTCAAGGTGATGGCCATGCTGACCAACCGGGTGGGCGAAGGCGTTGCCTTCATGCCCTTCCACTTCGGCGGCCATTTCCAGGGCGAGGATCGAAGACACAAGTACCCGAAAGGGGCCGATCCTTATGTACTTGGCGAAAGCTGCAACACCGCGCAGACCTATGGCTATGACTCCGTGACGCAAATGCAGGAGACCAAAGCCACACTCTGCAAGATCACTGCGGCCTGAGGAGGAGAAGAGAGATGGCAAGAGTTAAGTTTCTCGTCGACGCCGAACGCTGCATCGAGTGCAACGCCTGCGTCACCGCCTGTAAGAACGAGCACGAGATTCCGTGGGGCATCAACCGCCGCCGGGTCGTGACGATCAATGACGGTGACCCGGGCGAACGCTCGATCTCGGTCGCTTGTATGCATTGCTCGGACGCGCCCTGCATGGCGGTGTGTCCGGTCGACTGCTTCTATCAGACCAATGACGGTGTGGTGCTGCACTCGAAGGACCTCTGCATTGGCTGCGGCTACTGTTTCTATGCGTGCCCCTTCGGCGCGCCGCAGTTCCCGCAGGCGGGCAATTTCGGATCTCGCGGCAAAATGGACAAATGTACGTTCTGCGCCGGTGGCCCGGAAGACGACATGTCGACGGTCGAGTTCCAGAAATACGGGCGCAACCGCGTCGCGGAAGGCAAACTGCCGATCTGTGCCGAGATGTGCGCAACCAAGGCGCTTCTCGGTGGGGATGGCGATGACGTCGCCGACATCTATCGCGAACGCGTCGTGGCCCGTGGCTTTGGCTCAGGCGCTTGGGGTTGGGGCACGGCCTACGACCAGAAGGGCGGCTGATCCAGCCGTCTGAAAACGAAGAATAAAGCGCCCCGGCCCTTGCCCGGGGCGCTTGTTTGACTGCAATATGACCAACGAGTCATGGAATCTGAGACGCGACGCATAAGATCCGAGTTGCCAAGCGGCGACCCGACCCTGCTGAATCGGTTGGCATGGTCACGGCGTTATTCGGACAGTGCTGCCAGCATCGACTTCGCCAAAACCGCACGCGGTACGGCCACACAGGGAAGCGGCCGACGAAGCCGGGTCCAGCATGGGTTGGCGCTGTGCACCCTGGCATGGCATGCGAAGTGGCGCGGTGATCTTGATGCGGCGATGGGTTATTGCCTGTCGGCCGAGACCTATTTGCCGGAACGCGAAAACACCGAAGCGCGCGCACGGGTCTATGCCATTCTGGGCAGCGTTCATTTTGCGCGGAACCGCTTCGACCTGGCGAATTGTGCCCTTGATCGCGGTTTCTGGCTTCTACGTGACATGCCCGACGAAGACGTTGTCGAGGCGATGGTGGATCTGCTTCTGACCCGGGCGATCGTGCAACGCCACACCGGCGAGCGAGCGCGGGCCGGGATCACGCTGTCGCGTGCTCAGGAACTGAGCAATGCCGAAATGCAGTCTGGCGTCGAATATTGCACGGCCACATGGCTGCTGACCGACGGCGATGCCGAGGCGGCCCGCATTCGCGGGGTCACGGCGCTGGAGAATGCGCGCGAGCAGAACAATCATCTGTTGATGCCCTATCTGATGGGGCTTCTTGGTGCGTGCGACGTCAAGTTAGGCCGTCTCGACGAAGCCGGGCTCAACCTGGACGAAGCAATGGCGCTTGCCGAGGCAAGCGGCGATGACCGTGTGACATGTTTCATCCATCGCCATTTTGCCCAACTCGAAACCGAGCGTGGCGAACTGGGCGCTGCGAAAGGGCATCTCGAAAAGGCGGCACGTCTGGCCAAGGCACTGAACCATGCGTTTGAACGCAAGCGCATCGCGCTTCAACTTGCCGATCTCTTCGAGCAGCTGAAGGAATATAAGAAAGCTGTTCATCAGCACAAACTCGCGTGGCGTCTGCAGAACGAAACGCGCATGAGTTGACGCCGCTGTTCCGCGCTTTGGCGCAAAGCGGTCATTGGGGAGGAAACCACGATGTTTCGCTGGATTTGCCTTGTGCTTTGTTTGTGTGTTCTCGCAGTTCCGACGGCAGCCGTCGCGCAAGAGGCTGAAGCACCGGCTGATCCCCGGGCCGAGACCGGGGGGGCGACAACGCTGGAAGACATCCTGCGCCGGCAACGAGGCGAGGATGTCGATCTGGAGTTCCGCCGCGAGAGAACCGGCGATCCGGAAGGCGCTGCAGCCACGACCGATCCGCTGGGCACACTTGGCGGCGCGTCTGACCCGGAACTCTGGCGGGCCCTTCGTTTCGGCGAGGCGGATATCACCAGCCAGGTGCGCGCACCCGGTGCGACGCTTCTGGTGCAAGACAGTGGCATGGCGTGGCTTGAATTCCGCGAAGGCCCGTTGCGGGTCTGGGGCGGGTACTTCCTGCTGGGTGTTCTGGGTTTTCTTGCCGTTTTCTTCCTTCTTCGAGGGCGTATCAAAATTGGCGAGGGCCGCGCGGGGATTACGATCCTGCGATTCAACTTCATCGAACGGTTCTCGCACTGGCTGCTGGCCGGATCGTTCATCCTGCTGGGGATCACGGGGCTTATCACGTTGTTCGGACGCAAGGGCCTGATCCCGTTCATCGGGCACGAGGCCTATGCAACGATCGCATTGGCCTCCAAATGGGTACACAACAATGTCTCGTGGGCCTTCATGCTGGCCTTGGTCATGGTGTTCGTCCTGTGGGTGATCCACAACATTCCCAGCCGTCTTGACCTTGTCTGGTTCGCCAAAGGCGGTGGCATCATCGGCAGCGGCCACCCACCGGCCAAGAAGTTCAACGCGGGTCAGAAGATTATCTTCTGGTCGGTTATCATCCTGGGCGGGTCGATCTCGGCTTCGGGCCTTGCGCTTCTGTTCCCCTTCGAACTGAACATGTTTGCGGCCACCTTCGACAAGATGCGCGGTCTCGGAATCACTGAACTGCCGCTTTATGGTCCGCTGCCCGAAACGCTGACGCCGCATGGTGAAATGCAGCACGCACAGATCTGGCATGCGGTGGTGTCCTTCGTTCTGATGGGGATCATCGTTGCCCACATCTATATCGGCTCGCTTGGGATGGAGGGCGCTTACGACGCCATGGGCTCGGGCGAGGTCGATCTCAACTGGGCCCGAGAGCATCACAGCCTTTGGGTGGAAGAGGTCGAGGCCGCCAAGACATCTGCCAATCCGGGCAGCGATGCGACACCGGCTGAGTAGAACTCTGGCGTCTGCTGCGACGCTGCTTGCCGTATCTTTGCCAGCGGCAGTCGCGGCGGACTTTCGGCTGCTTGTCGGGCATGGCGGGCCGGTGATGGACGCGGCCGTGTCGGCGGATGGGCGCCACGCCCTGACGGCAAGTTTCGATAACTCGGTGGGTTACTGGTCGCTGGAAGGCGAGGATGTGCGCTGGCTCGATGGTCACCGCGCGGCCGTGAAGACGGCGATCTTCCTGACCGAAGGGTTCGCAGCGTCAGGGGGCGATGACTTTACGATCACGCTTTGGAACCTGAAAGACGGGACCGCGCAGGCCCGGCTTGAGGGGCATAAAGGGCAAGTGGCGGGATTGGCCGTGTCGCCGGATGGGTCGCTGTTGGCCTCGGCGTCATGGGACGGCTCGGTTGGGCTTTGGGCGCTGCCGGATGGGGCGAATGTTGCGATGATGACCGGCCATGGCGGTGTCGTGAACGATGTCGGCTTTTCCCAAGATGGAGCGCAGGTCTATACCGCCTCGGCCGATGGGACGATCCGTGTCTGGCGTGTGGCCGAGGCGTCGGAAACACGGCAACTGGTGCAGCACGGGTTCGGCGTGAACAAGCTGGTCGTGCAGGACGATTGGCTCGCCTATGGCGCGGTCGATGGTGGCACCCGTATCATCGATATCGAAAGCGGTGACGTCATTGCCGACCTGACGCTGGACCGGCGCCCGATCCTGTCGATGGCCTTGTCGCCAGATGGGTCCGAACTGGCGGTGGGCGACGGCGAGGGCTTCGTGATGACCGTTTCGACGGACAGTTGGTCGATCACGGGCGACTACAAGGCTGCCGGTAAGGGACCCGTTTGGGCGTTGGACTATACAAGTGACAGCACAAGCCTGCTGGCGGGGGGCATCGATGATGCCGCTTACATTTGGCCGGCCCACAACGATCTGAGCGCACCGATCATGGCCACGGAAGAGCGCGGCTTCCTCCGCGATCCCGACGCCATGTCAAATGGCGAGCGCCAGTTCCGGCGCAAATGCTCGATCTGTCACAGCCTGACCGATGACGGCGCCCGCCGCGCGGGGCCGCATTTGGGCGGTTTGTTCGGACGCCCGGCTGGTAGTGTCGACGGTTACATCTATTCGGACACGGTGGCAGGCTTGCCGTTTGCATGGAGTGATGAGACCATCGACCAGCTTTTCGATCTTGGTCCGGACCACTTCATTCCGGGCTCGAAAATGCCTATGCAACGCATCGTGAAGCCCGAGGACCGGGCCGACTTGATCGCGTTCCTGAAGGACAACACGTAAGGAGGACACCATGAAAGCGATGCTAAGCGCCTTTGCGGTGATGGGTGTGATCTCGGTTGTGGCCTATTACGGTCTGCACGCGGCCGGATTTGGAACTGGCGAGCGGCAATCCTCGGCAAGTGTGAGGATCGACTAAGGTGATCGAGTATCTGGGCCTTTGGATTCTGGCCGCGATGACACTGAACATGTGGGCGTTGCTTTCGGTTCTGGCGGCGAAGACCGGCTGGACCCGAAAGCTTGGCTGGGCCGTTCCGTTGGTTTGCCTGCCGGGTCTTGGCTTTCTGGCGTGGTACCTGTTGGGACCAAGGCGGGAACACGCTTGATCTTGCGCAGGCAAATGCAATGGCAGTCTGCCGAGCGCTTTGTCAAATTCGTCACCTCCCACGGCACTTTTTCCAAAAACCTTGCGATCTCCTTCTTTCCTCCCAAGTGTTGGGGTAGAACCCGCCGAAACACTCAGGTGACACATGAAAATCGGCATCCTGCAATGCGGCCACTTTCCAACGGCTGACGGATTTCCCGAACAGACCTATGGCGATCTCTACCCCGCGCTTCTGGCTGGGCGCGGGCTGATGTTTCAAACGTGGTCCGTCGTCGATATGGAGTTCCCGGACAGCCCGAACGACGCTGACGGTTGGTTGATCAGCGGCTCGAAATACGGCGCATATGAAGATGTGCCCTTCATTCCACCGCTGGAAGCGTTTGTCCGTCAGGCCTATGCCGCGGACATTCCGGTTGTCGGCATCTGTTTCGGCCACCAGATCGTTGCGCAGGCGCTGGGGGGCAAGGTCGAGAAATTTGAAGGGGGTTGGGCGCTGGGGCGTCAGACCTATTCGCTTGAGGGCGACGAGGTCGCGCTGAACGCGTGGCACCAAGACCAGGTGGTCGAGCCGCCTGCAGACGCCATCACCATCGGCTCAAACGCGTTCTGCAAGCACGCGGCGTTGACCTATAAGGGTCGGGCCTTCTCGGTTCAGGCGCATCCCGAGTTCGAACATTCCCATGTCGAGCTTCTTTTGCAGGTGCGACGCGCTGGCCTCAGCCCCGCTCAGGAACAAGATGTGCGCCGGAACCTTGGGCAGCCGCTTGCGAATGACGCGCTGGCCGAGCGGATCACGGCCTTTTTCAAGGAACCCGCCCATGTCTGATTGGTTGTCCGAAGCCCCCGAGGCCGCGCGCGCCTATCTGGAAGGGCACAAACTGGACGAGATCGAATGCCTGATCTCGGATCTGTCGGGCATTGCACGCGGCAAAGCGATGCCCGCATCGAAATTCGCCAAACAGACGCAATTCTATCTGCCCAACTCGATCTATTACCAGACAATCACTGGCGGCTGGTCAGATGACGCGGCGATCGACGGTTTCACCGAACCGGACATGGTTCTTAAGCCCGACTATTCCACGACCAGTGCCGCGCCCTGGACCGCGGACTGGACCATGCAGGTGATCCACGACGCCTATGCCAAGGATGGCACGCCAGTGCCCTATGCCCCGCGCAACGTTCTGAAACGGGTGGTCTCGCTTTACGAAGCGAAGGGCTGGAAGCCGGTCGTCGCGCCCGAGATGGAGTTCTATCTTGTCGCCCGTAACGTCGACCCGGCGCAGGAAATTCGCGCCATGACCGGACGGTCGGGTCGCCCTGCCGCCGCGCGTCAGGCCTATTCGGTGTCTGCCGTCGACGAGTTCGGCCCGGTGATCGACGACATCTATGATTTTGCCGAAGCGCAGGGGTTTGAGATCGACGGCATCACGCAGGAAGGCGGCGCTGGTCAGTTGGAAATCAACCTGCGTCACGGGGATCCGGTGAAACTGGCGGACGAGATCTTCTATTTCAAACGGCTGATCCGCGAGGCAGCGCTGCGCCACGACTGTTTTGCCACCTTCATGGCGAAACCGATCGAAGGTGAGCCGGGCTCGTCAATGCATGTCCACCATTCTGTCCTTTCGACCGAAACCGGCCAGAACATCTTCACGGGCGACGGGGATGCTGAAACGCCCGCGTTCATGCACTTCATAGGTGGCTTGCAGCACTATATGCCTGCCGCCACCATCCTGTTTGCGCCCTACGTCAATTCCTTCCGCCGATACGTCAAGGATCACGCAGCCCCCATCAACACTGAATGGGGGCGCGACAACCGCACGACCGCCATTCGCGTGCCGGTGGCCGACCCGCAAGCGCGCCGGGCCGAGAACCGGATCGCCGGTATGGACTGCAACCCGTATCTGGGCATCGCCGCGTCGCTGGCTTGCGGGTATCTGGGCATGGTCGAGAAGATCGAGCCCCGGCCCGAGTTCAACGGCGACGCCTATGATGCCGAGGAGGAACTGCCGCGCGGCATCTTCGCGGCTCTTGATGAATTCGCTGCGTCTGCCTCGCTCCGCGAGGTCTTGGGCGAAGACTTCTGCACGGTTTACGGCGGTGTGAAGGCTTCGGAATATGACGAGTTCCTGCAGGTCATTTCCCCGTGGGAACGCGAACACCTGCTGCTCAGCGTCTGACATGGTCTCGCCACTCTATCGCAACGATGCACCGGGCACGTATCCGCCCAGCTATTACGCGGCCAGCGCTGATCTGCCGCCGGAACGGCCGGCGCTGACACAGGATGTCCGGGCCGACGTTGCGGTGATCGGGGCAGGTTATACCGGGCTTTCGACCGCTCTGCATTTGGCCCGGAAGGGTTTCGATGTCGTCGTGATCGATGCGCATCGCGTGGGGTTCGGCGCCTCGGGGCGCAATGGCGGGCAGGTTGGTACGGGCTGGAACTGGGATCAGCGCGATCTTGAAAAAAGCTTTGGTCGCGAGGACGCCCGCAAGCTTTGGGACCTCACGATGGAGGCCAAGACCCTGACCCGCGAGTTGGTGGCGACCCATGCGCCCGAGGCGGCGTTCAAGCCCGGCGTGCTCGAGGGGCACTGGACCAAAGCGGGTGCGGCAGAGGCCAAGGAATACGGGACGTGGTTGCAGGACAATTACGACTATCCGTCCGAGTACCACGACCGCGACGCGTTTCAGGCTGTCTGTTGCAGCCCGGTCTACGAAGGCGGGCTTCTGTTTGAAGACGCAGGCCACCTCCACCCGCTTCGCTATGTCCTTGGGCTGGCGCGTGCAGCCGAAGCCGCAGGGGCGCGCCTTTTCGAACGGACGGAAGCGTTGTCCATCACCGACAATTCAGTCACCACGCCGAAAGGCAAAATCACGGCAACCCATATCGTCGTCGCGGGCAATGGCTACCTTTCGGACATTGCCGATGACGTGGCGGCTCGGGTCATGCCGATCAACAGCTTCATCGCCGCAACCGAACCTCTGGGCGATCTCGCGGAACAGGTTCTTGCACGCGATGTCGCCGTCGCCGACGACAAGTTCGTCGTGAACTATTTCCGTCTCAGCGAGGACAAACGCCTGTTGTTCGGCGGGCGTGAAAGCTATGGCATCGGCTTCCCGACAGACATCAACACGGCGCTGCGGAAACGCATGCTGCATCTCTTCCCGCAACTGGCCAACACCCGGATCGACTACAGCTGGGGTGGGACGTTGGGCATCACGCTGACACGCCTGCCGATGATCCGGCGGATCGGTCCAACGACGCTGGCGGCTGGCGGCTTTTCGGGGCAGGGCGTTGCGATCACCGGGCTCGTCGGCAAGATCATGGCCGAGGCCATCGCCGGGCAGGAAGAACGGTTCGATCTGCTGGGGAAACTCCCGGTATCGCGGTTCCCGGGCGGCAAACATGCCCGGGCACCACTTCTGACGCTGGCGATGACGTGGTATGCCCTTCGCGACCGTCTGGGCATCTGAGGCAATTGGAGCAGAGTAAACCGCCGTTAAGGTTAACGCGCGACCCTGTTCTTCATCTCTTCAAAAATACGCAATGGTGCGGCGCTGCAATCAGCTGAACAGCCGATAATAGAGCCAATCCGGCAAAAACTGGCTCAACCGGAACAGAGCCCCGAAATGGCGCGGGAAGTTCCGGGCAAAGTCATCGCCCTGCATGTGATCGACGAACAGTTTTGCGGCTTCGTCGGGTTCCATGATGAACGGCATCGAAAAGCTGTTCTTGTCGGTCAGCCGGGTCTTGATGAAACCGGGATTGATCAATTGTACATCAACGCCACTGGTCCGAAGATCGGCGTAAAGCGTCTCGGCCATCGACATGATGCCGGCTTTTGAAGCGCCATACCCATTGGCCCCCGGCAACCCGCGGAAGCCCGAAAGCGATCCGGTCAGGACAATGTGACCTGCATCACGCTCGACCATCGGCGGCAGAACATGACCCAGCACCCGCGCGCATCCGGTTAGGTTGATGTCCAGCATGGTCGCGACCTGTTCGCCATCGAACTCGCTGGCCTTCAGCGGCCAATAGACCCCGGCCAGAAAGACCATCCCGTCAATCTGCCCGACTGCCTCCGCTGCGGCTGCAACGCTGGCGCTATCGGCCACGTCGATCGGCACCACACTGGCCTTGCCCGGCACTTCATCTGCAAGGGATTGCAGCGCGTCGGCATCCCGCGCGCTAAGGATCAATTCGGCACCTGTCTTTGACAGTTCATGTGCCACGGCCCGTCCAAGACCCTGGCTCGCACCAACAAGCCAATACCGTTTACTGGGCCAGTCACGCATGGATTACGCCGCCTCTTGCTGTTTTGCCGACCCCTGATCTGGTCGCATCGTAGCAACAAGCTCGCCCACCTTGAAGCCAAACTTCCGGAATTGGCTGCGATTCATGATCGTGCCGTTTTCCAAGAGGTACATCCAGTCGACCACGTCCAGCTCGTGTCCGCCACCGCCTTCTGGCAGCTTGATCCGATAGGCCAGCTTCACGCCCGAGCCGGTCTGCTGGCCGGTGCCGGTGCCGACAAGATCATCGGCGTCGGCCGTGATCTGTCCATTCGCATCGACCGAAAGCTTCCATTCGCGGTGCTGTTCGGTGCCACTGTCATAGTGGAAATGCTCGCGCATGATCCCGCTGTCACCGTCCCATTCGGCCTCGAACTTGGCTGTAAAGCGCGACGCGACCCGGCCGGTGGGGCCGTAGATGATACCGTCGCACAGAAGCGGGCCGTTCAGAACGGTCCGGATGTCGAACTCGGGTCCGGTCGCATAGTCCTCTGGCGTCTGGGCCAGAAAGTCGAACCGGCGGCTGACAAGCCAGACAAGGCCGGCCATCACGGCAGCGCCGATCAAGAAGGATAGAAAGTCCATCACTGTAGTCCTCGTGTAAGGGCGGTCCCTCCGGGTGCTTCAATGGGCGTTGCCATCAAAAGCAGGAGAGCGGCCACTTTCAGGCCGCAGGGCAAAACCGCGTAGGAGAGCGTGAGTGCGTTGAGTGCCTCTTCGGGTTGGGTACTCACCCCGGCTTGGAAACCGGCCGCATCGAGCAGAGGCAGAAGCACGATGGCGGCAAAGGCGAGGGAAAACTTCGACACGAAGGACCAAAGGCCAAAGCCTTCGGCGGCCTCGGGCGCGATCTCGGACATGCGGGTCGCAAAGAGCGCTGGCAGCAGCGTCATGTCGGCGCCAAGCGCGGCGCCCGAGAAGATGCAGATGACCGTGAACGCGGCGATGTCGCCCGCGCCCAGCGTTGCAGCCCAGCTGAACGACGCGATGGCAAGGATCATGCCAAAGACCAGCGTTGGTTTGGCGCCATAGCGTTGTGCGACCCGGCTCCAGATGGGGGCGGCACCGGCCGCGGCCAGGAAGAAGAGCAACAGCAGCGCGCCTTCCCATCCCGGCGCGTCCAACCGGCTTTCGACGAAGAACAGGAACAGTGTCGAGGTCACAGCGACGGGTGTGGCGTTCAGAAGCGCGATCAGAAGCAGGCGCCGCGCCATCGGGTCGGACAGGATCGGTTTCAGGCCAATGGATGTTTCGGCCTCGGCGCCTTTCCATTCCCGGCGCATCGCAAACCCTGCGACGACGCAAAGCGCGGCGAAGGCGACGGCAAAGATCAGGAACGGGTGATCCGTGACGCTCAGCAGAACAACCGGCGCGACCGCAGCGATCGAGACGCCAAGCAGCGAGCCGGTCTCGCGCCATCCGGCCAGCCGGACATGGCCGTCGCCGTCCAGCCGTTTCGCCTTCGAAACGCCTTCCGCATAGAAGCTGATCGTGAGGAAGCTGAACGCCGAGAAGAGCAGTGCCAGCGTGATGGCGAACCATGCGACCGGCGCGATGGGCGGGGTCACACCAAAGAGGCCAAACATCGCAAGCGCCATGATCAGAACCGCAATCGCCACGGCGGTGCCGCGAGAGGCCGACAAACGCCGCGACAGCCAGCCAAGTGCCGGGTCCTGTACCACGTCGATCAGGCGCAGGACGAACAGAACCGTGCCAAGTGCCGCAAGGCTGACGCCGAACTCGTCGACATAGAACTTGGGCGCATGAATATAGATCGGCAGCCCCGCCATCGCGAGCATGCCGGCAAACAGGGCAAAGGGCAGAAGCGTGGCGTTCATCGCGACACCTCCTGCGCCGGGGGTTCAGGGCGCGACCGGAACAGGGCACCCTTCCACCAGAGTTTCAGAGCCTGCCAGTGGATCAGTCCCAGCACGCGACGGCTGCCGAACGGGCGGCGCAGCATCGCGCCAAGGATGCTTTTGTTGGTCAGTGGCGCACGGCGACCGGTCAGGGTCGCCAGCAACCCGCCATTGCCGGCGGTGTAGTCGATCCAGATGCCAATCTTCTCGGCATCGATGTCGAAACGGAACTGGTAACCGCCTTCAACGGGTTGAAACGGCGACACATGGAACACCTTGCGCGCGGTCAGCGTATCGCTGCGCGTGATCGGCTCGAAATCGTCGTGGTGGCACAGATACGAATGCCGGTCGCCATAGGTGTTGGTCACCTCGGCAATGACGGTGCGCAGGTCGTCAGCGGCATCCCGGATCAGCCAGAACGACACGGGATTGAAGACATGCCCAAAGACGCGGGGTTGTGCCAGAAGCTCGATCCGGGCAATCTCGAAGGGCACATCCTTCAGGACTTCGCGCACCCATCCTGTGCCGCGCCCGGCCCCCGGGTCGCCGCCGTGGTCGGCATTGTGCAGAGAGAAGAGGCCCCGCCGGTTGCGCTTGAACAGCGATGGCCCGCTGGGGGCGGCATCGGCATCTACCAGAACATAGTCGACCGAATAGCGAAACGCGTTCTGCGTCTCGCCTTTGCGGCCATGGAACGTCACGCCCCGGATATGTTCCGGCGTTTGCGTCATTCGGCGGCCAGACCCATTTGCGCTTCGGCGTTGATCAGCCCAGCGACTTCGACAGCACTTGCCAACCCGTCTTCGTGGAAGCCATGGCGCATCCAAGCGCCGCAGAACCAAGTCCGGTTTTGTCCGTTGATGGCGCGCACGGTTTCCTGAGCGGTTACGGCAGCGCGGTCAAACACCGGATGGCGGAAAACGGTTTCATCATGGATCAGCTCTTCGCGGATCGTGCCGGGGTTGTTCAGCGTCACGAACAAAGGATCATCGTGCGGGATCGGTTGCAGCGAGTTCATCCAATAGGTCAGCTCGATCGGGGCGTCCTCGCCCGTGCCGTTTTCAACATGGCACCACGAGGACCAGACCTTGCGCCGTTTCGGCATGGCGTTCGTGTCGGCGTGCAGGATGGCGCTGTTGGGTTGATAGCGGATCGATGCCAGGGCCGTTTGCTCGACCCCGGTTGCATCGCTCAAGAGCTGCAGCGTGTCATCCGCGTGAGTTGCAAAAACCACATCGTCGAAGGGCTCCCATTCACCGCCAGCACATTTCACTTCCACCCCGAACGCGGTCCGTCGCACCGCCTGTGTCTCGGCGCCAAGGCGCACGTCAACACCACGAGCTTCGATATTGGCGGCAAGCCGCTTCACATATTCAACCGAGCCACCGTCGACCGTGTACCACTGGTGGTTGTCGTTCCAGTCAAGGATCCCATGGTTGCGGAAGAACTGCACCATCGTGTCGGCCGGAAAATCAAGAATATGCAGTTTCGGCGTCGACCAGATCGCGCCCGAGAACGGTGTCAGGTAATGCTCTACGAACCAGCGACCGAGGCCCAGTTGCTTAATCAGGTCGCCGATCGTCATGCCGGGCTTCGTCGTCGCTTCGGCCTCTTTCCCGAATTTCAGGATGTCACGGATCATCCGCAGAAAGCGCGGGTTCGCGACGTTGCGGCGCTGGGCGAAAATCGAGTCGAGGCTGTTGAGTGCGTATTCAAAACGCCCGCCGCGTGAGGATACACCAAAGCTCATGTTGCTGGGGGCGATCGGCACCTCGAGCTTTTCGAAGAGATCGATCAGGTGCGGATAGGTGTGATAGTTGAAAACGATAAAGCCCGTGTCCACTGGCTGGTCGCCGCGCTTGCCCGCGATCTTGGTGCGGGCATGGCCGCCAAGGCGTTTCTCGGCCTCGAACAGGACAACTTGGTGATCGTCGGCCAGATGATAGGCCGCGCCCATGCCGGAGATCCCCGCGCCGATAACCGCAATGCGTCTTGCGGTCGTCCCGCGCTCTTCAAATGGCATGATGGTGTCCTTGTCCTCGTCCCGGTCTTGTATTTGTTACGCCGTCTATCTGAATTCGGATCACTTCGTTAGCGCGCGGAAACTTTTTTTGGCAGTTTGAGAAAAAAGTTAATCCAATAGGTGGGCTCGGTCGTAGAGATCACAAATGCCGACGGATATCGCGATCGACGAAGGACCTGTACGGGCGGCGCCAGCAAGTTATGCTGCGCGTGAGATGTCTGACCCTTTGCCGAAAAACACGTCGCCAGAGAACCGGGAGTACGTTGCTCTCGTCGAGCGGATCCGCGACGCGAAGGACCGCGAGGCGTTTGCACAACTGTTTCGCCATTTCGCCCCACGCGTGAAGGCGTTTTTGATGAAAGGCGGCGCAAACGAAGGTTTGGCCGAGGAATGCACGCAGGAGGTCATGGCAACCCTCTGGACGAAGGCGCATATGTTCGATCCCTCGCGGGCAAGCGTTTCGACCTGGGTGTTCACGATTGCGCGGAACCGGAAGATCGACGCGTTGCGTCGGATGAAACGCCCCGAGCCCGAGGACCTTCCTTGGGGGCCAGAGGCGGAACCGGATCAGGCGGATGTCATGACGCTTCGGCAAGAGAGCGAGAAATTGGCAGCGGCGATTGCCGAACTGCCCGAGAAACAAAGGGATTTGATCCAGAGAGCCTACTTTGGCGACCTGAGCCATGCGCAAATTGCCGAGGAAACAGGACTGCCGCTTGGAACGATCAAGTCAAGGATACGACTGGCGCTGGAACGCTTGCGCCATGCAATGGGATAACGTGAATGAGTGACATCAAGCATCATCTCACCGACGCGCTGCTGATGAGTTACGCCGCCGGTACGCTGGACGAAGGGTTCAGTCTTGTGGTCGCGACGCATGTGTCGCTCTGCGATGAGTGTCGCGCGCGTCTTGAGGCGTTCGAGGCCGTTGGCGGTGTCATGGTCGATGAATGCGATGAAGTTGCGCTGGCTGATGACGCCCTGGATGCGACCTTTGCCCTGATCGACACGCTGCCTGCAGAACAGGCTGCACCGCGCGTGGCTGCGAAGAACAACGTCTTCCCGCTGCCGCTGCAAGACTATGTCGGCGGCGACCTCGACAACGTGCGGTGGCGCGCGGTTGGCGGCGGCGTCATGCAGGCGGTTCTGAAGACCAAAGGGCCAGGCAAGGTGCGACTCTTGTCGATCCCCGGCGGTACCGCCATGCCGGACCATGGGCACCGTGGCCTGGAACTGACGATGGTGCTGAAGGGCGCTTTCGAAGACGAAGACGGCTATTTCGGTCGCGGTGATGTCGAGGTCGCGAACGAAGACCTGCACCACACGCCGGTGGCGGTCGCTGGCGAAGACTGCATCTGTCTTGCGGCCACCGACGCGCCGTTGCGGTTCAAAGGACTTGTGCCGCGCATCGCGCAGCCGTTCCTTGGCATCTGACACCTACACAGTCTGAGCCGCGCTGTTGCGTTCAGGGCGGCTTGCCAGAAGTGCGAGTGCCAGAAATCCGACATTCAGCAACACGTTGACCGGCGCTCCGACCAGCGCTGACCCCGTGCTGTCGATCACAAACCATGTCCACACAGTGACACTTGTAACTTTGGCCGCGGCTGCGCCGGACAGCGGCACGACATGCGTGCCAAGCGCCCAGATCGCCGCGCCGAGGCCTGCCGTCAGACCGCCAGTGATCACCAGCAAAAGTGGGCTAGGCACCGCGAGGCCCGTCGGCACAGAGTGAAGCGGCCAATAGGCGACGGACAAAAACAGATGCGCAATCGCGTGCAGCGGCGGCAAAGCGGACGCTGCGAAGAAGGCACCAATCGTGGCAATGGCCAGACCGGCTTTGCGCATCGAACTTGATTGATTTGTCATTGGGTCTCTCCAAACAATGTGATGGGTGGGTTCTGAAGACACCAAGGTCATCAAATCAATTACCTCGGAGGTAAGTGATTTCTCCCGTTTTGCGGTCTAGTGTCAGGCATGACCACCTATCCGACATTGCTCAAGGAGTGGCGCAAGAAACGCCGGCTCAGCCAACTTGACCTTGCTGTCGAAGCCGGGGTCAGTGCGCGTCACATCTCGTTTTTGGAAACCGGGCGGTCGCGACCCAGCGCCGATATGATTGTTCACTTGTCCGAGGTGATGGACGTGCCTGTATCCGCCAGAAACCGGATGATGCGCGCCGTCGGCTTTGCGCCCCGCTATCAGGCGACGGCGCTGGACGAAGACGCGATGGAACCGATCCGCAACGCGATCCATTGGACGCTGACGCGACATGCGCCCTATCCCGGCCTTGCCATGGATCGTTTGTGGACCCTTCGCATTCTGAACGAACCGGCCAAGCGGTTGTTTGCCCCGCTTGGTGTCAGCGAAGGGGCAAGTATGCTGGCGCTCCTCACGAATCCAGCGATGCCGCAGGTTGTCGAGAACTGGCCCGAGGTGGCGCATTACACCGCTTTGCGACTGCGGGCGGAAAGCGAGGCCGCGGGTGGACTGGCCGAGCTTGATGCGGCCGTCGCGCATTTGGTACCGCAGGCAAGTGTGGTGCAGGCGTCGCAGGAACGGCCAAGCATTCCAACCGTCTACAGGTTTGGTGACCAGCGCCTGTCGCTCTTTGCCACGATCGCGCAATTTAGCACCGTGAACGACGAGACGCTGGACGACTTCAAGGTCGAGTTGTTCTTTCCGGCAGACGCGGAAAGCGGTGCCATCCTCGAAGCTCTGGCATCTAGTGATTAGCGAAGCTTGCCCGCAAGTGATCTGCGGCGGCCGACACCGCGCAGTTCGCGTCCTCGGCAACCATCAGGCCCAAGGCGTATTTGGGCAGTTTCGGCAGCCCGAAATGCGTTGGCGCCTCGATGATGCAGCCGCCCAGTGACGATACCGGGATGGGGGCAACGGCAAGGTCTGCAAGAACCGCGGCGCGCTGACCTGAGATATGGGCGCTTTGGAAGGCGACACGCCACGGGATGCCAAGTGTGTCCAACTCTCCCAAAGCCGCCTTTCTCCAGGCGCAGCCTTCTTCCCAGACACTCACCGGCAGCGGTGTCTGCTCGGCGGCCACACCGCCCTTGCAGGCGGCCCAGACGAGTTGTTCGCGAAAGACAACCTCGGCCGCCTCTTCCTTGAAGCCCGCTTCGCAGGTGATCAGCGTCAGGTCCAGCCGGTCTTCTTTCAACATGTCGATCATCCGGCCCGTGCCATCGACCGTGACGTTGATCGTCACTTGCGGGTGCGTCTCGTTGAACCGACGCAGCATGTCGACAAGGAACCGCTCGGCCACATCGTCGGGTGCGCCCAAACGCACGACACCTTGCACATCCGGTTGCACGAAGCGCGCCACCGCATCGCGGTTCAGGGCCAGCATCCGCCGACCATGTTCCAGCAGGAAGGCCCCGTCACTGGTCAATTCGACCGAGCGGCTGTCCCTTATGAAGATCGGGCGACCAAGAATGTCTTCCATCTTCTTGACCTGCATCGAGACCGCGGACGGTGTGCGGTGGACCGCTGCGGCCGCGGCCGAGAAATTGCCGTTCTCGGCAATCGCGACCAGTGTCTTCAACAGATCAAGGTCCAGAAGAGGGATGCGGGGTGTCGTTGGAGCGTTCATGGCGAGCTTTCAGTAAAATTGAAAGATGCCGTCAAATCTATTCGTTTGATTGAGGCATGTCAATTCCGCATATTCATTTCCAGAGGCCGTCGCGACGTCTCCGAAACTTGAAACCAGGAGAAATGACATGACCCATACTGATTTTGGACGCACCCATCACGGGCACCCTATCCAGACGCTGACCGGCCAGCTTTTCGATCGGATCAAGCGGATCCGCCGCCGCCGCCACTTCAACCGGCTTCTCGATCTTGACGACCACATGCTGAAGGATGTCGGCGTGACCCGCGGCGAGATCGAGATCGCATCGAAACTGCCGCTGTCCATGGACGCAGCAACAGAGTTGCGCCGGATGTCGATGGAGCGGAGACGCCGTTTCATGTGACGGACGCTGCCAATGTGCTATCTTTGGCCCATGCGCCTGACCAAGCCACCCGGAACACCCGCCTGTCTGACAACTGGCGGGTGTTTTCCGTCATGAAGCGCTTTGCCGCGCTGTTTCAGGCGCTGGACCAGACCACCAAGACCAATGCCAAGGTGGCCGCGCTGGCCGATTACTTCGGCACGGCGCCAGATGCTGACAAGCTTTGGACGATTGCCCTGTTCTCGGGCCGCCGCCCGAAGCGCGCGATCACCGTGACGCGTCTCAGGGAATGGGCGGCCGAACGTGCCGGTATTCCGCTTTGGCTTTTCGAGGAAAGCTATCCGATTGTCGGAGATCTGGCCGAGACCATCGCGCTTGTCTTGCCCGCACCAACCAGAGACAGCGACATGGCCCTTGCCGACCAAATTGCCGAGATCAAATCGCTGGCCGCGGTCGAGGATGAAGATCGAAAGACCGCGATCCTTGCAGCATGGGAGCGTTACGGGACGGCCGAGCGTTTCGTGTTCAACAAGCTGATCACCGGCGGTTTTCGGATGGGTGTCAGTCAAAAGCTGATGACGCGCGCTTTGTCGAAGGCGACCGGGATCGAGGAACCCGAACTTGCCCATCGGTTGATGGGCGATTGGACGCCTGAGACCACAGATTTCGAGAGGTTGATCCTTGCGCCAGACCCGGCGGCCGACCTCTCGAAACCCTATCCCTTTTACCTGGCATATCAGTTGGACGAGGCCGTCGAGGCCCTTGGTCCGCCCGAAGACTGGGCGGCCGAGTTCAAGTGGGATGGCATTCGGGGACAGGTGATTGTGCGCGGTGGGGCTCATTTCACATGGTCGCGCGGCGAAGAACTGATGACAGATCGCTTCCCCGAATTGGCTGTTCTGCCGGACTTCCTGCCGAACGGCACAGTCCTTGATGGCGAGTTGTTGGCCTGGGACTACAAAGCGGATGCCCCGCAAAGCTTCAACGCGCTGCAAAAACGGATCGGGCGCAAGACGGTCCCGAAGAAACTCTTGGCAGACGCGCCGGTCGTTCTGCGGGCCTATGACCTTCTGGAGCATGACGGCCACGACATTCGAACTTGTTCATTTGCCGAACGCCGCAAGAAACTGGATGCGCTGTTCGCAGGTCTGCCAACCACATTGCCGCTTCGCCTTTCGCCGTTGTTGAAAGCTCCAACGTGGGATGATCTGGCCAAGCAACGCACCACTGCTCGCGAAATTGGGGCCGAAGGCGTGATGCTCAAGCGCAAGGACAGCCCGTATCGCGATGGGCGCAAGAAGGGGGATTGGTGGAAGTGGAAGCTGGACCCTTTGGTGATCGACGCGGTGATGATCTATGCGCAGGCCGGGCACGGACGCCGCGCCACGCTGTTCACCGATTTCACCTTCGCTGTCTGGTCCGGCAATGATCTTGTCCCCTTTACCAAGGCTTATTCAGGGCTGACCGACGCCGAGTTTCGCGAAATCACCGCTTGGGTGAAAAAGAACACGCTGGAACGGTTCGGGCCGGTGCGTTCGGTCAAAGCCGAGCATGTGTTCGAGATCGCGTTCGAGGGTATCCAGCAAAGCACCCGTCACAAATCGGGCGTGGCGCTGCGGTTTCCACGGATGAGCCGCTGGCGCAAGGACAAGCCTGTCTCGGAAGCGAATACGCTCGATGATCTGAAAGCGATGCTTGAAACATATGGCTAGCGCGGCCTCGCGTCCCTTGAACGAAACCGGGTGCGCCGCTAGGTGACAGAGAGAGATTCAAGGAGCCCTCATGCGTTTCATCCCCCAGCCTGTCTTCGATGCCAATACCTCTGCCGGTGAGTTCGGCGATCTGCCCGAATGGGATCTGAGCGATCTTTACACCTCGCCCGATGCGCCGGAATTGAAGCGTGACATGGATTGGCTGGAAAAAGCTTGTGCCGACTTCGCGGCCGACTTCGAGGGCAAGCTTGCCGGGCTGTCTGCTGTTGAAATGCTGGACTGCGTTCTGCGCTATGAGAAAATCGATCTGATCGCGGGGCGGATCATGTCGTTCACCGGCCTGCGCTATTACCAGAACACCACGGATGCCGAGCGCGGCAAGGCGATCTCGGACGCGCAGGACAAGATCACCACCTATACGACGCCGCTGGTCTTCTTCTCGCTGGAAGTGAACCGAATCGAGGATGCCGTTTTGGAAGGCTGGTTTGGCGAGAATGCCGATCTGACCCGCTATAAACCGATCTTCGACAGAATGCGCCTGATGCGCCCTTATCAATTGTCAGATGAGCTGGAGAAGTTCCTGCACGACCAGTCAACGGTTGGCGCGGCGGCATGGAACCGGCTCTTTGACGAAACCGTTGCCGGGCTGACCTTTACGGTCGATGGCGAGGAAAAGAACCTTGAGGCCACGCTGGATGGCCTGTCCGACCAAAACCGCGACAAGCGCGAAGCCTCGGCCCGCGAAGTGGCCCGTGTCTTTGGCGAGAACATCAAGCTGTTTGCCCGCGTGCACAACACGCTGGCCAAGGAAAAGGAAATCGAGGACCGCTGGCGCGGAATGCCGACGCCGCAGACCGGCCGCCATCTCTCGAATCAGGTCGAGCCGGAAGTGGTCGAAGCGCTGCGCAACGCGGTGGTCGATGCCTATCCAAAGCTCTCGCACCGCTATTACGAGTTGAAGCGCGGCTGGATGGGTCTTGAGACCATGGAGGTCTGGGACCGGAACGCGCCCTTGCCGATGGAAAGTGACCGCAAGGTCGGTTGGGACGAAGCGCGCGAGACCGTGCTTTCGGCCTATTCGGCGTTCGATCCTGAAATGGCCAAACTGGCCGAGCCGTTCTTCGACAAGGGCTGGATCGACGCCGCCGTGAAGCCGGGCAAGGCACCGGGTGCCTTTGCGCACCCGACCGTGGCGGACGTGCATCCTTACGTGATGCTCAACTATCTCGGCAAACCGCGCGACGTGATGACGCTGGCACATGAACTGGGCCACGGCGTGCACCAGCGCTTGGCGGCTGGGCAGGGCGAGCTTTTGTCGTCAACGCCCTTGACTCTGGCGGAAACGGCGTCGGTCTTCGGTGAAATGCTGACCTTCCGTCGCCTGCTGGACGGTGCGCCGAATGCGGCCGAAAAGAAGGTGCTTCTGGCCAACAAGGTCGAGGACATGATCAACACGGTCGTGCGCCAGATTGCGTTCTATGACTTCGAATGCAAACTGCACGACGCCCGTCGCGTCGGCGAACTGACACCCGACGATATAGGGGCGCTCTGGATGAGCGTGCAGGGCGAAAGCCTTGGCCCCGCGTTCACCTTCATGGAAGGGTATGAAACCTTCTGGGCCTATATCCCGCACTTCGTCCACTCGCCCTTCTATGTCTATGCCTATGCGTTCGGCGACGGTTTGGTGAACGCGCTTTATGCCGTTTACGAAGAAGGCGATCCTGACTTTCAGTCGAAGTATTTCGACCTGTTGAAAGCAGGCGGTTCGAAGCACCACAAGGAATTGCTGGCGCCCTTCGGTCTCGACGCCTCGGATCCGGCGTTCTGGGACAAGGGGTTGAGCATGATTTCGGGCTTCATTGACGAACTGGAGGCGATGGAGAGCTAACGCGTGTACGCGTTGCTCCAACTGACCCTTCTCGCTTGTGTCTTCGGGGTATTCGGTTTGCCAGTTGCGGGCTACTTCGCAGGTCTGTTCGAGCGCATGGTGATCTTTTTCGCAGTGACCGTTTTCACCGTCGTTGCTTTGGCCGGGTACTGGTTCCTGCTTGAATATGTGCTGACGAATGGTCTCTATCCCGGCTCGACGGGGATGGAAGGCCTAGGCGCGGTGATTGTCACGGCTGCCAGCGCGGTGTCTTTCTTTGTGAGCCTGTTTTTCATTCCACTCGGGCGCGCAATCAGAAAGCGCCGCACGACATAGGAGCCATTGAATGCCCGCTGCCACGCCCCCCATCTGCGACTTTGATTGGCCAGCACCGGATTTCCGACTGCCTGCAACGGACGGCAAGATCTATGCCTATGATGACATTGCTGGTCCGAATGGAACGCTGGTCATGTTCATTTGCAATCACTGCCCCTTCGTACTGGCGATTTTGGACAAGATTGAACGTGATGCGCGCGACCTGTCAGCGCTCGGGATCGGCGTTGCGGCGATATGCTCGAACGACGCGGCCAGCTATCCGGCCGACAGTTTCGAGAACATGGTGCGCATGGCAGAGAGTCGGGGGTTTCCGTTCCCGTACCTCCATGACGAGGATCAGTCCGTCGCCCGCGCCTATGATGCCGTCTGCACGCCGGACTTCTTCGGGTTCAACGCGCAGGGTGGTTTGCAATACCGTGGTCGCCTTGACGCCTCGCGCGCTGCGCCGGTGTCCGAACCTTTGCCACGCGATCTTTACGCGGCGATGGAAAGCGTTGCCAAAACGGGCCGTGGACCCGCGGATCAGATTCCGTCGATGGGATGTTCGATCAAATGGAAAGCCGCTGTGTGACGGGATCGCCCCATCCCAGCGAATCGCGGTTTTGCGCGCTTTGGGCAAACAATGAGCCGCTCAACGCATTTTTGTTGAACGACAGGCAATAAAGAGGGGTGTCACCGAGGTCGTTGGCGACTTCGAAGTCACAGTCGGAATGCCGGCCAAAACGGCGGCTCCGGACCCCCTTGGAGCCAAGCAATATTGGCAATCTTGCCATAATTGGACATTGGCCGTAGCGCGATGCGTTACTGCCTAAACCCGTTCCAACACAAGGAAATTTACCCTGACTGCCCCTGCGAGATTGACTCTTGTCAAGCGATTTTGCCACAATTTTGACACAAACTACCTGGGGTGTAGGGGTACCAGTGATGACATTGCCGCGTTTAACGCTTCTTCCGCAGCCGATGCGGCGGGATGCGTCGGCTTCCAACCAAGTGCTGCCTGAACCGGAGACACCTCCGGTTGACATTTCGTCCATTGCGCGCATGGTGCAGGGCGGTCGTTGGCGCACGGAAGCCATGCGCAGTTACGACCGACCTGTTCTGATCTGGTTCACGCGCGGGCAAGGGCGGCTGACGGTGGCCGGACGAAGCAGTGGCTACGGTCCGCACAATCTCGTCTTCCTGCCAAAGCAGACGATGCATGGTTTCACGACGATGGGCCCTGTTCTTGGCTCGGTGGTGTTCCTGCCGGACGAACCCGCGCTCGACTGGCCGGTCGAGCCGATGCATTTGCGCATTCACGAGACACAGCAACAGCGCGAGCTGACCGGCATGATCGAGGTCATGCAGCGCGAGGCGGCCAGTTCCGAAGATCACGCAAACCGGGCACTGGCGTATCACTGTGGTCTGCTGTCGATCTGGCTCTCTCGCATTGGCGAAGCTTATGCTCATGTGCCGAACCCGTCTTCGGCCACCCGGCTTGATACGGCCGCGCATCGTTTGGCGGAAGCCTTCACCGCCCTTGTGGAACGGGATTTTCGCGATCCGGCCGGGGTGCAGCATTACGCTGGCCTTCTAGGCGTGACGCCCACGCATCTCAGCCGTGTTTGCCGCAAGGTGGCTGGCCGCCCGGCGCTGGATATCCTGACGGATCGCCGGCATTTCGAAGCGCGCCGCCTATTGCGCGACACCAACATCCAGATTGCCGAGGTTGCGCGCAAATGCGGCTTCACTTCAGCGGCCTACTTCACCCGCGCTTTCCGTGCGCGGTCCGGGCAGAGTCCGTCCGAGTTCCGGAACGGAAACTGATCCTAAACGGCACGTGTCGTTTTTGGATGAAGTCCTTGTCGCTTTTGTTATACCATTTGCCGGAAGCGACCGTTGACCTTGCACGCACAGCGTGAAGAAATGGCGGTGGGACAAGGGCGCGTTGACGCAGAGCAACAAGAACAAGCGCCGGAACATACGTGTCACAGGGAGTTGAGGACATGACCATCACGAATCCGTCGCGGATCCATCCAGCGGCAAAAATGCATGCCGAGGAGCTTGCGGAAGGCAAGATCAGCCGCCGCGAGTTTCTGACCCGCGCAACCGCGCTGGGTGTCACCACGGCGGCAGCCTATAACATGATCGGCGCGACCCCGGCAGAAGCCGGCGGCCATGCCAAGATGGGCGGAACCATCCGCTATCAGATGGAAGTACGCGGCCTGAAAGAACCCCGCGTTTACGACTGGCCGCAGATCGCCAACCTGATGCGCGGCAACTTCGAGTACCTCGTTGAATACAACAACGACGGCTCGGTGCGCGGCATGCTGCTGGAAAGCTGGGATGTCAGCGACGACGCCAAAACGGTTGTTCTGAACGTCCGCACGGGCGTGATGTGGGATGACGGCACCGAACTGACCGCCGAAGACGTTGCGCGCAACATTGCAGGCTGGTGTGAGAAGGACGTCGAGGGCAACTCGATGGCCGGCCGCATGAACACGCTGATCGACCCCGACACGAATGTTGCCATCGAAGGCGCCATCGAAGTTGTCGACAGCCACACGGTTCGCCTGAACCTGCCCAAGCCCGACATCACCATCATGGTGGGCATGGCCGACTATCCGGCCGCGATCATCCCGGCAGATTTCGATGCCGATGACATCATCAACTCGCAGGGCACCGGCCCGTTCAAGCTGATGGAGCTTGAGGTTGGTGTGAAGGCCCGCCTCGAGCGTAAGCCGGACCACACCTGGTGGGGCACCGAGATCTATGGCGGCCCGTTCCTCGACGCGATCGAGTATATCGACTACGGCACCGACCCGTCGGCGTTCCTTGCCGCATTTGACGCCGAAGAGATCGACTCGCTGTACGAATCCGTTGGTGAATTCATCGACGTGATGGACAGCCTTGAGCTTGAGCGCAGCGAAGTTGTCACCGGCGCCACGATGGTCATCCGCACCAACCAGGCGACCGAGGTCGACGGCAAGGCGATCTATGCCGACAAGCGCGTGCGCCAGGCCTTCGCACTTTCGGTGAACAACGACGTCGTTCTCGAGCTTGGCTATGGCAACCGCGGTGTCCCGGCCGAGAACCACCATGTTGCACCTGTGCATCCAGAATATGCCGAACTGCCGAAGCCGGAATACAACCCCGAGAAGGCGCTGGCGCTGATGGAAGAGGCCGGCATGGCCGACTTCGAGCACGAGTTGATCTCGATCGACGACGACTGGCGCAAGAACTCGACCGATGCCGCCGCCGCGATGATGCGCGACGCGGGCCTCAACATCAAACGCACGATCCTGCCGGGCTCGACCTTTTGGAACGACTGGGCGAAGTATCCGTTCAGCTCGACCAGCTGGAACCACCGTCCGTTGGGCGTGCAGGTGCTGGCGCTGGCCTATCGTTCGGGCGAAGCCTGGAACGAAAGCGCGTTCTCAAACGCCGAGTTCGACTCGCTTCTGGGCGAAGGGCTGTCGATCGCGGATGCCGATGCACGCCGCGAGGTGATGGCCAAGATCCAGATGGTCATGCAGGAAGAGGGTGTGATCGTGCAGCCGTACTGGCGCTCGCTCTACAACCACTCCCGCCCGGGCTGGGTGGGCACGGGCATCCACATTTCCTATGAGCACCACCACTACAAGTGGGCCATGGCTGCCTAAACCAGAAAACTCGAAAGGGCCGCGCCGAAAGGTGTGGCCCTTTTCGCAAGAGGGAACAGACGCCGCCCGCGTATGCGTCTGACAACAGGGGAAAACCATGGGTCTCTTTATTCTCAGGCGCGTCGGCGTGATGCTTCTCACCGCGCTCTGCCTGACATTCATCGTCTTCTTCCTGACCAACCTCTATCCCAACCTCGAGAAGCTCGCCAAAACGCAGGGCAACATGCGGATGACCGACGAGCAGGTCGACAGCTGGCTCTCGGAACGCGGGTATCTTGACCCGCTGCCGGTGAAGTACGGTCGATGGCTGGGCGTCGTTCCCGGCTGGACCTTCGAAGACCCCGACGACGGTAAGGTGCGCGGGCGCTGTATCGAGCCCGGCATGGACCCGGCCGAGGCCCCCCGCTATTGCGGTATCCTGCAGGGCGATTGGGGCTTTTCGACCGTTTTCAAGGATGAAGTCGGCACCGTCACCGCAAACCGTCTGGCGCTGACCGGCAAGCTGATGTTCTGGGTGATGGTGCTGATGGTGCCCTCGGCCCTTTTGATCGGTGTGCTCGCTGGCATGCGCGAAGGCTCGAAGCTGGATCGATCGCTATCGACATTCTCGATCGCCTCGACCGCGACACCGGAATACGTCTCGGGCGTGATCTTTATCACCCTTCTCGCCTCGTCCTCGGGCGTCAAATGGTTCAAGGGCACGGCAACAAGTGCCGCGGACAATGCAACGTTCGAGAACTTCTTCCTGCCCGTCCTTACCATCGCGCTTTACGGCGTCGGCTATATCGCCCGCATGACACGGGCTTCGATGACCGAGGTGATGACGGCCCAATATATTCGCACCGCCCGCCTGAAGGGGGTGAGCTTCCGCAACATCGTCCTGAAACACGCGCTGAGAAACGCGCTGATCGCGCCCTTCACGGTGATCATGCTGCAGTTCCCGTGGCTGCTGAATGGCGTGGTGATCGTCGAGACGCTCTTCAACTACAAGGGCTTCGGCTGGACGCTGGTGCAGGCGGCAGGCAACAACGATATCGAGCTTCTGCTCGCGTGCTCGGTCGCCGCTGTCTTCGTCGTGCTGGTGACGCAGCTCATATCCGACATCGGATATGTCTTCTTGAACCCCCGGATCCGGATCGCGTGAGGAGATAAGACATGGAACCCCTTACCTGGACCGGCAGCCTTTCCGTACTCAACCCGATCTTCCTCGGCCTCTGGGCGCTTCTCGGCGTCTCGGTCCTCGCGCAGATCGTAACCAGTTTCTTCGGCACCGAAGTCGACGTGGTGGGCGACCAGCTGGTCGTGAAGAAAACGCCAAACGCGCTGGCCGGCATGGCGGTGAAGTACAGCTTCATCGGTGCTGTGCTGATCACGCTCGCCTATCTGGTCGGCGGCATTCTGATCCCGGGGCTCGAGGCCAAGGGCATTATCGGCATTATGGCCACGCGCTTCCTGCCAGTCTGGATCGCTCTCGCCGTCACCTTCGCGCTATCGATCACGTTCAAACGCAAGCTTGGCCTTTATGGCAAGCTCTTCGACAGCGTTGTCGGCATGATCGGGTTTGCCATCGTCATGTTCTGGGTCTTCACTGCCATCTTCGGCGCGATGGACTTCATCGTCACGCATGACCCGCTCAGCCAGATCTCGGGCCTGAAGAACAAGGTGCCGGGAACGGCTGTGCCTGACGGCAACGACGTCTATCCGTACTACCTTTTGGGCGGCGACAACCTGGCCCGCGATGTCTTCAGCCGCATGGTCAAAGGTTCGTGGGAGGTGATCAAGATCGCACCTTTCGCCACACTCTTCGCCTTCATGGTGGGGATCACGCTGGGTCTGCCCGCGGCCTATTACGGCGGCAAGCTGGACACGATCCTGACTTTCCTCGCGAACCTGATCCTCGCCTTCCCGGTGATCCTGCTCTTCTATCTGCTGGTAACCCCGGAAATCGTGGCGACCGGCATCCCGGTCTACATGGCGGCGGTGCTGTTCATCTTCCCGATCATCTTCATGGTGATCCTGATCAACTCGCGCTTCTACGTTCAGCCTGCCAAGCGCAACATCTATCTGGCGTTCGTACTGGTGATTGGCCTTTGGCTCTATGCCGGGATCGCGTGGAATGCCGACCCGTTCGGCATCATCGAGTTCCCGCCGAACCTGCTGGTCGTCTTCGTCAGCGTGGTCTTCGTGAACTCGCCCACCGTTTTCCGGATCGTCCGCGGCATCGCGCTTGATATCAAAACGCGCGACTACGTCGCCGCGGGCCAGACAAGGGGCGAAGGCCCTTGGTACATCATGCTTTGGGAAATCCTGCCCAACGCGCGTGGACCGCTGATCGTCGATTTCTGCCTGCGGATCGGCTACACCACGATCCTGCTGGGCACCCTCGGCTTCTTCGGCCTGGGCCTCAGCCCCGAAAGCCCGGATTGGGGATCGACCATCAACGATGGGCGCAAGCTTCTCTCGATCTTCCCGCACCCGGCACTGGCGCCGGCGCTCAGCCTGATGAGCCTCGTTCTGGGTCTCAACCTGCTGGCCGACGGGCTCCGCGAAGAGTCATTGCGCGACTGATGTCTCTTCGCCTGTTCAAAAATATCCCGGGGGTCCGGGGGCAGAGCCCCTGGCGGATCGACGTGCCGCAGGCACGGCGAAACAAAGGAAATGCACCATGACCAAAGCTGACTATGACGGCCCGATCCTTGAGATCGAAAATCTCTCGATCAGCTTCTTCACCCGGCTCCGGGAAATCCCCGCCGTGATGGACTTCTCGTGCACGGTGCAACCGGGCGAGGCGATGGGTCTGGTCGGCGAATCCGGTTGCGGCAAATCCACCGTTGCCCTCGGCGTCATGCAGGACCTTGGCGTCAACGGCCGCATTGTCGGGGGAACCATCAAGTTCAAGGGCCGCGATCTGAACCAGATGACGCCGGAAGAGTTGCGCGACATTCGCGGCTCGGAAATCGCGATGATCTATCAGGAGCCGATGGCATCGCTGAACCCCGCCATGCGGATCGGCAAGCAGTTGATGGAAGTGCCGATGATCCACGAAGGCGTGGACGAGAAAGAGGCTTATGCCCGCGCCCTTGAAGTCGTGACCGATGTGCGCCTGCCGGACCCCGAACGGATGCTCAACAGCTATCCGCACCAGCTTTCGGGCGGTCAACAACAGCGCATCGTCATTGCCATGGCGCTGATGTCGAAACCGTCGCTGCTGATCCTCGACGAACCCACCACCGCGCTGGACGTGACAGTCGAAGCCGCGGTCGTGGAACTGGTCAAGGACCTCGGCAAGAAATACGGCACCTCGATGCTCTTCATCAGCCACAACCTTGGGCTGGTGCTGGAAACCTGCGATCGGCTCTGCGTGATGTATTCGGGCGAGGCGGTGGAAACCGGTTCTATCGAGGACGTCTTCGACCACATGCAGCACCCCTATACGCAGGCGCTCTTCCGCTCGATCCCGCTGCCGGGGGCAGACAAGAACGCGCGGCCGCTGGTGGCGATCCCCGGCAACTTCCCGTTGCCGCATGAACGCCCGCCCGGCTGCAATTTCGGACCCCGCTGCGACTATTTCGAAAGCGGGCGCTGTGACGCCAGCGATATCAAGATGGCGCAAGTCCCCGGTAACGACCGGCACAGCACACGGTGCCTGAAGTTCGAGGAAATCGACTGGAACGCCCCGATCGTTGCGGCCAGCACGACCGAGAAGACCGAACCGGGCGACGTCGTGCTCAAGATGGACGGCCTCAAGAAGTATTACGAGGTCGCGGCCAACGCGCTCTTCGGTGGCGGCAACAAGAAGGTCGTGAAGGCCAACGAAAGCCTGTCTTTCGAGGCGCGTGAAAGTGAAACCCTTGCGATCGTGGGCGAATCCGGCTGCGGCAAGTCCACCTTTGCCAAGGTGTTGATGGGGCTCGAGACCGCGACCGAAGGGCAAATCCTGCTCGACAACCAGTCGATCGAAGATGTGCCGATTGAAGCGCGCGACACCAAGACGGTGTCGAATGTGCAGATGGTGTTCCAGAACCCGTTCGACACGCTGAACCCGTCGATGACGGTGGGCAGGCAGATCATCCGGGCGCTGGAGATCTTCGGGATCGGCAATAACGAGGCGGAACGCGAGCAGAAGATGCTTGAACTTCTCGACCTTGTGAAACTGCCTCGCGAGTTCGCGACCCGCATGCCGCGACAGCTGTCCGGCGGTCAGAAACAACGTGTCGGGATCGCCCGTGCCTTTGCGGGCGGTGCCCGAATCGTTGTGGCCGACGAGCCAGTTTCGGCGCTGGATGTGTCCGTGCAGGCGGCGGTGACCGATCTGCTGATGGAGATTCAGCGAAACGAGAAGACAACGCTTCTCTTCATCAGCCACGACCTGTCCATCGTGCGCTATCTCAGTGACCGGGTCATGGTCATGTATCTGGGCCACGTGGTCGAGATTGGGGATACCGAACAGGTCTTCGCACCGCCCTATCACCCCTATACCGAAGCGCTGCTTTCGGCGGTGCCGATTGCCGATACCAGTATCGAGAAGCAGCACATTGTCCTTGAAGGTGACATTCCTTCGGCGATGAACCCGCCGCCGGGTTGCCCGTTCCAGACACGGTGTCGCTGGAAGGATAAGGTCCCTGGGGGTCTCTGCGAAAAAGACGTGCCGCCCATGCGCACGATCGAAGGTGGTCACCAGATCAAGTGCCACCTCTCGGAAGAGACGCTGGCCGCGATGGAACCGGTCATCAAGATCGCTGCCGAATAACACCGGCGCGGGCGATTTCTTGGAAAGAAATCGGTCCAAATTCTTGCTAAGAATTTGGCTTCGTCAGAAATCGACCGCGATGCCCTTGTTTTCCCAGTCGCCGTATCGGACGGGTTCCGGCCCTTCGCGCCCACCCAACTCGGTCGGCATCTCCAGCGCTTTCGCCTTGGCTCGCCGTTCTTCGGCTTCCGCCAACGCGCGTTTTGCTTCCGGGGTCAGGTCTGGTTTCTTGTCGCTCATAAGGCTTTGGTATAACGCCTTGCGGACCTCTTTCAAGGCAGGCAGATGAGCGACAACGGACGACAGACACGCGCCGCGGCGATCCGCGCGATGACAGCAGTCACCGAAAAGGGCGTTACGCTGGGGGATGTATTGCCGCGGGAGACCAAGGATTTGCCCCCAAGCGAGGCTGCCCGGGCAGGCCGGTTGGCGACCGAAGCGCTACGCTGGGCCAACCGCTCGGACCGGCTGTTGGGGCCGCATCTGCGATTGAAGCCGGAAGACCCGGTGATGAACGCGCTCCGGCTCGCGCTCTACGAGATATTCGAAGAGGGAAGTGCCCCACACGGCGTGGTGGATGCTGCCGTTGCGAACGTGACGCGGTCGAAATCCGGTCTGGTCAACGGGGTGCTTCGAAACGTGCTGCGGAAGGATGTCGACTGGTCGGCGCTGCCGGTGCCACAGACGCCCAAATGGTTGAGGAAAAAACTGATTTCCGCTTGGGGCAAACAAGCTGTCGAGGCGATGGAACGTGTGCAGACGTCGCGTCCTCCGCTGGATCTCACGTGCCGATCAGATGCCGCGACATGGGCAAAAACCCTCGGCGCAACAGAGTTGCCTGGCGGATCGCTTCGACTGGCGCCGGGTGTGCAGGTCTCTGCCTTGCCGGGATACGACGAAGGCGCGTGGTGGGTGCAGGACGCGGGTGCCAGCGTTGCAGCGCGGGTGCTGAACTCCCAACCCGGAGAGCGCATTCTGGACCTTTGCGCGGCGCCGGGTGGCAAAACCATGCAACTGGCGGCAGCCGGTGCGCGCGTCACCGCGCTGGACGTGTCGGAAGCGCGCATGAAGCGGGTCAGCGAAAACCTGACCCGCACCGGCCTTGCCGCCGAGATCGTCGTGGCGGACGCGCTGAAGTGGAGCCCTGAAGCACCCTTCGACGCCATTCTGCTCGATGCGCCCTGTTCGGCCACTGGCACGCTCAGACGGCACCCGGATCTGGGGTATGCGCGGGACGGTTCGGGGATTGAAGAACTGATCGGATTGCAGGCGCAACTTCTTGATAGGGCAGCAAAAATGCTGACCCGAAATGGCCGGTTGGTTTACTGCACCTGCTCGCTGCTACCGGAAGAAGGCGAGGCTCAGATCGATGCCTTTCTGGCACGACATTCCGATTTTCAACTGGCTGAGATCACTCCGGACGATCCGCAATGGTGTGTGCCGCAAGGCTTGCGGCTAAGACCCGACCATTGGGAAGATCGCGGTGGCATTGACGGGTTTTTTGTCGCTTGCCTTGAAAATCGCCCATGACAGGGCTTTGCAACCGCAGTATCTTGCGGGACAAGACCTGAAAACGGGCAATAGCAGAGGCAGGGCGGACGTTGGCAGACAACGAAAGCTGGTCCCAGAAGAGATCGCGTTTCCTGAACCGCATGCATGCGCGTGCGGCCCGTTTTGCTGCGGGTGCGACCGCATTCACGACCACGCCCGAGCCGCGGACGATCGGCGCTTATGCCCGCGGTCGTCAGATCAACGGCGGAAACTTCCTGTTCGCCGGCTTTCTTGTGCAAGCACCGCGCACAGCAATCTGGGACCTGCCGATGCCGGACGAAGGCTTCGAGATCGAGTTGCACGGCTTCACGTGGCTGGACGATCTGGCCGCCGTTGGGGATCTGCATGCGGCCCGAAACGCGCAAGAGTGGACGCATGAGTGGGTGCGCCGTTTTTCGGGCGGGCAGGGGCCGGGATGGACGCCTGACCTGACGGGGCGCCGCCTGATCCGTTGGATCAACCACGCGATCATGTTGCTCAACGGTCAGGACAGCGCGACAAGCAGCGCCTATTTCAAAGCTTTGTCACAACAAACCGTGTTCCTGTCGCGCCGTTGGAAGGCGGCGTCTCCTGGCTTGCCGCGGTTCGAAGCGCTGACCGGTTTGATTTATGCCGGATTGGCGCTTGAGGGGATGGACAAGCATGTGGGCTCTGCCTCGCGCGCCTTGGCGCGGGAATGCGTTTCCGAGATTGACGCGGATGGCGGGCTGACCACGCGCAACCCGGAAGAGCTGCTCGAGGTTTTCACGCTGCTCAACTGGGCCGCAGATGCCGTGCGCGACGCTGGCCGGGTTCCACCCGAAGAGGTCAGCCGGGCCATCAAGTCGATCGCCCCGGTGTTGCGCGCGCTGCGCCATTCAGACGGCTCGCTGGCCCGGTTCCACGGCGGCGGCCGTGGCATGGACGGGCGTCTGGACCGGGCGCTGGCCACGGCGGCCGTGCGTGGCATGACTAACAACGATCGCTCGATGGGGTTCGCGCGGATCTCGCACGGGCGGACAAGTGTCATCGTCGATGCCGCGCCGCCTCCGTTGCGCGAAGCATCTGCAAATGCCCATGCCTCGACCCTGGCCATGGAAGTCACGTCGGGCCGGCGTCCCCTGATCGTCAATTGCGGGTCGGGTGCCACCTTCGGGCGCAGCTGGCGGCGCGCCGGGCGCGCGACCCCAAGCCATTCCACATTGGGCATCGAAGGGTTCTCGTCCTCCCGTCTCGGCACGGCGGGCAAGGTGGCCGAGAACGAAGCCGAGCTGCTGATCGAAATCCCGCAGGAAGTGGGTTTCGAACGGGCCGAGGTCGAGGGCGGAACGCGTTTGGTTGTCGGTCATGATGGATATGTTCCGACCCATGGGCTGACCCATGTGCGGACGCTGCATATCGGCTTCGACGGACGCGAGCTTCGGGGCGAGGACGTGCTTATGGCCCGCAGCGATCCCGACAAGCGACGGTTCGATCTGATGTTCGACAAGTCGCGGCTGAAGGGGATCCCCTTCACGGTTCGCTTCCACCTGCACCCTGACGTCGATGCGACCCTCGATATGAATGGTCATGCGGTGTCGATGGTGCTGAAAAGTTCCGAGATTTGGGTCTTCCGGTTCGAAGGTCCTGTCCAGCTGGACCTTGATTCCAGCGTCTATCTGGAAAAATCCCGCCTAAGTCCGCGTGCGACCAAACAGGTGGTTCTATCTGGCGTCGCAGTAGAGTATGCCACGCGCGTCAGCTGGTCGTTGGCGAAGACGCAGGACACCCCCAACGCGGTGCGCGACTTCGACTTGGAAGAGACCTCGGAGCTGATTGTAGAGTAATGCGGGCAGCGGGACTGATGACATTCCATGTTTCGGCTTATTTCGCCCCGGCCCCGCGCTGAGAGGACCAAACATACATGACTGATCTGCAGCCGGTGCGCCGCGCGCTTCTTTCCGTTTCCGACAAGACCGGGTTGGTGGAGTTTGCCACGTCCCTTGCGGCGCGGGGGATCGACCTGATCTCGACCGGTGGCACGGCGAAGACGCTGCGCGAGGCCGGTTTGAAGGTTGCCGATGTCGCTGATCTGACGGGCTTCCCCGAGATGATGGATGGTCGTGTCAAAACGCTGCATCCAGTGGTGCATGGCGGTTTGCTGGCGCTGCGCGACGACGCAGATCATGTCGCCTCGATGGAGGCGCACGGCATCGGGCCGATCGATCTGCTGGTCGTCAATCTTTACCCGTTCGAGGCCACCGTGGCCGCAGGCGCCGATTATGCGACGGCGATCGAGAACATAGACATTGGCGGGCCCGCAATGATCCGCGCGGCGGCCAAGAACCACGCCTTTGTCAACGTCGTGGTCGATGTCGAGGATTACACCGCGGTTTTGGCCGAACTTGATGCGCATGACGGTCAGACCACCTATGCCTATCGTCAGAAACTGGCGTTGACGGCCTATGCCCGCACAGGCGCTTACGACGCCGCTGTCTCCAGTTGGATGTCAGGGGCATTGGGCGAGACCACACCGCGCCGCCGGGCCTTTGCCGGGACGCTGGCGCAGACGCTGCGCTATGGCGAGAACCCGCATCAGGCGGCGGCGTTTTATACTGACGGAGCTGATACGCCCGGTGTTGCAACGGCGGTTCAGCATCAGGGCAAGGAGCTGTCCTATAACAACATCAACGACACCGATGCCGCGTTCCGTCTGGTCGCCGAGTTCGCGCCCGAGGACGGGCCTGCGGTTGCCATCATCAAGCACGCGAACCCGTGCGGCGTGGCGCGCGGCGCGACATTTGCAGAAGCGTTCGGGCGGGCCTTCTACTGTGACAGGACAAGCGCCTTTGGCGGGATCGTCGCCCTGAACGGCACGCTGGATGAGGACACGGCCACCGCCATCTCGGAGATCTTCACCGAGGTTGTCATTGCCCCCGACGCAACCGACGGCGCCAAGGCTGTGTTCGCGGCCAAGAAGAACCTGCGCCTTCTGACGACCGCCGGTCTGCCGGACCCGTTGGCGCCACGCCTTGCCGTGCGTCAGGTTTCTGGTGGCTGGCTGGTGCAGGACGACGACGTGGGCCACATCACATTGGACGATCTGAAGGTCGTCACCGACAAGGCCCCGACCGACGACCAGATGGCCGATCTTCTGTTTGCATGGCGGGTTGCCAAGCACGTGAAGTCGAACGCGATTATCTATGCCAAAGGCGGCGCAACGGTCGGGATCGGGGCAGGCCAGATGAGCCGCGTCGACAGCTCGACCATTGCGGCGCTCAAGGCCAAGCGCATGGAGGAGGAATTGGGTCTGGCTGAAAGCACGGCCATCGGCTCGGTGGTGGCATCCGACGCGTTCTTCCCGTTCCCCGACGGTTTGCTTGCAGCGGCTGAAGCCGGTGCAACCGCGGTCATCCAGCCGGGCGGATCGATGCGCGATGACAGCGTGATCGAGGCGGCGAACGAAGCGGGGCTTGCCATGGTCTTCACTGGCATGAGACATTTCCGGCACTGATGCGTGTTCTTCTTCCCCTCTGGATCACGACGCTTGTCGTCCTGATCATCGACCAGTTCACGAAACTGATCGTCGTGCACGCGCTCGATCTGAAGACGCGTGGGGGGATGATGGTGCTGGACCCGTACCTGAATTTCAGGATGGCGTGGAACACTGGCATCAATTTCGGCATCCAGATCGGCGACCGCTGGGTTTTGATCATGTTGGCAGCAGTGATCTGTGCGTGGGTCTATTGGTGGATGAACCGCGACCGTCCGCGCGCCATCGTGCAAGTGACGGCTGGCATGGTCATTGGCGGTGCAATCGGCAACGTGATCGACCGGATCGTCTATGGCGCGGTGGCCGATTTTCTGAACATGTCCTGCTGTGGATGGGAGAACCCGTATTCCTTCAACGTGGCAGATATTTCGATCTTCATAGGGGCGATTGGTCTGATCCTTCTTACCAATGATGTCGAGCCAACACGCGACTCGCCAGAGCGTTCGGACTGACGTAAAAGAGGTCAAACGAGGAGTGGCGATGCGACGGTCATTATTGGTCATGAGTGTTCTGGTCGGTCTGTCTGCCTGTGGCACGGCAGACGAGCCTAACCTGCTGAACATCTCGCGGCCACGGAACCAAGGGCCGGACGAGTTCGCCATTCTTCCGACGAAACCGCTTGAATTGCCCGAAGATCTGGCGGCTTTGCCGTCACCGACGCCCGGTGGCGCAAACCGCACCGACCAGACGCCGCAAGCCGATGCCTATGCCGCCCTTGGGGGCAATGCCGCCGCTTTGTCGAGGGCGTCCAGTGACGGTGCCCTCTTGGCCCATTCGCGCCGCTTCGGGGTCGACCCGGATATCCGTGCCGAGCTTGCTGCCGCCGACCTTGAATTCCGGCGCGAGAACGACGGAAGACTGCTTGAGCGCTTGTTCAACGTGAACGTGTATTTCCGCGCTTACGAGGAAATGTCACTGGATCAGTACCGCGAATTGGAGCGTTTGCGCCGCGCCGGCATCCGGACCTCGGCCGTGCCACCTGACCCCGCACTTGACGAATAGACGGTCACGTCCCCGCGAGGCCCGTCTTGAAGCCCGGGCAATAAGCGCCATCTGTTCGGAAACCCGATGAAAGGAATGCGCATGCGTTTTGCCCCGCTGGCCTTGATCACGTCACTCATTGTGGCCCCTGTGTCCGCATTGGCCACGGAAGTGACCAGCTTCGAACTGGACAACGGGATGGAGGTCGTGGTGGTCGAGAACCGCCGTGCCCCGGTCGTTGTCCACATGGTCTGGTACAAGGTCGGCGCTGCCGATGAGCCGAAGGGGCGCTCGGGGATTGCGCATTTCCTTGAACACCTGCTTTTCAAGGCCACCGACGAGCTCGAAGCGGGCGAGTTGTCGGAAACGGTGAACCGGAACGGCGGCAGCGACAACGCCTTCACGGCGCAGGATTATACCGGGTATTTCCAGCGGATCGCTTCGGATCGGCTTGAGCTGGTGATGTCGATGGAAGCCAGCCGGATGGACGGGTTGCGGCTTGTGCCGGAAGATATCGGAACCGAGCGCGACGTGGTCATCGAAGAGCGCAACCAGCGGGTCGAGAACACGCCGAACGCGCTCTTTGGCGAGCAGATGCGCGCGGCACAGTATCTGAACCACCCTTACGGCACGCCGGTGATCGGCTGGAAGCACGAAGCCCATTCGCTGACCATGGAAGACGCGCTGGACTTCTATGCCCAGCACTATGGCCCGAATAATGCGATCCTGGTGGTGGCCGGGGACGCGGACCCGGACGAGGTGAAACGCCTTGCCGAGAAGCATTATGGTGTCATCCCACCCAACCCGAGCGTGGTTGAGCGCGACCGGGTGAAAGAACCGCCGCAACTTTCCGAACGCCGACTGGTCTTTGTCGACCCGCGTGTTGGCAACAATTTCGTCAACCGCACCTATCTGGCGCCCGAACGGGACCCCGGCGCGCAAGAGGAAGCCGCGGCGTTGACGCTGCTGGCAGAGGTTCTGGGTGGCTCGTCCACGACCTCGGTTCTGGCGCAGAAGCTGCAGTTCGAGGCCCAGAACTCGATCTATGCGTCGGCCTGGTATTCCGGCCAATCGCTGGATGACACGACGTTCAACGTGGTCAATGTCCCGGTTCCCGGCGTTTCCTTGGAAGAGGCAGAGGCGGCGCTGGATCAGGCGATTGCAGAGTTCATCGAAGAGGGTGTCGATCCCGAGAAGCTTGACCGGATCAAGCGGCAGATCCGCGCGTCCGAGATCTATGCGCTGGATAACGTGCGAGGGCTGGCCAACCGCTATGGCTCGGGCCTGACCAGCGGCCTGACGATCGAAGATATCGAAGCGTGGCCGGATATTCTTCAAGCGGTCACCGGCGAGGATATCATCGCCGCGGCCAAGATGGTCTTCGACCGCCGCAAGGCCGTCACTGGCTACATGATGCAATCCGAGGAAGAGGTGACCCAATGATCCGCTTTGCTCTGACCGTGGGGATGTTCTTCGGGCTGACAGTGCCTGTTCAGGCGGCCGTCGACATTCAGGAGATCGAAACGCCCGGCGGTATCGCCGCGTGGTTGGTCGAGGAAGACTCGATCCCCTTCACCGCACTGGAACTGCGCTTTGCCGGTGGCGCATCGCTGGACCGCGACGGCAAGCGGGGCGCCATCAACCTGATGACGGCCACCATCGAGGAAGGTGCGGGCGATCTGGACGCTCAGGGATTTGCGGTCGCGCGGGACGATCTGGCCGCCTCGTTCAGCTTCGATGTCGGGCGCGACGGGCTCTCGGTCTCGGCGCGGTTCCTGACCGAAAACCGGGACGAGGCCATTGCTCTGCTTAAGCTGGCACTGACCCAGCCCCGCTTCGATCAAGAGGCCATCGACCGGGTGCGCGAACAGGTGCTGTCGAACATCCGCAGCGATGCCAACGACCCCAACAGCATTGCCGGGCGGCGGCTGAATGCGCTGGCCTATGGCGATCACCCTTATGCGACGAACTATGAAGGCACGCTGGAAAGCGTCGGCGCCCTGACCCGCGAGGATATCTTGAATGCTTACGGTGACGTTTTGGTCAAGGATCGCGTCTTCGTGGGGGCCGCGGGCGACATCTCGGCTGAAGACCTCTCGGCACTGCTGGACGACCTTCTGGGCGATTTGCCGACGGACGGCGCGCCGTTGCCAGAACCGGTGGAACTGCAACTGACCGGCGGTGTCACGGTCGAGCCATTGAACGTACCGCAATCGGTTGCGCTGTTCGGGCATATCGGCATTCCGCGAGATGACCCCGACTTCTTTCCGGCCTTTGTGGCAAACGAGGTCTTCGGGGGCTCGGGCTTGCAATCACGTCTCAGCCTGGAAGTGCGCGAGGAACGCGGGCTGACCTATGGCATTGGCTCGTATCTGGTGAACTACGATTATTCCCACGTGCTGCTGGGCCAGTTTGCCTCGGCCAATGACCGGGTGAGCGAAGCGATTGACGTGGTTCTGGCCGAATGGGCCAAGATCGCCGAAGAAGGTGTCACGGAAGACGAACTGGATACGGCCAAGACCTATCTGACCGGGGCTTATCCGCTGCGGTTTGACAGCAATGCATCGATTGCACGTATCCTTGTCGGGATGCAGCAGGACGGGTTGCCGATCGACTATATCGAGACGCGAAACGGCAAAGTCGACGCGGTGACGCAGGAAGATGTGCAGCGCGTGGCCAAGCGGCTCTACCAGCCCGAAGCGCTGCGTTTCGTGGTCGTCGGGCAGCCCGAGGGGCTGGAAAGCGTCAATTGAAGTCAAGAGACGACTGACGCACCGTGCGTCTCGAAGCCGCCGGCCCTATGATAAGGGGCGGTCGCAGATTGTTCTGTAAATTTCCCAAGCTTCAGTCAGCCCTCGGGCGATGACTGAACTTGGCGCGAAGCGAAGGAGGAGGGTCCACATGCGCGTGCTTTTCACTGGGGGTGCCGGCAAGGCTGGTCGCCATGCTGTTGCCTATCTTCTGGCGCAGGGCCATCGGGTTCTGAACGTCGACAAAGTGCCGCTGGACATGCCGGGCGTCGACAACCGCATCGCTGACATCACCGACCCCGGTCACATGCATGACGTCATGCAATCCTATGCGAATTTTGACGAGCTTCGACCGGGCACCGGCGTGCCCGCATTCGATGCCGTCGTTCACTTTGCCGCTGTGCCGCGCATCCTCGTGACCGGTGACAACGAATGCTATCGAACCAATGTCATGGGCACCTACAACATTATTGATGCAGCCCTGAAAGCCGGTGTCCGCAAGATCATCTTCGCCTCCTCTGAAACCACCTATGGCGTGTGCTTCTGGGATGGTGAGAAAAAGCCAGACTACCTGCCGATCGACGAAGCGCATCCAACCGTGCCTATGGACAGCTATGCCATGTCCAAGGTCGTGAACGAGGCGACGGCGCGCAGCTTTCAAGCGCGCAGCGGGGCCGACATCTATGGGCTGCGCATCAACAACGTGATCGAGCCGCACGAGTACAAGTCCGATTTCCCGGGCTATATCGCCAACCCCGAGACCCGGTTGCGGAACATCTTCGCCTATATCGACGCGCGGGACCTGGGCCAGATGGTGGACCGGTGCCTGAAAACAGACGGGCTTGGGTTCGAGGTGTTCAACGTCTCGAACGACGATCATTCCGTGGCGGATTCCACGCCGGAATTGCTGGCCAGATTCTATGAGGGTGTACCGGTCACCAGGGAGATGGGCTCGACCGAGACATTCTATTCCAATGAAAAAGCCAAGCGGCTGCTTGGCTTCGCGCCCCAGCATCACTGGCGCATGTATCTGGACGACCCGACCCGGGCCTGAGGCGTGGCCCGGCCTGACGCCGGGCCAACCAGCCCATTAGTAGGTGCTGCCGGGCTTGCCGTTGATGGCAGCCTTCAGCGACACGTAAGCCCATGTTTCGCGGCCACCGCGCTGGATGATTTCACGCAGTTGCTGCTTGGCCCCATCGACATCGCCCATCGAGACAAGGCCCTGACCCATATAGGAGCGCGCCAGGATGTAGTCCGGGTCCTGTTCAAGCGCAGCGCCATAATAGGCCATGGCATCGGCCATCTTGCCCTGCTTGCGGCTGATGAAGCCACGATAGTTCAGGAAGCGCGCGTCGTTCGGTTCGTCGGCGCTGGCCATCACGAGATAAGCGCGGTCATAGGCGCCGGCATAGGCCAGCTCGCGGACGGCGTCATAACGCTGGTCGTCGTTGAACGACTGCTGGTCGGCGTCGACGCAGACCTTCGCGTCCTCGTCATAGATCTGACCGTCGGTGCATTCGGTCGTCGTGCTGGTGGTCTTCGGCGGGGTGCTGTCCTCGCTGCCTGCGGCATGGGCGTTGATGGTCATCGCAAGGAAAAGGGGTAGGGCGGTGTAAAATGTGCGGCGCATGGCGGCCTCCAATCTGTGGTTCATGCCTGTCTTACGCGCCAAGCTAGGGCTTTATTCACGCCGGACCGCAAAAAAGAAACGGCCGCACCTAAAGGCACGGCCGGTTTCATGTGTTTTGCTAGGAAATCAGGCAGCGCGGCTCAGAAGAACCTCGCCCACTTCACGCTGTGCGTCCAACTCGTCGGCACCGTTTACGGCAGCAACCTCGCGCGTCAGACGCTCCAAAGCGGCTTCGTAAAGCTGACGCTCGGAATAGCTCTGCTCGCGCTGGTCGTCGGCGCGGTGCAGGTCGCGGACCACTTCGGCAATGGCGATCAGATCGCCCGAGTTGATCTTCTGTTCATATTCCTGCGCCCGGCGCGACCACATGGCCTTCTTGACCCGCGCCTTGCCCTTGAGCGTCGTCATCGCTTTCGACACCACGTCTGGCGACGACAGCGTGCGCATGCCGACATCGGCGGCCTTGTTTGTCGGCACGCGAAGCGTCATCTTGTCTTTCTCGAACGAGATCACGAAGAGTTCCAGCGTCAGACCGGCGATCTCCTGTTCCTCGATCGAAATGATTTGTCCGACACCATGGGCCGGATAGACCACATAGTCGTTCGGACGAAATTCCATCTTCTTGGGTTTGCTCATTCAGCGTTGTCCCTTTTTGGCCATGAGCCCGGTTTGCGACACAAAAAGACCCGCGGGAGTCGGATTGTTTCCTCCCGTCGAAGCAGCCCTGTCGTTTTGAAACCGAGCCTTCACGACCCTGTTCAGCCCTATGTAACGGAAATATAGCTGAAAATTAGGGCATTTCCAAGGCGTGGGCATGATAGCTGGCACTAGCCCCATAAAAACAAGGGCATTTTGGTGCAAATTACCGCGCGTCAACTTTGGCTTGCGCGGCGAATCTAGCCGCCTTCGCCCGCGGTTTCCGAGAAGAGTTCCATCTTGCCTTCCTTGCCGTCCATTTCGTCAGCAGTTGGCAAAGGATCCTTCTTGGTGATGATCACCGGCCACTCTTCCGAGTACTTCCGGTTGAACTCGACCCACTTCTCCATATCCGGTTCGGTATCGGGCCGAATGGCATCTGCCGGGCATTCCGGTTCGCAGACACCGCAATCGATGCATTCGTCGGGGTGGATCACCAGCATGTTCTCACCCTCATAGAAACAATCCACGGGGCAAACCTCGACACAGTCGGTGTATTTGCAGGCGATACAATTGTCGGTGACGACATAGGTCATGCGGGTCTCTCACGAAGCTCAACGGCGGAGAGGTAACCCGCCCGCCCCGGTCATTCAAGCGGGCCGTGCTTGGAAAGACGCGCGTTGCGACGATCTTTCTTGCTGGGGCGGCCTGTTCTCTCGATCGAGGCTTGGGCGGGACGCTCTTCTTCGGGGGGCGTCAGATCGGTGTAAAGCGTTTGGGCTTCGGGGGCTGGACCGCGCCGTGTTGCCAGAGCTTCGACCCGGATCACGCGGATGCGGCGGGCTTGCGGGAAGGTCAACGTGACGCCCGTGCGCAGCGCATGCGCGGGTTTCGAAACGCGGGTGCCATCCACGCGAACGTTGCCACCCGAGACCAGCTTGGTTGCAAGGCTGCGTGTCTTGAAAAACCGCGCATGCCAAAGCCACTGGTCCAGACGTTGGGTTTCGTCGCTCATGTGGTCACACGAGCGGGCGGAAACTTTGAAAGTTTCCGGTCCGATTTCTTGCCAAGAAATCGGCGCCCCGCATCAATCCGAGTTCGTCTTCAAACCCATCAGCGCCTGAGCGAACGGGTTGTCGGGATCGATCTTGTCCTTCTTCTGCGGTCTGGCTTCGAAGCTGCGAGGCTTGTTGCCCCCGTCGCGGCGTGGTTTGCCCTTGCCCTTCGGCTTGCCGTCGCGTTTGCCCTGCGGCTTGCCTTTGCGCTGCTGGTTTGCACCGCGATTGCCCGCCCATGTAAACGTATAGAACACCTCGATACGATCTTCTGGCTCGGCATCGCCTGTTTCGGCTTCGGGTGTCGCAGAGACATCTTCCGGGATCGGGTTCGCGGGTGCGTCCTCTGATTGCGGCTCGGTTTCGGCAGGCGGCGTTGCCGCTTCGGTAGAGACCGGCTTTTCACGCTCGCCGCGCTCGGCCTTGTAGCCCAGTCCTTCCATCAGGTTGGCGAACTGCTCCAGGGTCATGCCCGTGATCGAGAGCATGTCCGGGTTGGCTTCGAACCCGCCCCGGCTGTCTTCCGACCGCACGAGATCGGCCAGACGTTCCAGCATATCGATCCGAATGGCGCGGTCTCCGGCAGGCTTGTAGCCCGACATCAGGTAAATCTGCGCTTCGATCCCGTTGATATGCGGGATGGTCACCAAGCCGGGCGGCGGGCTTTCGGGAAACTCGTCGGCGCCATTGGCCAGCGACCAAAGCACCAGACGCAGCCGGGTCGGCGCGGGCTTCAACAGGGCCTGCATGAAAATGGTGAATTGGCCAAAGCGAATGCCGTGCTTCCGCAGCAGGCCACGCGCATCCTGATCCAGGTTCTTCACGTCTTGCGCCACGTCGCGGCGGTCGATGATCCCCATCGCCTCGACCATCCGGAAGCCAAAGCCACGCGCCATGCCGGTCAGGGCCTCGTCCTTCTGGATGTCCAAAAGCGGCTCGAACAGCGAAGCGATCTTGCGGTCAATGAAGTGCTGCAAGCGGCGTTGCACCTTGTCCGCCACTTCTGTGCCGGCTTCTTCGTCGACAAAAGCAACAGCGCGCGGCTTCATCGGGTCATCGCCCGCGACCAGCTTGCCGATGGCATGCTCGCCCCACATGAGGCCGCCCTGTTCGGTAAAGTCCATCTCCGTGTCCGGCGCGTTATAGAACCGGTCGGCGCGCAGGTGGAATTCCGGTTGCAGTGCCGCCGTTGCGGCCGCTTTCAGCGTCTTGGCTTCATCGCCGGTGGCGCTGGCATCCTGATGGAACCGGAACCCCTCCAGACGGCCGACGAATTGTCCTTCGACCGTAACTTCACCATTCTCGTTCACTTCGGCCACAAGAGCCTCCTTTTGCTTCAACCGCCGAAGCAGAACACTGGTCCGCCGGTCGACAAATCTTTGGGTCAGAGCCTCGTGGAGCGCATCTGACAGGCGGTCTTCTACCGCGCGCGTCTCGTCCCGCCAATGGTCTTCGTCACGCGTCCACCCTTTCCGTTGTGCCACATAGGTCCATGTGCGCACAAAGGCGAGCCGTTTCGACAGCGTATCGATATCGCCATCGGTGCGGTCGATGCGCTTGATCTGACGGGCCAGCCAGTCTTCCGGGACTTCACTGTGCTCGTGCAGGAAGCCGAAAATCGCGGTCAGCAAGCTGGCGTGTTCCTGGTGGCTGATGCCGCGAAAGTCGGGAATGCGGCACACATCCCATAACAAACGCACCGACGCACCATCACTGGCGCGGGCGCGTGTTTCGGCGTCCTCGCCCAGCGTTTTCAGCGCAATCAGGTCGTCCGCCTCGCGGGCACGCACCACCTGTTCCAGTGTTGGTGTGGCTTCAAGCGAGTGGATCAGGCGATCGATGCTGCCGAATTCCAGATCGGAGTTGCGCCATTGCAGCTTTTTCAGGGGCGTGAAGCTGTGCGAGGTGATCGCCTCGACCACGCGGTCATCCAGCGGCGGGGCTTCGCCGGTGACACCGAAGGTCCCATCGCGCTGAAACCGCCCCGCACGCCCGGCGATCTGGGCCAGTTCATTCGGCTGAAGATCGCGCATGCGGCGGCCGTCGAACTTCCGGAGCCCGGAAAACGCGACATGGTTGATTTCAAGGTTCAGCCCCATCCCGATCGCGTCCGTTGCGACCAGATAGTCGACATCGCCGTTCTGATACATGTCGACCTGCGCATTGCGGGTGCGTGGGCTGAGCGCGCCCATCACCACCGCGGCTCCGCCCTTCTGGCGGCGAAGAAGCTCGGCCACGGCATAGACGTTGTCGACCGAGAAGCCGACGATTGCGGCGCGTGGGGTCATCCGACTGATCTTCTTCGAGCCGGAGTAGCTGAGGGTCGAGAACCTCTCTCGGCGCTGGAATTGCGCACCGGGGACAAGTGCGTTGATAACACCACGCATGGTGTCAGAGCCCATGAAGATGGTTTCGTGCAATCCGCGCGCGTGCAGCAGGCGTTCGGTAAAGACATGCCCGCGCTCGGGGTCGGCACAAAGCTGGATCTCGTCAACGGCGAGGAAGTCCACACCCATGCCTTCGGGCATCGCCTCGGTCGTGCAGACCCAGTATTGCGTTCGGGGTGGGACAATACGCTCTTCCCCGGTCACAAGGGCCACGACAGAAGGGCCGCGTACGGCGACGATGCGGTCATAGACCTCGCGCGCCAGCAATCGCAGCGGCAGGCCGATGATCCCGGTCCGGTGCCCCAGCATCCGTTCGATGGCGTAATGTGTCTTGCCGGTATTGGTCGGTCCGAGGACCGCCGTCACACGGCCTTGTGTCTGGGACATGAGAGGGAAACGAGATGTTGCAAAGCTGCCCCGGGTTAAAGCGGCTTGGCTTCGGTGCAGCAAGCGATTTCTTGCAAAGAAATCGGAACGGAAAATGGTCATTTTCCGTCCCCCTCCAGATCGCTAGGGTCGCAGCATGACCCAAGACCGTCCTGTCCTTGGCATCCTTCTGATGCTTGGCTTCTGCATTGCCGCGCCAATGGGCGATGCATTGGCCAAGCTTTTGGGCGAGACGATGGACGTGGCCCAGCTTGTGGCGATCCGAATGGGGTTGCAGGTGCTGCTTCTGGCGCCAATCGTGGTGTTCGCCGCCATCCCGTTGGCCATGTCGCGCCGAGACATCGGTCTGTCAGCCGTCCGGGCGTTTCTTCACATATTGGGGATCGGCATGATGTTCCTGTCGCTGCGGTACTTGCCGCTGGCGGATGCCGTGGCAATCGCCTTCGTGATGCCGTTTATCATGCTGATCCTTGGTCACTATGTGCTGGGGGAGGAGGTTGGACGCCGCCGCATCCTGGCCTGTTGCGTGGGCTTCATCGGCACCTGTCTGGTCATGCAGCCCAGCTTTGCCGAGGTGGGCTGGCCAGCCTTGCTGCCCCTAGGTGTTGCCCTCGATTTCGCGCTCTTCATGCTGGTGACACGCCAATTGGCGCGCTCGGTTGATCCGATAGCCCTGCAAATGGTCTCGGGCTTGTTCGCCTGCTTGATCGTGCTGCCTTTGCTGCCCCTGCTGGCAGGCGTGCCCGGCTTTGGTGTGATCTGGCCAGACACTATCGGTTGGGGGCTGGCGATCCTGATGGGAGCGCTGGGAACGATCGCGCATCTCTTGATGACATGGGCGCTGCGGTTCGCGCCTTCGGCGACTTTGGCGCCGATGCAATACCTGGAAATCCCGATGGCCGCCTTGCTGGGATGGTTGATTTTCAAGGAATTTCCCAATGGGCTTGCATTCGTCGGGATCTGTGTGACGATTGCCGCCGGACTTTACATCATCCTGCGCGAACGACAGGTCAGCCGGTCAGCGCCTGCAGCACCGTCGGAAGTGCCTCCGCCGGCAGTATGACAAGACAGCCCCGCGTCTTGAACGAAAGCGTCACTGGCCCTGTCACCCGGTTCGAGGTTCCGATGCGCCCGTCAGGCTCAAGGACAAGGCCGTCAATCGGCCATTCAAGGCCGCTGGATGTGCCTTCGACGGCGCACATCGGGAAGAGAGACAGGCGCAACCCCATCGCGAGATCAAGCGAGAGGTGTGTCGGCGCGGCGAAAATCACGTCTTCCTCGCCAAGAATTATGACCGGAGCGCCGTCGTGCTGCACCAATTCAGACAAGACCGCCAAAGTGTGATCGACCCGGGCCGCGGTGAAGCCGGTTGCCAGAATGAACGGAGCCTCAATGTTCGTTAAGCATTTGTTGAAATCTGTGCTGTCTTGCTCGGCGACATGAACAAAGCGCGTTTCTGGCAAGGCGCTCCGGGTCTCGGATGTCAGCGAATCGAAGTCGCCAACAACGGCAATCGGCGAAAACCCGAAGCTGACACACTCATTTGCACCGCCATCCGCCGCCACCAGATCGGGTGCATGTTCCATCAATTTTTGCACGGCCGCCTTGCTGGGCGCCCCGCCACCAACCAGAGTAACCCCCCGAGAGGATTGAACATTGCCGTCCGTCATACTGGACTGTCCCCGAATCTCTTGCCAAACGCCACAATTCTGACCCGAAAAAATCTTGCGATTTCCCCATATCCGTTCCTATTTTCGGTCGCCCGTTTGGTAAACACATTGTTGAAGAATGGGAGAAAGCGATCTCGCCGATGACGAACGGTTCGACGAAAATCCTTACGGTGTCCTATGGAACCTTCAGCTGCACGCTGGAGGGCTTTGACGATCCTTTGGGGTCGATGCGTGAAATGGCGGAGTATTTCCGCGACCTTGCAGCCGATGATCGCTATTTCGGAGCCGAGCCTCCGACGCCCGATGTCGAAATGCTCCAGCGGATTGCCGAGAAGGAAGTTCAGCGCCGCGTCGAGGCCCGTGTGACGGATACAGGGGTTGCCCTTGTTGCCGCCGATCCCGGACCGACGCCTCCCCCTGCATCCGAAGCGCCGACTGCGCCCAAGCCGGATGCACAGCAAGACACGGCAGCTGCCGCCAAAGACCCAGGCACGTCCGGGCCGCTCACCTATGATGATGACTTTCTGATGGCCGACGAGCCTGAGGATGTCTTGCCGGTCGATCCCGACGCCCAGCTTGCCGTTGACGGCCCGGCCGAGAGCGTGGCCGAGAAGCTGCGCCGCATTCGCGCCGTGGTCTCGCGCAACATGGAACTCGAGCACGAAGCGGCACGGCAGGAGCAGTCTCCGAATGCAGGCAACCCGGATTTGCGGGATCGCGCGCTCAGCGAGACCATCCAGCAGATTCAGGCCGACATTTCCGGGGACGAAGCCGATGCGGCTGCCGAGGTCATTTCTGCTGCGTCCACGCTTGCCGGCGATGATGATACGGAAGACGAACCTGCGGATGTGGCGATAATCAGTTCCGACTGGGATTTCGAACCCGAGCTTTTGAACACGTCTGCCGAGGATGACACTGCTGAAGATGCGTCTCAGGCTGGTGTGAGCGAGGATGCGAAGAACGACGCAACCGCAGCAGAGAAGGCGTGGGACGACGCCGAAGACACTCCGAAGAAGGCGCGCACCGTCTCCGAGATGCTTGGCAATGTAAGCGAGCGTGTTGCCGACGTGTCTGACGATGACGACACGTCCGAGTTTCCGTCTGCCACGTCGCGCACTCTGTCGCCCGAACCCGAAGCCGATGTCGGCCGCTTGCTGAGCGAGACCGACACCAAGCTGAACGACAATGAAACCGTGCGCCGCCGTCGCGTGATCTCGCAGATGCGCGCAGCGGTCGCGGCTACCAAGGCCGACCGGCTCGTCTCGCGGCAGGTTACACGCGAAGAACAGGAAGAGGCCGAGAAGAACCCGTACAGGGAAGATCTTTCGGAAGCTGTTGAAGAGGGTCCGCAGCCTGACACACCAGCCGAGGCCGACGCGGCTGCCGTTTCGTCACCGCCTTTAGTCTTGGTGTCATCGCAACGGATCGATTCCGAACCTGTGGCCCCCGAGAGCGCGGACGCTGCAGAGTTCGCGGCACAGGTTGGGGCAAAAGAACTGCCCGAGCTGATGGAAGCAGCGGCGGCCTATGCGATTTTCTCGGAAGGCCAGCCATCGTTCACGCGGCCCGAAATCATGCAAATGGTGACCCGCATGGACCCGTCGCTGGAAATGTCGCGCGAGGACAGCCTGCGCTCGTTCGGTCAGTTGCTGCGGGAAGGCAAGTTCAAGAAGCTGGAACGTGGTCAATTCACCATCGATCAGGCCACGAAGTATCACCCGGATCAGCGGGCCGCCGGAACCTGACTTGTGAATCAAACTGGACCTAGGGTATAGGTCCAGTTTTATGGCGGTATCAGAAGAAACCTTCTTTCTCGACCCTTCCTTCGAAGGCACGTTGCAACAGCAAATCCAATCGCTGGTGGCCGAGGGCATTTTGTCCGGGCGCTTGCGATCGGGCGAGAAACTGCCCTCAACGCGGCGCTTGGCGCGCCATTTGGGGATCAGCCGGATCACTGTAACACTGGCCTATACCGAGCTTCAGGCGGATGATTACATCATCTCGAAGGGGCGCTCGGGTTACTACGTGTCTCCGAATGCGCCGCAACCCCGTCTGACAGGGCAACCCATTGAGGATACCGGGAATGTCGACTGGGATGCGTTCCTTGGCACCCGCTTTTCCGATGCCGAGTTGTTCCGGAAGCCGGCTGATTGGCAAAGCTATCGCTATCCGTTCATCTATGGGCAGGCCGACGCCTCGCTGTTCGATCACGCAAACTGGCGGCTTTGCGCGCTGCAAGCCTTGGGTCTGCGGGATTTCGAAGCGATGACCACGGACTATTTCGAGCGCGACGACCCGCGTCTGGTCGAGTTCATCGCGCGCCACTCATTGCCGCGCCGGGGCATTCTTGCCGCACCGGACGAAATCCTTGTGACGCTGGGGGCGCAGAATGCGCTTTGGCTGGCCGCCGAAGTGCTGCTGGGGCCGGGCCGGACGGCGGTGATCGAAAGCCCATGCTATCCCGGTCTCAGCACGATCCTCGGCCGCCGCGGCGGTACCGTGCTGCCGGTGCCCGTTGATGCCGGTGGACTGCCTGTCGAGGCCATTCCGAAAGAAACGGATGTCGTCTTCACGACACCAAGCCACCACTGCCCAACATCCGTAACCATGCCGCTTGAACGGCGTCGGGCCTTGCTGGCGCAGGCCGAAGCCGACAACTTTCTGGTTGTCGAGGATGACTATGAATTCGAGATGTCGTTCCTGACACCGCCTTCGCCCGCCCTGAAATCGCTCGACAAGGAAGGCCGGGTCATTCACATCGGCTCGTTCTCGAAGTCGCTCTTCCCGGGCCTGCGTCTTGGCTACATCGTGGGCTCGCGCGCTTTCATTGCGGAAGCCCGGGCCTTGCGTGCCGCCGTGCTGCGACATCCGCCGGGGCACGTGCAACGCACGGCGGCCTATTTCATGTCGCTCGGGCATTACGATGCCTTGATCAAGCGCACCGCGCGCGCGCTCGCCGAGCGGCGCTCGGTGATGGATTCGGCGATCAAGGCGCATGGCCTGCAGGTCGCAGGCGAAGGGAAGGGGGGCTCAAGCCTTTGGATGCGCGCGCCCGACGGCACGGATACGGTCGCATTGACCGAGCGGTTAAAGGCACAAGGCGTTCTCATTGAACCGGGGTCGGCCTTTTTCCCAGAAAGTGAGAAGCCGAGTGAATACTATCGGCTGGCCTATAGCTCGATCAGGAAAGACAGAATAGCGGACGGTATTGCGCTGATTGCGAAGGAAATCGGCGCCTGATCTTCAGGAGGCGCGCCCGTGATACGACACGATTTCGGCCAAGTCGTCGGGGTTCGTTCGCTCGGGAATGATCGCAGCCGTGTTCGGAATGTGCTGAAAAAGGGAGCCGTCCGAGAAGAATGTGCTTCGCGTCACGAACACGATTCGTGTGTTCGGTCGGCGATAACAGGCAAAATCCGCCGTGGCGATGGCACTGCCGTCTTCAAGCATGACGTCGAGGACAAGAACTTCGGGGCTATTGTCGCACAGGAAGTCGACCGCGTCCTCCTGGCTGGTAACCACATGTACACGGTGGTTCTGGCGTTCGAGGTGACGTGCCCAGATTCTGGACAATTCCTCGTTCGAAGCAACGATCAGTATCAAAACAGGACCCTCTGGCAGAAAACCTGCCCAATGATGTCCCCACTACACCAACATGCCGTCAAAAGTGTTAACAGACCGTAAATTATTCTCCGAAATGGTTAACGTCGGCGGAAGCTCGCCTTCGGTGGTTGCCTCTGGAATCCACGGCGTTAGGTTCGGACGGGGTCTCATCCAGGGTGCTATTTCGATGCGTTTTCTCGCCGCCGCCAGTTTGGTCCTTACTCTGCTTGTTTCACCGGCTTTCGCGCAGTCCTGCGGTGGCAGCTTTGGTGGGTTCGTCAATGGTTTGAAGTCCGAAGCGCGGCAGCGTGGCTTCGATGGACCAACCATCGACCGGTTCTTCGCCAACGCAAGGCAGGACCCCAAAGTGATCCGGGCAGATCGGGCACAGGGCATTTTCCAGATGCCGTTCATCGAGTTCTCGCGACGCCTGATCAGCCAGAACCGTTTGGACGCCGGATTGCGCAACGGGCGCAAGTGGGATGCCGTGTTCGACCGGGTCGAGCGTGACTATGGCGTCTCGCGTGGTGTATTGCTGGCGTTCTGGGCGTTCGAGACGGATTTCGGTGCAGTCCAGGGCAACTTCAACACCGTCAATGCTCTCATCACGCTAAGCCATGATTGCCGGCGGCCTGAACTGTTCCGGCCTCAGGTCTTCGCCGCGCTCGAGCTTTATGCACGCGGCGACATTGATCCGGCGAAGACAACAGGGGCGTGGGCTGGCGAGATCGGTATGGTCCAGATGCTGCCCGAAGATATCATCGCACATGGCGTCGATGGCGACGGCGACGGAAAGGTGCGGTTGAAGACCTCACCGTCGGATGCGCTTCTGTCCGGGGCAAACCTTCTGCGCGGGCTTGGTTGGCGCAAAGGCGAGCCGTGGATGCAGGAAGTGTCGCTGCCATCGGACTTTGACTGGTCGCAAACCGGGCTGGATACTTGGAAAACGGCCTCTGAATGGACGTCCGAAGGGGTAGCGCCACGTTCGGGAAGCTTGGCGGCGCCGGGGCTACGCTCGGCCGTTTTGCTGCCGCAGGGTCGGCAAGGCCCCGCTTTCCTCGTCTATCCGAATTTCAACGTCTTCTTCGAATGGAACCAGAGCTTCATCTATGTGACGACAGCGGCCTATTTCGCCACCCGTCTGGAAGGCGCGCCGGTCTATAACCCCGGTAACCCGACGCAGGCTCTGGGCGAAAACCGTATGAAAGCCCTGCAGCAAAAGCTTAGCGCACGGGGACATGATGTCGGCGGTGTGGACGGTATTCTGGGCGCGAAGACGCGGCGCGCTGTTCAAGCGGAGCAGAAACGGCTTGGCTTGCCGGCCGACGCTTGGCCGACACGCGGGCTGCTTGACGCACTTTAGGGCAAGGTCAGCCTGCTACCAGCAAAGCTGCAACCAATTGCCAGCACATTGCATGCTGATCGTATCGGTCGTCGCCGCAAAGCTTGCGACCGACGCAAGCGCGATCATTATCAGAAAGGCGACAAGAAAATCGCTCATGAAGACCCCCAGTGACACACACAAACACAGCCGGCTGGTCAAAATCCGACTGTGTCAAAACTATGTCGAGAGGCGGGCTGTAACAAGGCGCGACTGCCTCATTTGAGGTGAACAGTCCGGTTCCGAACTGGAAACCGAGTGCCGTCTTCGATGATCAGAACCACCCTTTCGCCGTTCAAAACAAAGCGGTCGCAGCGGCGCGACCCATTGTCGAAGTCGACGCAAACAAGGCTCTCATCCTGAAGTTGATAGGTCCCGGTCCAGGCTGGCCCGTCATCCGTATAGGTATAGGCGTATCGGCCATCGGTTTCGAAACGCGACTTCGAGCCATCGAAAAACTCGATCGACTGTCCAGCCAGAAGGTCACGCAACTCGATTGCGGACAGCACCCGGTCAGCGGAACGGACACCATCCTGCGCGGCTGCAGGCAGGGTCATGAGAATAAGTACGGCTAGGGTTCGCATCGTGCGACGTTGGCACAGCCTGAAAGGCTGCGCCAATCACGTTGCAGTCAACGAAAGGTCAGGGCTTACGAGAAGACCTTGGTCAATGCCTTGTCGACGGCCATCGTGATCTGGTCGATGTCGTCTGCGGTCGAGATCAGCGCCGGGCTGAAGCAAAGCGTGTTGTTCAGCCCCGGCAGCGACCGGTTGGTGGCCCCAACGATGACACCTTGCGCCATGCAGTCGCCCACCACGGCCTGAACTTTCTTCTCGTCCGCAGGTTCCTTCGTGGCGCGGTCGGCAACCAGTTCGGCCCCACAGAAGAGCCCTTTGCCACGCACATCGCCAATGACGCGGTGCTTCTCCTGAAGCGCCTTCAGGTTGGCGATCATCCGGTCACCCATGGCGGTGGTGTTTGCCAGAAGCTCTTCTTCCTCGATGATGGCAAGGTTTTCCAGCGCGGCGGCGGGGCCTGCGGTGCAACCGCCAAAGGTCGAGATATCGCGGAAATAGCTCATCGGATCGTCGGCATCTTCCTTGAACATGTCGAAGACCTTCTCGGTCGTCACCATGCAAGCGATGGCGGCATAGCCACTGGCGACACCTTTCGCCATCGTCACGAAATCCGGCTTGATGCCGTAATGCTGATACCCGAACCACGTGCCGGTCCGGCCGACGCCGCAGACCACTTCGTCAATATGCAGCAGGATGTCGTACTTTTCGCAGATCTCCTGCACCCGCTCCCAATACCCTTTGGGCGGAACAATCACGCCGCCCCCGGCGGTGACCGGTTCCAGACAAAGACCGCCGACCGTGTCGGGGCCTTCCCGCAGGATGACCTCTTCAATCTGGTTCGCAGCCCATTCGCCGTAGTTCTCGGTTTCGACCTGTGCGCGGTACTCAAGGCAATGCGGTACTTCGACGAAGCCGGGGGTATAGGGGCCGTATTGCGCGTTCCGCTCGGGCTGACCACCAGCCGAGAGACAGGCGATCGTGGTGCCGTGATAGTCACGCTCGCGGAACAGGATCTTGTGCTTCTTGCCGCCGTATTTCTTGTGCGCGATCTGGCGGATCATCTTAAACGCCTTCTCGTTCGCCTCAGAGCCCGAGTTCGTGTAATAAACGCGGGTCATGCCGGGCATCCGTTCGGTCAGCTTCTCGGCAAACTTGGCGCCGGGGATGGACCCTGCCGAGCCAGCGAAATAGGGCATTTGCAAAAGCTGGTCGCGCACCGCGTTGGCAATCCGCTCGCGGCCATAGCCCACATTCACCGTCCAGACCCCGCCCGAGACAGCGTCGAGATGTTCCTTGCCGGTGGCGTCCCAGACGCGCATGCCCTTGCCTTCGACCATGACGCGCGGGTCGATCGACTCGAAGGGTTTATGCTGGATCAGGTGATGCCAGACACTCTTGCGGTCGGCTTCGATAACGTCGCTGATATCGTTTGGAACAATGGCCATGGTCTCGATTCCCCTGCGTCAGATGGACTGCACCAAAGTGAATAAATGAGACTCGAGGTGTAGGGCCAGAGGTGGGGTGCTGGTAGGGCCAGATGCCTGCTTTGAGCCCTTAGCGGAGATTGGATGCCGAGAATTCCAAGGCACGGAGTCAAGGGGCGTCAGCCCCGCCGTGCCATCGCCGGACCGGCCCGCGGTCTGGCGATTTGTCAGCCAAAGGCGCTTAGCTCGGGCAGAAAATGTGTCTTGGCCACCATAAAGTGCCTCGTTCGACGGTCTGATCGCCAGCCCCCGGTCCGCCGACGGCACGGCTTTCTATGGATGACAGCAATGAGCCGGAGTGACCAAAGTAGTTCCCGCAGCATCGCAAGTTTAGTCAAACAATAAACGCATGAAGCCATGTGAATCGACGACCATGACTGGACGAATAATCATTGCTGCGTATTCGTGGGCAATAATCTCGTACGAAACCACAAAATGGTACTCCGAGCCGTCTTGGTGACTGACTTTGTCTATCGGAAGAGTACATGCATTACGGGGAAAAACCGGTCTCCAAACGCATTTCCGCTCCTGCAGTTTGGCATCGATAGCCGAGCGAAAATCATACGAGTTGTAATGACCCGCTTCTGCCCAAACTACGCAAGAAAATGCCTCCCCAATCTCAAGGTGAAACTCGAAACCTGACAATTTGGTGTCATGATCGCTTGAGGTACTTATTCCAGCCGCGGAAAGTACTTTTTGCTCGGTCATCAAGGTACCGCTGCGCGCGTTGGAGACGCAAACGTCGAAAACCGCATGCATGGCCTCGTATAGGCTTTGTGACTTTGCCGCGTTCAGAAGCCCTGTTCCTGAAACTAAAAATAGAAAAGCGACGCTACTGCGAATACCGGAGGCCACTAAGGTTTCCTTTCAGCCAAGTTTCGTTGCCCAACCGTTAGAGAGAACTGCTCCATCTAGCTAACATCTTGTTCGTCAACCGAACGACCGCTCCGTTCGGCAGAGCGGACGGTCGTCATGCGACAACCTACCCCTCGGCTGAACCTTCAATCAACGCCGAGATAATCGCCTTCGCGCTGTCGCTGTTCCACTCGGCGTCGCCGCGCATCCGGGCGATTTCGCGCCCCTCGGGGTCAAGGATCAGCGTGATTGGCAGGCCCAGTACGGCCATGTCGCGGGCGAGGGCCTGTTTGGGGTCGAGATAAAGCGGCAGATTGTCGACCTCGATCTCGGCAAAGAAGCGTTTGATGCCATTCAGGTCGTTGCGGCCGGTGGCGATGGTCACGACCTCGAACGCGTCACCACCGAACTCGGTCTGCAATTCCGAAAGCATCGGCATTTCCTTGCGGCAGGGCGCGCACCACGTGGCCCAGAAGTTCACCAGCACATGCTTGCCCTCGAACCCGGTCAGCGTGAACGTGCCGCCATCGGCATGGGTGAAGCTGACATCCGATACCGGGGCCGGGTCCGAGAAGAGCAGTTTCTTCATCGTGCCTTCGCGCATGGCTTCCAGCTTTGACGTATCTGCAAGGGCGACGTTTGCAGAGAAAGCCAAGCCCATGTAGAGGATCGCAAGAAACAGACGCATGGGACGTACTCCTAATGACCGATGACGCAAATTCGATGTGGGGCGGGCGGTTCGCCGCAGGTCCCGATGCCATCATGGAGGCAATTAATGCCTCGATCGGCTTTGACCAGCGTTTGGCCGCGCAAGACATCGAAGGCTCGCGTGCCCATGCTGCCATGTTGGCAGCTACGGGCATTCTGAGTGATAGCGATGCCAAGGCGATCCGGGAAGGTCTGCTCACGGTCTTGTCAGAGATTGAAAGCGGATCGTTCCAGTTTTCGACGGCCTTGGAAGACATTCACATGAACGTCGAGGCACGGTTGAAAGACCTGATCGGTGAACCCGCCGGGCGGCTTCACACGGGCCGCAGCCGCAACGATCAGGTGGCCACCGATTTCCGTCTGTGGGTCCGGGGCCAGTGTGATGCGGCCATATCCGGCATCCGGGCGCTGCAAAAAGCTCTGGTGGGGCAGGCCGAGGCCGGGGCCGATTGGGTCATGCCGGGCTTCACCCATTTGCAGACGGCGCAACCGGTGACATGGGGCCACCACATGATGGCCTATGTCGAGATGCTGGGCCGCGATGCCTCGCGGTTCGAGGATGCCCGCAACCGGATGAATGAAAGCCCGCTGGGGGCCGCTGCCCTGGCCGGGACATCCTTCCCGATTGACCGCGAGATGACGGCCAAGGCGCTGGGGTTCGACCGGCCCATGGCAAACTCGCTGGATGCCGTGGCAGATCGCGACTTTGCGTTGGAGTTTCTTTCGGCCAGCGCGATCTGTGCGATGCACCTGTCGCGGTTCGCCGAGGAACTGGTGATCTGGTCGTCGGCGCAATTCCGGTTTGTCGCCATGTCGGATCGCTTCTCGACGGGATCGTCGATCATGCCGCAGAAAAAGAACCCGGATGCCGCCGAACTGGTGCGCGCCAAGATCGGGCGCATCCTTGGGGCGACGGTCGGGCTTTTCACGGTGATGAAGGGGCTGCCGCTGACCTATTCGAAGGACATGCAGGAAGACAAGGAACAGGTCTTCGACGCCGCTGACAGCCTGATGCTGGCGCTGGCCGCAATGGAGGGCATGGTGCGCGACATGAGCGCCAACCCCGAAGCGCTGCGCAGCGCTGCCTCGTCCGGCTTCTCGACCGCGACCGATCTGGCCGATTGGCTGGTGCGCGAAGCTGGCCTGCCGTTCCGCGACGCACACCATGTGACAGGGCGGCTTGTGGCGATGGCCGAAGACGCGGGGATCGACCTGCCCGATTTGACGCTGGACCAGATGAAATCCGCTCATGACGCGATCACGGATGATGTGTTCACGGTCTTGGGTGTGGACAACTCGGTCGCCAGCCGCACATCCTATGGCGGCACGGCGCCGGAACAGGTGCGTGCGCAAATCGCCCGTTGGAAGGAGGCGCTCACATGAAACGTCTGATGGTACTTGCTTTGTTGCTTTTGCCCGCTTGCGAAGACCCGACCTTGGGGATTGGCGCGACGATCTCCAGCGGCGGTGTCAACGTCAGCCCGACTGTGTCCGGCCGTGTCGGCGACGTAGGTGTCGCGGTCAGCCCATGATGCGGGCAGTGCTTCTGATGGGCGCTTTGGCCCTTGCAGCCTGCGGGATCGATGGCCCACCGTCTGCGCCCGAAAACGCGATCCCGGATGACGGCATCGCGGGCGTCGGCGTCGTAGGCACGCTTTGATGTCACCTCTGCGCATGCTTTATCTGGCGCTGGCGATCTGGGGCGCGATCCATCCGATGTATTGGTTCGTGACCTATATGCGCGAGACCGGCACGGGCCTCTCGGGCCTGATTGATGCGTGGTATGTCAATGCGTCGACCACCGGGCTGACATGGGATCTGACGATTGCCGCCATTGCCCTGACGATCTGGATCATTGCGGAAACATGGGTGCGCAAGAACTGGTCGGCCCTTATCGCGATCCCGGCAACCTATTGCATCGGGGTCAGTTGCGGGCTGCCGCTGTACTTGTTCCTGCGCACACGGAACGTGGACTGACGCCTAAGCAATATGCGTCACGACCTGTGATTTCACGGAATTGGCGATGAAACAGGCGTCGTGCGACGTGTGGTGCAGTGCCTCAAGCGCGTCGCGCGTCGGGGCCTCTGTCGACCACGTGACTTTCGGATAAAGGTCGACCCGCGAAACCCACATGCGCCCGGGCTCATCCTTGGTCATCACACCCACGGCCTCGTCCGTGTAGGTGTCGACCGCGAACCCGGCGCGGCGGGCGAAGTCGACGAAGAACAGCATGTGGCAGGACGAGAGCGAGGCCACGAACGCTTCCTCGGGATCGACAGCGTGTTCCTCGGACCAAGGCAGCGGCACGATCCCGGGCGAGGCCGAGGCTGGAACCACCGTGCCACCGTCAAACGCCCACTCGTGCGCCCGGCTGTACTGACCTTTCAACACGTCGCCGGATGCGGCCCAGCGGATGGTCGCGCGATACTCGTGGCTCATTGGCCTGACCTCTGGTGTTGCGTGTGTTCGGTCTTGCCTCTATCACGCAGCGCCGAACCTTGGGGAGAGCCATGGACCACTTTTTGTATCGCGACGGGGTGCTTCACGCCGAAGACGTGCCGCTGGCCGAGATTGCGGCAGCGGTCGGCACGCCGTTCTATGTCTATTCGTCGGCCACCCTGACGCGCCACTACAAGCTCTTCGACGAGGCGCTATCCCCGCTGGATCACCTTGTCTGCTATGCGATGAAGGCGAACTCGAACCAGGCCGTGCTGAAGCTGATGGCCTCGCTTGGCGCTGGGGTCGACGTGGTTTCTGGCGGCGAATATGCCCGTGCAAAAGCGGCGGGTTTTCCGGGCGAGCGGATTGTCTTCTCGGGCGTCGGCAAGACAGTTGCCGAAATGGAAATGGCACTGGAAGGCGGCATCCGGCAGTTCAATCTCGAAAGCGAACCCGAGATGCGGCAACTGTCCGAAGTCGCCCAGCGGCTGGGCAAAACGGTGCCGGTGACCGTGCGGGTGAACCCGGATGTCGATGCGAAGACGCACGAAAAGATCGCAACCGGCAAATCCGAGAACAAGTTTGGCATCCCCATCGCCAAGGCCCGCGAGGTCTATTCGGAAATTGCCGCTTTGCCAGGTCTCGAGGCAATTGGCATCGATGTGCATATCGGGTCGCAATTGACCGACCTCCAGCCGTTCGAAGACGCCTATCGCATGGTGGCTGATCTGACCCACACGTTGCGTGCGGATGGGCATGACATCCGTCGCCTCGATCTGGGCGGCGGGCTTGGCATTCCTTACGAGCGCTCCAACACCGCGCCACCGCTGCCGGTGGAGTTCGGGGAACTGGTCAAGCGGACCGTCGGCGACCTTGGCTGCGAGATCGAGATCGAACCCGGGCGGTTGATTGCCGGGAATGCCGGGCTGCTGGTCTCGGAAGTGATCTATGTGAAAGAAGGCGACGGTCGGAATTTCCTGATTCTGGACGCCGCGATGAACGACCTGATCCGACCGGCCATGTACGGCGCGTATCACGACATTCTGCCGGTGATAGAACCGGCAGCGGGCGCCGAATTGCACCCGATTGATGTCGTGGGACCGGTTTGCGAAAGTGGTGACACATTCACCAAGCAGCGCAAATTGCCGCCAATCGAAGCCGGCGGGTTGGTCGCGTTCCGGTCCGCCGGGGCCTATGGTGCTGTAATGTCATCAGAATATAACACGCGCCCCCTGATCCCTGAGGTTCTGGTGCATGAGCATCAATTTGCCGTCATTCGCGCCAGACCCAGCTATGAAGAGATCATAAACCGAGATACCATTCCGGCATGGCTCGAGGGCTAGCTTTCTTGGCGCCCGGCCTTATCTTGACGGTATATGACCGACGCGCAGGATCTTCCGAAAGACGCTTCTGACCGCCTGAAATGGCCGGTCCGTCTGACTTTTGTCGGCCTTTTGGCCGAACGGGTCGTACGCAGCTTCTGGCCGCTTTGGACCCTTGTCCTTCTGGCGCTTGCAGCGTTGCTGTTGGGCTTGCACGAGGTTCTGCCGCTTGAGGCGGTGTGGGGCCTTGTCGTTCTGGTCGTTGTTGGCGGGCTTGGAACCTTTGCAATCGGTGTGCGTCGGTTCGAGTGGCCTTCGTGGGGCGAGGCGATGGACCGGGTGGACCGGACCATGCCCGATCGCCCGATCACGGCGCTGGCTGACACGCAGGCCATTGGTCAGGGCGACAGCGCATCGGAAGCTGTCTGGAAAGCGCATATCGACCGGATGACCGCGCGTCTCGACGGCGCCAAGCGGGCCGAGCCGGATTTGACCCTCTCGACGCGGGACCGGTTCGGTCTGCGCTATGTCGCCCTTCTGGCCTTCGTGGTTGCGGTTCTCTTCGGGTCGTTCCTGCGGGTCGCCAGTGTGGCCGAGATTGCGGGCAATGGTGGTCAAACACTGGCCGCGGGTCCGGCATGGGAAGGCTGGGTCGAACCGCCGCTCTATACCGGCAAGCCGAGCCTTTACCTGAACGACATCGACCGCCCGTCCTTCACGGTGCCCGCCGGGTCGCAAGTGACCATCCGCTTCTACGGCGAGGTCGGTGCGCTCGCCTTGCACGAAACGGTGTCGGGCCGGACGGCTGACATTCCACCGGCAACCGATCCGGTCCAGACCTTTGACGTTCTCGACAGCGGCGAAGTGCGGATCGAAGGGCCGGGGGGCCAATCGTGGACAATCGAGGCCGAGTTGGACACGCCGCCGATGATCGAGTTCGACGGACCGATCTCGCAAGGCGAAGCGGGCCGCATGGAAGCGCCCTTCAGTGCCGACGATGATTACGGTGTGACTGGCGGGCGGATCCAGATCACGCTCGATCTGGGCGAAGTTGTGCGGGAATACGGCCTTGCCGCCGACCCTGAGGCGCGGGAACCCATCGTGCTGGACCTGCCGATGACCATTTCCGGCGACCGCACGGACTTCGACGAGATCGTCATCGAAGACTTCTCGGAACATCCTTGGGCCAACCTACCGATCAAGGCCGAGCTCTTTGCTAATGACGCAGCCGGACAGGAAGGGCTGTCGGCCCCGCAATTCGCAACCTTGCCGGGTCGTCGCTTCTTCGATCCGTTGGCCAAGTCGATCATTGAGCAACGCCGTGACCTTCTGTGGAACCGCAGCAATGCGAAGCGCGTGTCACAGGTTCTGCGCGCCGTGTCGTTCACGCCCGAGGACGTGTTCCGGTCAGAGACCACCTATCTGAAGCTGCGTTTCATGGTGCGGCGTTTGGAAACCCGCGTCTCGATTGATCGCATGGATGATGACATCGTCACCGAACTGGCGGATGCGCTTTGGGCGCTGGCCTTGGAGATCGAGGAGGGCGACCTCTCGGACGCTTTGGAGCGGCTGCGCCGGGCGCAAGACCGGCTTGCCGAGGCCATCGAGAATGGCGCCACCGATCAGGAAATTGCCGAGCTGATGCAGGAACTGCGCGAGGCGATGCAGGACTATATGCAGCAACTGGCCGAGCAGAGCGACCCGTCGCAACAGCAAGACCAGGCGCAGGGCGAGATGCAGGAAATGTCCAGTCAGGACCTGCAGGATATGCTGGACCGTCTGCAGGAGCTGATGGAGCAGGGCCGCACGGCCGAGGCGCAGCAACTCTTGGATCAGTTGCGCCAGATGATGGAAAACATGCAGGTCACCCAAGGCCAGCAGGGGCAGCAGAGCCCGGGCGAGCAAGCCATGGAGGGGCTGGCCGAGACCTTGCGAGAACAACAAGGCCTGTCAGACGAAGCCTTCCGCGACCTGCAGGAACAATTCAATCCGAACGCTCAGCAAGGGCAGTCCCAGCAGAACGAAGGCCGGAGCGGCGATCAGGGCCGGGGCCAACAGCATAGCCAGGGCCAAGGTCAGGGGCAGCAAGGCCAACAGGGACAGCAGCCGGGACAACAGCAGCCCGGTGGGCAACAGCAAAGCCAGAACGGTCAACCCGGAAGCGGCGAGGGCAACTTAGCCGACCGGCAGCAAGCCCTCCGTAACGAATTGAACCGCCAGATGCAGAACCTGCCGGGCGCGGGCACACCGGAAGGCGATGCGGCGCGCGACTCTTTGGGTCGGGCTGGTGATGCCATGGATGAAGCCGAAGAAGCGCTACGGAACGAAGATTTTGCCGGTGCCCTCGACAATCAGGCCGACGCGATCGAGGCCTTGCGCGAAGGCATGCGCGAACTGGCCGAACAAATGGCCGAGCAGCAACAGCAACAAGGCGGCCAGCAGGGCGAGCAAATGGGCCGGGCGAACCCGAACGGGCAGCGCGACCCGCTTGGCCGGGACGTCGGGCAGAATGGTCAGGTCGGGACCGACGAGCAATTGCTGCAAGGGGACGATGTCTATCGCCGCGCGCGGGAACTGCTGGACGAGATTCGGCGCCGTTCGGGCGAACAGCAGCGCCCAACCGAAGAGCTTGAATATCTCAAGCGGCTTCTCGAGCGCTTCTAAGCCTTCCGGGCGTGGGAATACCCTGCAATCAAGGTTAACGCGGCAGCGTCCCTTTGAACGTGAGTAATCACTAAAACGTGGGAAAGTCCTTAACCACAGGACATTCTTCCTCCACAACACATCTTATGACGGAAGGCCAACCGGCCTCGTGCGGTTGGATACGCTCCGCCTTACTGCGCGGTGCCCGCCAGCAACCCATCAACCCAATCACGCAGACCGTTGACCTGATCAACATAGGTGATCATGGCACCCTCGGCGTCGGGCAGGGCACGTGCAATCGCTGGCGCCTGCGCATAGGCAAAGATCGCGGCTCCGACAACGAACAGAACCAGAAGGAACCCGATGCGGAACCCGGACCGTTTGGAAGCCTCGGGATCAGGGTGGCCCGCCGGTGCGGTCTTCAGGGTCGAATTGATTTCTTCGATGTCCGGCAGAAGATCGCGCCGCGGTTCTTCGTAAGCGTCGTCTGTGTCGGGATAGGACACCAGCCGGCTCTTGTTGGTGTCTTGCGCCGTGGAGACCGGTTCGTCATCGGCTTCGACGTCTGGAGGTGTTTCGCCCATATGGGCCATGCGGGCGCGTAGAGCGCGGGACGGGGTGCGGCGGTTGCGAATTGTCTCAAGACCAAGATCGCCCTGCGTCTCGAGCGACTCGGACGGCGGTGCACGGCGTTGCGACAGTTCGCGCTCGGCCTCTTCTCGCAGAATGTCGAGCGCGGCGGCGTCCGCCGGTCGGCGCGGCGCGGCAGCGGCTGCCACAGGAGTGTTCTCGGACGCCTCGGCGTCGTCGACATCTTCAGCTGGGTCGTCGGCTGCGGAACCGTCTGGCTCGTCGGCCGCTGAACCGTCGGTGTCTTCGGCCGCGCCCTCGTCGCTGTCCGCGCTTGTGGCTGCGGCGGTGACGGACCGGACAACGTCTTCGACATCTTGAGCCGGTTCAATCTCGTCTTCCGGCTCAGGATCACTCTCGGCATCTGTATCGTCGCCGAACCCTGTCTCGTCGTCGTCAAGGAAGTCTTCGCGGCTCAGGTTCTCGGGGCGTGTCGCGTGTCGCGGGGTCTCTTCGCTGGGCGCAGGGATGTCGAAATCGTCGTCATCCGTGTCGTCGTAAGACGACGTGCCAAAGTCATCCTGCTCGTCCGTGGCCGCAGCTGCGACTGTGTCTTCGGCATCCTCAAACGTTGCATCTGTGCCACGCGGGCCGGGCAACTCGAACCAGGTGTGACCGCAATTCGAGCATTGCACATCGCGCCCGTCCTCCGGGATCATCGACCCGTCGATTTCGTATTGGGCGCTGCAATTCGGACAAACCAGCCGCATTTCAAGTATCCTCGCCTGACCCTCTGTGCCTTTACAGCTTGTGGTCGCCTGCCTTTTTCAAGTTTCTAGCACCTCGTTGACGCGCGGAAAAGGCGCAGCGTTGAACCTGTCGATGATCTCGGGCAAAAGCACCATACCTGCACGGAGAGGCGACGTGATCGAGCTGGACAAAGTCGCGATGAGCTATGGCGGCCGGACTTTGTTCCAGGACGTGTCCCTGTCCATTTCGCCCGGCAGTTTCCACTTTCTGACCGGACCGTCCGGTGCGGGAAAGACCACCCTGCTGAAACTGTGTTCACTGGAACTGGGCGCACAATCGGGACATCTGAAATTGCTGGGTCAGGATGTGCAAGGCATCGACCGTGACCAGATCGCCCGCATGCGCCGCCGCATCGGGGTGGTTCACCAGGACAGCCGCTTTGTCGATCACCTTTCAGTTGCCGAAAACGTCATGCTGCCCGTCGCGGTTTCGGGCCGCAGCACGGATGTCAGCGGAGATCTTGGCGAGCTTCTGGGGTGGGTTGGTCTGGCCGACGCGGCCGAAAGAACGCCGCCGGAATTGTCGGGCGGTGAACGCCAGCGCGTGGCTTTGGCCCGCGCGATCATCCTTTCGCCCGAGATCGTGCTGGCTGACGAGCCGACCGGCAATGTCGATTGGGACATGTCTTTGCGGCTGCTTGATCTTCTGATCGAGCTCAATCGGCTGGGGAAGACCATCCTGTGCGCGACACATGATCTGAACCTGATCCGCCATGCGAAATCGCGCGTGTCGGCGCGCGTTTTGCGGATCAAAGATGGCGCCGTGGCGCTGGCGGGGGCGGGCTTGTGAGCCGGTTGCGCGATTTCCTGATCGGCGATCCGACAGCCACCCGGATCGTGCCGCCTTCGGGGTTCACCGCGGTTCTGACGATCGCGAGTGCCGCCGCGATGGCGTTTCTCGCGGTGTTCGCAATTGCCCTGCATTTGGCCACGGGCGAGCTTGCCGCGCGGTGGGAGGCGGAACTGGCCGGCACCGCGACCGTCCGCATCCCGGCCTCTGAAAACGCCGAAGCCGATGCAGCGGCGGTGCTGACAGCCCTGTCGCAGACGCCGGGGATTGTCGAAGCGCGTCGTCTGACCGACGAGGAACAGTTGGTCCTTCTGGCGCCGTGGTTCGGTGACGGTGTGCCGCTGGACAGGTTGCGCTTGCCGGTCCTGATCGAAGTTCTGGAAACCGATGCAGGCCCGGACGTGACCGGTTTGAGTGAACGAATTTCGGCAGAAGCCCCCGGCGCCGTTTACGACAACCACAGCCGCTGGCGCGTGCCCTTGGCCAACGCGGCCTCGCGGCTGAGGCAGCTTGGCGCGGTTTCCCTTCTGCTGATTGCTGGGGTCACGGCGGTGACGATCGCGCTGGCAGCCTCGTCAGCCTTGGCGGCGAACGGCCAGGTGATCGATGTCCTGCGTATCGTGGGCGCGCGCGACGGCTGGATCGCCGCGGCCTTTACGCGCCGGTTCACCATGCGCGCCTTCGCCGGTGCCTTGGGCGGCACGATCATTGGCATGATCGCCGTGGCCTTGGTGCCGGGCGGTGTGGAAACCGGGGTGCTCAGCGGGCTTGGCTTTGACGGGCTGCAATGGCTCTGGCCGCTTCTGGTGCCGTTCGTGGCCGCCGGTCTGGCCTTCGGCGCAACATGGGTGGCGGCGGCGCGTCGTCTGAAGGAGGACGGATGATACAGTATCTCCGCTCGCTGCTGTTCAACATCTCGATCTACGTGGTGATGGTGATCTACTCGATCATCTTCTTCATTCCGGCCCTGATCAGTCGGGACTGGGCCTTCAAGGCCTGCAACGCGTGGTGCATCTATGTGCGCTGGGCGCTGAAGTGGATGGTGGGGTTGAAAACCGAAGTGCGGGGGACGCCGCCCACGGGCGAGGTCGTGATTGCGGCAAAGCACCAGTCGTTCCTTGACATCATCATGATCTTCAACAGCGTTCCGCGCGGCAAGTTCATCATGAAGCGCGAGCTGATGTATGCGCCGATGTTGGGGCAATATGGTTTGCGGATCGGTTGCGTGCCGGTCAATCGCGGCAAACGGGGCGCGGCGATCGAGAAGATGAAGCGCGATGTCGAAAAGGGGCTGGCCGAGCCCGGGCAGCTGATCATCTATCCGCAGGGCACACGCGTCGCGCCGGGGGTGAAGAAGCCTTATAAGGTCGGCACCGGCGTTCTCTATGAGCAACTCGGACAGGCGTGCGTGCCGGTGGCTGCGAATGTCGGGCATTTCTGGCCGAAGCGTGGTGTGCTGCGGAAACCGGGCGTCGCCGTGGTCGAGTTCCTCGAGCCGATCCCGGCGGGTTTGCCGGTGAAGGAGTTCATGGAGGTTCTGGAAGACCGCGTGGAAACGCGGTCTGACGCTCTGTCGGAAGAAGCTGAAAGCGGGTTCAAATGACAAGCAATGCAGACGAAGGCGCGTTCTGGGCTGGCCCCGCGGGCGCCAAGTGGATCGAGTTTGAGGCCGAACAGGATCATTTTCTCAGCGAAGTGGCGCATGCGGTTGTCGGCATGGCTGGGTTGCGTGCGGGCGAACGTGCGCTTGATGTCGGCTGCGGGACCGGGGCCGTCAGCCTGTTAGCGGCAAAGGATGTCGGACCGACAGGTCACGTCTTGGCGACCGATATCGCCGCGCCATTCGTGGACCGGGTGGCGGAACGCGCGCAAGCCTTGCCGCAAGTCGGCGTCCAGCTGGGCGATGCACAAACGGTAGACTGGCCGGAAACACCGTTTGACGTGGCGCTGTCGCGCTTTGGCGTGATGTTCTTCTCGGACCCGGTCGCAGCCTTTACGAACATTGCCAAGGCGTTGCGCCCCGGTGGCCGCATGGCCTTCGCGGCCTGGGGCCGCACCGAGGACAACCCATACTGGGCCGAACCGCGTCGTATCATCGAAGAGATGATCGGACCGCAAAACCGGGCGGCGCCGAATGCGCCGGGCCCGATGGGGCTGGCCGATGCCGTTTGGGCGCAGGACCAGATGACACAAGCCGGTCTGAAGGATGTCGCCGTGGACACGCGCGAGATTCCTCTGCTGCACGAAGGCGGGGCCATGGGTGCGGCCGATTTGTCCCTAAGGATCGGGCCTGCGGTGCGTCCTTTGAGAGAGATTGACGCCACGCCCGAGCAGGTTGCCGCCTATAAGGCACAGACCGCGCAAGCGTTCCAATCATACGAAACGGGCGGGCAGGCCCGGATCCCGGCCACCGTGCATTTGTTCTCGGCACGCGTGTGATTCTTGCGGTTCCGGCGGCAGACCGCCATATAGGCACCGGACGTTGAGGTGAGCTGACATGCAGAACTATCTGGAATTCGAAAAGCCGCTGGCCGAGATCGAAGGCAAGGCGGAAGAATTGCGCGCCATGGCGCGGTCCAATTCCGAGATGGATGTCGAGAAAGAGGCCGCCGCGCTGGACAAGAAGGCGCGCGACATGCTGGCCGGGCTCTATAAGGACCTGACGCCTTGGCAGAAATGCCAGGTCGCCCGGCATGCTGACCGCCCCCATTGTGCCGACTACATCAACGCGCTTTTCACCGAATACACGCCGCTGGCGGGGGATCGGAACTTTGCTGACGATCTTTCGGTGATGGGTGGACTGGCGCGATTAAATGACCGCCCCGTCATGGTGATCGGACACGAGAAGGGCACCGACACCAGCAGCCGGATCGAACGGAATTTCGGCATGGCGCGCCCCGAAGGGTATCGGAAGGCGATCCGACTGATGGACCTCGCCGACCGGTTCAACGTGCCTGTCGTGACGCTGATCGACACGCCCGGCGCCTATCCCGGCAAAGGGGCCGAGGAACGCGGCCAGTCAGAAGCGATTGCGCGCTCGACCGAGAAGTGTCTGAAGATCGGCGTGCCGCTGGTCTCGGTCGTGGTCGGTGAAGGTGGGTCGGGCGGGGCTGTTGCCTTTGCAACAGCCAACCGGGTGGCGATGCTGGAACATTCGATCTATTCGGTGATTTCGCCCGAGGGCTGTGCCTCGATCCTGTGGAAAGATGCCGAGAAGATGCGCGAAGCGGCAGAAGCGTTGCGCCTGACGGCTCAGGACTTGCACAAGCTTGGCGTAATCGACCGCATTATTGGCGAGCCGATGGGCGGGGCGCAGCGTGATCCCCAGTCGACTATGGAAGCGGTTGGCCGTTGCATCGACGATATTCTGGGCCAGTTGTCTCACATGACGCGCGACGAGTTGGTCAAGGATCGTCGCGCCAAGTTCATCAACATGGGCCAGTCAGGTCTCGCTGCCTGAGACGGGCGCCGAAGTCTTTCAAAGACTTCGGACCGCTTTCTTTGAAAGAAAGCGGCGCGATCAGCGGCTCAGGATGTCTTTCATCTCCTGTCCAAGCGCGTCTTGCCACGGCCCCCGTATCTCGCGCACGCGGGCCACATAGGCTTCGTTCTCGCTGGCGGGGATGGCGGGGTCATAGGCATCGGCCACTTCCAGCATCGCCTTGCGGTCCATGTCGTTAAATGCCGCGACCAGAAGCTCGGCCTTTTCGCGCGGAATGCCAGTGGCCTCGAAGGTCGAGCGCCCGATCCGCAGCGCGCTGTCATAGGTCTCGCGGATAATATCGCGGCACCCCACGCGCCAGAGTTCATAAACATGGTGCCGGTTTCGCGCCGCCGCGACCACATGCAGGTTCGGATAGGTCGAAATGGCGTATTCCGCCAGCTTCGTGACCTGCTCCATGTTGTCGATGCAGATCACCAGCACCTTGGCCTTGTCGATGCCAGCGGCCATCAGCAGGTCAGGCCGGGTCGCGTCCCCGTAATAGACGCGCGCTCCGAACTTCCGAAGCGAGTCGATCTGGTTTGAATCATAGTCGATGACGGTGGTGTTATAGCCGGCTGCCAGAAGCATCCGGTCGACCACGGTGCCGATCCGGCCGTAGCCGGCGATGATGACGTCGCCCGCCTCGTCGATCTCGTCTTCCTCGCGGGCTTCGTCGGCCACAGCCTTGGCCGCGATAACCCGGTCGTAAAAGATGAAGAGCGCCGGGGTCAGCAGCATCGAAAGGGCGATGACCAGCAGAAGCTGGTCCGAAATCGCCGTGGGCAACACGCTGTTCGCGACCGAGAAGGACAGCAGCACAAAGCCGAACTCACCAGCTTGCGCCAAGCCCAGTGTCAGAAGCCAGCGGTCGGTGCCACGCAGGCCGAAGATGGTGCCAAGGATGAAAAGCACCCCGCCCTTGATGGCGATCAGGCCGAAGGTCAGAAGCAGTGTCAGGCCAAGGCTTTCCCACAAAAGCCCGAAATTGATGCCAGCCCCCACAGTCATGAAGAACACGCCCAGCAGCAGGCCGCGGAACGGATCGATGTCGCTTTCCAACTCGTGCCGGTACTCGCTGTTGGCCAGCACCACGCCTGCGATAAAGGTTCCGAGTGCGGGCGAGAGACCAACAAGCGACATCAGAAGCGCGATGCCGACCACCATCGACAAGGCCGTGGCCACGAACAATTCGCGCAGGCCTGCCGTTGCGATGAACCGGAAGGCGGGTCGGGTCAGGAAGCTTCCGCCAAGGATGACCGCACCGACCGCGGCGAGTGTGACCAACGCGGTCTGCCAACCGTTCAACCCATCGACAAGGCTCATCGATGCGCCGTGCCCATGGTCGTCGTCGTGCCCATCGCCGTGATCGTCCCCGTGACTGTCGGTCGCGTGGGTTTCGGTCGTCACGGCCTCACTGCCATGGCTGGCGAGATCGGCCATTTCCGGGATCGCCAGCAAGGGGATCAGGGCAAGGATCGGGATGACGGCAATGTCCTGCGTCAGCAGAACCGAGAAACTCGATTCTCCGCCGCGGCTCTTGATCAGCCCCTTTTCGTTCAGTGTCTGCAACACGATCGCGGTCGATGACAGCGCAAGGACAAGACCGATGGCCAGCGCCACGCTCCATGTCTGGCCAAACGCCATGGCGGCCACCATCACGGCGCCGGTTGTCAGCGCCACCTGTCCTCCGCCAAGCCCCAGAAGCTGGGTTCGCATGCCCCAGAGGTGCTCAGGCTCAAGTTCCAGCCCGACGAGGAAGAGCATCATCACCACGCCGAACTCTGCGAAATGCTGGATGGACACCACGTCGACCCCAAGCAGCGCCAGGAGCGGACTGATCAGAATGCCCGCGATCAGGTAGCCCAGCACCGAGCCCAGTCCAAGGCGCGAGGCAATGGGCACCGAGATGATGCCGGCGAAGAGGAAAATGAAGGCGAGGAGCAGGAAATCGGTCATGCGTTCACGCTAGAACGAGAATGAAAAATTCAAAAGAACAAAGGCGTCGTTTTTCGCGATGCCTTGACTCTGAAACCGGCGCTCCGGCTTACTGGAGCAAAGCGCTGACAGGGAGAGGAGGAGACCCTTGAAGCCGGACGAGCCACATTGCGACCGGGTCCACGAAATCGTCAGTTCCGGATCGGCGGCGGCACGCTCGCGCGTGGCGGCCTCGTGGCGCCGGTCATCGGTGCTACACGGGCTGGACCCCGCTTCGCGCAAGATCGGAGAAGCCGTCGAAAATACCGCGATCCGGGAACGCCGCCAGCGGCTGGGTCAGTTTGTCGACATCGCGCAGCCCAACCTCGACTGGTTGTTTTCGCTGGTCGGCAAGTCGGGCTGTGGCGTTGTCCTGACCGATAGCGAAGGCGTCGTCTTGGATCACCGCTATGCCCCCGGCGATGTCGCGTCGTTCGAAAGCTGGGGACTTCGACTGGGCAGCGACTGGAGTGAGGCGCGCGAAGGCACCAACGGGATCGGGACCTGCCTGGTCGAGGCACGCCCTGTCACCATCCATCGGGACGAGCACTTCATGGAACGCAACACGGCGATGAGCTGCATCGACGCTCCGATTTTCGGCGCGAACGGCGAATTGGTGGCCGCGCTCGATGTGTCCTCTGCGCGGGCGGACCACACGGAAGCCATCAACGACCTGATCGCGGCGATGGTTCTGGAGACCGCGCGCAAGATCGAAGTCGAGAACTTCCGGGCGGCCCATGGCCGGGCGCGGATCATCGTGGCGGAAGGGCTCGGGGGCGATGCCGACGGCGCGGCTCTTCTGGCGGTTGACGGGGACGACATCGTGGTTGGTGCAACCCGGAAGGCCCGGAAGGCTTTCGGTCTTGGATTGAGCGGCGCCTTCGACCCGTTCCCGGCCTCCGACATTCTGGGCGACCCCGGCGATCACAAGGGGTTTGCTAAAGCTGAACGCGCGGCGGTGGTCCGTGCGCTGACCCGCGAGAAGGGCAATGTCTCGCAGGCGGCGCGGGCGCTTGGCGTCTCGCGGGCGACGCTATACCGCCATATGAAGCGGCTCGGTCTCGAAAAGTGGCCAAAACTGTCTCATGCGTGAGACATCTTTCGGCGACCCTCTGGTGCGAAGCGGGTTCGGACGAATAGCCTCTGCCCGTTGCGCGGCGCTTGACGGACAGGCGCTTGCGTTCAAGTATTGCTTCGGACCACCGCCTTGATGCGCCGGGAAGAGCGCGGCGGCGGTGTCAGATAAAACGTCATGGCAAGGCCGAACCCAATCGGCTGACCAAGAAAATTCCAGGGAGGACGCACATGACATCCATTTCAATGACGGTGAACGGCAAGGCGGTGACGGCCGATGTCGAAGACCGTACGCTTCTTGTCGACTACATTCGCGAGAGCCTGCGCCTGACCGGCACCCATGTCGGCTGTGACACCAGCCAGTGCGGCGCCTGTGTCGTGCATGTCGATGGCAAGGCCGTGAAGTCCTGCACCATGTTGGCGGCCGCGGCTGCCGGATCTGAAGTGACCACTATCGAAGGCGTGGCCAATGGCGACCTGCACCCGATGCAGAAAGCCTTCAATGACAATCACGGTCTTCAGTGCGGCTTCTGCACGCCCGGCATGATCATGAGCGGCATCGATATGGTGAACCGCTACAAGGCCGAGGGAAAGACCTTGGACGAAGCCGCGATCCGGGCCGAGCTGGAAGGCAATATCTGCCGCTGCACCGGCTACCACAACATCGTGAAATCGATCAGCCAGGCCGCTGGCGAGATGTAAGACGCGCCGCGCCCAAGGGCGCGACGGATAAAGCCAGGGTCCGCTATCCTGCGGGACCCGAGCAAGGGAGGATACCTTCATGAGCGAAGGAATTGGCGCACCAGTCAAGCGCAAGGAAGACAAGCGTTTTATCACCGGCGCAGGCCGCTATACCGATGACATCAAGCTCGAGAACCAGGCCTATGCGGCCTTCGTCCGCTCGCCGCATGCCCACGCAAACGTCAAAAGCATCGATAAGTCCGCCGCTGAAGGCATGGACGGCGTTCTGGCGGTTCTGGATGGCAAGCAGCTGACCGGCGACGGGATCGGCAACATCATCTGCGGCTGGGCCATCACCTCGAAAGACGGCTCGCCGATGAACATGGGCGCATGGTCGGCGCTGGCGACCGATAAGGTCCGCTATGTTGGCGACGCCGTGGTCGCCGTCATTGCCGAGACCAAGGCGCAGGCCAAGGAAGCCGCCGAAGCGGTCGTCGTCGAATACGAGGAACTGCCCGCAGCCGCGCATATCGATGCTGCGCTGGCGGGTGGTGCCCCCCAGATCCACGACAACGCTCCCGGCAACGTCATCTATGACTGGGAAATCGGTGAAAAAGACCCGACCGAGGCCGCGATCGCAGGCGCGGCGCATGTCACGGAAATGGACATCACCAACAACCGCCTCAGCCCGAACGCGATGGAGCCCCGCTCGGCGATCACCAAGTATGACGCCGCCGAGGATCATTACACGCTCTACACCACCAGCCAGAACCCGCATGTGGCCCGGCTGGTGCTCAGCGCCTTCTATGCGGTTGCGCCCGAACACAAGCTGCGCGTGATTGCACCCGATGTGGGCGGTGGCTTCGGCTCGAAGATCTACATCTATCCGGAAGAAATCGTCTGCCTCTGGGCCGCGATGAAAACCAAGCGTTCGATCAAGTGGACGGCAGACCGCACGGAAGCCTTCCTGACCGACGCGCATGGCCGCGATCACGTGACGACCGCCAAGATGGGCTTCGATGCGTCGGGCAATATCGTAGGCTTCCACGTCTCGACCAAGGCGAATTTCGGTGCCTACATGTCGCTCTTCTCAAGCGCTGTGCCGACCTATCTTTATGCAACGCTACTCAGCGGCACCTACAACATCCCGAACATCTATTGCGAGGTGCTGGCGTGTTACACCAACACCGTGCCGATCGATGCCTATCGCGGCGCCGGTCGCCCGGAAGCCTCCTATGTCGTGGAACGGATGATGGAAACCGCCGCCCGCGAGATGGGCAAGGACCCGGCCGAGTTGCGGCGTCAGAACTTCATCAACGAGTTCCCGCATCAGACACCTGTGATCATGAACTATGATTCCGGTGACTTCGAAGGCAACATGAACCAGGCGATGGAAGCGGCCGACTGGGCCGGTTTCGAGGCGAGGAAGGCCGAGAGCGCGGCCCACGGCAAGCTTCGCGGTATCGGCATGGCCTGCTATATCGAAGCCTGCGGCATCGCACCATCGGCCGCCGTCGGCTCGCTGGGTGCCGGTGTCGGCCTTTGGGAAAGCGCCGAAGTGCGGGTGAACCCGGTTGGCACGATCGAGATCCTGACCGGCTCGCACAGCCACGGGCAAGGCCACGAGACGACCTTCGCGCAAGTTGTGGCGGACCGTTTCGGCGTGCCGCTCGACAGCGTGCAGATCGTCCATGGCGACACCGACAAGGTGCAGTTCGGCATGGGCACCTATGGCTCGCGCTCGGGCCCGGTCGGCATGAGCGCCATCGTCAAGGCGCTCGACAAGGTGGAAGCCAAGGTCAAGAAGATCGGGGCACACCTGCTCGAGGTGACCGAGGCCGACATCACCATCGAAGACGGTCAGGTCAAAGCGCAGGGCACCAACAAGGCGCTCGGCTGGCACGAGATCGGCCTTGCGGCATATACCGCGCATAACCTGCCGCCTGACATGGAGCCGGGTCTGAAAGAAGGCGCGTTCTATGATCCGCTGAACTTCACCTTCCCGATGGGCTGCTTCATCTGCGAGGTCGAGGTCGACCCCGAGACCGGCAAGACGGAAATCCTGAAGTTCGTCGCCTCGGACGATTTCGGTGTCATCATCAATCCGATGATCGTCGAAGGGCAGGTCCATGGCGGCATCGCGCAGGGCGTCGGTCAGGCGCTTCTGGAAGAGGTGGTCTATGATGAAAGCGGCCAGCAATTGTCGGCCAGCTACATGGATTACACCATGCCACGCGCCGATGATGTGCCAAGCTATGACGTGCTGCACCACAACACCAAATGCACCACCAACCCGCTTGGCATCAAAGGCTGCGGCGAAGCCGGAGCCATCGGCTCGCCACCTGCCGTGATCAACGCGATCACCAATGCCATCGGCAACAATGACCTCAGCATGCCCGCGACCCCGTCCAAGGTCTGGGCTGCGCTGGGTGCGGCCAAGATCGCCGCGGAATAGGGAGAGACAAGATGCACAACACGACATATCACAAGGCATCCAGCGCAGCAGAAGCGGCGTCGCTCCTGTCCGGGGCCGATGACGGGGCTCTGCTGGCCGGGGGCCAGACCCTGATCCCGACGATGAAGCAACGCCTTGCGGCACCGTCGGATCTTGTCGACATCTCGGGCGTGGCCGAACTGAAAGGCATCAGCGTATCAGGGTCGTCCGTGACCATCGGCGCAATGACCACCCATGCCGAGGTGGCATCCTCGGCCGAGTTGCGCGCGGTTTGCCCGGGCCTCGCCGATCTGGCGGGACATATCGGGGACCCGGCGGTGCGCCATCGCGGCACGCTGGGCGGATCGGTCGCCAACAACGACCCGGCAGCGGACTATCCGGCGGCCATGCTGGCCCTCGGCGCGACGATCAAGACCAACACGCGCGAGATCGCGGCAGACGATTTCTTTCAGAGCATGTTCACGACGGCTCTGGACGAAGGCGAAATGATCGTCAGCGTCAGTTTCGAGGCACCGGAAAAAGGGGCGTATGCCAAGTTCCCGAACCCGGCCTCCCGCTATGCCATGTGCGGCGTCTTCGTCGCCAAGGGCGCGGGCGGTGTCCGGGTTGCGGTCACTGGCGCGGGTGACGACGGTGTCTTCCGGTCGGCCGACATGGAAGCTGCGCTGTCGTCGAACTTCGCGGCAGATGCGCTGGACGGCGTGACCGTCAGCCCGAATGGCATGCTGTCCGACATTCACGGCGACGCGGCCTACCGTGCCAACCTCGTCAAGGTCATGGCCAAACGCGCAACCGCTGCCGCCTGAGCCCAACGCTGACCAAAATGCGCGCCGGTCCCGTCGGGGCCGGCGCAAGTCTTTTCATGATCTGGCATCCCGTCTCCATCGGCCCTGAAATATCCCGGGGGTGCGGGGGCAGAGCCCCCGCGGGGCGACCGGCTTTGCCGGGCGCAATCCCTCTCAGACTTTCTGGATCACAGCCAATTGGTCGCGCCGTGTTTTGGTGAAATGGGCCTGAAACACGAAGCATCCGGAAATGTCGGGCGCCAGCGCCTGAAGGGCGGTCTCGGTCGCCGGGTCGGAATGAGAAAAACTGCGGGTCGCGGCAAACCCGCTGAAGAGCGCCGCCGTCTTGGTGATGCCTTTCCGCTCATAAGTCTCGGGCTGCCAGCGCAGGTCTTCGATAATGTAGAGGCCGCCCGAATTCAGCTTCGGGAATAGCTCCAAAAACGCGTTCTGCTGATGGTGCGAGGCGTGGCTGGCGTCGTCGATGGCAATGTCGAAGGAACCGATCATCTGGGCGGCGTCCGCCATGTTGGCACGATCGTCCATGTCGCATTGGATCGACCGGAATCTTGGGTGATCGAACCAGCTGAAATCCGAGATATCGAGACCGATGACCTGCGCCTCGCGAAAATACTCGAGCCACATGCGCACCGAGGGCGCATCGCGGGTTTCGCGAGACGCGTCGATGCCGTGTTCCGGGCCTCCGATCAACAAACCCATCTCCAGAAATGTGATGGGACGATCGCGAAAGGGCAGGAACAGAAGGTCGTAAAGCTCGGTATACCGATGCTTGCGGGACCCCTTGTCGGAACCGAACCGGTCGGCAAGTTGCGTCAATGGACCGGCACTGCTCGAGACTATTGCCATCGGAAGTCTCCCTTTTTCGAGCGACCCTAGTGGCCTGCCGCATTGGCGTCCAGAACGAAGCCGAGCCTAGTGTCAGACTTTGGGTGGTTCGCCGTATGTCTGGCCGCTGTCCTCGAGTTGCCATTCCGCGGCAAGAAACTGATAGATCCGCGCGCGCCGGAAATCCGTTGGATCGATAAGCCGCGTCCGCCATATGCCACGCGCCGATATTGGCAAAAGCGCGTGTGTCAGAACGGCGGTGCGGGCTGCGCGATGTGCCATCTCCGCCATGAGCGGACCGGTGGCGCGTTCACGCCTGCCCGGAAAGACAACTTCGATGTCGACGCCATCGATCAAGCCGGCGACGATCAGGTCGCCCCGCTTTGATCTTTTGTGCAAGGGGGCAAGCTCAAGCCGCACGTCGACGACGCCCGTCTTGAAAATACCTTGATCCTCTTTCAGGTCGCAGGTGTCACTGCTGCGATTGCGACGCCTCATGGCCGCCCTTGGTCTGCTTCGGCCCCCGCGGGCCAAGTACCAAGAACTCCCTAATGAAGGGTTTTCGCAGCCTATCCTGCGATTAACTCGGCTTGTCTGACGATAACCTCGGCCTGCCGGACACTGGCGATGTCCACCAAGCGACCTTTGTACACAGCGGCCCCTGCGCCGGTTTTCTGCGCCTCTTCCATCGCGGCCAGAATCTCGCGGGCTTCGGCGACGGCTTCATCCGATGGGGTGAAGACCTCGTTGGCAAGAGCGACCTGTTTGGGGTGGATGGCCCATTTGCCGACCATCCCAAGGGTCGCGGACCGCAAGGCCTGCGCCCGGAATCCGTCGTCATCCGAGAAATCACCGAAAGGCCCATCGACCGGCAGCACGCCATGGGTCCGGCACGCGGCGACGATGGCGGTCTGCGCCCAGTGCCACGGGTCGGACCAGTATTTCTGACCGTCCCGGTGCATGTAGTAGTTTTCCTGCGTCCCGCCGATCCCGGTGGTTTGCATCCCCATCGATGCGGCGAAATCGGCTGCACCAAGGCTCATCGCTTCGAGGCGGGGCGAGGAGGCGGCGATCTCTTCGACATGTGCGATGCCTGCGGCGGTTTCGATGATCAGTTCAAATGCAATCTTCTTCTGGCGCCCCTTGGCGGTCTCGATGGCCGTCACCAACGCGTCGACGGCATAGACATCTGCCGCGCAGCCGACCTTTGGGATCATGATCTGGTCAAGCCGGTCGCCGGCATTCTCCAACAGATCGACCACGTCGCGATACCAGTAAGGCGTGTCGAGGCCGTTGATCCGGACCGACAGCGTCTTCGTGCCCCAGTCGATATCGCCAATCGCCTGGATGATGTTCTTGCGCGCGTCCGGTTTGTCGTCAGGCGCGACCGCGTCCTCAAGGTCGAGATTGATGACGTCTGCCGAGCTTGCGGCCATCTTCTCGAAAATCTGCGGGCGCGATCCGGGGCCGAAAAGCTGGCAACGGTTCGGGCGAGCTGGCGCGGCAGGCTGAAGGCGGAAGGACATGGGCGCAACTTTCTTTCGCAAAGGGTTGCGGCACGCTTATTATGTTGCGGTGCGGCATGCAAGTGCTGCATTGCGGCGCGGTGTTAAAAGAAACTTCTACAGTTTTGAAAAATCTTCGACGATTCTTCGACAGGAGCGGGATAACTGCCGAAAGATTTCACGAAACTCGGCGTGCATAGTGACTAATGTCGCGAAAACGCGGGGGACCACCATGATTCGCACACCCTATCTTCTCTTTCTCGGCGATGCGCCGGACCAGCTTGCCGCCAAGGTTGCGCAAGGCATTCAGGACTGGCGCCCTGAAAACGTCGTCGGGCAATACCGGATGGATGGGTGCAAGGCCGATGTCGGCGCGACCGACATGTCGTTGCAAGAGGCCTGGGACAAGGGCGCGCGCACGCTGGTCGTGGGTGTGGCCAACCGGGGCGGCATGATCTCGGAAGCGTGGCTCTCGGTTCTGGCCGAGGCGATGGAGATCGGCTTCGATATTGCCAGCGGCTTGCACAACCTGTTGCGCGACGAAAACCTATTGAAGGCGACCTCGGCGCGGACCGGAACCACTTTGCATGACGTGCGCGTGCCGACGGTGGCCTATCCGATCGCGAACGGCAAAAAGCGTAGTGGCAAGCGGTGCCTTGCCGTGGGCACCGATTGCTCGGTCGGCAAGATGTATACCGGGCTGGCGATGGATGCCGAGATGCAAAAGCGCGGGCTGAAGTCCACATTCCGGCCCACCGGTCAGACCGGTATCCTTGTCACGGGCCGGGGCGTGCCGCTTGATGCGGTGGTGGCAGATTTTATGGCAGGCGCTGTCGAGTGGCTGACGCCGGACAATGACGCTGACCATTGGGACCATATCGAGGGACAGGGGAGCCTTTGGCACGTGTCCTATTCCGGTGTGACCATGGCGCTGATCCATGGTGGCCAGCCCGACGCGCTGGTTCTGGCGCATGAACCGACCCGGACGCATATGCGCGGCTTGCCCGAATACGCCCTGCCAGCGCTTGAAGACCTGCGGGAGCGGGCGCTGCAAATGGCGCGGATCGCCAACCCGGCCTGCGAGGTCGTTGGCGTGTCGGTCAACACCAAGGCCTTGGACGATGCCGCCGCGACAGCGCTTTGTGCCGAGATCGAGGACCGTTTGGTTCTGCCGACCGTCGATCCGTTCCGACATGGTGCTGGACGGCTGGTCGACGGGCTGCTGGCACTTTAAGGTTTCGTCGCAGCTTTGCTGCGCCGATCCGCCGGGGGCGTTGCCCCCGGACCCCCAGGATATTTTTGGGCCAATGGAGACGATATGCAGCTTTCCGTAAGTCACGATGCCTTTCGTCTGGCCGAGACGTTTACGATTGCCCGTGGATCGCGCGATGTGGCGCATGTTCTGACGGTCGAGGTGGCGGTGGACGGCGTCGTCGGTCGTGGCGAATGTGTGCCCTATGCCCGCTATGGCGAGACGATGGAGAGTGTGGCCGCGCAGGTGGCCTCGGTCGCGGATGTGCTGGACCCGGGTGCGGCGTTCGACCTGCGGGACCATCTTCCGGCGGGGGCCGCGCGAAATGCCGTGGACTGTGCCTTGCTGGATTGGCGCGCGAAAGTCGCGGGGAAACGGGTTTGGGAGAGGATGCCGGGGCTTGCTCTCCCCGGACCGGTTCAGACGGCGTTTACCTTGTCGTTGGATACGCCCGAGAAGATGCAGGCTGCCGCGGCGCGTCACGCGCATCGGCCGCTTCTCAAGATCAAGCTGGGGGGGGCCGGGGACATGGCACGCCTCGAAGCCGTCCGGGCCGGCGCGCCATCAACGCCCATTATCGTCGATGCCAACGAAGGGTGGAGCGCGGACATCTATGCCGATCTGGCGCCGCCTCTTGTGCGGATGGGGGTGCAGCTGGTCGAGCAACCGCTTCCCGCTGGCGAGGATGATCTGCTGGCCGAGATTGCCCGACCTTTGCCGGTTTGCGCCGACGAGAGTTGCCACGATCGCGCCAGCCTTCCCGGCCTTTCCGGCAAGTACGACATGGTAAACATCAAGCTCGACAAGACCGGAGGGCTGACCGAGGCCGTTGCCTTGCGGGATGCCGCGCGGGCCGAAGGCTATTCGGTGATGGTGGGGTGCATGGTTGGCACCTCGCTTGCGATGGCGCCCGCGGTTCTGGTGGCGCAAGGGGCCGAGGTCGTGGACCTCGATGGACCGTTGCTCTTGGCCGAAGACCGGGACACGCCGCTGGTCTATGACGCCGATGGCGTTCATCCGCCCGAGACGGGCCTTTGGGGATGACGAAATCGGCGATCCTTTTCGACTGCGAGTTCCTGACAGCACCCGGCGCCCCGCAACGGTTCTGGTGCGGGCCGCAAGACCCCGATCCGGTGGCGGTGCAAATCGGGGCCGTGAAGCTGGGGCTGACGCCCGATGCGCCTGTTCTGGCGACATGGGAACAGGTGATCGTGCCGCCGGCGCGTAACGGCGGCGTCGCCGCAATGCATCCCTTCTTCACCAAGCTGACCGGCATCGACGCGGCGCGCGTGGCGCGCGATGGCGTTTCGTTGGCCGAGGCTTTGGACGGGCTTGACGCCTTTGCGGACGGTGCGCCGTTCTGGTCGTGGGGCAAGGACGAGTTCAACCTGCTTGCGATCAGCTGCTATGTCGCGGGGATCGCGCCCGCTATCCCGGTCCAAAGGTTCGGGAACGCGGTGCATCTGTTTGCCAAGGCCGGGTTCTCGGACGAGACCATTCACGGGCTTCGCAGCCCCGGTTTGCCGGCGTTTCTGGGGATCGAGGCCGAGGGCTTGCAGGCGCATGATGCCTTGGGCGACGCGCAAGCGGTGGCGCTGTCGGTGCAGCATCTGATCCGTGACGGTCGGCTGGACCCTTTGACGCTGGCCGATCCGATGGCTTGACCTTGACCGCGCCGCGCGACATCACACCTGAAAACCCGAGGATAGACCCATGAGCCGCATTGTTTACGTCAACGGAAGCTACCTTCCCGAGGAAGACGCCACGATTTCGATCTTCGACAGAGGGTTCCTGTTCGCCGATGGCGTTTACGAAGTGACCAGCGTGTTGGACGGCAAGCTTCTGGACTTCGACGGGCACGCGGCGCGGCTCGAGCGGTCGTTGGGCGAGTTGGAGATGACCTCGCCCGTGACGCGGGACGAATTGCTGGAGATCCATCGGGAACTGGTGACGCGGAACGAGATCGGGGACGGTCTTGTTTATCTTCAGATCACGCGCGGTGCCGCAGACCGGGATTTTGCCTATCCTGAAGGGGCGGCGCCGTCGATCGTGCTGTTCACGCAAGCGAAGCCCGGCCTGGCCGAAAGCCCGAAGGCGCAGGAAGGCATGAAGGTGATCTCGATCGAGGACCAGCGTTGGGGCCGCCGGGACATCAAGACGGTTCAGCTTCTCTATCCGTCGATGGGCAAGATGGCCGCGAAGAAGGCCGGGGCCGACGATGCGTGGATGATCGAAGACGGTTTCGTGACCGAGGGCACCTCGAACAACGCGTATATCGTCAAAGACGGCAAGATCATCACGCGTCACCTCGGTAACGAGATCCTGCATGGCATCACGCGGGCCGCAGTGCTGCGCTTTGCGCGGGAAGCCCAAATGCAGGTGGAAGAGCGCTCGTTCACGCTGGCCGAAGCCATGGACGCGGACGAGGCATTCATTACCTCGGCCTCGACATTCGTCATGCCAGTCGTTGAAATTGACGGCAAGCCGGTTGGAAGCGGCAAACCGGGGCAAACGGCGCTGCGGCTGCGCGACATCTATCTGGACGAAAGTCGCAAAGCTGCGATCTGAATAAAGACAATTTGATCTTATCCGGCACGCTTAGCGATCCGGAAAGGTCGACCTTCTAGGATGGTTCGAGTCGAAAAACGGCCTGGGCCATGAATCTAGAAGACGTTGTTGCAAGAATTCCGACTTTGGCCGTCGAAGCCGTCTGCATTGCTCGTCAAGCGGGGCAGGGCGAACGGCTTCGCATTGTATGGGCGAACGAGGCGTTCTATCGAATGTATCCAACGACGCCCGAACAGGCGGCCGATATCGATCCGTTCGCGCTGTACCATCCCGATTATGCGGCCGACTTCATCTCGGCGTTCGAAGCTATGTGTGAGACGGGCGGATCGAGCTTCTCGCAGGATACCTTGTGTCTTCGGTTTGACGGCAGCTCGTTCTGGGGTGGCGTCTCGGTGGTCGAGATGCCGGATGATCAGGGGGCTGGCGCCTATACCTTCATTTCGGTGCGCGACATTGACGACCTCAAGAATCGGGAACAGTCGGCCGAACTGGCCTTGATCGAACATGAACATCTGCTGGCCAAGCTTGAAGCCGTGCAAAGCCGCCTGATGTCGGCAATCAAGATGTCACCTGACCCGTTCTGCATTTTCGATGCGCGGGATCGGTTGGTGATCTGGAATCCGGCCTTCGCCGACACCGTTTCGCCGAAAGCGTCGGACATCAGACCCGGCCTCAAGAAAGAGAAGATCATTGAAATGTGCCTTGCCAACGGCTTCATCGACGATGCCGTGGGCCGTGAGGAAGACTTTCTTCGGGCCTATATGAGATCTTGGCAGGATGGCCAGCAAGACAACCTGATCATGCGCATTCGGGGGCGCGATTATAAGGTGATCCGGTCGAACGCTCCGAACGGGGACCGTGTGGTTTTGCGCGTCGATATATCGGAGCAGCTGCGTCACCAGCGCGAGCTTGAAAGGTATGCGCAACGCCTCGAGGAAGCGAACCATGAAATCAGCGAGCAAGCCTTGCATGATGAATTGACCGGGCTTGGCAACAGGCGGCTTCTGAACGCGCGCCTTGAAGAATTGACCGAGGCGAAGACGCGAACCGGTCTGGAACTTGCGGCCCTGCATATCGATCTCGACCGCTTCAAGCACATCAACGACACGATGGGGCACGCGGCGGGAGACCACGTTCTGGTGACAGTGGCCGAGATCTTGCGAACCAAGGTGCGATCGCGCGATGCGGTGGCCCGGATCGGCGGTGACGAATTCGTGGTCCTTATGCTCTGCTCGGCGGATTCGGACGACCCCGAAATCCTGGCGGATCGCCTGATCGAAGAGATTTGCGAGCCCATTCCGTTTGGTGACGTCGTCTGCCGACTGGGGGCAAGTGTGGGCATTGCCCGCACACCGACCGTCCCGGCCGAGGATTTGCTGACGTGTTCGGATGTTGCGCTTTACAAGGCAAAGACCGGCGGGCGCGCGATGAAAGCCGTGTTTGACACTGCCGACCTTGAGCATCTCAAGTCAGCGAAACGTCTGGCCGATGACCTTCAGGGCGGTCTCGAAAGAGAAGAGTTCGTGCCGTGCTATCAGCCGCAGGTCGATGTCCAGACTGGAAAGATCACCGCGTTGGAGGTTCTTGCAAGGTGGCATCATCCGGAACGCGGCGCCTTGGCGCCGGCCGCCTTCCTCGATACGGCGGACGAATTCCATGTCACATCGCGAATTGACGCGATGATTTTTCGCAAGGCGATTGCCGAATGTGCGGTCTTCTTCGACGCATGGGACGAACCGCCTGCCTTGGGGTTCAACGTGAGCCGCGCTCGTCTTGTCGATCGCCAGTTGCTGGAAGACATCCGCCAGTCAGAGTATCGCGGAAAAATTGCGCTGGAACTTGTCGAAACGGTTTTCCTCGAGGAGGAGAACAGCAGCGTCTTTGAACGGATCGAAGCCTTGCGTGCGCTCGGTGCAGCTTTCGAAGTTGACGATTTCGGAACCGGACGCGCCAGCATCGTTGGCTTGCGGCGAATTGCGCCCGAGCGATTGAAGATTGACCATCGGCTGGTCACACCGATTACCGAGTCCGAAAGCGCGCGACGACTGGTCAAATCCATTCTCGAGATCGGACGCGCTCTCGACATTGGCGTGACGGTGGAAGGCGTTGAAACCTCCGCGCATAGTGATGTTCTGCGCGCGCTTGGGTGTGACCGCATGCAGGGATATTTCTACGCACGCCCCGGAAGTCTCGAAGAGGTTTGCGCTTCCGTGGAAGCAGCCGTCCGAAACGACGTGGCGTGACCGTCGCGGTCAGTCCTTGTGCGTCTTCTCGAACGCGGCGCGTTGCTCTGGCGTCGCCTCGGTCTGGAACTCGGCTTTCCATGCGTCATAGGGCATGCCGTAAAACGTTTCGCGCGCCTCGTCCTTCGACAATTCGATCCCGCGTTCGGCCGCGGCCTCCTGATACCAGCGCGACAAGCAGTTCCGGCAGAACCCGGCAAGGTTCATCATGTCGATATTCTGCACTTCGCTGCGGTCCTGCATCAGGTGCTGCTGCAGACGGCGAAAGGCAGCGGCTTCAAGTTCGATCTTGGTCTGCTCGTCCATGCTCCAAACTCCTTATCGGGCGTCTGCCGCTTGTAGCGCTTTTGGAAGCAAATCGCCAAGCCGATCCGCCCATGCCGCTTGTCCGGCTTCGTCAGTCACAAGATCGTTCCGAATCTCGATCAGGGTGTTCTGGCGCCCGTGGCGCAGCGCATGCCGGTCTATCGTGTCTCCGGCCAGATACCCGGAATAGGGCTCGTTCAGCCCGACAACCAGATCGCCAGACCCTTCCAGAAGATCGGCCAAGGGCAGGGACAAGCGGGTGTCGTCCGCAAAGAGCAGCCCCACATGCCAGGGCCGCATCGGTTTGTGTCGCAACTGCGGAGTATAGGTGTGGATCGACAGGATCACCGTATCGGGTCGGCGCGCGGCAACACGCTCGACAGCAGCGTGATAGGGCCGATAGCACGCTTCGAGACGGCGCTGCCGGTCGGCGTCGTCCATGTGCCGGTTCCCGGGGATGATCGATTCATCATACAGGCGCCGGATCAGCGTCGGATCATCCTCGCCCCGGTTCGGGTCGATCACCAAGCGCGAAAAGTTTGATAGGACAACCGGTGCTGACAAACGTTCCGCCAACCGCACGGCCACGCCTGCTGCACCAATGTCGAATGCGATGTGGCGCGCCACGTCCTCGGCGGGCAACCCAAGGGAGCCGCCGGTCAACCACGGCGGAACGATATTGGTGGCGTGATCGCACACCACCAACCAACGTGACCGGCGTTCCTCCCCCAGCAGGTGCACGGGCACCCAGTCGATATCTTGCTGTTCCGACGGCATTCAGTTTGTTCCCGAAGATGATTTTAGGCCGAGACGGTTGTCCTTCAACCCCGGAATCTGTCATAGAGAGTCATACGCTAACATGACTGCGCCCTGAAAGGATTCAGCTGCCCATGCGACGCACCCGCAACGTCAAGATAGTCGCCACGCTCGGCCCCGCCTCGTCGAGCTACGAGATGATCCGTGCCCTGTTCGAAGCCGGCGCCGATGTCTTCCGGCTGAACATGAGCCATGGCACCCACGAGGATATCGCCGGGCGGCACAAGGTCATCCGCGAGGTCGAGAAAGATATCGGCCGCCCGATCGGTATTCTGTCAGACCTTCAGGGCCCGAAACTTCGGGTCGGTGCCTTTGCGAATGGGTCCGAGGAATTGGAAGAAGGGCAGGATTTCCGGCTCGATCTGGATGATGTGCCGGGCGACGCGACGCGCGTGCAACTGCCGCATCGCGAGATTTTCGAGGCGCTCGAGGAAGGCGCGACGCTTCTGGTCAATGACGGCAAGATCCGTCTGCGGGTCGAAACCTTCGGACCCGATTTTGCCGAGTGCAAGGTTGTCGTCGGCGGGACCATCTCGGACCGCAAGGGCGTCAACGTGCCGGATGTGGTGCTGCCGCTGGCGGCGCTGTCAGCCAAGGACAAGGTCGATCTGGAATTTGCCTGCGAACTGGGGGTCGATTGGCTGGCGCTGTCCTTCGTGCAGCGTCCCGAGGATGTGTTCGAAGCGCGTGATCTGGCTAAGGGCCGGGCGGCGCTGATGTCGAAGATCGAGAAGCCGGCGGCTGTTAAGGCTTACGATGCGATCCTGGAGGCGTCGGACGGCATCATGGTGGCGCGCGGCGATCTGGGTGTGGAATGCCCGATCTCGGCCGTGCCGCCGATGCAGAAGCGCATGGTCCGCAAATGCCGCGCGACCGCGAAGCCGGTCATTGTCGCGACGCAGATGCTGGAATCGATGATCGAAAGCCCGATGCCGACCCGCGCCGAAGTTTCTGACGTGGCCGCCGCGATCTATGAAGGCGCGGATGCCGTGATGCTGTCGGCGGAAAGTGCCGTGGGCCAGTATCCGACCGAAGCGGTCGGCACGATGAACGACGTTGCCATCGAGGTCGAGAATGACCCGACCTACCGCGAAGTGATCGACGCCAGCCGCGGCGGTCCTAAGCAATCGGTCGCGGACGGTATCGTTTCTGCGGCGCGCGAGATTGCCGAAACTGCCGATATCAAGGTCATCTGTTGTTATTCGCAAAGCGGCACGACCGCGTCGCTGGTTGCCCGCGAGCGACCGCATGTTCCTATTATCGCCATGACCTCGAAGCTGGACACCGCCCGTCGCATGGCGCTGACCTGGGGGCTGCACTGCCTGCAAACCGACGAGGTAGATCGCTTCAAGGCCGCCGTTTTGAACTCGGCCCGCGCGTCGATCAGTGAAGGCTTCGCTGGACCCGACGACCAGCTTGTCGTGACCGCCGGTGTGCCGTTCGGGAAGTCGGGGACAACGAACATTCTGCGCGTTGCCCCCTGCGACGAAAGCCTGATCATTCCCGCCGACCCGGAATAACGCCAAAAATTTGCCTAAATCCAAGTCTAACCTTGGGTTGTTATGGCAGCGTATACTGACCTGATAATGTGTCTGGGCGTGCTGGTACTCTTTCTTGCTTTCCCGGCCGCTGTTGGTGCGTTCTCGCGTGGAGCGCCTCCGCGCGGGGCTCTTGTGTCGATCGCCGTTGGGGGCAGCATGATCGTCTATGCCAACGCATCACGGCCGGGTGGATACCCGCTGGAAGAGATGCCGACCCTGTTCCTGAGGGTTCTGACGGGCGCCTGAGACATCGACGCTTTCCGAAGCGTGCGAAATTCAAGCGGATTTCGCTGCTTTTCCCTTGCCAGACGCATCATCCGCGTGTAAGCCGCGCATCTCTGACGGGTCCGCCGGCCAAGTGGCATGCCGAGTGGGCCGTGAACCGTCTGACGTAAAGGAGATGGAAATGCCCAAGATGAAGACGAAGTCGAGCGCTAAGAAGCGCTTCAAAGTGACGGCAACCGGCAAGGTTGTCAGTGCCCAGGCCGGCAAGCGCCATGGCATGATCAAGCGGACAAGAAAGTTCATCCGGAACGCACGCGGTACGACCGTGATGTCCGAGCCCGATCAGAAGATCGTCAAGCAATTCATGCCCTACGACCGGTAAGGAGACAGACACATGGCACGCGTTAAAGGGGGTACGGTTACCCACGCCCGTCACAAGAAGGTCACCGACGCCGCAAAAGGCTATTACGGTCGCCGCAAGAACACGTTCAAAGTCGCCCGCCAAGCGGTCGACAAGGCCAACCAGTACGCCACGCGCGACCGGAAGGCCCGCAAGCGCAACTTCCGCGCACTCTGGATCCAGCGGATCAACGCGGCTGTGCGCAGCCACGATGAAGCGCTGACCTATAGCCGCTTCATCAATGGCCTGTCGCTGGCCGGGATCGAGGTGGACCGCAAGGTTCTGGCCGATCTCGCCGTGCACGAGCCGGAAGCGTTTGGAGCCATCGTCGATAAGGCGAAGGCCGCGCTCGCGTAACATACCCTTCGGGGTCATTGAACAAACGGAAGCCGCGGACCTTTTCAGGTCTCGCGGCTTCTTGTCATTCAAGCCCGTGCTGGCTAGCAGGGCGATAGAGAAACACAGGGGAGTCCATGATGGACGATCTGCGCGACAAATACCTCACCGCGATCGCGGCAGCCGCCGACGAGGCAGCACTTGAAGAGCTGCGATTGGCCGCTGTCGGCAAGAAGGGCGAGGTCAGCCTGCAGATGCGCGAACTGGGCCGCATGACGCCCGAGGAGCGCCAAGTGGCCGGGCCGAAGCTGAACGCCCTGAAGGACGAGATCAACTCGGCCTTGGCAGCGAAAAAGGTCGCGTTGGAAGACGCGGCATTGGATGCGCGTCTGGCCGAGGAATGGCTGGACGTCACCTTGCCCGCCCGCGACCGCCCGCGTGGCACGATCCACCCCGTCAGCCAGGTGACCGAGGAGATCACGGCGATCCTGGCCGATATGGGCTTTGCCGTGGCTGAAGGACCGCAGGTGGAAACCGACTGGTACAACTTCGACGCGCTGAACATCCCCGACCACCATCCGGCCCGGACCGAGATGGACACGTTCTATATGGCGCGCGCCGACGGCGACAATCGCCCGCCGCACGTGCTGCGGACGCACACCTCGCCGGTGCAGATACGGTCGATGCAGGCACATGGCGCGCCCATTCGCATCATCTGCCCGGGTCGCGTCTATCGCGCCGATTACGACCAGACGCACACGCCGATGTTCCACCAGGTCGAAGGTCTGGCGATCGATAAGGATATCTCGATGGCGAACCTGAAATGGGTGCTGGAAGAGTTCTTCTCGGCCTATTTCGGCACCAAGGTCAAAACCCGGTTCCGCGCGTCGCATTTCCCCTTCACCGAGCCCTCGGCCGAGGTCGATATCCAGTGCTCGTTCGAAGGCGGGCAGGTGAAGGTCGGCGAAGGTGACGGCTGGCTGGAAGTGCTGGGCTCGGGCATGGTGCACCCCAAGGTGCTGGAAGCCGGCGGGATCGACCCGGCGGAATGGCAGGGCTTTGCCTTCGGCATCGGGATCGACCGAATGGCGATGCTGAAATACGGCATTCCGGACTTGCGGGCCTTCTTCGACAGCGACCTGCGCTGGCTGCGCCACTATGGCTTCAGTGCGCTGCAGGTGCCGACGCTGCATGGAGGATTGTGAGATTCACCCTGCCTTAACCATATCGCCGGCAAAAAGCTCGGATGGACACAAGACGTTCGCCCCTGACGCCCGAGGTGTGGCTGCACGACCTGTTTGCCAGCAAGTCGGTTGCGCAGGGTGGCGTGATTCGCCGCAAAGCGAGGGATATCGAGCGCTTCGCAGGCATGGACGCGTTCATGGCCGAGATCGAGCGGCGCGGGTTTCGGGTTGCAGAGAACAGCGGGCAAATCGTGATCTTCTGCAAGCGCGCGCCGGTCAGGTGGCTCACGCCGATTTCTTGAAAAGAAATCGGACAGAAATCTTTTCAAGATTTCGGGCGCTAAAGGTTGAACGCCAGCCCCTGCGACGGCGCCGTCATCTGGCTCAGCGAGCGGGTCTTCTTCCCGCAGCCTTGCACGTTGGCGCTCCACCACGTGCATTGGGCTTCGCCAATCCGCGTGGGCGTCTTTTGTTGGTTAAAGTTATCGACCGACAGCACAATAAGATAGGCACCTACACAAAAAGCGATCATGGCGGAGAGGCGCAGCGCCTCGGCTTCCGGTTCCATGTTTTTGCCCTCTTTGTCCAAGTTTCAGGACTAAAAAACCCCCAAAATATGGCGAAATTTGGACGTCCGTCGCTGAATGCGCAGTTAATTGCTGCTGAGACGTCCAACTGTCGACGAGGTTCGAACCAATGAAATTCACTCTGTCCTGGCTCAAGGAACACCTCGATACCACCGCCAGCGTGGACGAGATCGCGGAAACCCTGACCGACCTTGGCCTTGAGGTCGAAGAGGTCGTAAACCCGGCCGACCGCCTTGCCCCGTTCACTTTGGGGAAGGTTTTGAAGGCCGAAAAACACCCTGATGCCGACCGTTTGCGCGTGTGCGAGGTCGACACTGACGAGGGCGTCAAGCAGATCATCTGCGGCGCGCCCAACGCGCGCGAGGGCATCACGGTCGTCGTCTGCAAGCCAGGCGATTATGTGCCGGGGATCGACGTGACGTTGTCGGTCGGCAAGATTCGCGGCGTCGAAAGCCATGGCATGATGGCATCCGAGCGCGAGTTGGAACTCTCGGACGAACATGACGGCATCATCGAGCTTCCCAGTGGCGCCGTCGGTGACAAGTTCACCGACTGGTTGGTTGCGAACGCGCCCGAAAAGATCGACCCGATGATCGAGATCGCGATCACGCCAAACCGGCAGGATGCGCTGGGAGTCGAGGGCATCGCGCGCGACCTGGCCGCACGCGGCTTGGGCACGCTGATCGGCAAGGCGCCTGCGCCGGTGCCGGGCACGTTCAAAAGCACAATCGGGATCAGCATCGATGCCGATACCGTGGACGGAAACCCCCATTTCACCGGCCGCCTCATCAAGGGCGTCAAGAACGGCCCAAGCCCCGACTGGCTGCAGGCGCGCCTGAAGGCTATTGGCCTCCGCCCGATTTCGACGCTGGTCGACATCACCAACTTCTTCACCTTCGACCGGAACCGTCCGTTGCACGTCTTCGACGCCGACAAGGTTCAGGGCGATTTGCGGGTGCACCGGGCCAAGGGCGGCGAAACGCTCGTCGCGCTGGACGAAAAGACCTATACGTTCGAACCGGGCATGATGGTGATCTCGGACGATCGGGCGCCCGAAAGCATTGCCGGTGTCATGGGGGGCGAGGCGTCGGGCGTGACCGAAGAAACGGTCAATGTCTTCCTTGAAAGCGCCTATTGGGATCCGGTGACCATCGCGCATACCGGCCGCAAGTTGAAGATCAACTTGGACGCCAAGTACCGGTTCGAGCGCGGCGTCGACCCGGCCTTCACGCTGCCCGGTCTGGAAGCGGCGACGCAGATGATCCTTGATCTTTGTGGCGGAGAGGCCTCGGAGGTCGTGGTGGCCGGTGCCGAACCTGACGTCACGCGCGCCTATAAGCTGGACACCGCGCGGTGTTCGTCGCTGGTTGGCATGGACATCCCTGCCGAAACACAGCGGGCGACGCTGGAAAAGCTTGGCTTCACGCTGGACGGCGACATGGCGACCCCACCCACCTGGCGCGGCGACGTCAAAGGGGAAGCCGACCTTGTTGAAGAGGTCGCGCGCATCGCGTCGCTGACCAATCTTGAGCCGAAGCCGATGCCCCGGATGACGGCGGGTGTGCCGAAGCCCATCCTGACGCCAATGCAGAAGCGCGAACAGATCGCCCGACGCACGGCGGCGGCACTGGGGTACAATGAATGCGTCACCTACAGCTTCATCGATCAGGCCAGCGCTGCGCTATTCGGTGGCGGTGACGAGGCGCGGCGCGTTGCGAACCCGATCAGTCAGGACATGACCCATATGCGCCCGTCGCATCTGCCGGGACTTCTGCAGGCCGCCGCCCGCAATCAGGCGCGCGGTTTTGGCGAGTTGTCGCTTTTCGAAGTGGGCGCGGTGTTCCACGGTGGCGAACCGGAAGAGCACGAGATCCTTGTCTCGGGCATTCGCATTGGCGCCACCGGGCCGAAGGACGTGCACGGGGCGCGGCGCATGGTCGACGTGTTCGACGCCCGCGCCGATGCCGAGGCCATCCTGACGGCGCTTGGCGCTCCGGCCCGGATGCAGTTCGCGCGCCCGGCCAAGGCATGGTGGCACCCCGGCCGCTCGGCCCGGATGACGCTGGGCCCGAAGATCACGCTGGCCGCGTTTGGCGAGATCCATCCCAAGGTTCTGAAGGCGCTCGACGTCAAAGGCCCGGCGGTCGGTTTCGCCGTCCATATCGGCGCAATCCCGCAGCCGAAGAACGCGTCGTCAACGCGGGCCGCCCTTGCGATCAGCGATCTGCAGGCGGTCGAACGCGACTTTGCCTTTGTGCTGGACGCCGATGTCGAAGCGATCAATGTCGTGAACGCGGCGCAAGGCGCGGACAAGGCGTTGATCGAAGAGGTGCGCGTCTTTGACGAGTTCGTCGGCGGCTCGCTGGGCGAGGGCAAGAAATCGCTGGCAATCACCGTCCGGCTTCAGCCCAGCGACAAGACACTGACCGACGAAGATATCGAGGCGGTCGGCAAAGCCATTGTCGAAAAAGTCAGCAAGGCCACTGGCGGCGTGCTGCGCGGCTAGCAACCGTTCCGGCGGCGCCTGTATTTTAGCGGGCCGGTGTTCTCAGCCACACCGGCCCGGACGCCGTCACTCGGGGCGTTTCGGCGTGTTCAGACCGACCTGCACGGCCGGACGTTCCAGAAAGCGGTCCAGATAGTCGGGGACGTTCTTCAAGTCGTTCCAACCCACCATGTCCTTCGCACCATAGAAGTTCAGGGCACGCAGCCACGGCGCAATCGCGATATCCGCGATCGAGTAATCACCCGCGATCCAGTCGTTCCCGTCCAGCGCACCTTCCAGCACGTTCAGAAGACGCTTGCCTTCGTTGATATAGCGCTCGCGGGGGCGGGGGTCTTCGATCTGGGATCCGGCGAACTTCACGAAGAACCCGATTTGTCCAAACATCGGGCCAAGGCCGCCCATCTGGAACATCAGCCATTTCTGCACGTTGTATTTCGCGGCCCCCTCGGTCGGCATCAGCTGACCGGTCTTCTCGGCCAGATAGATCAGGATGGCGCCCGATTCCCATAGCGCGACCGTTTCGCCGTTCGGGCCGTTGGGGTCGATGATGGCCGGGATCTTGTTGTTGGGGTTCAGCGACAGGAATTCGGGGCTTTTCACATCGGCGTCGGCCAGCGTGACAAGGTGCGGGTCATAGTCGAGGCCCATCTCCTCCAGCGCGATTGATACTTTGACGCCATTGGGCGTGGGAAAGGCATAAAGCTGGATCACGTCCTCGCGGACAGGGGGCCAGCGCTTGGTGATGGGGTGGTCTTTAAGGGCTGTCATGGGGTCGGTCCTAGATTGTTCGAAAAAGAACATAAGCCGATTTCCCTGTCATCAAATCCGCGATTTCACACAAGTCTCTGTGCGCGGGGTTGCGAAGTAGTGGGAACCCGCTAGGTGTCGCCATAAGACGAAAAGGAGCGACTGCCATGGGCCTCAAGGTTTACCTGTCCGGAGAAATTCACACTGACTGGCGCGATCAGATCATCGCCGGGGCCGAGGGGCTGGATGTGACGTTTTCGAGCCCGGTCACGGACCACGGCGCGTCGGATGATTGCGGCGTGACGATCCTGGGCGCTGAAGACAAGAAGTTCTGGCACGATCACAAGGGCGCCATGGTCAACGCGATCCGCACCCGGCACGGGATTGAAAACGCGGATGTCGTCGTCGTGCGGTTCGGAACCGAGTACAAGCAGTGGAACGCGGCCTTTGATGCAGGCTATGCCGCCGCACTCGGCAAGTCGGTGATCACGCTCAACCCGCCCGAGCATGGGCATGCGCTGAAAGAGGTACACGCGGCTTCGCTGGCCGTTGCCGAAGAGCCGTCACAGGTCGTCGCTATCCTGAAATACGTTCTGACAGGCACTCTTCCGACCTAGCGTCGTTTTCAGATCTGAAACAATTCGTTGTTTTTTCCCAGTTATTTTTCTATCCCACCCGTGGGATGGCAGTGTGCACTGATTTGCACAGGGAACTGGAGAGGGAGCAATGATCCAGGAATTCAAAGACTTTATCGCCAAGGGCAATGTCATGGACATGGCCGTGGGTATCATCATCGGCGCGGCATTCACCGCGATCGTGACGTCGCTTGTGGGCGACCTTATCAACCCGATCATCGGTCTGTTCATGGGCGGTGTCGACTTCACGAATAACTATGCCGTTCTGTCGGGTGACGTTGCCGAAGGCGCCAGCCTTGAGGCTGCGCGCGAAGGCGGAGCCGCCGTGTTCGCTTACGGCAGCTTCATCATGGCGCTGATCAACTTCCTGATTATTGCCTGGGTCGTGTTTATCCTCGTCAAGATGGTGAACCGCGTGAAGGATGCGGCAGCCGAGGAAGAGGCGCCCGAAGAGGAAGCGCCAGCTGGCCCGACGCAGGAAGAACTGCTGGCCGAGATCCGCGACGCGCTCAAAGCCCGCGCCTGATCTTCCGGCAATCGCGATTGAAAAGCCCCGCCGTGGCGGGGCTTTTTTCATGCCTTCACGGCCAGAGCAGGTGACGTAACGTCGATGCCAAGCGCTTTGCCGACCGCGAAATAGGTCAGCTTGCCAGCATGCACGTTCAGGCCTTCCAGCAAGTGCGGATCATCAAGACAGGCTTGCCGCCAGCCCTTGTCGGCCAGCGCCAGCAGATAGGGCATCGTGGCGTTGGTCAGCGCAATGGTCGAGGTGCGGGCAACGGCGCCCGGCATGTTGGCAACGCAGTAGTGCATGATGCCGTCGACGTCGTAGATCGGGTCTTCATGGGTGGTGGCCTTCGACGTCTCGAAGCAACCGCCTTGGTCGATCGCCACATCCACGATCGCAGCCCCCGGTTTCATGGCCGAGAGATCGGCACGGGTCACCAGCTTGGGCGCGGCGGCGCCGGGGATCAGAACGGCGCCAACCACCAGATCGGCCTCGGCGATCAACTCGGCTGTTGCGGCGGCGCTGGAATAGCGATTGCGGAACAGCCCGCCAAACGTGTCGTCAAGATAACGCAGCCGGGGCAGGGACCGGTCCAGCACGGTCACGTCGGCGCCCATGCCTGCCGCGACGCGTGCGGCATGCGTGCCGACAACGCCCCCGCCAATCACCACGACCTTGCCGGGGCCGACGCCCGGCACACCGCCCAACAGCACGCCACGCCCGCCATTGGCTTTTTGCAGGGTCCATGCGCCGACCTGCGGCGCAAGCTTGCCCGCCACCTCGGACATGGGCGCAAGCAAGGGCAGGCCACCTTGCGCATCGGTTACGGTTTCATAGGCGATGCAGGTCGCGCCCGAGGCCATCAGGTCGCGGGTTTGGTCGGGGTCGGGCGCAAGGTGGAGATAGGTGAACAGGATTTGACCCTCGCGCAGGCGCGCCCGCTCGGCCGGTTGCAGTTCCTTGACCTTGACGATCATCTCGGCGGTCTCGAAGACGGCTGCGGCATCCGGCAGGATCGTTGCGCCAGCGGCGACATAATCCGCGTCGCTGAACCCAGCGCCAGTCCCGGCATTGGTTTCAACCAAAACCTCGTGACCGTGACGCACGGCTTCACCAGCGGTGCTGGGTGTCATTCCGACGCGAAACTCCTGCGGTTTGATCTCTTTGGGGCATCCGATCTTCATAGCTCTTCTCCCTTTCCGGCCCGAGTTTAGGGACCAAGCATGACGCGGTGCTGCGAATTTTAGGTTAACGGAAGATCAAGATGAGAAAATCGTTGCGCTGAAAACTGAAAGTGTAGAAGAATCTCCGATCATGGAAGATATAGACGCAACAGACGCCCGCATATTGTCCGTCTTGCAACGGCAGGGCCGCATTTCCAATGCCGATCTGGCCGAAGCGGTGAACCTCTCGGCCTCGGCCTGTCATCGCCGGGTGCAACGGTTGGAGCAAGCGGGGTACATCCGCGACTATGTGGCCTTGCTGGATCCCCGGAAACTGGGACGCGCGACCGTGGTCTTCGTCGAGATCACGCTGTCAGGGCAGGCGGACGAAGTGCTGGACGCGTTCGAGCGCGAAGTCAGCCGAATCCCGGACGTGCTGGAGTGCCACCTGATGGCGGGCAAGGCGGACTATCTGTTGAAAGTGGTCGCCGCCGATGCCGAGGATTTCGCGCGCATCCATCGCAAGAAACTGGCGCGCCTGCCGGGAATCGCTCAGATCCATTCGTCTTTCGCCTTGCGCAAGGTGCGCCAAACAACGGCGCTGCCCGTCTGAGTGACGTTAACCTTTCATTCACGAAGAGGGTGGTCCGGAGGGAGTGCCATCTTTATGCCTTAATTCGTGAAGCGTGAGAGTCAGTTTGATGAGTAAAGCCCGCAGCCCGCAGCCCGTTCGCCGTTCTGGGCGTATCGCCCTTTGACGATATGACAACCATCCGCATGGCATGGCGTGCCAAAGTGCGGGCCCTGCATCCGGATCAGGCGCAGGACAAGGCGGCCGCGACGGCGCGGCTCGCCGAGGTGAATGCGGCTTTCGATGCGTTGCAGGGGCATGTGCCGAAGAAGAAGCGTGCCAAACCGTCACGGTCAGGCGGCCTGGGCGATGGTGCCAAGGCGCCGCGTCGATCAGGCGAGGCGCCCCACACCCGCCGCAGCAAGCCTGCACCAAAGAAGAGTGCCAGCCACGCGCGCCCATCAACACGGCCAGCCTCGCGTCCAGACCCAAGTGATACGCCGCTTCGCCAACGTGCTGCCGCGGGATATCAACAAGCACTGGAACGGATCAGGGCAGCCTGACGATTTGCCAGCCTGCCCTGTCTTCCAAAAGCGCTGCAACTGCGATCAGGCGGTCGCCTCGGCCTTAATCGGTTTGCCGGTCTCCAGCCACGACTTGAGCGACGCCATCTGGCGGGCCCAGCCTTCGCGAACGCCGTCCTGACCTTCGGGGATCTCATAGTGTTCGCAGGTCAGCTTGCAGTGATCGCCTTCGGCATCGATCAGGAAGACCACGCGCGAGGTCTCGGCGCCACCTTCCCAGTTCGGCTCGAACGTCATCTCAATCCGGCTTTTGGGTTCAAGTGCCGTGGTGACCTGCGTCAGCATGGTCGAGCCGTCCTTGCGGATCATGTTCATCGGCTGACCGACGACTGCATCGCCTTCGGCGGCATCGCACATGAAGTGGTAAGCCGCGACCTGCTCGGCCGTTGTCAGCGCGTCCCAAAGCGCGTCTTGGGTGCAGCGGATGAAGGTCTGGTGGATAAAGTCGGGTTTCATTTCGGTATCAAACATTGGGCGGTGTCCTTCGAGATGGGTTTTCAGATCAATGATCCCGCGCGCAACGGGCTTGGCCAGAAGGGGCTCGATCCAGCGATCGATGACCTCCTGCAGCGGAACGGCGTTCAGGTAATGGTATTTGAACCGCCCCACCTTGCGCGTGGTGATGAGGGACGCGTCTTCCAGAACACCCAGATGCTTCATGACGCCAAAGCGGGTCATGTCGAACTGCTCTTCCAGCTCTGACAGGGTCTGACCGTCCCTCCTGCGAAGGCTGTCGAGGATATCCCGCCGGGCCGGGTCGTTGAGGGCTTTGAAGATCGTGTCCATGGGAAGAGAAATAGGTGACTCGATGGTCACCTGTAAATAAAATTAGGTGAGTGTTTGGTCACATAGTATGGAGGGCGCTGATTTTGTGAGGAAATTTCAACACGTTTGACGCCGGTCCGGAGGGCTCCGGCGGCGGGGAACGGTGTATGTGGGGTGGTTTGCGAGGTGCCGGAAGTCACAGTGACGTCACTGAACCCGGCCCCGTCCCCACTAGTTCACGCCTGGGGATCAGAGCCTCTCGAAGAGCGATGCGCATCGCAGGGAGGGTTTTGCCAGGGGTGGGTTGAGGATTGGTGAGGGGGGCGTTCGGTGGAAGACGCTCAAGGGTGGCTTTGTGGACGAAGCGGTCGCTATTCCATCGCCAATATACGGATCGACCTTAGTTCGAGCAGATCGATGTCAGACGTTCGCGATCCCGTACATTGACCCAAAGAAAACGGCCATCCAGAAAAGAGCAATTTTTGCGTGCTTTCGAAAAACTGGATCATTAGTGACTCGCTCGCGACTGCCAACTTTCGCTTTCAGAAAAAGGACTTGCCACATTTTTGATGCAGATATTGCAATGGGCAGCAGGGACACCAGCAGAGCAAGCACTAGTCCAATGATTTGATACTCGACAGGCACGACACTCAACGGAAGCTCCAACTATCACAGCGCATACTAAGCAGTCCGCCTAACTTCAATCTATGTCAATTTCCATCCTAAACAGCGACTTCACTATGGGCTCTAAGCGGACGTTAAGGCACGGAATCAAGGGGCGTCAGCCCCGCCGTGCCATCGGTTGTTCATTGATGCGCCATTGGTTCGAGCACCAATGGACGACACCGGCCCGCGGTCTGGCGATTTGTCACCACAAGCGCATAGCTCAGGTAAGCAATGTGTCTTGGCCAATATAAAGCGCATAGCGGAACCGTTCGATCGCCAGCCCCCGGTCCGTTGATGGCACGGCTCTCATAACCAAACACCCAAAAACGACAAACCCCCGAGCAATGCCGGGGGTCGTCTCATCGGACGGCGCACCGTCCCAATGTTCAAAAGCTCTCAGAGCATCCCTTCGCGCTGTGCCTTTTTACGGGCAAGCTTGCGGGCACGGCGAATAGCTTCGGCCTTTTCCCGGGCTTTCTTTTCGCTGGGCTTCTCGAAATGCCGCCGAAGCTTCATCTCGCGGAAGACGCCCTCACGCTGAAGCTTCTTTTTCAGGGCACGAAGCGCCTGATCGACATTGTTGTCGCGAACACTGACCTGCATGTGGTTGTCACCACCTTTCTAGGTTAGAATTGCAAAAAATTGCAGGAAGTGGGCGTATAGCAAGCTCGGACTAGCTTGTCTACCACCGGGAACACGAGGAATTTCATGATGTCACTTGATGCCTTACTTGACGCCGCTTTGCCGCATGTTGCCTTTGACGGCTGGTCCGAAGCCAGTTTTGCCGCCGCGGCGCAGGATATCGCGATGGACATGGCCGAGGCCAAGGCATTGGCCCCGCGCGGTGCATTGGATTTGGCCGTGGCCTATCACCGGCGGGGAGATGCCGCGATGGTCGCGAAGCTGGCCGAGATGGACCTTTCCAGCCTGCGCTATGGCGAGCGGGTGGCCACGGCGCTGCGTCTCCGGCTGGAGGTGATGGGCGACCGCGAGGCCGTGCGGCGCGCGTCGACGCTTTTCTCGCTGCCGATGCATGCAGCCGAAGGTGGCAAGCTGGTGTGGGAGACCGCGGACCACATCTGGACGGCACTTGGCGATGAAAGCCGCGATGGCAATTGGTACTCGAAGCGCGCAATTCTTTCGGGCGTCTGGGCGTCGACGGTGCTTTATTGGCTGGGCGACGACAGTCTGGACAACAGCGACACCCACGCTTTCATCGAGCGCCGGATCGAGAACGTGATGCAGTTCGAGAAGCTCAAAGGGCAACTCAAGTCCAACCCGCTGACCAAGCCCTTCATGCAGATGCAGGACGCCGTGATGGGCAAGATGAAAGCCCCCAGCCCGCGCACGGATGTCCCCGGAGGATCACCGCGGGCATGAAGGTCGTCGAGATTGCCGCGCCGGGTGGCCCCGACGTGTTGCGCCTGGGCGAGCGTCCAGCGCCGGTGCCGGGCCATGGTGAGGTGCGGATTCGCGTGGCCTATGCCGGGGTGAACCGCCCGGACGTTCTGCAACGCTCGGGTGCCTATGATCCACCGCCGGGTGCATCGGACCTGCCGGGGCTTGAAGCCTCGGGCCACATCGACGCGATTGGTCCCGGCGTCACGGAATGGGCCGTTGGCGATGCGGTGTGCGCCCTGTTGCCGGGCGGTGGGTATGCCGAACAGGTGGTGACCCCGGCGGCGCATTGCCTGCCGGTGCCTGCCGGGCTGTCGCTGGCCGAGGCCGCGTGCCTGCCCGAGACCTATTTCACCGTCTGGACCAACGTTTTCCAGCGCGGTCGCCTGCGCGCAGGCGAGACATTCCTGATCCATGGCGGCACCAGTGGGATTGGCACGACGGCAATTCAGCTGGCAAACTCCTTTGGGGCCCGTGTCTTTGCGACCGCTGGGTCGGACGGCAAGTGCCGGTTCTGCGAGGAACTGGGGGCCGAGCGGGGCATCAACTACAAAACCGAGGATTTCGTCTCGGTTCTGCGCGCCGCAGGCGGTGCGGACCTGATCGTCGACATGGTGGGTGGTGAGTATATCCCGCGTGATCTGAAGGCCTTGAAGGACGAGGGGCGTCTTGTCTTCATCGCGTTCCTCGGCGGTCCCTTGGTCGAGGCCAATTTTGCCGAGATCATGGTGCGTCGCCTGACCGTCACCGGCTCAACCTTGCGGCCGCAATCGGTACTGGCCAAGGCGCAAATCGCCCGAGAATTGCAGCGCGAGGTCTGGCCCTTGCTTGCAACAGGTCGGATTGCTCCGGTGATGGATCAGACATTCGCTCTTGCCGAAGCCTCCGCAGCGCATGAAGCTTTGGAGGCTGACCATAGGGGCAAGATCGTCTTGGAGGTTTCGGGCGAATGACGAGACTGTTGCTTCTGATTGCCGTGGGCTATCCGGTTTTGCTTGCTGCGTTGGCCATTTTCCTGATGCGGCAAGACCCCAAGCTGGTGTTCGACCAGTATTACATGCTTGGCACCTTGGCGATTGCGCCTGCGTTTCTTCTGAGCCTTGTCGTGGTCATTGCGCGCGCCGAGGGGGCGCCTTCCGTGCTGTTTTCGGCCAGTATCGGCTTCTGGGTGCTGGTCGTGACGGCGGCGCATCTCTGGTTCATCAGCGTGATGGTGCAAACCCTTTAGCGGATCGGGTCGAACAGCGCGTCGGTGGCGCGACAATCCCGGATCACATCGTTGCCGCAGCGGCGCGGCTTAAGATCGCGTGTCAGGCAGATGCGGGCTTCCTGAATGCGACCGGATTTGCAGGTGATGGTGATCTGGTCGGCGTCGAGGGCTTCGTTTTCTTCCAGAAACGCCTGTTCAACGACTGAAGCCGGCAGCCGGATCGGGTCTTCGAGTTTGCGGAAGATGCCGGGGCGCGTCACCCGGCCATAGGCCTCGCGGGCCAGTGCGTAGTAGTCCGCAGCCGTCAGCCCGGTGCAGCGGCCATGCTTGTTCCACTGGTGCCACGCATTCCCGGATGAGCCGAACAGGTCGGCCTCGTCCCGCGTGTCCGAACGCGACGGGTTCCGTGCGTTGGTCGGGCAATAGCTGGGCCAGCCCTCTTCGTATTGCGGCCAGAGCCCGTGCAGAATCCAGCCATTGTCCGCATCCGCGTCGCATTGCGGCGAGCCGCGACGGTCGCCTTCCAGCGCACACCATGTGGGCGACCACGAGAGCGCCATCACGTAATAATCGAAGTCTCCGGCCCGTTCACCATCCGCCGAGGCCATTCCCGCGCTCAGCAACAACACACTCAAAGCCCGCATTCGCTCTTCCCTCTTGGTCTTGTGACGACTATATACCTGCCAACTCCCCGAAATTCGAGGATGGGTCCAAAGGGACCAGCCGATTTCCGGCAGCGCGAGAGAATTGTCAGGAGACCTGAGATGAGCAAACCGATTATGGCCAAAGCGACCGCCGTCTGGCTGGTCGACAATACCACGATCAGCTTCAAGCAGATCGCCGATTTCTGTGGTTTGCACGAGCTGGAAGTGCAGGGCATTGCCGATGGTGACGTGGCCACCGGCGTGAAGGGCTTTGACCCGATCACCAACAACCAGCTGACGCAGGAAGAGATCGACAAGGCCGAGGCTGATCCGCTGCACAAGCTGCAACTGAAGTACAACGCGGCTGCCGTGGGCGAGGAAAAGCGCCGTGGTCCGCGCTATACGCCGCTTTCGAAGCGTCAGGACCGTCCGGCGTCGATCCTGTGGCTGGTGAAGTTCCACCCCGAACTGACAGATGGCCAGATTTCCAAGCTGGTCGGCACGACCAAGCCGACGATCCAGTCAATCCGCGAGCGGACGCATTGGAACATCTCGAACATCCAGCCGATCGATCCGGTTGCGCTGGGTCTCTGCAAACAGTCCGAACTTGACGCGGCGGTTCAGAAAGCCGCCGCCAAGAAGGCACGCGACGGCGAGGTGATGTCGGACGAAGAGCGCCGCAAGCTGGTCTCGACCGAACAATCGCTGGATGGCGATCCCGAACCGAAGATCCCGACCGCGATCTCGGGGCTTGAGACGTTTACGCTTGGCGATGCGCCGGACGATGACGCATCGGACGAGGTTCCGGACGCGGACAGCTTCTTCAACCTGCCGGATTCGGATGACGATGACGAGGAAGACGCGCGTTAAGGCGCGAACTTGAAGCCCGGCCTCGGCGCTTGATACTCAGGGGCGCCGAGACGGGGCATTCACAACACAGCACGAACACAACTCGTTACGGATACTTCAGAGAACTCGTACGGTACAACACACAGCTCTACGTGAGCCATGTTTGTATTAGGCAATACTAATTCGGCATTAGTATGACTTAATTCTAGGCAATTTGGTGGCGGCATTTTTGCAGCTGTGCCGGAAAGTCACACTGTCTTTCGGGCGCGCAACGCAGCGCCAATCGTCCCGTCATCCAGATAATCAAGTTCGCCACCAATTGGTACGCCTTGCGCCAAGGACGTAACCTTGACCCGGTGTTCCAACTGGTCCGCGATGTAGTGCGCCGTGGTCTGGCCATCGACGGTGGCATTCAGGGCCAGAATGACTTCGGAGATGCTCTCGGTCGCCACGCGGTCGATCAGCTTGGGAATGCGAAGCTCCTCCGGGCCGATCGCATCAAGCGCCGAAAGCGTGCCGCCCAAGACGTGATACCGGCCACGAAACACCGCGGCACGCTCCATGGCCCAAAGGTCGGCCACGTCTTCGACGATGCAAAGCTCGCCATTGGCGCGCTTCTCGTTCTGGCAGATGTCACACAGGTCTTCGGTGCCGATGTTCCCACAGTTCAGGCATTCCCGCGCCGTTTCGGCCACTTTGGCCATGGCGTCGGCCAAGGGTGTCAGCACAAGGGCGCGCTTCTTCACCAGATGCAGCACGGCACGGCGCGCGGACCGCGGCCCAAGGCCGGGCAGGCGGGCCATCAGTTCGATCAGGTCTTCCAGTTCGCTTGGCGCGCTCATTCCACCTCTCCGGGCAGGACCACTCGGGTCACTGAATAGCCCTTGTCTTGCAGAAGTGCGACCAATCCGTTCTGCCCCGGCAGATGTGCCGCACCAACGGCGAAGAATGCCCCGCCTTCCTGCAAGATTGACATGGACCGTTCGAGGAACCGCGTGTTTCTCTGTTCCAGAAGATAGGCGTCGGTTCGTTCGATTGCTGCGATGCCAGCGTCGCCAAAAAGCACCTGGATGTGAGCACGGTCCAATGCGGCCAGCAGGCCCAAACGGCCCTCGCGATACAGCTGGAATGCCGCAATGCGCGCCACAGGCGTCGACTGCGGTTGCAGATAGCTGGCATAGACCGTCACGATCGCTTGCGCCGTGTCTTCCTTGTCCGCGAGGTCGGACAGGAACTCGCCCGGTGTCTCGAGCCCCACGATCTTGGCGCCCGCAATCCGGCCTAATGTCTGGATATAGTCATCCTGCACCGGGATCGTGCCAGCGGAAAAATCCTCGCACGGGTCGGACAGCAGCAGTTCCGCCAAACCGGCATAGGTCAGCACGTAAAGCGCGTCTTCGCCCGTCCCGTACCCATAGAGCCGGTCCAGCACCCAACCCTCGGCCTCGGGGCCAAGAAAGCTCAGATCAAGCATGTCCTGCCCGGCAAACGGGTCACCGGGGTCGCGATAGCGCCCCGGCAGATCGTACTGGGTCAGAAAGCTGTCGCGATCGGGATGGGTGAAGTCGATTTCAAGAACAACGGTATCCGAAGCGGCGATGGTTGTTCTGGCCAGCTCCGGCAGGTCGAGAATGTCGGGATGCGAGACATGAAACGTGCCCCATAGATGCGAGACCGCGCCGTCGGGGCTTTCGACCCGCCAAAACCGCCCCAAACCGTTCGGGATCTCGGCCGCGCGGCTTTCGAGGGCCACAAGATCATGCGGGGCAAAATCCGCCGCTGCGACGGGCCGCGCGCTGGCTTCGCAAAACGCGCGCGTGGCCCAGTCCTGCGCCGCAAGGCCCCCGGGCCACGCAAGACAGGCGGCCAGAAGAAGCGCGCGCGTCATCTGCCTCAGAACGGCAGCTTCATGTCGGCCGGCAGGCCCATTTCCTCGGTGATGCGGCGCATCTCGCTCTGGTGCTTTTCGCTGGCTTTGGACTGGGCGTCCTTGATGGCCGCAAGGATCAGGTCTTCGACCACTTCCTTTTCATCCGGGTTGAAGATCGACGGGTCGATATCCAGACCAACCAGCTCGCCTTTCGCGGTCGAGGTCGCCTTGACCAGCCCGGCGCCGCTTTCACCGATCACGGTCATCGAGCCAAGCTCTTCCTGCAGTTCCATCATCTTGGTCTGCATTTCCTGGGCGGCCCTCATCATCTTGCCCATGTCGGCCAGTCCGCCAAGTCCTTTCAGCATCGTGCTCTCCTCGCGCATGCGTTTGATCTTCTAGATACGGAGGCGGACGCGTCAGAACAAGCGCTGGGCCCGTGCGATCGGCAGGATTACGTGTATTTGTTGAGAATAGGCCGAGGAAAGGCGCTTCACTCGTCCTCGAACGGGTCCCATTCTTCTGACACTTCTTCCAAAGCCTCGACGGCAACCTGGTTTGCAAGGCTCTCGGCGGATTGAAGGTCACCAATCGTGGCATTCGGAAAGGTTGCCAGAACCGCTGCAACGGTGGGGTCCAGCTTGGCTTGTTCGCGCAGGTCGTCAATCTCGGCCTCTTCGGCTTCGCGCATCGTCGGCGCGCCGCCCTCGGCGGTGACCGAGACAACCCAGCGGACCCCCGTCCAGCTTTGCAACCGTTGGCCAAGGCGTTGAGCAAGGTCGGCCGGAGCCTTGGGCGAGGGTTCGAACTCGATCCGACCCGGCTGATAGGACACCAGCCGCACGCCGCTCATGACCTGTTCCTTCAGAAGCTGGTCCCGGTTGGCGGCGATCAGATCGACCACGCGCTGAAACGTGGGAAACCGCGCAAGAGCACTTTCGGGCGCGTCAGCGAGCGCTGCTTGGGGCGTGCCGGACGCCGATGGGGATTGTCGGGCTGCTGCACGGTCGGCCACGGCTTGGGCGCCCGCGCTGGAGGCTGGGGCTGAATGCCCACCTTGTGGCGGCGGCGAAGGCGGCGGCGTCGCGTCTTTGAGCTTCGCCACAAGGTCGCCGGGTGTTGGCAGGTCGGCCACATGGGTCATCCGGATCACCGCCATTTCGGCGGCCATCATGGCGTTGGGCGCGTGCGCGACCTCTTCCAACGCCTTCAAGCCCATTTGCCACATCCGGGTCAGCACCGGCATGGCCAGCTTGTCGGCCATCTCGCGGCCTCGGGCGCGTTCGTCCGGCGACACGGTGGGGTCATCGGCGGCTTCCGGTGTGATGCGGATGACGCTGATCCAATGGGTGATCTCGGCAATGTCGCGCAGGATTGCCAGCGGGTCAGCGCCGTCGGCGTATTGCGACGAAAGCTCGGACAGGGCTCCGGCGGCGTCGCCCGTGACGATCTGCTCGAACAGGTCCATCACCCGGCCACGGTCGGCAAGGCCCAACATCGCGCGGACCTGCTCGGCGGTGGTTTCGCCCGCACCATGGCTGATTGCCTGATCCAGCAGGGATTGCGCGTCGCGGGCCGAGCCTTCGGCGGCCCTTGTGATCAGCGCCAAGGCGTCATCGGCAATCGAGGCGCCTTCGGCCTCGGCGATACGGCGCAACATGGCGATCATGTCTTCGGGTTCGATCCGGCGCAGGTCGAAGCGCTGGCAGCGCGACAGAACGGTGACCGGCACTTTCCGGATCTCGGTCGTAGCAAAGATGAACTTCACATGCGCGGGGGGTTCTTCCAGCGTTTTCAGCAGCGCGTTGAAAGCGCTGGTCGACAGCATGTGCACTTCGTCGATGATGTAAATCTTGTAGCGCGCCGAGGCGGCACGATAGTGCACGCTGTCAATGATCTCGCGGATGTCGCCGACTCCGGTGCGCGAGGCTGCGTCCATCTCCATCACGTCGACATGCGCACCTTTGGTGATGGCGACGCAGTGCTCGCATTCACCGCACGGGTCTGTCGTCGGGCCGCCGGTGCCGTCGGGCCCGATGCAGTTCATGCCTTTGGCGATGATCCGGGCGGTCGTCGTTTTGCCGGTGCCACGGATGCCCGTCATGATGAAGGCCTGCGCGATACGATCTGCGTCGAACGCATTCTTCAGCGTGCGCACCATCGCGTCCTGACCGACAAGATCGGCAAAGGTCTCGGGCCGGTATTTCCGGGCGAGGACCTGGTACGTCTGTTCTTCTGTCTCGGTCATGGGCCTCGGCGGATTCGTGACCCGCCGAGATTAGACCGGGGACCGGGCAGGGTCCACCGGATCAGGTGCTGAGATAGCGGTAGATTTCGTCCTTGAGGGCGGCGCGGCGCTTGCGAAGGTCCATCTCGGCCAATTCCTCGATCGGTTCGATATTGGTTTCGGCCCGATGCACGGCGCGATTGATCTCGTGATAATCCTCGAAAAGCTTCGCGAAATGCGCGTTCCCGGCCTTCAGGTCGTGCATCTTCTCGACGTGCTCCGGAAACTCTTCGGGCAGTTCATGCGGGGTGTGTCCCATCGGTGGGCCTCCTTCTCTCTTGGGCCGAGTCTGGGGGGCGCGAGGACGTTCTGCCATGATCTGCATCAAGTTCCGGGGGGGTGATCGCGTCAGACTGGACTTGGCGCGCAGGGCGTTCCAGTTTGTGGGGTGTCCGAAGGTGGTGTCGCTGGCTGACCCAGCCGAAGCGCATCCAGAACAGGTGGTCGAGGATGGCGTTGTCCGAGTATCGCATAGCCGAACTGGCCTGTGGCAACGGGTGGCTGGGGATTGGGCCCATGCCCGGGCGTCGCGGGGCCTATGACGCGGACCTGAACGCCATTCTTCGTTGGGGCGTGGGTTTGGTGCTGACCATGACCACAGGACACGAGCTTGAGCGCAGTGGGGCGCGCGATTTCGGCACCGATCTTGCGGCAGCAGGGGTCGGATGGCGGCATCTGCCGATTGACGATTTTGGCGCGCCGCCGCCTGCCACAGACGCCATGTGGCCCGACGCTTCGGCCGAGGCACATCGGGTTCTGGCTGCGGGCGGCAAGGTCTTCTCGCATTGTTATGGCGGGTGTGGCCGGTCGGGCATGGCGTTGTTGCGGTTGATGGTCGAGGCGGGCGAGGATCTGGACCCTGCACTGGAACGGTTGCGCGGCGTGCGGCACTGCGCAGTTGAAACCGAGGATCAGAAAGCGTGGGCGGCGATCCCGATGTTCGACCGGAACGGACGGACGAGATGAAAGGGCCGGGCGACGAAGTCCGTCTTCTGTTGACCGTTCTGCTGGCGGGCTGGGTGCTGGCCTATGGCTATTCCCTGGTCGAACTCAGGCGTCTTGGTCCCACCGACGAACTGATTGCCAACGGGTTCGCGTTCACCCCGGCGATGAGTTTCCTTGGCTGGCAAGGTATCGCGGGTCTTTTGGCGCTTGCGATTTATGGCGTATCTCGCCTTTGGCCCAATGGCTCGGCCACGCGCCAGATATGCGGGCTGCCGCTGTTGCTGGCGTTTCTTCTGATCTTGGGAATTGCGGCGCTGCTGGTGCTGGGAAACCAGCCCTAAGCGGCCATGGGTGAGAGGCTGGACAACGACCCAAGCGGGGCTCGTTACGGCTGCTTCCTTCCGGACCTGACCGGGTTGGCGAGGCGCTTGCCCGCGCCAACCTCTCGGAGAGGTTAGCTAGATAGTTCGGCCTTGAATTGCAAGGGGCGCTGGCCGCGACCCCAGAGCCAGGCCCGGCAATCAAGGAAGCCGCGATCGTTCAGGCTGAGCGCTTCAATGCCAAGCGCCTCCAATCGGCCGGGTGTGGCCAGAACGCCCGGACCGGTCTGGAACCGTACCGACGTGTCGGGCAAGTGTCGAAGCTGCCACGGCGGCGCTCCAAGATCACGTGTTGCATCGGTTTCCTGCAAGAAGCGCACCAGGACGTCGCGCGTTGTATCGGGCGGTGACAGAACGGTTTCGCCAGTGTCGGCCCCCGAAAAGCTGCCGCTGCGGCTGGCCCGATAGTCGTTGGTGGCCACAACGAAGCGCATGTCGGGCGTCACCGGAACGCCGTTGTGCCTCAGGTTGAGGATGCGCCATGCGTCCGGCGCGGCGAGGTGCCCCGACGGCGCGAAACGGGCCGGTTGCGAAAGATCAATCTCGTAGGTGATGCCGGTGATCGTATCGAAATTGTAGGAGGGCATTGCAGGGTTCTGGAGGGGCTGGTCATGGTGACCGACCGTCACTTGCCGAAGATGTCCAGCGGCGTGTTCCAGCCAAAGCCTCAGATCGTTCCCGGTCACAGCAACGGCGCGAACCAAGTTCGGGTAGCCGTAAAGGTCGGCGACATTACGGATCGCGACGCTGCCTGCGGCGACATGTGTATAACGCTCGGGTCCGCCTCGACCGCCCGCCTTGAACGGTGCGGCGGCCGACAACAATGGAAGGTCGGCGTACTCGGTTTCTGCGAGGGCGCGTTGCACGTACCACGCCTGCGCTGCCGCCACGAACAGGACGGCATCCGAAGGCTGGATCACGGTCAAATAGCTGTCGAGCGGGCGATCCGTTCGGCCAACGGGCCGCCTGATGTAGTTCAACGTTCTTTGGTGCGCGCTTTCGGTCGCGGCAAGGATTGCACGCTCGGTCGCGCTTTCCCGTTCTCTCTGGTGACCAACCGGTCGGGCCTCGGCCTTGGCTTTGGCGACCGTCCAGTTGCCGGGTCCACCCGCCAGTGTCAGGTCTATGACGCCCACATGCGAGCCGCCGAACCCCGCCATCGTGGCGGGTTTCCCGTGGATAAGGCCCGTTGCGGGTTCGATGTTCGGGACGCCGTCAAAGACCCCGGACGGGAACACAAGGTGACTGTGCCCGGTGATGATCGCGTCGAAACCGTCGGTCGCGGCCAGCGGCAGGCTGGCGTTTTCGAGACCGGGCCTGTCTTCGACGTCCTCAATCCCGGAATGTGACAGCGCCTCAATGATATCGGCGCCCGCCGCGCGGATCGCGGGGATCAGCGCCTTGGCCGTGGCGATGATGTCGCGGGTGACGACCCGCCCTTCAAGGTGCTTGCGGTCCCAGTGGATGATTTGTGGTGGTGTCAGTCCGATGACCCCGACCTTCAAATCATGCGTTTTCATTGACGTATCGCGAACCGTGCGATCAAGGATGACAAAGGGCGGAAAGAGGGTTTCGTCCTGCTCCGGGCTGGGACCGGACCGGGTCGCTATGTTGGCGCATACGACAGGGAACGTGGCGTGTGCCAGAACGCTGGTCAGGAAGGACAGGCCATAGTTGAACTCGTGGTTGCCGACCGTTGCCGCATCAAGGCCGAGTGTGTTCAAGGCGTCGATCATCGGGTGCGTGACGGGCCTATTCGGCTCCCACTCTTCGGCCATCAGGTCGCCCATTGGTGTGCCTTGCAGAAAGTCACCATTGTCGAAGGTCAGGCTGTTCTCGGCCTCGCGCCGCAGGTCTTCGATCAGAGTTGCGGCCTGCGCCAGCCCGCCATGATCGGTCGGCGTATCTGCGAAATAGTCGTACGCCCGGATCTCCATGTGCAGATCGGTCACGTTCAGCAGCCTCAGGTTGACCTTCGGGCCGTCGGGGAAAGACTGACCGAGCGCAGAGATGTTGGGCGGTTCGGAACTCATGATACAACCTTAGAGAGAGTTGATCCTGCGGACTAGGCTCTTGTTTGCGCCTTCGCGCGTCGCGTGGCACACCGCTGGCAGGAAGAGGGTGCCGGAATGAAAGATGCAGAAACCGTGATGTTCGGTGGCTCGGGCCTGAACCGGGCGGCCGAGTTGCGACGCGACACTGACCGTATGGCGGACCTGCTGTCGTCGGGGAACGTCTTGCCGATCTGGCGGGGCAAACCGTTGCTGGATGTGACCACGCGGGCCCCGGTCTTTCTGCCCTCGGACCACCCGGTGTTCGACGTGTCGAAAGAACCGGTTGTCTTTCTGGGTCTCGACGATGGAACAGCGCGGTTCGCCCGCGACGTTTCAAGTTTTGATCCGGGCAGCGATACCGAGACCGTGGGCGCGTTCACAGACCCGTCCGAGCAGACCCACCCCGATTTGCCCGATACGCAGGTCTTCGCGGAACTGCGTGCCAACATGACTGCCCAATCGCCGCGCTCGGCCGAGCTTCTGGCCAGCGGCAAGGCGCTGCTGGAATGGCATCGGACCCACCGGTTCTGCGCCAAATGCGGGGCACCCAGCCACATCATCGAAGCCGGGTGGCAGCGCGTGTGTTCCGCCTGCGAGGCGCGGCACTTCCCACGCACCGATCCCGTTGTCATCATGTTGATAACACGCGGAAACTCGGTGCTTATGGGGCGGTCTCCGCATTGGCCCGAGGGAATGTATTCGCTGTTGGCAGGGTTCGTCGAACCCGGCGAGACCATCGAAGCTGCCGTGCGCCGCGAAGTGCTGGAGGAATCCGGCATTCAAGTGGGCGAGGTGCGCTATCTGGCCTCGCAGCCTTGGCCGTTTCCAAACTCGCTGATGTTCGGGTGTCAGGGTTTTGCCACCTCGGACGAGATCAAGATCGACCCGGAAGAGATCGAGGACGCGCTCTGGGTCACGCGCGAAGAGATGATGGCGGCTACGGCAGGTCAGCGTCCTGACATGCGCCCGGCGCGCCAAGGCTCGATTGCACGGTTCCTGATCGAAAAGTGGCTTGCGGACGCATTGGACGAGGTGCGATGAGACGCCATGAAGTTTTCGTCCCGTGAAGACATAGACGCGCCGATAGATCGCGTTTTCGAAGCCGTGTCCGATTTCGATGCGTTCGAGCGTCGGATGCTGCGGCGCGGGGTCGATATCACGCGCGACGATGCGTCACCGATCGACGAGGTTGGCACATGCTGGAAAGCGAAGTTCACGTGGCGGGGCCGGTCCTATGACGTGGATGCCGAACTGGTCGGGTTGCAACCGGGAGAGGGGTACGTGATCGACAGCCGCTCGAACGGTGTCGAGTGTCGTGGCGTCGTTGATCTGGTGGCCCTGTCCAAAACACGGACCCGGATGTTCGTTTCAATCGACCTGAAACCGACCACGATTTCGGCGCGCCTGATGTTGCAATCCTTGCGGCTGGTGAAGGGCAACCTGTCGCGCCGCTTCAAGGGACGTGTGCAAGAATTTGCGGCCGGGCTATCTGGCTAATCGATAGCCTTCGGCACGGTCCAGAATGAAGCCCAGCAGCGGCGCGAGAAGTGCTGTCAGGATCGCGCCCCCCAGCCCGATGATATAGATCGCGCCGATGATCTCGCTCAGAACGTCCCATTCAAAGGTCTTCATGGCGCTGAAGACACCAAGGGCCAGTGCGGCGATCCATCCGGCGCCCGACATGCCGGCAAGCGCGCCAAGGCGCAGACGATGCGCCAATGGCAGCGCGCCGAAGCGGTGCCCTTCCCACGCCCACATCGTCGGCAAACCGATCCGACCGATGAGATAGGCATTCACGGTCAGCAGACCGACAACACAAAGCTTGGCGACCAGCTTGGGCGAGAAGTTCTCGAGCGCGAAACCAGTCCGCAACCAAAGCAGCACAAGGCCGCTTGTCCAGAACAGCGCAAGGCCGAAAGCCACGGTCCGGTGATAGCGATGGAGGTCCTCGAACTCGTGGCGCTCAAGTGGCCGGAAGAGGGAGCGCGCCGCGCAGAGATCGGCCATGATGGCCACGCCAAATCCCAAGGCAAGGCCAAGAAGATGGGCCGCACGCGCAGCATCGTTCAAAAGACTAAGGTCCATCGTCAATCCCTGAGTCAGCGACGAAACCAACAGAACACACGTGTCGCGCTTGTCTGATTTTCATCATCGTCCTGCGAAAATATGGCAGGTGTGGGACAGCTTTGTGTCCGAGCGGAAACCCACTGTCGCGAAACTGGCGCCCGGGAGGCTGGCGCTGACGCGATTGTTTCGCTATCATCAAAACAGACCCGGAGAACGGGCAAGAGGCAGCGAGCAGGTCTCATGACGGAAATGGCTTATGGCTCGGTCCCGGCAGGGGACGGCGAGCCGATTCTTCCCCGGTGGTGGCGGACCATCGACAGGTGGTCGATGAGCTGCGTTCTGTTGTTGTTCGGGATCGGGCTTTTGCTTGGTCTCGCCTCGTCGCCCCCGTTGGCCGAGCGCAACGGCTTCAGCGCATTTCACTATGTCGAACGGCAAGTGCTTTTCGGGTCGATGGCCTTGGTGACGATGTTCATCATCACCTTGATGTCGCCCAAGATGGTGCGGCGTCTGGCTGTGATGGGATTTGCGGTGTCGTTCGCAGCCCTTTTGCTGCTGCCGTTTTTCGGCACCGATTTCGGCAAGGGCGCGGTGCGCTGGTACTCGCTGGGCTTCGGATCGATGCAGCCCTCGGAGTTTCTCAAACCCGGTTTCATTGTGCTGGTTGGCTGGATGATTGCAGCCTCGAACGAGGTCGCAGGACCACCCGGCAAGACTTATTCCTTTGGGCTGGCGTTGATTATCGTGGTGCTTCTGGCGCTGCAGCCTGACTTCGGGCAGGCGTGTCTGATCCTGTTTTCCTGGGGCGTCATGTATTTCGTCGGTGGTGCGCCCTTCGTCATACTGGCGGGCATTGCGGGCCTTTCGGTCGCGGCGGGCGCGCTGGCCTATCAGCATTCCGAACACTTCGCGCGCCGGATCGATGGCTTCCTCTCGGCAGAAGTCGACCCGACAACCCAGCTTGGCTATGCGGCCAACGCCATTCGTGAAGGCGGGTTCTTTGGCGTGGGCGTTGGCGAGGGCACGGTGAAGTGGTCCCTGCCGGATGCCCATACCGATTTCATCATTGCTGTCGCGGCCGAGGAATATGGCCTGATCCTGGTTCTGGTGATCATCTTCCTTTACGCGACCATCGTTCTGCGCTCGCTCTTCCGGTTGATGCGCGAACGTGACCCTTTCATTCGGCTCGCGGGCACCGGGCTAGCTTGCACCTTTGCCATGCAGGCGATGATCAACATGAGCGTCGCCGTGCGTCTGTTGCCCGCCAAGGGCATGACCTTGCCCTTCGTCAGCTATGGGGGCTCGTCGCTGGTGGCCGGTGGCATCATGATTGGCATGTTGCTGGCCTTCACCCGCAGCCGCCCGCAAGGCGAGATCCGCGACTATCTTGTCCGGAGCGGACGGTGAGCCGGGCCCGCCATCTGGTCATCGCTGCAGGCGGGACCGGGGGGCACATGTTCCCGGCACAGTCCTTGGCCGAAGAAGCCTTGTCGCGCGGATGGCGCGTGACACTTTCGACCGATGCCCGTGGGGCGCGTTACGCCGGGGGCTTTCCTAAGGCGGTTACCATTCGGCAGGTGACCAGCGCCACACCGGCGCGAGGTGGTGCTTTGGGCAAGGCGCTTGCGCCGTTCCGGATTGGCTATGGTGTTGCGACTGCTGTGCTGCGATCGCTGGTCGACCGTCCCAGCGTGGTTGCGGGATTTGGTGGGTATCCGTCAATTCCGGCTTTGTCCGCGGCGTGGGCGTTGCGTATTCCGCGTTTGATCCATGAACAGAACGGCGTTCTTGGCCGCGTCAATCAGGTGTTTGCGTCGCGTGTCGATGCTGTCGCCTGTGGCACGTGGCCGACCGAATTGCCGGAAGGTGTCGAAGGGCAGCGCATCGGCAACCCGGTGCGCGCGTCGGTGCTGGCCAAGGCCCGCACACCCTATCCAGCCATGGACGGTCCGCTTCGCCTCGTGGCGTTCGGGGGCAGTCAGGGGGCGCGGGTGATCTCGGACACGGTGCCTGATGCCGTCGCGCTTTTGCCTGAAGCCCTGCGAACCCGCCTGGTCGTGGCGCATCAGGCCCGCGACGAAGACACGGATCGGGTGCGCGAAGCTTACAACCGCGCTGGCGTTCAGGCGGATATCCAGCCGTTCTTCGCCAACATGCCAGACCTGATGGCCGAGGCGCATCTGGTGATCTGTCGGTCGGGGGCTTCGTCCGTGGCCGACCTGAGTATCATTGGCCGCCCGTCGATCCTGATCCCGCTGGCCGCCGCCATTCGGGACGAACAAACCGCCAATGCGCGTGGGCTGGTTGATGCCAATGCCGCGGTCCTGATCCCCGAGTCGCTGCTTGACCCCGCCTCGCTGTCAGAGCAGATGATGGTCATTCTGACGACGCCGGATGTCGGCAAACGCATGAGCGAGAACGCCTTGACCCAAGGCACACCGGAGGCGGCCCAGAGCTTGGCCGATCTCGTCGAACGACTGGCAGGAGAGTGACATGAACGCAGCCGCCGCCACCAAGCTTCCCACGGAAATGGGGCCGATCCACTTTGTGGGCATCGGCGGAATTGGCATGTCGGGGATCGCCGAGGTTCTGCTGGAGGCCGGTTACACGGTGCAAGGCTCGGACCTGAAGCGGTCCAAGATCACCGACCGGTTGGAAGAGAAGGGCGCGCGCATTTTCGAAGGGCAGCGGGCCGAGAATCTGGATGGGGCCGAGGTCATCGTGATTTCGTCGGCGATCAAGTCTGGCAATGCCGAACTGGATCAGGCGCGCCTGATGGGTTTGCCTGTTGTGCGCCGGGCCGAAATGCTGGCCGAATTGATGCGCTTGCGCTCGAACATTGCTGTTGCGGGCACGCATGGCAAGACGACGACCACGACGATGGTTGCCGCCTTGCTGGACCACGGCGGCATCGACCCGACGGTAATCAATGGCGGGATCATTCACGCCTATGGCTCGAACGCGCGCGTGGGGCAGGGCGAGTGGATGGTGGTGGAAGCCGACGAAAGCGACGGCACCTTCAACCGGCTGCCCGCAACGATTGCGATCGTCACCAATATCGACCCCGAGCATATGGAGCATTGGGGCACAATCGAGAACCTGCGCAAAGGGTTCGACGATTTCGTCTCGAACATTCCGTTCTATGGGCTGGCGGTCCTTTGCACGGATCATCCCGATGTCCAGGCTTTGGTGGGCCGGGTGACCGACCGGCGCGTTGTGACGTTCGGGTTCAATGCGCAGGCAGATGTGCGGGCGGTGAACCTGACCTATCAGCGCGGCGTGGCACATTTCGACATCGAGCTTGCCGATGGCATGCTGATCGAGGGCTGTACGTTGCCGATGCCGGGCGACCACAATGTCTCGAACGCCTTGGCGGCTGTCGCGGTGGCGCGGCATCTGGGCATGAAATCCGCCGAAATTCGCGAAGCGCTGGAGAATTTCAAAGGCGTCAATCGCCGCTTCACCCGTGTTGGCGAAGTCGAGGGCGTTACCATCATCGACGATTACGGCCACCACCCTGTTGAAATCGCGGCCGTGCTGAAAGCAGCGCGGCAAGCCGTGGGAACCGACAGCGACGCCCGCGTCATCGCCGTACATCAGCCACATCGCTATTCGCGCCTGTCGTCGCTCTTCGATGACTTCTGCACCTGCTTCAACGAGGCCGATGTGGTTGGCATTGCCGAGGTATTCGCGGCCGGTGAAGACCCGATTGAAGGGGCTAGCCGGGAAGACCTTGTGGCCGGGTTGATCCGGCACGGGCACCGCCATGCCCGTTCGGTGATGAGCGAGGATGATCTGGAGCGCCTTGTGCGCGAACAGGCGCGCCCGGGCGACATCGTGGTCTGCCTTGGCGCCGGTACGATCAGCACATGGGCTAACAATCTGCCTGCAAGGCTTTCCAAGTCGGCGGCTTGACCCCGGCCTGACGGGGCTCAGATCAGTCCGGCGTCCTTGAACAATGTCATCAGGTCAGCTTCGGGCCGCGCGCCATAGTGGCTGATCACCTCGGCCGCGGCGACGCAGCCCATGCGGCCCGCTGCGTCCAGCGGCACGCCCTTGGCGTAGCCATAGAGGAACCCGGCGGCGAACTGGTCTCCTGCACCGGTGGCATCGACGGGGGTGACCGCGTTCACCGGAACGGCGACGGTTTCGTCACCCCGCACCAGCAAGACATCGTGGCCTGACCGCGTGCAAACCGCCATGCCCGCGTCTGCCGATGCCTGTTCCAGTGCCGACGACAAGTCGGTCTGATAAAGCGATTCCCATTCGTGTTCGTTGCCGATCACATAGTCCAGTTCCTTGACCAGCCGCCGGAAGCTGTCGCGGTGACGGTCGACGCAGAACGGGTCCGACAAGGATACACCCGCGCGCCCCCCATTATCCCGACATAGCTTGGCCGCACGCTCGAACGCGGCTTTGCCCTTGTCTTTGTCATAGAGGTACCCCTCGAGGAACAGGATCTGCGCCGTCCCTGCGACATCGTCCGACACGTCTTCCGGTCCAAGCTCGGACGAGATGCCCAGATAGGTGTTCATCGACCGCTCGCCATCTGGCGAGACGAAGATCATCGAGCGCGAGGTCGGCAACTCGCCATCCGGCACGGGAGTGTTCACGAAACTGGTGCCGTCATCTTCCATCGATTGGGCATAGAAGCGGCCAAGCGCGTCGTCATGCACCCGCCCGATGAAACCGGTCTGCAGGCCAAGGCTTCCCAGCCCCGCAATCGTATTTGCAACCGAGCCGCCCGGTGCCTGCACCCGTTCTGACATGGCCGCATAGAGAAGCTCGCCCCGGTCTTTTTCGACCAGCTGCATGATGCCCTTCTCGATGCCCATATGTTCAAGGAAACTGTCATCCGCAGTGGCGATGACATCCACGATGGCGTTGCCGATCCCGACGACTTCATAACTCACGGTGTCTTCTCCTCGAACTTGCAAAGGTCGGCTATCAGGCAGGCCTGACATTTTGGTTTACGCGCCACACAGGTGTAGCGCCCGTGCAGGATCAGCCAATGGTGGGCATGCAGTTGGAACTCGGCCGGAACATGGTCTTCGATGGCGCGTTCGACCGCATCAACGTCTTTGCCGGGTGCGATCCCGGTGCGGTTGCCAACGCGGAAAATGTGAGTGTCGACGGCCTGTGCCGGGTGCTTCCACCACATGTTCAGCACGACATTCGCTGTCTTGCGGCCAACACCGGGCAGCGATTGCAGCGCCGCGCGCGACGAAGGCACTTCGCCGCCATACTCGTCGACCAATATCCGGGCCATCTTGATGACGTTCTTCGCCTTGTTGCGGAAAAGGCCGATGGTCTTGATGTGCTCGATCAGCCCTTCCTCGCCCAGAGCGAGCATCTTTTCCGGCGTGTCAGCGATCTCGAACAGCTTGGCGGTCGCCTTGTTCACACCGGCATCCGTGGCCTGCGCCGAAAGCGCCACTGCGACCACCAGTGTGTAGGCATTCACATGATGCAACTCGCCCTTCGGTTCCGCCTCGGCGTCGCGGAAGCGCGTGAAAATCTCGTATAGGGTGGGATAGGGAAGCTGTTTGGCCATCCAACGGGTTTTGCAGCAATGTATCCCCCTCTGCAATCCCGCAACTTCCGGGTCGCCTCGGGACGGGCAAAGCGCATAAACAGGGGCCAAGCAAGAGGTGTGGCCATGGCTGATGTCGAAACCGGATACCACTATCAACTGATGCGCCGTGCCATCGATCTGATCGATGGCGAAAACGGGGGCGATCTGACGCTGGACCAGATCGCCGGCGAAATGCGGATGAGCCCGGCGCATTTCCAACGCATCTTCAGCCGGTGGGCCGGCGTGTCGCCCAAGCGCTATCAGCAATGGCTGAAGCTGGATCACGCCAAGGCGCTGCTGGCCGACCGGCACACGACGCTGGAAACGGCTGATCGTGTTGGCCTGTCAGGTTCGGGCCGGTTGCACGATATGTTCGTGCGCTGGGAGGCGATGAGCCCTGGTGACTATGCGCAGGGCGGGGAAGGTCTGGAGATCTTCTGGGGCTGGTTTGAAAGCCCGTTCGGGCCTGCCTTGATCATGGGCACCGAACGGGGGATTTGCGGGATCGGTTTTGCTGCCGAAACCGGCGCTGAAGAAACCATGCATGATCTTGTCGGGCGCTGGCCCAAGGCCCGATTCACTGAAGATGTCACCTTTCTGCGCCCGCAGGCTGAAGCCGCGTTCCCAAGCTCGGGTCCGGCGACGGCTAAACTGTTTCTGATCGGCGCTCCGTTCCAGATCAAGGTGTGGGAGGCGCTGTTGCACGTGCCAACGGGCCATGTGACCACCTATTCCGACATCGCGCGCGTGATCGACCGACCAAAGGCGGTCCGAGCGGTCGGCACTGCGGTCGGGCGCAACCCGATTTCGTGGCTGATCCCCTGCCACCGGGCGCTGCGCAAGTCAGGCGGGCTGGGCGGCTATCACTGGGGATTGCCGGTCAAACGCACGATGTTGGCCTGGGAAGCGGCGGAAACGGCCTGATATCCGATAACAGCGCCCTGTTCTTGTGTATCAGGCGCCGCTTCGGCTGTTCTTTGCCCAAGCTGGGGAACCGTCTGTGCGGCAGGCGGAAAGATCAGCCATAAGGAGATGCGCAATCATGAGGAAAACCATGCGTAACAAGACATCTATCGTGCTGGGCGTTGCGGGAATTATGACTTTGACGGCGTGTGCGACCGACCCGTCGCAATACCCCGGAACAGAAGGCAACCGGACACAGGAAGGCGCCATTGCAGGCGCTGTTCTGGGGGGCGTCGTGGGTGCGATCACCGGCGACGGAAACCGCGGAGACGACATCGTACGGGGTGCCGTGATTGGTGGCGTGGCCGGTGCGGTCACGGGCAACATCATGGACCGTCAGGCGGCCGAGTTGCGCAACGATTTCGGCAACGGCCAGATCGAGGTCATCAACACCGGCAACGAACTGATCGTCCGGATGCCCGAGGCGATCCTGTTCGCAACCGACAGCGCTGCGTTGAACCCCAACCTGCGCTCGGATCTCTTCGTTCTGGCCGAGAGCCTGAACAAGTATCCACAGTCGATCGTTACGGTCACGGGCCATACCGACAACACCGGCTCGGCGGGCTACAATCAGGACCTGTCCGAACGGCGTGCAGGCTCGGTCGCGTCGGTTCTGCGGACCGGTGGCGTTGCGTCGTCACGTCTACGCGTTGTGGGTGCAGGCGAGAACCGCCCGATTGCCACCAACCAAACGGCTGCAGGCCGCGCACAGAACCGTCGCGTGGACATCACGATCACGCCGACAAACTGATAAGGCAACTATCCAGCAGCAAACGGCGGCCCGGCGATGGGCCGCCGTTTTTCGTTTGCAGCAACTGAGACATCGCTGGTTGCAGCATAGGTTCAGCTTGGTGCCGTAACCCCGCGCCCGTCCGTTTCGGTTCCAGCGCCGCGATATGACGACATTCGCTTTGTTTTTCAGGCTCGCGTATCGGGGTCAGGTTCAGTCAACAAGGGCAACTTGTTCTGTACCAAGGCTAAGCTGCGGATGAGCTGTGGCCTCGGGCGACACGGCCTCGGCCACTTTCAAAGCTAAATCTCGCGAGACGACCGCTTCCAGCGCGAGCTTGTATCGCGGTCGGCGGGCGGAACGCCGCCTTAACGTGTCGAAGTCCCAAACCAGAACATCAGACCCTGCATCGAGTGTAATCGTCGCCGCGCTGTTGCGCTGAAGCAGGTAAGCGACCTCGCCAATGAAAATGTTGCTGGGCAAACGAAACGCTCGGCCCTTCTTGGTCACATGGGCACCGCCCGAGACCAGGTAATAGAGATGATCCAAATCGTGATCTTCGTTGGAAACGATCAGGTCTTCGTCTAGCGTGATGCGCGTCGCATCCCTGATGAGGGCGCGAAAATCACCCGGCGTCAGTGACGAAAACCGGTCGGTGTCCTGATAAACGTCGAGGAAACCCTTCGGCAAGGACCACCGCGACCTGCCTGCGAACAGAAGAAACAAACCATACAGGTTTGACGCAAGCAGCGCGACGGATGTCCAAATGGCCACCCAAAGCGGTGTGTCCGCGGCGGTTGCATAATAGGCGATGTAAAAGAGTGTCCCGGTGAGGACGAAGAGCCGCAACACGATCTGGTTGATTGTCAGGTAACCCAGAAAATACGTGCCAGCAGCCGCCGCGACCAGAAGGTCCGGCATAGCGAAATCAAACAAGTCTTGAACCCCACACAGGTTTACGTAACGGAACAGTTACAGAGAGGTGGCGCGAACACAAACTTTTTCGAAGCAGGGGGTCGGACGGCTTTTCGCACTTGCTCCGCTTTGCTCTGATCGTGGACGGCTCAAAGCCTTCTCTGCACGTCGCTCGACCGACAGGGGCTGTCTCAACCCACAAAAAAGGGCGCCGACATGCGGCGCCCTCTTCAATCAGTGGTGTGCAGTTCAATCAGCCGTCAGCAACGGCGGCTTCTTCTTGGCGATCCGCTTGGTCTTCGGTTCGATCCGAAGCTCGAGCTTGCCGTCCTTGACGCCGACCTTGACGATGCCGCCTTTGGCGAGCTTGCCGAACAAGAGCTCTTCCGCCAGCGGCTTCTTTATCTCTTCCTGGATGACGCGGGCCAGTGGCCGTGCCCCCATTTTGTCGTCATAGCCCTTGGTGGCCAGAATCTCGGCTGCCGGACGTGTCAGTTCGATATGCACGCCGCGGTCCATCAACTGGGCTTCCAGCTGCAGCACGAACTTCTCGACCACTTGCAGGATCACCTCTTTCGGCAGGGCGCCGAAGCTGATGACCGCATCCAGCCGGTTGCGGAATTCCGGCGTGAACATGCGTTCGATCGCGGCGGTATCCTCGCCCTCGCGCTTGTCGCGCCCGAAGCCCACGGCCTCTTTCGCCATGTCGGCGGCGCCCGCGTTCGAGGTCATGATCAGGATCACGTTCCGGAAATCGACCGTGCGTCCGTTGTGGTCGGTCAGTTTCCCGTGGTCCATCACCTGCAGCAGGATGTTGTAGACATCCGGGTGCGCTTTCTCGATCTCGTCAAGCAGCAGCACACAATGCGGATGCTGGTCGACGCCGTCGGTCAGAAGACCGCCCTGATCGAAGCCGACATAGCCCGGAGGCGCGCCGATCAAACGGCTGACCGCGTGCTTCTCCATGTATTCCGACATGTCAAAGCGCAGCAGTTCGACGCCCAGAGTATCGGCCAGTTGCTTGGCGACCTCGGTCTTGCCGACCCCTGTCGGGCCTGCGAAGAGATAGTTGCCAATCGGCTTTTCGGGTTCACGAAGGCCCGCACGCGACAGCTTGATCGCGGACGACAGGGCTTCGATGGCCGCGTTTTGGCCGAAGACAACGCGTTTCAGCGATGCTTCAAGGTCTTTCAGCACCGCAGCATCGTCCTTCGAGACGTTCTTCGGCGGGATACGCGCGATCTTGGCCACGACATTCTCAATCTGGGGAACGTCGATGGTCTTGGCACGCTTGTCTTCCTCGACCAGATGCTGAGCTGCGCCGGCCTCGTCGATCACGTCAATCGCCTTGTCGGGCAGTTTCCGGTCGTTGATATAGCGCGCCGAAAGCTCGACCGCTGTGCGCACCGCGTCATCCGTATAGGTGACCGAGTGATGTTCTTCGAAGTAAGGCTTCAGGCCCAACAGGATCTGCACGCTGTCATCGACCGAGGGTTCGGTGACGTCGATCTTCTGGAAACGCCGCGACAGGGCGCGGTCCTTTTCGAAGTGCTGGCGGAACTCTTTGTAGGTCGTCGAGCCCATGCACCGCAGTTTGCCGCCCTGAAGCGCGGGCTTCAGCAGGTTCGAGGCATCCATTGCCCCGCCCGACGTCGCACCGGCACCGATAACAGTGTGAATCTCGTCAATGAAGAGGATGGCATCAGGATGCTCTTCCAATTCGGTCACGACGGCTTTCAGGCGTTCCTCGAAATCGCCGCGATACCGGGTGCCCGCCAACAGGGCGCCCATGTCGAGCGAATAGATCGTGGCCCCTTGCAAAACCTCGGGCGTCGCCTTTTCGACGATTTTCTTGGCAAGGCCTTCGGCAATGGCGGTTTTGCCAACGCCCGGATCGCCAACCAGCAACGGGTTGTTCTTGCGGCGACGGCAGAGCACCTGCACGCAGCGTTCAACTTCATGCGCGCGGCCGATCAGGGGATCAACATCGCCGTCCGTAGCCTTGGCGTTCAGGTCGACGCAATACTTGGCGAGGGCGGATTCCTTGTTTTCTTCCTCGGTCGTGGCAGTGGAACTGGCCTGTTCTTCCTCGAACTCGGGCGCACCGCTGACCGGGCGTGTTTCCCCGAACGAGGGATCCTTGGCCACGCCATGGGCGATGAAGTTGACCGCGTCGTACCGCGTCATGTCCTGTGCCTGCAGGAAGTAGGCCGCGTTCGATTCCCGTTCAGCGAAGATCGCGACCAGAACGTTGGCGCCCGTCACTTCCGTGCGTCCGGACGATTGGACATGGATCGCCGCGCGCTGGATCACGCGCTGGAACGCAGCGGTCGGCACGGCTTCGGACCCTTCGATCTCGGTCACGAGGGTCGACAGGTCGTCGTCAATAAAATCATTCAGGGTCTTGCGAAGCTCTTCCAGATCGACGGAACAGGCCTGCATCACCTTGGCGGCATCCGGTTCGTCAATCAGCGCCAGAAGCAGATGCTCCAGCGTGGCGAGTTCGTGGCGACGCGAGTTCGCAATGGCCAGGGCCGCATGGATCGCGTCTTCGAGCGTCTTGGAAAACGATGGCACGCTCTATTGCTCCTTCAACAGGGGTCCGGGAGGGTTTCGGTTGGGCCCCTCACGGACCGTGACCTCATAGTGTTAGAGTTCGGTTAGATTTCCGAACCTTCAAGGTTTTTTTCTTCACACCCGCTCACATTTTTCCCTTGCAAGGGATTTTGAAGCGGAAACTGAGGCAAAATGTGGCGATTTCAGAACGAATCCTTGCGGCGCCGAATTTCGGCGAAAACCTCCGCATCGTTCGCGTCGGGCATATTTAGGGACGATTTTACCGATGCCAACCCCGCCCGCAGGAACGGATTGGTGGCCAGTTCCTCGGAAAGTTGCGACGGGACGGTCGCCTGACCGGTCGCGCGGGCGGCTGCAACACGCTCAAGACGCGCCTTCAGCTCGGGGTTTTCGGGCTCGATTGTCGCGGCGAAGCGCCCGTTCGCAGCGGTGTATTCGTGGCCGGAGTAGATCATCGTTTCCGAAGGCAGAGCGGCCAATTTGGACAGCGAGGCCCACATCTGGTCGAAGGTGCCTTCGAAGACGCGTCCGCACCCCAAGGCCATCAGACTGTCTGCTGTAAAGGCTGCCTTTTCGGCGGCCATGTAAAAGGCAATGTGGCCGACCGTATGGCCCGAGACATCCACAACGCTCACCTCGCGACCTGCAAATTCGAACGTGTCCTCGTCTTCATGGGCCACATCAAGCTCGGGTAAACGATATTCGTCGGCCTTGGCACCGCGCACGACGGCGCCCGAGCGCAGATCGGCCACGGCGATCGTGTGATCGTCATGATGATGCGTGATCCAGATTTCATCCAATGACCACCCCCGGTCCGCAAGCGCCTTTTTCAAAGGTGCTGTTTCCGGCGCGTCGACCAAAGCCGTCTTGCCGTCGGCATGCACCAGATAGGCATAGTTGTCTTCGCGGCAGGGGACGGTGACAATTTCGAAAGACATGAAAGCCTCCTCAGGGGTATGGTTCCCACAACACTCGAACAAAGAGCCGCCCGCCGCAATGCATCTCGACGTGCTGGACCTCAGGACTTTCTATTACCGCACGCGCCTTGGTCGTACGGCGCAGAAGGCTATTCGCGAGCAGGTGCTGGACTTCTGGCCGGACGCGCAAGGCTTGAACGTTGCCGGTTTCGGTTTTGCCGCCCCGCTTTTGCGGCCTTATCTGGCGGATGCGCGCCGCGTCATCGCCCTGATGCCCAGCCAGCAAGGGGTGATGCATTGGCCGGCTGGTCAGCCCAATGTCTCGGTGCTGTGCCCTGAAACGGATTGGCCGCTGGAAAGCGACAGCGTGGATCGGCTGGTTGTCATGCATGGGCTGGAAACCAGCGAAGATCCGATTGCATTGCTGGACGAATGCTATCGGGTGCTGGCCCCCGAAGGCCGCGGGTTGTTCGTTGTGCCGAACCGGGCCGGTCTTTGGGCGCGGCGCGATGAAACGCCTTTCGGCTTCGGTCGCCCCTATACGCTGGGCCAGCTTGAGGCGAAGCTGGCCGCGATCGGTTTGAAGCCGCGCCGTCACGTGGGCGCCTTGTTCCACCCGCCGACCGAGAAGAAGTTCTGGCTGAAGACCAGCGGCTTTTGGGAAAAACTCGGTGGGCGGGTCTCGAACCGGTTTGCCGGGGGTGTTTTGATGGTCGAGGTTACGAAACAGGTGCCTGCACCGCCGCGCACGGGCCTGCCGGAAGCGATCCGGAAGCCATTGCGGGTTCTTGACGGAATTTCTGTCCCCGATCCGAAGCCGGTATGACCGGAAATCCGGGCTCTTAACGCTCTCAGGCAGCGGAATCAGCCCATGTTAAGTGCCTCAGTTTTGTGCAATCCGTCGCACCCCGAGCTAACCCTCTGAAATTACAAGAATCGTTCCTCTTAAAAGCTGGTCCCTTGAGTGTTGCGAGCCGATAGGTCCTCTGCTACACGACCGCTGATTTGTTCACCCGCGCGGATGAGTGCCGGGTTGCAACACGGCGTCAGGCCTTATCGTCCGGCGCCACCACACGCAGAACACCACGACGTGGGAAAGGGGACACGTGTCAGAATCAGCGTCTATTTCCACTGGCATCGCCGCGCGCTATGCCACAGCGGTTTTCGAGCTGGCCCGTGACGGGAAAGAGCTCGGCTCGCTGGAACAGGATGTCGATGCGCTGGATGCAGCGATCAACGCCAGCGCGGATTTTCGGGACCTGATCAACTCCCCGATCTATTCACGCGATGCCCAGGGCGAGGCGATTGCCGCCCTTGCCGACAAGATGGGCCTTTCCGCCACTGTTGCGAACACACTCAAGCTGATGGCCTCGAAGCGCCGTCTCTTTGTGCTGCCGCAGCTGGTCACCGCCCTTCGCGGCCTCATTGCCGATGAAAAAGGCGAAGTGACCGCGGACGTCCAAGCCGCCACCGCGTTGTCGGCGGATCAAGAGAAAGCTCTTGCCGAGACGCTGAAAGGCGCCGTTGGCAAGGATGTGAAGATGAATGTCACCGTCGATGAAAGCCTCATTGGCGGTCTTATCGTTAAAGTGGGCTCGAAGATGATCGACACGTCGATCCGCTCCAAGCTCATGAGCCTGCAGAATACCATGAAAGAGGTCGGATAAATGGCGATCGAAGCAGCAGAGATTTCTGCGATCCTGAAAGACCAGATCAAGAACTTTGGCCAGGAAGCCGAAGTGGCCGAAGTGGGCCGCGTGCTTTCGGTCGGTGACGGCATCGCCCGTGTCTATGGCCTCGACAGTGTTCAGGCCGGTGAGATGGTCGAGTTCCCGGGTGGCATCATGGGCATGGCCCTGAACCTGGAAAGCGACAACGTCGGTATCGTTATCTTCGGGTCGGACCGCGACATTAAAGAAGGTGACACCGTCAAGCGCACCAACTCTATCGTGGACGTGCCCGCTGGCGACGCTCTGCTGGGTCGTGTTGTCGACGGTCTCGGCAACCCGGTTGACGGCAAAGGCGCGATTGACGCCGCCGAGCGCCGTGTCGCAGACGTGAAAGCACCGGGCATCATCCCGCGTAAATCGGTGCACGAGCCGATGGCAACCGGCCTCAAGGCCGTTGACGCGATGATCCCGATCGGCCGTGGCCAGCGCGAACTCATCATTGGCGACCGCCAGACCGGCAAGACCGCCGTGGCTCTGGACGCCATTCTGAACCAGAAGTCGTACAACGACGCGGCTGGCGACGACGAAAGCAAGAAGCTCTATTGCATCTACGTGGCTGTCGGCCAGAAGCGCTCGACCGTGGCCCAGTTGGTGAAGAAGCTCGAGGAATCGGGCGCCATCGAATACACCATCGTTGTGGCTGCAACCGCCTCTGACCCGGCGCCGATGCAGTTCCTTGCGCCTTACGCCGCAACCGCGATGGCCGAGTACTTCCGTGACAACGGCCGCCACGCGCTGATCATCTATGATGACCTCTCGAAGCAGGCTGTGTCTTATCGTCAGATGTCGCTCCTGCTCCGCCGTCCGCCCGGACGCGAAGCCTATCCGGGTGACGTTTTCTATCTGCACTCGCGCCTGCTGGAGCGTTCGGCAAAGCTGAACGAAGACAACGGTGCCGGTTCGCTGACGGCTCTGCCGATCATTGAAACGCAGGGCGGCGACGTTTCGGCGTTTATTCCGACCAACGTGATCTCGATCACCGACGGTCAGATCTTCCTTGAAACCGACCTGTTCTATCAGGGCATCCGCCCGGCTGTGAACACCGGTCTGTCGGTGTCGCGCGTGGGCTCGTCGGCCCAGACCAGCGCAATGTCGTCGGTCGCCGGTCCGGTGAAACTGTCGCTGGCTCAGTATCGCGAGATGGCAGCCTTCGCCCAGTTCGGTTCGGACCTCGACGCTGCGACCCAGCGTCTTCTGAACCGGGGTGCACGCCTGACGGAACTGATGAAGCAGCCGCAATACTCGCCGCTGACCAACGCCGAAATCGTTGTGGTCATCTTCGCGGGCACCAACGGTTACCTCGACAACCTCGACCTGAACCAGGTCGCACGTTTCGAAAGCGAACTGCTGGCGCATATGCATGGCAAGCATTCGGACGTGATGGACTGGATCACCAACGAAGATCCGAAGATCAAAGGTGAAGCCGCCGACAAGCTGAAAGCCGCAATCGACGGTTTCGCCGCGGATTTCGCCTGAGTTCAAGCTGACACCCGAAAGGATAGGGTAGATGCCCAACCTCAAGGATCTGAAAACTAGGATCGACTCGGTCAAATCGACCCGGAAGATCACCCAAGCGATGCAAATGGTCGCCGCCGCCAAGCTCCGCCGCGCGGAAGAGGCGGCGGGTGCCGCGCGCCCCTATGCCGAACAGTTCCACGCCGTGATGGCCGGGCTGGCCGGTTCGGTGGGCGAAGGCGGACCGAAGCTGCTGGCAGGCACCGGCTCGGATCAGACCCACCTTCTGGTGGTGATGACCTCTGAACGCGGTCTTTGCGGCGGTTTCAACACCAACATCGTCAAACTGGCCAAAGCCAAGGCTGAAGAGCTGAAAGCGGCTGGCAAAACCGTCAAGTTCCTGACAGTCGGCAAGAAGGGGCGCGAGCAACTGCGCCGTGAATACGCCGACGATCTGCTGGGTCACGTTGACCTCTCGGAGGTCAAGAACATCGGCTATACCAACGCTCAGGACGTCGCATCCGATGTTCTGGCGCGGTTCGATGGTGGCGAGTTCGACGTGGCAACGATCTTCTACTCGAAGTTCGAAAGCGTCATCAGCCAGGTGCCAACCGCCACGCAGATCATCCCGGCCAGCTTCGAAGAAGCCGAAGGCGATGCCGCCTCGACCGTGTTCGACTATGAACCCGGCGAAGAGGAAATCCTGCGCGAGCTTCTGCCGCGCGGTGTGGCCACGCAAATCTTCTCGGCGCTTCTGGAAAACGGCGCGTCCGAGCAAGGCGCCCGGATGAGCGCCATGGACAACGCGACCCGCAACGCGGGCGATATGATCGAGAAACTGACGATCCAGTTCAACCGGACACGTCAGGCGGTCATCACCAACGAACTTATCGAAATCATTTCGGGCGCCGAGGCGCTCTAACACGACCGGAGACGATAGATGGCAAACGCAAAAGGCAAAGTGACCCAGGTCATCGGCGCTGTTGTCGACGTGCAGTTCGACGACCACCTGCCCGAAATTCTGAACGCGCTGGAAACCGACAACAACGGTAACCGGCTGGTGCTTGAGGTGGCTCAGCACCTTGGTGAAAACACGGTGCGCACCATCGCCATGGACGCAACCGAAGGTCTGGTCCGCGGTCAGGAAGTGACCGACCAGGGCGGCCCGATCTCGGTGCCGGTTGGCAACGCAACGCTGGGCCGCATCCTGAACGTGGTCGGCGAGCCGGTTGACGAAGGTGCACCGGTCAACGCTGAAGAAAAGCGTGCGATCCACCAGCCCGCTCCGGAGTTTGCCGAACAGGCAACGGAATCGGAAATCCTGGTGACAGGCATCAAGGTGGTTGACCTTCTGGCCCCGTACTCGAAGGGCGGTAAGATTGGCCTCTTCGGCGGTGCCGGCGTTGGCAAGACCGTTCTCATCATGGAACTGATCAACAACATCGCGAAAGTGCACTCGGGCTTCTCGGTGTTCGCGGGTGTCGGCGAACGGACCCGCGAGGGCAACGACCTTTATCACGAGATGATCGAATCTGGCGTTATCAAGCCGGACAACCTTGAAGAAAGCCAGGTGGCTCTGGTCTACGGCCAGATGAACGAGCCTCCGGGAGCCCGTGCCCGTGTTGCTCTGACCGGCCTGACGCTGGCCGAGCAGTTCCGCGACCAGTCGGGTACGGACGTTCTGTTCTTCGTCGACAACATCTTCCGCTTCACGCAGGCGGGCTCCGAGGTGTCGGCACTTCTGGGCCGTATTCCTTCCGCTGTGGGCTATCAGCCGACCCTCGCAACCGACATGGGCGCGATGCAGGAACGGATTACGTCGACCAAGCAAGGCTCGATCACCTCGATCCAGGCCGTGTACGTGCCTGCGGACGACCTGACCGACCCCGCACCGGCCACGACCTTTGCGCACCTCGACGCAACGACCGTTTTGTCGCGTGCCATTTCGGAGCTGGGCATCTACCCGGCGGTGGACCCGCTCGACTCGAACAGCCGTATTCTTGACCCGCAGATCGTTGGTGAAGAGCACTATCAGGTGGCACGTGACGTTCAGGGTATCCTCCAGCGCTACAAGTCGCTGCAGGACATCATCGCCATTCTCGGCATGGACGAACTGTCGGAAGAGGACAAACTGACCGTGGCTCGCGCCCGGAAAATCCAGCGCTTCCTCTCGCAGCCGTTCGACGTGGCGAAGGTCTTCACCGGGTCCGACGGTATCCAGGTTCAGTTGGAAGACACGATCGCCTCGTTCAAGGCGGTTGTGGCTGGCGAATACGACCACCTGCCGGAAGCAGCCTTCTACATGGTTGGCGGCATTCAGGACGTGATCGAAAAGGCCGAGAAACTGGCCGCCGAGGCTGCCTGATATGGCTGATACGATGCAATTCGACCTGGTCTCGCCCGAGCGCAAACTTGCGTCCGGGCAGGCCGTGTCGGTGCTCATTCCCGGCGCCGATGGCGACCTGACGGCGATGCCCGATCACGCACCGGTCGTAACGACCCTGCGCCCCGGTATCCTGGTCGTCGAGATGGAAGGCGAAACGCAGGAGTTCGCAGTGACCGGTGGTTTTGCACAGGTCACGGCGGAAGGCGCAACAGTGCTGGCAGACGAAGCTCTGCCCAAGGCCGAAGTTGCGACCGAGCTTCTGGAAGACCGCATTTCCGCAGCAACTGCTGCCCGCGACGGTGCCGAAGGTGCTGCGTTGGATGATGCGGCCAAACGGCTTGCCGATCTTGAGGCGCTGCGCGACGCGCTGGCCTGATCCACCGACTTATCCACAAGTTTAAGGCCCCGGTTTCCGGGGCCTTTTCTTTTTGAGTGGAAGTTTGCCGAGAGCGGGCGTTGCCATAAACATGCCGTAGTTCGTGGCCATCTTTTGGCCTACGATGGGGCGGGGTTTCGGGAAGTCTGAGATGAACCATTTCAAGACATATGGGTTGATTGGCCTTTGTGCCTTCGGCGTTGCTGCGACGCTGGACTCGGCCTTTGGGCTTGGCGGCAGCGCCTTGCTTGCCGATATTTGCATGACCATCCTTGAAGGCGACAGCGCGGATGCGGGCATGGCGGACATGCCGATGGAAGTGAAACCGGTCCCCATCATCGCAATCAGTCTTGCGGCGACAACTGCCGCGATCTTTGCCTTGGCGCAGGATCATCAGAAACTGATGACGGGCCGCTCCGAACCAAATGACGAGGAACGTGCTGCGATCCTGTCGGCCATGTTGCTGGTTTCGGCCGCACAAGGCCGGGCTTCACGTGAAGAGATGCTGGATGTGTTCCGGATCGTGACGCATCACGAGTTGGCGCCCGACTTGTTGGATGTGGCCTATGAACGCTTCCACTTGTTGGCCGAAACCGACCTGTCGCAGCACCGACTGCCCTCTGTTTCGAGCAGGATCGGCCGCCGCCGCACATTGGCTGCGGCACTGATGCTGGGCTGCGTCGCGCGCCCCTCGAATGACGGTGTCAGCGACGTGATCGAGCGTATCGCGATCGATATCGGCGCCACGTCCGAGGATATCTCCATCGCCCGCCACTCACTGGAACGCTGGAAGGACGGGTGCCCGACAGCCGCGGGCGTGTCACTCGTGACCGTCTTGCGGTACCGCGGGTTGGAACTGTCGCCGGCCTAAATCAGGCGCCAAGCGCCGATTTGATCTTGGCGACTGCGGATGCCGGATCTTCCTGATATCGGATGCGGTCCGTGTAGCGTCCGCGCTTGTCGAACAAGAGGACCGAGGCCGAGTGATCCATGGTGTAATCCCCATCCTCAAGCGGCACACGCGCCGCATAGATGCGGAACGCCTGCAGGGCCTTGTCGACCTCTTCCTTGGACCCGGTCACGCCTTCGACGCCATCGACCCAGCCCACATATTCTCCAAGGATTTCAGTCGTATCACGTTCGGGATCGACGGTGACGAAATAGACATTCATGTCTTTCGACGCGGGGTATTCCTCCTGCCATGTCAGGATGTCGCCCAGCGTCGTCGGGCAAACATCCGGACAATGGGTGAAGCCGAAGAACACCATGCTGGCCCGGTCGGTCAAGCTGGCTTCGGTGAAGTTTGCGCCCGTCGTGGTGGTCAGCGTGTACTCACCGCGCCCCAATGTATCAAGCACGCTGGCATCCATACGTGGCTTGATGATCCCGACATAGGCGAGCGCGGCGAGGTTCACGGCGACAAGCCCCCACAGGAGAAGGCGGAGTTTCTTCGGTGACATACCTGTTCCCTTCCAAATCCCTTTGGTGCGCGTGGCTTACGAGCCGTGACCCGAGTGATCCATGCTTTTTGCGCCCTTGCCCATGACGGCGAAGGGGATCGTGACCGTCCCAGCGTTCTGGAATTCCAGCGTTGCCTCGATCATCTCGCCTTCCACCAAGGGCTGGTTCAGTTTCATGAACATCAAGTGATAGCCGCCCGGTTTCAACTCCACAGTCTCACCTGCGGGGATCACAAGTCCGTCAGCCAGTTCACGCATCTTCATCGTGTCGCCGTCCATCGCCATCTCGTGGACCTCACCACGGGCGGCGATGCTGGAAGATACGCCAATCAGCGTGTCGTCTTCGCTGCCATTGTTCGTGATCGTCAGGAAGGCGCCGGCCACCGGCTGGTTTGGCAGTGTCTCGCGGGCGAACGGGGCGATCAGCGCCAAATCGCCAAGCATGTGCTCGGCCATATCCATCTTTGCCATGCCGTGGTCATGTTTCATCTCGCCCGCCAAGGCAGCCCCCGCAAGGGCAATGGTGGCGATTGTGGTTGCGGAAAGCATTGTTTTCAAAGGGGACACAGCTGCTCACTCCTGTCTGGGGGATTCGGATTGAGCTAGGTTATGCCAAGAAATACGGCGGCTTTGTGTCCGTCTTAATGTCGCAAGCGGGGGTCCGCTTAGCCCCCGCGAACCGTGTCGATCATCAGTTGAACGTTCTCGGGATTTGCGTCGGGCGTAATGCCGTGACCCAGATTGAAGATGTGCGGACCTTTCGAGAACGCCTCGACAATCGCGCGGGTTTCCGAGACCAGCGCGTCGCCGCCCGTCACCATGTGGGACGAGGCAAGGTTGCCCTGAACGCAGCCATCCACTTGCACATGTTCCGCCGCCCAAGCCGCATCGACCGAGTTATCGAGCGCGACGCAATCAGCGCCGGTGGCCTTGGCAAACCCGATATAGTTCTCGCCACCTTCACGCGGAAACGCGATGATCGGCGTATCGGGATACTTGGCCTTCAGGGCGCTGATGATCCGTTTGGCTGGCGCAAGCGCATAGTCGTGGAAGTCCTGCCCCTTCAGCGAGCCCGCCCAACTGTCAAAGATCTTCACCACTTCGGCGCCCGCATCGATCTGGGCCGAGAGATAGGCGATGGTCGCCTCGGTCAGCCGGTTGATGATCGCGTCGAACAAGTCGCGATTCTCGGCCTTCAGCGCATGGGCCGGGCCTTGGTCCGGCGTGCCACGACCCGCGATCATGTAGGTCGCGACGGTCCAAGGCGCCCCGGCAAAGCCGATCAGAGTGGTCTCGTCCGGCAATTCGCGGGACAGGATGCGCACCGTCTCGTAAACCGGCGCAAGGTGGTCGTGCACATCGTCCGGGCCCTTGAGTTTGGCGAAATCCTCTGCCGTCTCGATGGTCGAGAGCCGGGGGCCTTCGCCGGTGACAAACCAGAGATCCGCCCCCAAGGCATCGGGAATCAGCAGGATATCCGCAAACAGGATCGCAGCATCGAAGCCATAACGCCGGATCGGCTGCAGCGTGACCTCGGCGGCCAGATCCGAGTTGTAGCAGAGGCTCAGGAAGTCTCCGGCTTCGGCGCGGGTGGCGCGATATTCAGGCAAATAACGTCCGGCCTGCCGCATCATCCAGATCGGGGGCACGTCCAAAGTTTCGCCGGCCAGCGCGCGCAGCAACAGTTTTTCGGCCATGAGGGTCCTTCCTTGCGTCTAAACTGTCGTCCCAAGTAGACAGTCCTTTGTCAACCGCGTAGGACTATGTTTATGACTTCGCTACCCAATCCCGACAGCCCGTTTCGCATCGGCACTCGCGGTTCGCCGCTGGCGCTGGCCCAGGCGCACGAGACTCGTTCCCGTCTTTCCGCTGCATTTGATCTGCCTGAAGAGGCCTTCGAGATCGTGGTGATCAAGACCACGGGCGACAAGGTTCTGGATCGCCCGCTGGGCGAGATTGGCGGCAAGGGCCTGTTCACCCGCGAAATCGAGGATGCTCTGCTTGATGGCAGCATCGACATTGCGGTTCATTCGATGAAAGACATGCCGGTCGCGCAACCGGGTGGTCTTGTGATCGATTGCTGTCTGCCGCGCGAAGACGTGCGGGATGCTTTCCTGACGTTGGACGGTGGCGCCTTGGCAGACTTGCCCGAAGGCACGGTCGTCGGCACGTCCAGTTTGCGCCGCAAGTCGCAACTCTTGCACAAGCGCCCCGATCTTCAAATCGTCGAGTTCCGTGGCAACGTCCAGACGCGCCTGAAGAAGCTTGAAGACGGTGTGGCCGTCGGCACGTTCCTTGCGATGGCCGGCCTGCGGCGGTTGGGGCTGACGGATTTGCCGGCCACGGCGATTCCGGTTGACGAAATGCTGCCGGCTGTGGCGCAAGGTGCCATTGGAATCGAACGCCGCGGCGATGATACGCGCGCGGGCGATATGCTCGCGGCGATCTGCGATGCGAACACGGTGAAACGACTGACGGCCGAACGCGCCTTCCTTGAAGCGCTGGATGGGTCGTGTCAGACGCCGATCGCCGGATTGGCGGAACTCGACGGTGGTTCGTTGAAGCTTCGCGGAGAAATCCTGCGCACTGACGGGTCCGAGGCCGTCGACGGTCAGCTTGGCGGCGCGGTGGAAGACGGTGCCGAAATGGGTCGTGCATTGGCAGAGGATTTGCTGAAACGCGGTGGCCCCGGCTTCCTCGCTCATCACTGATGCTGCGGTGCAGCATTTTTATGCTGCGCAGAAAGTCATTGATTTCACTACGACCTCGCTTAAGCTGCATTGCAGAAACTGGGGTGCTTGGAGCAATCGAATGGCCGACAAACTGCTGATCAAACGGTATGCGAGCCGTCGTCTCTATAACACCGAGACGTCCGACTACGTCACCTTGGAAGACATCGCCGGGTTCATTCGCGACGGGCGTGACGTGCAGATCGTCGATCTGAAATCCGGTGATGACCTGACGCGACAATACCTGTTGCAGATCGTGGCCGAGCACGAGAGCCGGGGCGAGAACGTCTTGCCGCTGGATGTGCTGACCGACCTTGTGCGGTCTTACACGACGCAGGCACAATCCGTCGTGCCGCAATTCCTTGCCATGAGCTTCGAGATGCTGCGGGAAGGTCAGACCAAGATGATCGACAGCATGACGAACCCGATGTCTGCCATGCCCGGCTTTGACGCGATGCGTGCGCAGCAGGAAGCGTTCATGAAGGCGATGACCGGCGGAATTGGCAAAGGCTGGTCCGGACCTTCGGACGATGACGATGGCGACGAAGGTGGTTCGGATGCGAACCTTGATGAAATCCGGCAGCAGTTGGCCGCCATGCAGGAACAGTTGTCGAAGATGGGCAGCAAAAAGGGCTGAGCCTTTCTGCCGCCCGTTTGCTTAGCGGAAAATCTGGCGCACGGTGTCCGCCATCAATTGCACCATCATTTGTTCCGAGACATAGCCAGACTCGGGCAGATTGCGTGCGGCCTGATACCGCCGGATCGCGCGGCGGGTGTCGTTGTCGAAGACACCGTCGACCGGGCCTGGGCGCAAACCGATTGCATTCAGCCGGGCCTCGACGATCCGCCGCGTCCCCGGCGTCATGTTCATTGCAGCTTCCGCACGTGCGGCATCGGCAAATTCGTTCTCTCGCTGAAGTGCGACAATCCGGGCCTGTGCTTCTTCACGGAACGCCCCGTTCGGTGACTCGACCAAATAGCGTTCATAGGCCGCGGCTGTGTTCCGGGAGGTGGTCTCCTCCCAAAGCTGGCGATCAAGCCGACTGGCCCGCGCACGTTTACGCTCCTCGATCACCGCAAGGCGCTCGTTTGCAAGTTCGGCAAACTCGCCATCCGGAAACCGATTCAGATAAGCCCGAAGCCCAGCTTCATCACCATTGGACCCCGTTTGATTCCAGTATGCGACATCGGCTGCCAATTGTTCCTGACGACGCGCTTCCGCTTCAGCCTCCAACTCGGCGGCGCGCGCAGCGGCTTGTCTGTTCAACAGCTCGATCTGCTCGGCTGTCACGAACCCAGTCGCTTCGAACCGCTCGCGGCGCTGCCATTCGGCAACGGCCGCGCGGGTGCCGCGCCCAAAAATACCGTCGATTCCGCGGGTGTTGAAACCAAGCAGTGAAAGGTCACGTTGGATGTCGCGACGCGCGTCCCGGTTCAGGTCAAGCGCTTGCTCGGTCCGCTCAGCCCTTGCCTCTGGCGTGTCGGTGAGGGCGCGAATGCGGTTGCTGGCCATATCGACAAACTCGCCCCTTGGATGGGCCTCGAGGTACCCTTCATATGCCTCAACCGTGTTGGCCGCGCTCGCGGCGCGCCAGTCCTGGATATCCTTCAAGCGGTTTGATGTCGTGACAGGCGGAGGCGTCGCTCCGTCCATAAGCACGAGTGTATCCGGCGCATATCCGGTTACCACAATTCCATTTTGGCGCGCTGCGCCCACGAACGGACGACCGGGCTGCGAAATGTTTTCGCTTACGACCTTGGTCGTGGCTGTCGGCGTCCCGATCAACACCGTGACGCCCTGCGGAATGTCCAGCGGACCTATGCCAAACGACAGACTGGGGCCAAACCGCGCTTCGCGGTCGTCGGTGGACAGAATCAGCACCGCGCGTCCTGGCTTGTCTGCCAGCACGGCGAGAATTGTTGAGAGGGGCAAGGCGGTTGTGTGCAGCGTTGCCAGTGGGCCTGCGGTTGCATCTGCCGGCAAGTAGTAGGTCTCGGTGGCAGACCGAAGGAAGCGTCCTGACAAGGCGACAAGTAAAGCATCGGCTTGCGAGGCTTGTTGGCCGAAATTGGCGAGGGCTTCGGTCAAGGCCTGCTGGCTGGGCGAGCGAAGGAACGAAACCTGCATCCCGGATTGTTCCAGTTCCGGTACAGCGCGTGAAATGCGGCCCCCGCGTCTGACTTCGGGCAACGAGTCATAACTGTAGCTGCCGACCAGCAGACCAACAGAGTCAGACATGGCCGGCCCGGATAGGGTCAAAACCAACGCGGCAAAACATGAAAACAGTCGCATTTCATCCTCCCAAGCAACCGCACTCAACCTAGGCGAGTTGCGCTTTCACAGAAAGGGGGAAGTTTTCAGGCGATGTCGCATTCTGCGCCGATTGATGCCGCGTATGTCAGCTGTGAATCGGACCGTCTCCGCAGGCCAACGCCGCTTCGCGCACGGCTTCGGAATAGGTCGGATGAGCGTGACAGGTGCGGGCCAGATCCTCGGCTGCGGCGCCGAACTCCATCGCGACGCAAACCTCGTGGATCAGGTCGCCCGCCATGGGCCCAATGATGTGGGCGCCAAGAATGCGGTCGGTGTCCTTGTCGGCCAGAATCTTCACGAAGCCATCGGCGGCGTGATTGGCTTTGGCGCGGCCGTTGCCCATGAACGAAAACTTGCCGACCTTGTAGGCGCGACCGGCTTCCTTCAGCTGTTCTTCTGTCTGCCCGACCGTGGCCACTTCGGGGTGGGTATAGATCACGCCCGGAATGACGTCATAGTTCACGTGGCCGGCCTGACCTGCGATGGTCTCGGCCACCGCCATGCCTTCGTCTTCGGCCTTGTGTGCCAGCATCGGGCCGGTGATCGCATCGCCAATGGCGTAAATCCCCGCGACACTGGTTTTCCAATGGGCATCGGTTTTCACCTGCCCGCGCTCGGTCATCTCGACCCCAAGCGCGTCAAGGCCCAAGCCGTCGGTATGGGGACGACGCCCGGTCGCGACGAGCACCGTGTCAGCTTCAAGTACGTGGTCGCTGTCATCCTTGCGAAGCTTATAGGCCACCTTGGCTTTGGTCTTCGTCGTGGTGACGCCCTGAACTGCGGCCCCCATGACAAACTTGAGGCCTTGTTTCTTCAGGATGCGCTGGAAGGTCTTCTGCACCTCGGCATCCATGCCGGGCGTGATGGCGTCAAGGAACTCGACGACCGTCACCTCGGTGCCCAGCCGGTTATAGACCGAGCCCAGTTCCAGCCCGATCACGCCTGCACCGATGACGACCATCTTCTTCGGGATGTCGTCCAGTTCCAGCGCGCCGGTCGAGGTGACAACCTGCTTTTCGTCCACGTCGATCCCCGGCAGAGACGACGCTTCCGAGCCGGTGGCGATGACGATGTTCTTGGCGTCGTGCACCTCGTCGCCGACCTTGACTTTGCCGGGCTCGGGGATGCTGCCCCAGCCTTTCAGCCAGTCGATCTTGTTCTTCTTGAACAGGAATTCGATGCCTTTCGTATTGGCATCGATCGTCTCGCCCTTATAGGCCAGCATCTGGGTCCAATCGACTTTCGGCTTGGCGACGTTGATCCCCATCTTGCCGAAGTTTTCTTCGGTTTCGTGCAGCATCTCGGTCGCGTGCAAAAGCGCCTTCGACGGAATGCAGCCGACGTTCAGACAAGTGCCGCCCAATGTTTCGCGCCCCTCGACGCAAGCCGTTTTCAGGCCAAGTTGCGCACAGCGGATGGCGCAGACATAGCCGCCAGGGCCGCTGCCGATTACGATGACGTCATAACTCGCCATGTGATGTTCCCTCTTTCAAGCGACGTCGGTATCACGTCGGGATTACGTCGGTATTGCGTCGGTGTTACTGACGCTTGACTGGTGGCGGTGCGTTCGGGTTCTCCGCTCGATCTATCCATTCTTGCGATGTGTCGAAATCACCAGTCACTGAGATGTCGAAATCTTCCGAGCCTTCTGGTATTCCGATAGATACCTTCGGTCCGTTTTTGAATTTGAGTGTGATATGGACTGGATGGTCCTGCGTGATGCTTTGAAGCTCTAAACCTTCAAGCAAATAGTTGAGCCTTTGGTTTAGAACTTCGAACGGCATTACAAATCCATCAGCAGCCGCCGTGGATCCTCCAGCGCTTCTTTCACGCGGACAAGGAACGTCACGGCACCTTTGCCGTCGACGATGCGGTGGTCATAGCTGAGGGCGAGGTACATCATCGGACGGATCACGATCTCGCCGTTCACGACCACCGGGCGTTCCTGAATCTTGTGCATGCCCAGGATGCCCGACTGCGGCGGGTTCAGGATGGGCGAGGACATGAGCGAGCCGTAGACGCCGCCATTCGAGATGGTGAACGTGCCGCCTTGCATCTCGGGCATCGACAGTTTGCCGTCACGGGCGCGGGCGCCCAGTTCGTTGATCTTCTTCTCGATCGCGGCAAACGACATCTGGTCGGCGTCGCGCACGACAGGCACGACAAGGCCGGTGGGCGTGCCGACGGCGATGCCCATATGGACGAAGTTCTTGTAGACCACGTCGGTTCCGTCGATCTCGGCGTTGACCTCAGGCACTTCCTTCAGTGCGTGGGCGCAAGCCTTGGTGAAGAAGGACATGAAACCCAGCTTCACGCCGTGCTTCTTCTCGAACAGCTCCTTGTATTCCTTCCGAAGCGCCATCGTCGCGGACATGTCGACCTCGTTATAGGTCGTCAGCATGGCCGCGGTGTTCTGCGCATCTTTCAGGCGCCGGGCGATGGTCTGGCGGAGACGGGTCATCTTCACCCGTTCTTCGCGCGCCGCATCCTCGGCCGCGACCGGGGCGCGGGGTGCGACCGGGGCGGGGGCTTCGGCTTGTGGCGTCGGCGACGACAGGGCCTTTTGCACGTCTTCCTTCATGATGCGCCCGTCCTTGCCAGTGCCGGTCACGGCGTCGGGTGACAAGTTGTTTTCGGCCATCATCTTCTTGGCCGAGGGGGCGTCTTCGACATCCTTGCCACTGGCAGCGGGGGCCGGGGCCGGGGTTTCGGCTTTGGCCGCCGGGGCCGGGGCGCTGCCAGACGCGCTCATCACCGCCAGCTTGCCGCCTGCTTCGACCGTCGCGCCTTCGGCGGCGACGATTTCGGACAGGACGCCTGCCGAGGGGGCCGGGACCTCGACCGACACTTTGTCGGTTTCGAGCTCGCAGAGGATTTCGTCGGCGGCAACGGCATCGCCCGGGGCCTTGAACCAGCTGGCCACCGTGGCTTCGGCCACGCTTTCGCCCAAGGTCGGGACCATGATGTCGACGGCATCGCCCGACGGCGCGGCGCCGTTCGCAGCGGGGGCCGCCGCTTCCGGTTCCGGGGCGGCCGCCGGGGTGTCGCCTGCGGCGCCTTCTTCAAGCGTGGCGAGCAGCGCGTCGACGCCGACCGTGTCGCCTTCGCCCGCCACAATCTCGTTCAGCTTGCCAGCCGCGGGCGAGGGCACTTCGACAGTCACCTTGTCGGTTTCCAGTTCGCAGAGCATTTCGTCGACCGCCACGCTGTCCCCCGGTTTCTTGAACCAGGTGGCCACGGTCGCCTCGGTGACGCTTTCGCCCAGCGTCGGTACGCGGATTTCGGTAGACATCTCTTATCCTTTCAGCGTCAGCGCGTCGTCGACCAGCGCTGCTTGTTGTGCCTTGTGAGCGGAAGCGAGGCCGGTTGCGGGCGACGCACTGGCGGCGCGGCCTGCGTAGATGGGCCTTGTGTGCTTGGCCTTGATGCGGGTCAGCACCCACTCGATATTCGGTTCCATGAACGTCCAGCCGCCCTGGTTCTTGGGCTCTTCCTGGCACCAGACCCAGTCGGCGTTCTTGAAGCGCTTCAGTTCCTTGACCATCGCCTGTGCCGGGAACGGATAGAATTGTTCGACCCGCAGAAGGTAGATGTCGTCAATGCCGCGGGCGTCGCGTTCTTCCAAAAGGTCATAGTACACTTTGCCCGAACACATCACGACGCGCTTGATCTTGTCGTCGGCCTTCAGCTTGGTGTCCGAGTTGCCCTTTTCAGCATCGTCCCAAAGTACGCGGTGGAAGCTTGAGCCGGTCAGCATGTCTTCCGCTGTGCTGATCGCCATCTTGTGCCGCAGAAGCGACTTCGGCGTCATCAGCACCAATGGCTTCCGATAGGATCGGTGCACCTGACGGCGGAGGATGTGGAAATAGTTCGCGGGCGTCGTGCAGTTGGCGACGATCCAGTTGTCCTCGGCACACATCTGCAAAAAGCGTTCGAGCCGGGCGCTGGAGTGTTCCGGCCCCTGACCCTCGAACCCGTGCGGCAGCAGCATGACGAGGCCCGACATGCGCAGCCACTTGCGTTCGCCCGACGAGATGAACTGGTCGAACATGATCTGCGCGCCGTTGGCGAAATCACCGAATTGCGCTTCCCACGCGACAAGGGCATTAGGCTCGGCCAGCGAATAGCCATACTCGAAACCGCAGACCGCGTATTCCGAGAGCATCGAGTCGATGACCTCGTAACGGGCCTGACCTTCCTGAATGTGGTTCAGCGGTTTGAACCGCTCTTCGGATTCCTGGTTGATGAAGGCCGAATGGCGCTGGCTGAATGTGCCGCGTGTGGAGTCCTGACCGGCAAGCCGCACAGGATAGCCTTCCGTCAGCAGTGACCCGAACGCCAACGCCTCGGCCGTTGCCCAGTCGAAGCCCTGTCCTGTTTTGAACATGGCGCGCTTGGCTTCCAGCAACCGATCGACGGTGCGGTGAATGGCGAAGCCGTCCGGCACGCGGGTAAGCGCGGCACCAATCTTCTCCATCGTCTTTTTCGAGATCGCGGTTTTGCCGCGCTGGTATTGTTCGCCTTCCTTGTCGAGATGGCTCCAGCGACCGTCCAGCCAATCGGCCTTGTTGGGCTTATAGACTTTGCCGGCTTCGAACTCCTCGTTCAGATAGGCCTGGAAGCCCGCCTTCATGTCTTCGATCTCGCCCTCGGGGATCAAACCGTCTTTCACAAGGCGGTCGGTATAAAGCGACAGCGTTGTCTTGTGGCCCTTGATGCGCTTGTACATCATCGGGTTGGTGAACATGGGTTCGTCGCCTTCGTTGTGACCGAAGCGGCGATAGCAGAAGATGTCGATCACGACGTCCTTCTGGAACTTCTGGCGAAACTCGGTCGCGACGCGCGCGGCATGCACCACGGCTTCGGGGTCGTCGCCGTTTACGTGGAAGATCGGGGCTTCTACCATCAGCGCGATATCCGTGGGATAGGGGCTTGAACGGCTGAAATGCGGTGCGGTGGTAAAGCCGATCTGGTTGTTGACGACGATGTGGATCGTGCCGCCCGTCTTGTGGCCTTTGAGGCCCGAGAGACCAAAGCACTCGGCCACGACGCCTTGGCCCGCAAAGGCCGCATCGCCGTGCAGGAGGATCGTCAGGACCTTCGTCCGTTCTGCGTCGTTCAACTGGTCTTGCTTGGCGCGCGCTTTGCCAAGGCAGACCGGGTTCACGGCTTCAAGGTGGCTGGGGTTCGCGGTCAGCGACAGGTGCACTTCGTTGCCGTCAAATTCGCGGTCGGACGAGGCGCCAAGGTGGTATTTCACGTCACCTGACCCGTCGACATCTTCGGGTTTGAAGCTGCCGCCCTGAAATTCGTTGAAGATCGCCTTATAGGGCTTGCCCATCACGTTCGCCAGCACGCTGAGGCGGCCGCGATGCGGCATCCCGATGATAATGTCTTTCAGGCCAAGCGCGCCGCCGCGCTTGATGATCTGCTCCATCGCCGGGATCAGGCTTTCGCCGCCATCAAGGCCAAAGCGCTTGGTGCCGGTATATTTGACATGCAGGAACTTCTCGAAACCCTCGGCTTCGACCAGCTTGTTCAGGATCGCCTTCCGGCCCTCGCGGGTGAAGCCGATTTCCTTGCCATAGCCTTCGATCCGCTCTTTCAGCCAGCTGGCTTCCTCGGGGTTCGAGATGTGCATGTATTGCAGCGCGAAGGTGCCGCAATAGGTGCGTTTCACGATGGCCAATATCTCGCGCATCGAGGCCATTTGCAGGCCCAGCACGTTGTCGATGAAGATCGGGCGGTCCATGTCGGCTTCGGTGAAGCCATAGGATTTTGGATCGAGTTCGGGATGCGGGGTCTGGTCCCGCATGCCCAGCGGGTCAAGATCGGCCACAAGGTGACCCCGGATGCGATAGGCCCGGATGATCATCAGCGCGCGGATGCTGTCGAGGACGGCCCGCTTGATTGCGTCTTCGTTGACATTGGCGCCCGCCTCGGCCGCCTTCGCGGCAATCTTGTCGGCGGCTTGGGCCTGCGCGGCAAGCCCAAGATCGCCCCATTGCCCGTCCAGAGCGCTTGTCAGTTCGTCGCTTGGCGCCGGTGGCCAATCCGCCCGGGCCCAGCTTGGCCCCGCAGCTTCGCGCTTGGCGTCGATCTCGGTATCGCCCAACTCGCGGAAGAACTGCTGCCATGCTTCGTCAACTGCGTTCGGATCGTTGGCATATCGGGCATAGAGCTGCTCGATATATTCAGCATTGTGCCCTTGCAGGAAGGACGAGGCCTTGAAGATGTCGTTCGGGGATTGGTCGGTCATCGCGTTACCTCGTGGAGTCGGCGATTGGGAAATGGGGATGGGGCGCCGGTTCTGCAAATGCCAGAACCGCGCCCCATGTCAGGAAAAACGCAGCCAAAAAAACTGCGGTCTTGCGTCGTTTGGTTGTCGCTTGAGTGATCGTTCCCTCTCTCACCGCAAGCCTCCTAGCCGATTGCTTCCAGCATCGCTTCGCCCAGACCCGCCGGGCTGTCCGCCACGACGATGCCGGCCGAGCGCATGGCTTCGATCTTGTCGTCGGCGCCGCCCTTGCCGCCGGCGACGATGGCGCCCGCGTGGCCCATGCGGCGGCCCGGAGGGGCGGTGCGGCCCGCGATGAAACCGGCAACCGGCTTCGAGCGGCCCTTCTTGGCTTCGTCTTTCAGGAACTGCGCGGCTTCTTCCTCGGCGCTGCCGCCGATTTCGCCGATCATGATGATCGATTGTGTTTCGTCATCGGCGAGGAACCATTCCAGCACATCCAGATGCTCGGTCCCCTTGATCGGGTCGCCGCCAATGCCAACGCAAGTCGATTGGCCAAGGCCAACATCCGAGGTCTGCTTCACGGCTTCATAGGTCAGCGTGCCCGAACGCGACACAACGCCCACCGAGCCTTTCTTGTGGATGTGCCCTGGCATGATGCCGATCTTGCATTCATCCGGTGTGATGACGCCCGGGCAGTTCGGCCCGACAAGGATGCTGTCCGACCCTTCCAAAGCGCGCTTCACCGCCATCATGTCAAGCACCGGAATGCCCTCGGTGATGGCGACGATCACGGGGATCTCGGCATCGATCGCTTCAAGGATCGAGTCGGCCGCGAACGGCGGCGGCACATAGATCACGGTCGCGTTCGCGCCGGTCTTGGCGACGGCTTCGTGGCACGAGTTGAAGACGGGCAGGTCCAGATGGCTCTGGCCGCCTTTGCCGGGGGTCACGCCCCCGACCATCTGCGTGCCATAGGCAATCGCCTGTTCCGAGTGAAAAGTGCCTTGGCTGCCGGTGAAACCCTGGCAGATGACCTTGGTGTTCTTGTTGATAAGTACCGACATCTTTAGCCCTTCACCGCCTTAACAATTTTCTCTGCGCCGTCCTTCAGATCGTCTGCCGCGATCACGTCGACATCCGACTCGTTGATGATGCGCTTGCCTTCTTCAACATTCGTGCCTTCCAGCCGCACGACCAACGGCACTTGCAGGCCGACTTCCTTCACAGCAGCGACCACGCCTTCCGCGATGACGTCGCAGCGCATGATGCCGCCGAAGATGTTCACGAGAATGCCCTTCACCTGCGGGTCGCTGGTGATGATCTTGAAGGCCTCGGTCACCTTTTCCTTCGTGGCACCGCCGCCGACGTCAAGGAAGTTGGCGGGTTCGGCGCCATAGAGCTTGATGATGTCCATCGTGGCCATGGCGAGGCCTGCGCCATTCACCATGCAGCCGATCTCGCCATCCAGCGCGATATAGTTGAGATCGTATTTAGATGCCTCAAGTTCCTTCGGGTCTTCTTCCGTCGTATCGCGCAGTTCCATGATGTCGGGATGGCGATAGAGCGCGTTCGAATCGAAGCCCATCTTGGCATCGAGGCACTTCAGATCGCCCGCGTCGGTGATGATCAGCGGGTTGATCTCGAGCATCTCCATGTCTTTGGCGACGAAGAGGTTGTAAAGCGTGCCCATCAACTTGACGCATTGCTTCACCTGCGCGCCAGAGAGGCCGAGAGCAAAGGCAATTCGCCGTCCGTGATACGCCTGATAGCCTGTTGCCGGATCGACGCTGAACGAGAGGATCTTCTCGGGCGTCTCCTCGGCCACTTCTTCAATGTCCATGCCGCCTTCGGTCGAAGCGACGAAGCTGACCCGGCTGGTACCGCGATCGACGAGCAGGGCAAGATACATCTCGGTTTCGATGCCCGATCCGTCTTCGATATAGATGCGGTTCACCTGCTTGCCGGTTTCGCCCGTCTGCTTGGTGACCAGCGTGCGGCCCAGCATGCGCTTGGTTTCTTCCGCAGCTTCCTCGACCGACTTGGTAATACGAACACCGCCCTTGTCGCCGGCATCGGCTTCCTTGAACGTGCCTTTGCCGCGCCCACCCGCATGGATTTGCGCCTTGACCACCCAGACCGGGCCATCAAGTGCACCGGCGGCTGTCTTGGCTTCCTCGGCGCGCAGGACAACGCGGCCATCTGCGACAGGGGCTCCGGCGTCGCGCAGCAGGCCTTTCGCCTGGTATTCGTGAATGTTCATGCGAAAGGCACTCCTGGCGGTTGAACTTGGAAGACCTGTGGCACGAAAATCATGAAAATAAACTGCACAAGTGCCCAGAAAGGAGTGAACTTGGGAAAAAAGTGTTTTTTGTGATCACACAATTTTTCCGCGTGATCACATAAGGCATATCTTCACCAATTGCCAATACATGATCTTGCTGCAAATGTGTGGCCACCGACGGAGATGGCGACTTTGAACGAATATGAACACATGGTCAGGCGGCTTATGGCAGAGGGGCCGCGCCGGCTAAGGCGAGAATTGCGGGCCAACTTGCCTATGACGCGTATGCAATATGCAGACCTCGACCTATTGGTTGCACCAAGCCACAATTACACAGAGTTTATTCTTTGGCGGCGTGGGCGTCCGCCCGAACATCGTGCCACGCAACATTTGCGCGCATTGTATCAGGATAAGTCTCCCACGATCGTAGATGTGGGCGCAAATGCCGGTATTTTCTCCCTTCCCATTGCAAAAGTGGCGCGTGGCGACGCGCGTTTCATTCTGATCGAACCCAATCCAGAAATGGTTGGGCGTTTGCGGTCCAACATCGCCCTGAATGGTTTGTCGCAATTGCATGTTGATCAGGTTGCTGTCGGAGACAAGGCTGGGCAAGAGAAGCTTTTCTTTTCGCCGAACGGCAATCCGGGCGAGGCCCGCTTGGGCGTTTCATTCGAGACTGACGCGGGCGGCATTGAGGTGCCTGTCGTCACTTTGCCAGACTTGGCAGAGCGTCATGGACTATCCGAAATTGATCTCTTGAAGGTCGATGTCGAAGGGCTGGAGGATCGGGTTATTCTGCCAGCCTTGCACGAAGACCGGCTAAGAGTTCGGCGGATCTATTTCGAGGATGCGCATAGCGAACTTTGGGCTTCTGACGTCGTCGCAGCGTTGCGCGACGCCGGATATCGTGAGGAAACACGGTTCGGTGAGAATGCTCTTTACGCGCGCGATTAGAGTTTCAGCAACGCTGTGAGGCGGGCTATTTCATCTGTTGTCGCGTCTTCAAACCGCAATATCCGGCGGTCTTCGGTCTCGTTCTTGTTCATGCGTCGATAGAACTTTTCGGTATGGCGGGTGTTTGCTTCGGAATGGGCGCGATTGCCGCGACCGCGCGCGCGTTTGCGTTCGAACACATCAGGGCTTCGCAAGATATAGTGGTTGATCTGTGCTAGTTTCCACCAATCACCCGGCGTCGTAATCCGGTTGAAACGATCGCCGCGCGAGCGATAGAAGGCGCGCGCAACAGGATCACCGGTGCTTCCGATGGCGGGATAGTGACGGGGCCGAATGTGTTCATCAAAATAGGGGCGGTGTATGTCGAGATGGGCGATCCTGTCTGACCACTTGAAGAGTGTTTTGACGTAAGGGAACAACTCGTCGCTATGGGCTTGGGCTTGTGTGAAAGCGGGCGATATCTGGCGCCCCGGCCAAGTCGCATTCCCGTTGTCGCCAAAGATGCGCCATGCCACCAGGAATGCGTTGAATGTCGGGGCTTCGGCAAAAAGCTGATCAAGGCTGCCGTCGCCAATGTTGATGACGAAGTACTCGTCGATATCAAGCCACATCACCCAGTCGTCGGCCGCGAAAAGGTGATTTGCCTGCGCAAGCTGCGAAGCATTCTGTTGCGGGGCAATATTTGGGGCTGGCGAATGACGGTAATGTGCGATTTCGCCGTGGCGCGCCAATTGATCTAACAGGGCGTCGCTGCCATCGGTGCAGTCGTTCGAGTAAATGATCACATCCGTGAAGCCGATCGCCTTGTGATAGGCGATCCATTCCAAAAGAAACGAAGCTTCGTTTTTCTGGGCGGAGAAAAGTATCCTCCGCCCCGCGTTTTGCTTCGGGTCAGCCAAGTCCGCCATCGATGCCTTTGCAGGCTTCGACAAGACCTTTGACGGCGTCGACCGACTTGTCGAACATCACTTGCTCGTCCTTGGCAAGCTTGATGTCCACCACGCGTTCGATACCGCCTGCGCCGATCACGGTCGGGACGCCGACATACATGCCCTTGAGGCCATAGGCGCCTTTGACGAACGCTGCGCACGGCAGCAGACGTTTCTGATCCTTCAGATAGGCTTCCGCCATTTCGATAGCGCTGGTCGCCGGGGCATAGAAGGCCGAACCGTTGCCGAGAAGGCCAACGATCTCGGCGCCGCCGTCGCGGGTGCGCTGAACGATTGCGTCCAGCTTTTCCTGGCTGGTCCAGCCCATTTCCACCAGATCGGGCAGCGGGATGCCAGCAACGGTCGAGTACCGCACCAGCGGAACCATTGTGTCGCCGTGGCCGCCAAGAACGAAAGCCGTGACGTCCTTCATGGACACGTCGAACTCGACCGACAGGAAGTGACGGAAGCGCGCGCTGTCCAGAACGCCGGCCATGCCGCAGACCATGTTGTGCGGAAGGCCGGAATATTCGCGAAGCGCCCAAACCATAGCGTCCAGCGGGTTGGTGATGCAGATGACGAACGCGTTCGGCGCGTGCGCCTTGATGCCTTCGCCAACGGCCTTCATGACCTTCAGGTTAATCCCCAGCAGGTCGTCGCGGCTCATGCCGGGTTTGCGCGGGACACCGGCGGTCACGATGCAGACATCGGCGCCTGCGATGTCAGCGTAATCGGTGGTGCCTTTCATCTTGGCATCGAAGCCCTCGGAAGGGCCGGCTTCGGCGATATCCAGTGCCTTGCCTTGCGGGGTGCCGTCCGCGATGTCGAACAAAACGACGTCGCCCATTTCCTTGAGTGCTGCGAGGTGGGCAAGCGTGCCGCCAATTTGACCCGCGCCAATCAACGCGATTTTGGGTCGTGCCATGGAAAACTCTCCAATCCGTGTTGGGCCTGTTCGGGCGCGTGCCTAGCCACTGTTTTTCGTCAGCGCAAGGCCAGAGCAACGCGTCTTGCAGATCAGGCGTCACAGGATATCGGAGAGTGTTTGCGGAAAAAACACTAAGAAAGCATTGACTTGGCTGGTGTCTCCCGCCCCGGAGCATAGTCGCCCGGTTCTTGCGTCAAGAAACGTTCCCGCCCGCTTTTTGTGCACAAGTCGCGATGCCAACGCGACTCGGACCCCTCTCCAGGTAGCCACAAGTCAGAGTGGCTGCCCGGTAGAATTCGGAATGGCCGGTCTCAGCTGCGAATGCCGGCGGGCGCCACGGGTTCGTCCAGATTCTCGAACGACTGACCGCTGGCGACAAGGCAGGTGATGCCGTTGGGCATGGTGACAGTGATGGTCCATGTGCCGGTTTCCTGGCTGGCAAAGACTTCGACCACACGGCCTTTCGGCGCCATGCCAATCGACTGACGGCTTTCGCCGTACTTGTTGGTCAGCCGTTCAACAACCAGGTCGCGGTTCCCGCAGTTCTGACCTTGGGCCTGCGCCGACAGCGGGGCCAATGCCGCGGTCGCAACGATCAATGCAGACGTCAGTTTCATTTTGATCCTTTCCAGGGACATCCGCCCCTGATCAGCAGTTCGCTCGGAAATTTTTTCGGAGCTTCGCGGGGGCAGCTTCGGAACAGAACAAGAATATCGGATTAACGCTGCGAACGATTGTTTCGAAAAGTCGATATGTCAGGTTGCATTGTTGCCGCGACGCAGCGAAATCTCTTGCAGTTCCAAACCTCTGGGTGCACCAAGCGGTCGTCCAAGCTCTGGAGACTTCAAATGGCGTCCGTGTCCCTCTTCCGCTCTGTTCTCTATATTCCCGGCTCCAAGCAGCGGGCCTTAGAGAAGGCGCGGAGCTTGAACGTGGACGCGATCATCTTCGATCTTGAGGATGCGGTTTCGCCAGAGGAAAAGGTTTCGGCGCGTGAAACCCTTGCGGCGGAACTCGCAGCCGGTGGCTATGGCGATCGGGTGCGGATCGTCCGCATTAACGGGCTTGATACGGCTTGGGGTGCCGACGACGCCAAGGCTGTTGCCGCCATGGCTTGCGATGCCATCCTGTTGCCCAAGGCGGAAAGCGCGGCCCAGATTGAAAGTCTTGCGGCTCTGGTTCCGGGACTGCCGATCTGGTGCATGATGGAAACCCCACGCGGTGTGCTCAATGCGCTTGAGATCGCAGATTGCAAAGCGGTCGAAGGTTTCGTCATGGGCACCAATGATCTGGCCAAAGATATCGGGTGCGACACCGGCGGTGATCGTCTGCCCATGATGGTGGGGCTTCAGACCTGTCTCTTGGCTGCTCGCGCAGCCGGCATCGTGATCGTTGATGGTGTGTATAACGCGTTCAAGGACGACGCCAGGTTGCGCGTCGAATGCGAGCAGGGGCTGGCGTTGGGCATGGATGGCAAGACGCTGATCCACCCGGCGCAAATCGATATCACCAACGCAATCTTCGCGCCGACCGCCGAGCAGGTCGATTTGGCGCAGCGGCAGATCGAGGCCTTCGAAGAGGCTGAGGCACGGGGGGAAGGTGTTGCCGTGGTCGATGGAAAAATCGTCGAGAACCTGCATATCGTGACCGCGCGCGCACTTCTGGCCAAGGCCGAAGCGGTGCGGGAAAGAGAGGAAGCATGACAGTTCTTATTCTCGGAGTTCTGCTGTGGTGGGTGGCCCACCTGTTGAAACGCGTGGCACCTGCTGTGCGCGGCTCGTTGCAAGACCGGATGGGGGATGGTTCGAAGGGTGTTTTCGCTGTTCTGATCCTGCTGTCGGTCGTGCTGATGACGATCGGCTATCGTGGCTATACCGGCGAAGTTTACTGGACGCGGAACGCAGCGCTGGTTGGCATCAACAACCTTCTGATGCTGCTGGCGGTTTACCTCTTTGCCGCGTCTGGGGCACGTACCCGGATCACCAAGATCATTCGCCACCCGCAGCTGACTGCGTTCAAGGCCTGGGCCATTGCGCATCTTCTGGTCAACGGCGACATGGCATCTTTCATCCTGTTTGGCGGACTGCTGGCCTGGGCCGTGGTTTCTGTCATCGTTATAAACCGCCAGTCCGAGCCACCGGCACCGAAGGACGAATACCCGGTCCGCAAGGAAGTCAGCGCGATTATCGCAACGCTTGTGGTCTTCGGGCTCGTGTCGGGCGTGCACATCTGGCTGGGCTACAACCCGTTTGGAGCGTGATGTCGTGAAAACCAATCCCGGACGCTTTTTTGAAGATTACACGGTTGGCGAGACCATCCACCACGCTGTTCCACGAACACTGTCGGGTGGAGAGAAGGCGCTTTATCACGCGCTCTATCCTTCGCGTCACGCGCTCTATTCCTCGGCTGATTTTGCAGCCTCATGCGGTTTGTCGGGGGCGCCATTCGATGATCTTCTGGTGTTCCACACGGTGTTCGGCAAGACGGTTCCCGATGTCTCGCTGAACGCGGTCGCCAATCTCGGGTATGCCGAAGGACGGTGGTTGAAGCCGGTTGTGCCGGGCGAAACCCTGACGGCCAGTTCGGATGTGATCGGGGTGAAACAGAACTCGAACGGGAAATCCGGTGTCGTCTGGGTCCGGACGACCGGGCGCAACGCGTCAGGCGAAACTGTGCTGGAATATGTACGCTGGGTCATGGTTCGAAAGCGTGATGTCGATGGGGCGGCGCCCGAGACCGTCATTCCCGAATTGAAACCTGCCCTGTCGGTGGGTGACCTTGTGCTTCCCGATACGCTTGATTTCACGGGATACGACTTTGGCCTTGCCGGAGAGCCGCACCGTTTCAGCGACTATCAGGTCGGCGAGAAGATCGACCACGTGGATCGCGTTACCGTCGAAGAAGCCGAGCACATGCTGGCAACGCGGCTTTGGCAGAACACGGCCAAGGTGCATTTCGACGCCACCAACCGGGACGATGGCAAACGTCTGATCTATGGAGGGCACGTGATCTCGATGGCGCGGGCCTTGTCGTTCAACGGTCTGGCCAATGCCCAGATGATCGCCGGTCTGAACGGCGGCAGCCATGTCAGCCCGCTCTTTGCCGGTGACACGATTTGCGCGTGGTCCGAAGTTTTGGACAAGGCCGAGACGGCGGCGCCGGGCGTGGGCGCATTGCGCTTGCGGCTCGTTGCTCACAAGCCCGAGGCTGCGCCGTTCGAGCTTGGGGATGAGGCGGGCAAGTATGCGCCGGGTGTCCTTCTGGACCTCGACTACTGGGCCCTCATCCCCCTGTGATCGTTAACATCCCGTAACGTGTGATCACACTTTTCCTGAGTGTGATCACGATTCTGAAAAAAATGCTGCATGTTGGCGCCAACGGGTGCGCTTCTGCGCCGCAGAGGCGTGACACGCCCATATTTCTTGATAGAAACCAGCGAGCCACGAGAAGGAGCCCGCACGATGGCCGATGTGAACCGCGGAAACCGACCGCTGTCACCACACTTGTCGATCTATCGACCGCAATTGACGTCCATGACCTCGATCTTCACCCGGATCACCGGGACGGGGCTGGTCGTTGGCGGGTCGCTGGTTGTCTGGTGGCTTCTGGCAGCGGCCTCGTCGCCCGAGTATTTCGCGGTGGCCGATGGTGTGATCACTTCCTTCCTTGGCGACATCGTTATGGCGCTATCGCTGCTTGCCCTGTGGTACCACGCGCTGGCTGGTCTGCGTCACCTCTATTGGGACACGGGCAAAGGGCTGGACGTCGAAACGGCCGAGAAACTTGGATTAGGTATCATGGGCGCCTCTGTTGTGCTGACCCTGATTTCCCTTATCCTGATCTGAGGAGCGTTGACGATGTCCTATCTCACTGATCTCAAGCGCGCCGTTGGTCACGGATCGGCCCGCGAAGGCACGATGCGGCACTGGGCGATGACCAAATCCAGCGTCGCGTTGCTGATCCTGACGCCGCTTTTCATCTTCACGTTCGGCCCGATGCTGGGCGAACCGCATGACGAGGTGCTGGCCTATTTCTCGCGCCCGTTTCCCGCGATCGTGGCTGGCCTGATGATTGTCGTCGGCTTCATGCACTTCAAAACCGGTATCCAGATGGTGATCGAAGACTACATGCACGGGCTGGCCCGCGAGTACACGATCATCGCCACCACTTGTCTCTCATATGCTGCTGCGGCGGTGGGCGTCTTCGCCCTGGCCCGGATGGCACTTTAAGGACCGCCCGACATGGCAGCTTACGAATACGAAACCCATGAATATGACTGCATCGTGGTGGGCGCCGGTGGCTCGGGCCTGCGGGCGACGCTGGGCATGGCCGAACAAGGCTTGCGCACGGCCTGCATCACCAAGGTGTTCCCGACACGCTCGCACACCGTTGCGGCACAGGGCGGCATCGCCGCATCGCTGGGCAACATGGGGCCGGATCATTGGCAATGGCACATGTACGACACCGTCAAAGGGTCGGACTGGCTTGGGGATACCGACGCGATGGAGTACCTCGCACGAGAAGCCCCGAAAGCGGTCTATGAACTGGAACACTATGGCGTGCCTTTCTCGCGCACCGAAGCAGGCAAGATTTACCAGCGTCCGTTCGGAGGTCACACGACCGAGTTTGGCGAAGGCCCGCCGGTGCAACGCACTTGTGCTGCCGCCGACCGGACCGGGCACGCGATCCTGCACACGCTGTATGGTCAAAGCCTGAAGAACAGTGCCGAGTTCTATATCGAGTACTTTGCGATTGACCTGATCATGGCCGAAGACGGCACCTGCCAGGGCGTCGTGGCGTGGTGCCTGGATGATGGCTCGATCCACGTCTTCAACGCCAAGATGACGGTTCTGGCCACGGGCGGCTATGGCCGGGCCTATTTCAGCGCAACCTCGGCGCATACTTGCACTGGTGACGGCGGCGGGATGGTCGCACGCGCTGGCCTGCCTTTGCAGGATATGGAGTTCGTTCAGTTCCACCCGACGGGCATCTATGGTTCGGGCTGCCTTATCACTGAAGGCGCGCGGGGCGAGGGCGGGTACCTCACCAATTCGGATGGCGAGCGGTTCATGGAACGCTATGCGCCGACCTATAAGGACCTTGCGTCGCGCGACGTCGTCAGCCGCTGCATGACGATGGAAATCCGCGAAGGCCGGGGTGTCGGTGCCGAGGGCGATCACATCCATCTGCACCTGAACCACTTGCCGCCCGAGACGCTGGCTGAACGTCTGCCGGGTATCTCGGAAAGCGCGCGCATCTTTGCGGGTGTCGATCTGACCAAGGAGCCGATCCCGGTTCTGCCGACGGTTCATTACAACATGGGCGGTATCCCGACGAACTATTGGGGCGAAGTTCTGAACCCCACCAAGAAAAACCCCGATGCCGTGACACCGGGCCTGATGGCAGTGGGCGAAGCCGGATGCGCCAGTGTGCACGGGGCGAACCGCCTGGGCTCGAACTCGCTGATCGATCTTGTGGTCTTCGGCCGCGCGGCCGGCATTCGCGCTGGCGAAGTTGTCGATCGCACGAAAGGCAATCCTTCGCTCAATCAGGCGTCGATCGACGCAGCGCTCGACCGGTTCGACACTCTGCGTCATGCTGACGGCGGGGTCGCGACAGCCGAGTTGAGGTTGGAAATGCAGAAAGCCATGCAGGCTGACGCCGCCGTCTTCCGCACGGACAAGACCCTTGGCGAAGGCGTGAAGAAGATGACCGACATCGCCGCCAAGATGAACGACATCAAGGTGACGGACCGGTCACTGGTCTGGAACTCGGACCTGATGGAAACGCTCGAGCTTGAGAACCTGATGCCGAACGCGCTGGCGACCATCGTCAGTGCAGAAGCGCGGAAGGAAAGCCGGGGGGCGCATGCCCATGAAGATTATCCCGATCGTGACGACAAGACGTGGCGGAAGCACACCCTTGCAGTGGTCGACGGCAAGGACGTCACCCTTAATTATCGCGGCGTCCATCTGGACCCGCTGACAACCGAAGATCAGGGCGGCATCGAGATGAAAAAGATTGCCCCCAAGGCGCGGGTGTACTGATGCGACACGGCATCCTCACAGCCGTCCTGCTGCTTGCGGCCTGTGGGCCTGTTTCGCCCGAACGCGCGGCAGATATGTGCGAAGAACGGGCGCGTGCGGCGACGGGCCCGACGGGAGAGATCGGGATTGGCGTTGGGTCAAACGGTGGAAGCGGCAGCTTCGAGATTGGTGTGACCAGCGATTACTTGCGTGGCCGCGACCCGTATGTCGTTTACGACGAATGCGTCCGTCAAAAAACGGGGCAAGGCCCCATACGGCCTTTGGTGTTGGAGCGCTGAACCATGATTCGACCTGTTCTTGTTGCGATGACTTTACCCCTGCTGGTGGCGTGCACAGCCGAGCAGCAGGACGAACTGACGCGCGACGCGGCCAAGCGCGCGGTGCGGCCGGTGCTGGAGGATCGTTTGCCCGGAGTTCCGGTCGAACCGGCGACGGATTGCGTCATCGACAACGCAACGTCGGGAGAACTTCTGTCGCTGGCGGCAGATGCAGTCACCGGCCCAACCGCAAATACAGTAGAAATCGTTTCGGATATCGCCTCGCGCCCCGAAACCATTCGTTGCCTGGCGACAGAGGGTCTGCCCGCCCTTCTGACGTTTTGACCTGAAGAGGAACGTTTCATGGTTCAATTCAACCTGCCCAAGAACTCGACGATCCGCACCGGCAAGACATGGCCGAAGCCTGACGGCGCGACGAATGTTCGGAAGGTGAATATCTATCGCTGGAACCCCGACGATGGTGAGAACCCGCGGGTCGACACATATTTCGTCGACATGGACACCTGTGGTCCGATGGTTTTGGACATCCTCATCAAGATCAAGAACGAGATCGATCCCACTTTGACCTTCCGTCGCTCCTGCCGCGAAGGCATTTGCGGGTCATGCGCGATGAATATCGGTGGTGTGAAAAGCCGGGGCATCAATACGCTGGCCTGCATCTATGGCCATGATGAAATCGAGGGCGATATCGCGATCTATCCGTTGCCGCATATGCCGGTCATCAAGGATTTGATCCCGGATTTGACGCATTTCTATGCGCAGCATGCGTCGATCATGCCGTGGCTTGAAACCAAGACGAACCGGCCCGCGAAGGAATGGAAGCAGTCGATCGAGGACCGGAAGAAGCTGGATGGGCTTTATGAGTGTGTGATGTGCGCGTCGTGCTCGACCTCGTGCCCGTCCTATTGGTGGAACGGGGACCGTTACTTGGGGCCAGCGGCGCTGCTGCATGCCTATCGCTGGATCATCGACAGCCGGGATGAAGCGACGGGCGAGCGTTTGGATGAATTGGAAGATCCGTTCAAACTCTATCGCTGTCACACGATCATGAACTGCGCCAAGACCTGCCCGAAGGGTCTGAACCCGGCCAAGGCAATTGCCGAGATCAAGAAGATGATGGTCGAGCGCGTCGTCTGAGGTTTTGCGCCCGGGCTTCGCCCGGTCGCCCCGCTGGGGGAGTTTCACTCCCCCAGACCCCCAGAAAGTATTTCTGAACAGAAGAAGAGCCTGCGCGGTTTCTGCACCTTCTGCGTGAAGTCTTGACACGTCTGCACGCCTTGTCCGCGTTCCTTGCGCGTCCTGCGCGGGCGATTTGCGGATCGTGGTTCGTAAACCTCCTTTGACTTCAGATCAAAGGGAGAGGGACCATGTTTCGTTCTGCAGGTGTCAGGTTCATTGTTGTCGGCGTGCTTGCGCTGCTCATGTTCATTCCATTGGGATTGGTCAGCGATGTCATACAGGAGCGATCGCGTTATTCGGACAGCACGGTTCGCGATATCAGCCACGAATGGGGCGGTGCGCAGTTGCTGTCGGGACCGCTACTGGTTGTGCCCGTCACGGAAGATGTCGTCTATGAACGGAAGCGCGAAGCCATCGATCCGGTGACCGGGCGGACGCTGCGGGATGAGAAGAACTACATCATCTACGAGCACTATGACGAGACGGTCACCGAGACGCGGCCGTCCGTTTATCTCTACCCGGATGTGTTCGAACTCAATGTCGACACCCGCTCGCAGACCAGGCATCGCGGCATCTTTTCGGTTCCTGTCTATACAGCGGATGTTGGTCTGAACTTCGCGTTTGACACGGATGCCGTTAAAAGCGTCTTGACGGGGGACGAGCAGGTTCAATGGGACGCTGCTGAATTGCGGGTACATCTCGACAGCAACCGGGCGCTTCGGGGTGAGACGGCCCTTGCCGCCGGTGAGGCCCGCTTCGATCTTGAGCCCATTCCGCATCGGGATGGCGTCTTGACCGGCATTTACTCGCAGCTGGGCGATCCGCGTGATCTGGGCGCGATGTCGCTGGAGCTTTCGTTGAACGGGGCGCAGCATTTTGGTGTTGCAGCGGTTGGTCGGCTGAGCCGGATGACGATGACCAGCGACTGGCCGGATCCGAGCTTTGTCGGAAGCTTCCTGCCGGATGCGTCGAACATCGCGGAAGACGGCTTCACCGCGACCTGGACCGTCCCGCATCTGGCGCGATCTCTGCCGCAGGTCTCGCGCGAGATGCCGGATCGCGTGGCGCGCCGGATTGCGAACATGGAAGTGCGGTTCCTGACGCCCAACGACTTTTACCAGAAGGCGTGGCGCGCGGCCCGGTATGGTATTCTGTTCATCGGGCTGACCTTCCTGACCATTCTTCTTTTGGATCGCACCAGCGCGCGTCCTGCGCATCCGGTTCAGTATCTGATGGTTGGGCTTGCGCAGTCGGTCTTTGTTCTGCTGATGGTTGCCTATGCCGAGCAGATCGGATTCACGGCCGCTTACGCGGTGGCGGCCGGGGCCACGATTGGATTGCTGGGGCTCTTTGGGGCGACTGCGTTGAAGCTGGGGCGTCGCACCGGGTTGCTCGTGGCCATGCTGGTGGCTGTCTATGCCGTTCTTTTCCTGATCCTTCGAAGCGCTGACTACGCGCTTCTCGCGGGTGCCACGCTGGCCTTTGTCGCCCTCGCATTGACCATGTGGCTGACCCGAAACGAAGACTGGGGTGGGGGAGACCGCCCGCGGTTCCGGTGGTCGCGCCGCGCGGATCCGGGTGCCCCCGAACAGGCCACCTGACAGGTCTTCGCGTCCGGCGGCCCTCTGGTCGCCGGACGAATTTGTGCCTAGGCTTCCGGGAGACGAACGGGAGCCTTTGTCATGTCGAACCCCCCAGCAGATGCAGAGGCGCGACGCGCCATTCCACCGGTCATTTGCTATCCTGAGGATACGCTGTCGAAACCGGATGTGGCGGGATATCGAAGTGCCTTTGAAACCTATCGGAAGACCGACGAGGTGACGGTTGCGCCTCGGGATGCCGCGTGTTTCCGGCTTCCGGCAGGTGGGGCATTTCGGATCACCTCGGTCGAGGCGCCGCAGGTCGGTGATCTGAACATCTGGAATGCGGATGACCTGTCAGAGCGGTTCTTCTCTGGCAAGACCCGCGCTTTGCACGGCACGCATGTTTCGACCGGGGACCGGCTCTGGTCATCTTTGCCGTTCCTGCGTCCGCTTGCGACGATCATCGAGGACACGCTGGACTGGTATGGATTGGACGCGTTCGGTGGCGGGGTACACGATGTGATCGGCACGCGCTGCGATCCTTACACCGGTCGCCTGTTATCAGGTGACGATTACCATCATTGCTGTCACTCGAACCTGAGCCGCGCGCTGGCGGATGAGCTTTCGATCCCGGTGACGGAAGCTGAACTGCATGTACACGACGTGCTAAATGTCTTCATGTGCACGGGGTTCACCCGCGATACAGGGCAGTACTTCATGAAGGCCTCGCCGGTTCGCCCGGGCGACTATATCACCTTCTTCGCCGAGGCGCCGCTTCTGGGGGCCTTGTCGGCCTGTCCGGGAGGCGATTGCAGCGCATCGCATTCGTCAGACGAGGCCCGCTGCGCGCCGTTGCTTGTCGAGGTGTTTGAAGGGACGCCACCTGCAGGCTGGACGCCGGCCGAGCCGTCGCCCTATCCGCGCACGCATGGGGTTTAAGATTCTGCGAACGCCGCTTCGAGAGCGATTTCGACCATGTCACCAAAGGTTCTTTCCCGGTCTTCCGAGGGAAGCGCTTCGCCAGTGAGCAGGTGATCGGACACCGTGAGCACCGCAAGGGCGCGGCAGCCATACCGCGCGGCGAGCGTATAGAGTTCGGCGGCTTCCATCTCGACGCCCAGTATGCCGTGACGGGTCATTTGCTCGTTCAGGTCAGGGCGCTCGTCATAGAACACGTCCGAGGAATAGATGCCGCCGACATGGGGTGTCGCGCCTTTCCCCTCGGCGGCACGGACTGCGGCGCGCAGCAAGGACCAATCGGCGCTGGGCGCAAAGTTCAGTTCGCGAAAGATGCCGCGTGACGGGGTTGAAACCGTGCTGGCCGTCATGGCGATGATGATGTCGCGGACTTTCACAGCCTGTTGCATGCCGCCGCAGGAGCCGATGCGGATCAATGTCTTGGCGCCATAATCCTTGATCAATTCGTTCACATAGATCGACAGCGACGGCATCCCCATGCCGGACCCGTGAATGGTGACCTTGTTGCCTTTCCACGTGCCAGTGAAGCCCAGCATGCCGCGGACCTCGTTGACCAGTTTGGCGTCTTCAAGAAACGTTTCAGCCGCCCATTTCGCGCGATACGGGTCGCCCGGCATCAGCACGGTTTCGGCAATCTCTCCGGGGGCGGCGCCGATATGGACGGTCATCTGGGCTCTCCTGTTTGCGTGGTGTCCACAGGACCATGGCCGATGCTTTGGGGCGGGTAAAGCATTGCGCGCCTTCGGCGCACACGATTATTGCGTCGGCCCTTGGCCGCCGCGAGATGCGTATTTTCGAAGAGATGAAGAGATCAGGCTATTCGGCGGCGATCGGGTCAGGGTCAACAAGGCTGACGATGTCGAACATGATGCGGTTCAGCTCGAAATCCTTGGGCGTGTAGACCGCCGCGACCCCCATTGCCCGCAGGCGCTCGGCGTCTTCCGGGGGGATGATCCCGCCAACAATGACGGGTGTGTCGCCAAGGCCGGCTTCGCCCATCTGTCGCATCAGGTCTTCGATCAGGGGCACATGGCTGCCAGACAGGATCGACAGGCCCACCACATGCGCGCCGCTGTCACGTGCGGCCGCCACGATCTCGGACGGGGTGAGGCGGATGCCTTCATAGGTGACGTCCATGCCAACGTCGCGGGCGCGGGATGCGATTTGCTCGGCGCCGTTCGAATGACCGTCGAGGCCCGGCTTGCCAACGAGGAACTTCACGCGTGATCCCAGCTTGGTCGATACCGCATCAACGGCCGCGCGAATGTCGTCGAGACCTTCGGTCCGGTTCGAGGGGGCCGCGCTGACGCCGGTGGGCGCGCGGTATTGACCAAAGGCCTTGCGCACGACGTCGCCCCACTCGCCGGTCGTAACCCCGGCCTTGGCGGCGGCGATCGATGCGGGCATGACGTTGGCGCCGGTTTTGCAAGCCTCGGCCAAATCGCTGAGCGCCTGGTCCACTGCGGTGGCGTCACGGGCGTCGCGCCAAGCGTTGAGGCGGGCGATCTGGTCGGCTTCGGCGGCCGGGTCGGCCACCATGATTGAATCATCGCCCGCGGTCAGGGGCGAGGCTTCGGCTTCGACATAGCGGTTGACGCCGACAACGGTTGTGTCGCCGCTTTCGATGCCCTGAATGCGCTCGGAATTGGCTTCGACGAGGCGCGATTTCATGTACTCGATCGCCTCGACCGCGCCGCCCATGGCATCGATATGCGCAAGCTCGGCGCGTGCGCCTGCTTTCAACTCTTCGACCTTGCCTTCGACGACGGCGTTGCCATCAAACAGGTCGCCATATTCCAGAAGGTCAGTTTCAAATGCGAGGATTTGTTGCATCCGAAGGGACCACTGCTGGTCCCACGGGCGCGGCAGGCCAAGCGCCTCGTTCCACGCGGGCAGCTGGACCGCACGGGCGCGGGCATTTTTCGAGAGCGTGACGGACAGCATCTCGATCAGGATGCGATAGACGTTATTCTCGGGCTGTTGTTCGGTCAGGCCCAGCGAGTTGACCTGCACGCCATAGCGGAACCGGCGGAAGCGCGGGTCTTCGACGCCATAGCGTTCTTGGCAAATTTCGTCCCAGAGCTCGGTGAAGGCGCGCATCTTGCACATCTCGGTGACGAAGCGAATGCCGGCGTTCACGAAGAAGCTGATGCGTCCGACCATTTCCGGGAACGCATCCGGTGCGACCTTGCCTTTCAGATCATCCAGCACCGCCTGCGCGGTTGCCAAGGCGAAAGCCAGTTCCTGCTCGGGCGTCGCCCCGGCCTCCTGCAGGTGATAGGAACACACATTCATCGGGTTCCACTTCGGCAGATGTTCGCGTGTGAAAGCGGCGACGTCCGTGATCAGGCGCAGCGACGGTTTCGGCGGGCAGATATGGGTGCCGCGCGAGAGGTATTCCTTGATGATGTCGTTCTGCACGGTGCCCTGCAGTTGGCTGACATCGGCGCCCTGACGTTCGGCTTCCGCAATGTACAGCGCCAACAGCCAAGGGGCCGTGGCGTTGATCGTCATCGAGGTGTTCATCTGCTGAAGCGGGATGTTGTCAAAGAGAGTGGCCATGTCGCCTGCATGGGCGATGGGCACGCCAACCTTGCCAACCTCGCCGCGGGCCAGTTCGTGGTCGCTGTCATACCCGGTTTGGGTCGGCAGATCGAAGGCGACCGAGAGGCCGGTTTGCCCACGCTCGAGGTTGCCGCGATAGAGGGCGTTCGACGCTTTCGCTGTCGAGTGGCCGGCATAGGTCCGGAACAGCCACGGGCGGTCGGCTTTGGTATCGGGCACTGGGCGAGCCTCCTGCGCTTCGAGCAACAAAATTACACTTCAGCGTGGATAGACGAAAGGAAATGGCGTTGTCAATTCGCCGCGTCGCAGCGTCCACACTTTGTGTGCGCGTCTGTTGGCAGCTTGCACCTGACTGTTGGTGAAACAGAGTGGAATTCGCCAAATCCTTGCAGTCTTGTGGTTTTCGGGAAACATCAAAATTGATAAAGTCATAATATTACCAGATACACAAAATTTCATTTGTAATATTGCGCAGCCATCTTTACTCGGTTACCCCATTGCTAATGATTCTGCGATGCAGCACGGTATGAGGGGAAAGACATGGCTTTGGACAAGGCGGACGCGATGGAAAAGAAGGACCTTTATGACATCGGAGAGATGCCTCCGATGGGTCACCTGCCGGAAAAGATGCATGCCTGGGCGATCCGGCGTGAACGCCACGGCGACCCGGACCAGTCCTTTGCCTTGGAAGTCGTCGACGTTAAGAAACCGGACAGCCACGAAGTCGTGGTGCTCGTGATGGCTGCTGGCGTGAACTACAACGGCGTCTGGGCCGGGAAGGGCGTGCCGATCAGCCCCTTCGACGTGCATGGCGCAGACTATCACATCGCCGGCTCGGATGCCTCGGGCATTGTCTGGGCCGTGGGCGACAAGGTGCGCAACTGGAAGGTGGGCGACGAAGTCGTGATCCACTGCAACCAGGACGATGGCGACGATGAAGAGTGCAACGGCGGCGACCCGATGTTCTCGAACAGCCAGCGCATCTGGGGGTACGAGACACCTGATGGATCCTTCGCGCAATTCACCACCGTTCAGGCGCAGCAGTTGATGCCGCGTCCAAAGCACCTGACCTGGGAAGAAAGCGCCTGCTATACCCTGACGCTGGCCACGGCGTATCGGATGCTGTTTGGTCACCATCCGCATGAATTGAAGCCGGGACAGAATGTTCTGGTCTGGGGCGCGTCGGGCGGGCTGGGGTCGTATGCGATCCAGCTGATCAACACCGCGGGTGCCAATGCGATTGCCGTGATCTCGGATGAAGACAAGCGCGACTTCGTGATGAGCCTTGGCGCCAAGGGCGTGATTAATCGCAAGGACTTCAAGTGTTGGGGGCAACTGCCCGAGGTGAACACCGAGGCTTATAAGGAATGGTTTGCCGAAGCGCGGAAGTTCGGCAAGGCGATCTGGGAGATCACGGGCAAGGGCGTGAATGTCGATATGGTGTTCGAACATCCGGGCGAAGCGACCTTCCCGATCTCGACCTTTGTCGTGAAGAAGGGCGGCATGGTTGTGATCTGCGCCGGCACCACCGGTTATAACCTGACGATGGATGCGCGTTATGTCTGGATGCACCAGAAGCGCATTCAGGGCAGCCACTTCGCGCATTTGAAGCAGGCAGCCTCGGCAAACAAGCTGATGGTCGAGCGTCGTCTTGATCCGTGCATGTCGGAAGTCTTCCCGTGGGAGGAGATCCCGCACTCGCACATGAAGATGATGCGGAACGAACACAAGCCGGGCAACATGGCCGTTCTGGTGCAAGCGCCGCACACCGGTTTGCGCACTTGGGAAGATACTCTGGAAGCCAGCGTTTCCCGTTAAGCAACAATTCGAATCTATGGCCGCCCGATCGTTTGGGTCAGATGAACATCTGGCTCAAATGGTCGGGCGAAGTCGTTGAATGCAGTAATTTCAATATGTTAAATTCTCGCCCCTCGCCAGATATGGGGAGTAGATTCTGGCGAATTTAAGGCAAAATCTCCACATGCTAAGGTTGTGTTAAGCTTTCGTTAACCAATCGGGAAGAGATAACGCATGGTACATGATTGGATTCTTGACGTCCTGACGGACCTTCGTGACTTCGCCTCCAAGAACGGGCTCGGCGTCACGGAAGAGCAGATCGACCGCGCTTTGGTTGCCGTTGCTCGCGAGTTGGACGCAAGGCAGGGGATGGCGCAGGGGACGGCGCAAATTGGCCATGTTAGAGAGTTTTCTGGATCGATTGCAGAAGGTCAAAACGCTCGGTGACCTTGACGGTGCAATCCTGTCGCTCAGCGACGAACTGAACGCCGAGCATATGGTTTATCACTCGGTCGGTTCAGGCGGAAAAGAATATGCCGTCACCACGTATCATCCGATCTGGGTCGACCAATATCTGGGAAATGACTACGCCCGGATTGACCCGGTCGTGCAAGCCTGTCTCAGACGCTTCCATCCGGTTGACTGGAAGCGTCTCGACTGGTCGGGTAAGGCGACCCGCGAATTCTTGCACGAGGCGGTCGATGCGGGTGTCGGCAGCCAAGGATTCTCGATCCCGATCCGTGGGCCGTCGGGGCAATTCGCTCTGTTCTCGGTCAGCAGCCGCGACAGCGACGAACACTGGGCGAGATACACACAGGACTACACCCGGTCGTTGATCCTTGCCTCGCATTACGTGAACCAGAAGGCGCTTGAGATCGAGAATGGCACCGACCAAGCCGAAATCGCCAGCCTCAGCCCGCGCGAGACGGACGCGCTGACGATGCTGGCGCTGGGGCTCAGCCGGGCGCAAGCCGCCGACAGCCTCTCGATCTCCGAGCATACATTGCGGGTCTATATCGAAAGCGCGCGGTTCAAGCTCTCGGCGATGAACACCACGCACGCGGTGGCGCGCGCCATGAATCAGGGCCTGTTAAGGGTCTAGTAACCATCCCGTTCGAACCACTTTACAGGCGGTAACAGCTCCGCCCGCGGCAGTTTACAGCCTCTCACCGGTCCGATCTTGCTGTTCTCAGCCCATTAGCGAACGCTTCCTAGCTCTCTTCCCGTTCACAACGGAAGGGGGCTTCCCATGCTTCGCTATGTCTATGCAGATCAACTTCACCAGTTCCCGCGCTTGGCGCAGGGCATGTTCCGTGACCGGGCAGTGCAGTTCAGCGCCCGTCTTGGATGGGAGGTTTCGGTGGATGACGACGGGAACGAACGCGACCAATATGACGATCTGAACCCGCTCTACATTCTCTGGGAGCGTCCCGACGGCACACATGGCGGGTCGCTGCGTCTTCTGCCCACAACGGGCGATACGATGCTGAACGATCACTTTGGGCACCTGACGGATGGTGTCACGATCCAAAGCCCGTTCATCTGGGAATGCACGCGCTTCTGTCTTGCGCCCGGGGCCGAGGCGCACGTGTCCTCGGCGTTGATGCTGGGGGTTCTGGAGCTGGGGCTGAACGCGCATCTGGACCACATTGTCGGCGTGTTCGACGCGCGCATGATCCGTGTCTATGCCCGCGTCGGCTGGGGACCAACCGTGCTGGGGACCGAGGGCGAGGGGCGCAATGCCATAAGTGCCGGGCTTTGGCCGTGTGACGAGGGTTTCCGCGCGCGTCTTCTGTCGAAGGCGGGGATCAGTGCCGAGGTTTCGGACCATTGGTACAACCGCAGTTTCGGCACGGTGGCAGAGCAGATTGGGGCGGTGGCCTGAAGGGGCGATGTCCAACGCAGAGAAGGGTGCGGAAATTGTCTCAAATTCCGCACCCTTGCCCACTGGTGGCGCGGTCGGGGAACAGGTAGTCTCGCGCCACCATGTCGCTTCCCGTCACCACCTTTTCCGAAGATCAGGCCGAAGCGTTCGACCGGGTTGCCGAGCTGTTGCAAAGCGCGGGCGTCGACATCGAAGAAAGTCTGATGACGCCCCGCTCGGCGGGCAGCCAAGGGGCGATGGCGGTCATCGGCAAGGCCGGTTCGGGCAAGACCATGTTGCTGGCGCGACTGGCCGAGGCGCTTGGGGAAGCCGGGGTCGAGACGATCAGCGGCGACTATGAAGGCCGCCGACGCAAGGACAAGCGGACGCTCGCCATTCTTGCGCCCACCAACAAGGCGGCCAGCGTGTTGCGCACCCGTGGAGTCGCGGCGACCACCATTCACCGCATTCTATACACGCCGCTCTATGATCCCGAGTACGAGAAGATTGCCGAATGGCTGATGGGCAATGGCGAACGCCCCGAGGTCGAAGGGCTCAGCGACGCCGCGCTGGACCGGGCCCTTGAGTTCTTCAAGACCAACAAGTCCATTCCCGGTGCTTTGGCCGCGGCCGGTCTGAAAGGGTCGGATTTCATCTTGGGCTGGAAGCGGCGCGAAGACCCGCTGGACATCGGGTTTGTCGACGAGGCGTCCATGCTGGATGCCCGGCAATACGAAGACCTGTCTGAAATTTTCCCCACGCTCCTCCTGTTTGGTGACCCGGCTCAATTGGCACCCGTGAACCAGTCCGGTTCGATGGTGTTCGACACGCTGCCCGAGCCCCGCAAGATGGTGCTCAACCGTGTGCACCGGCAGGATCTCGACAACCCGATCCTGGACCTCGCGCACGCACTTGGTCGTGAGGATCTGGGGTTCGAGGCGTTTGAGCGCATGATCGAAGAGGCGGCCGCGTCAGATGACCGGGTTGTCGTGGCGCCGCGGGTGGAGGCCAGCATGATGGCGCGGTCTCCGGTGCTGGTCTGGCGCAACGCCACACGCATCCGGTTGATCCACGCCTTTCGTGGCGCCTATGGTGCGCCGCCCGATGCCTTGTTGCCAGGGGAACCATTGATCTGCGACGGGATTGAACTGCCCTTGAAGCACCGTAAGAAGCGTCTCGATCTCGAGGCGCGCGGTCTGATCAAGGGGGCGCAGGTTATCTACCTCGGCCCCGGACGGCGTGCCGGGTTCTCGCGGCTTCATGTGATCGGCGCGCCCGAACCGCAGGTTTCGGCAGCCTCGATCGTCAAGATCGAGATGCCCGACGAGGAAGAGCCATTCATTCCCTTCGCCGCGAATATGGGCGCGGCTTTCCTGCACGGTGCCGCCGTCACCATTCACAAGGCGCAAGGGTCGCAATGGCCCGAGGTACAGGTCTTTGCGCCCGATCTTTATGCAGCCAGCCGCGCCGGGCGTATGGAAGCGGGCATTCCCCTTTGGAAGCGTCTCGCCTACGTTGCGATCACGCGGGCCGAAGAGCGCCTGCATTGGGTGACACGGTACCGGTTGGGCAAGCCAACCGAGGCGCTGAGCACGGCGGATCTGGATGCGCCGCCGGCGCCGTTTGAATTGACAGGGGAGGACGAGGCATGAGCAGAACGATCATCATCACCGGCGCAAGTCAGGGTATTGGCAAGGCGACAGCCGAGGTTTTCCTGAATGCAGGCTGGACCGTCGGGTGTCTTGCGCGATCGGAAGACAAACTGCGCGCACTTTGGGACACTGAGGATCGCGCGATCCCCTTGTCCTGCGACGTCACCGACAGTGCAGCCGTTGATGCCGCGTTTCAGACCTTTGCCGATCAGGCCGGACGGGTGGATGCGATCTTCAACAATGCCGGTCGGGGCAGTCCCGCCGAAAGCATCGACGAAATCACGGACGAGACCTGGGCTTCGGTCTTGTCGGTCAACGTGACCGGCATGTTCAACTGCGCGCGCGCCGCATTCCGGCATATGCGGCACCAGTCGCCGCAGGGTGGGCGGATCGTGAACAACGGCTCGATCTCGGCTTACACGCCGCGCTGGCGTTCGGTGCCCTACACCACCACCAAACACGCGATCACCGGGTTGACCAAAAGCCTCAGCGTGGATGGACGCCCGTTCGACATTGCCTGCGGTCAGATCGATATCGGCAACGCGCTGACCGACATGACCGAGGATATGGCGACCGGGAAACCGCAAGCCGACGGCACCATGGTGCCCGAACCCACGATGGATGTTATGCATGTTGCCGAGGCTGTGCTGAACATGTGCGATTTGCCGTTGGCGTCGAACGTGCAGTTCATGACGATCATGGCGACGAAGATGCCTTACATCGGCCGGGGGTAGCATTTTCCGACACGGAAAATGGTCCGGAATTTTTCCAAAATTCCGGCGCCCTCAGTTCCGAACCAGTCGAAAGGCGGCAGACGCGCCCCAACCGGCGAAAATCGCGATCGCGATGGACATGAGGCCATATATCAAGGGCTGCTCGCGCGAGAGGCGGAACAGGAACCGCTCCAGCCCGACCTTCTGCACGGCAATCACCGTTTCATAGCTGTCCACGACGGCACCGTCGCGGGTCAGGAAGAAGCGCGCGGTATAGTCGCCCTCGGTCAGATTGGCGGGCAGGCGGACCGAGGTGCTGAACAGGGTCTGCTCTTCGAACGAGATCGATCCAATATTCGTCTGATAAAGCGCCTTACCTTCCCGAATGCGGATCAGCGCTTCGGTGAAGTCCTCGCTTCCGGCCATTGTGGCCCCGACCGAACGGATCGCGCGCCGGATCGAGATGTGGTGGCGCAAATCCTCGGTGTCGGTAATCACCTTGGTCCAATCGTCCGACGTGGCCACCGCATAGAAACTGGGCGCCCGGTCAACCTCGATCGTGTCCGTATTGACCCAGATGCCGAAACGGCGCGCCTTGCGGCGGACATTCACGGGTTCCGAAGGGCCCGCCACAGCAAGAACGATCTGCAACGGGTGGTCGTCCGAGATGGCCTCTTCTCGTTTCACGGCGCCGAAGATCAGGATCTCCGATCCGTCGAAGTTCGTCGTGATGGCGATCCGGTTCTGGCTGAGGCCCACCACGACCTCTTCGGCCTGTGCCGGAACGACCAGCGCAATCAGCAGAAGAAGGGCGCGCAGCATCTCAATGCCCTCCCACAGCGCCGACCGAGAAAAGTTCGGACGGTTGGATCAGCAGGTCCAGCGCCAGCTTGCCGCAGACGGCAAGCACCATGATGGAAAGCAGAATGCGCAGCTGTTCGGCCTTCAGGCGCGCGCCCAGTTGGGTGCCGATCTGGGCGCCAATCACACCGCCCAACAACAGCAGGACGGCAAGGATGATGTCGACCGTATAGTTCGTGGTGGCGTGTAGAAGCGTGGTGAAGCCGGTCACGAAAATGATCTGGAAGAGCGACGTGCCGACGACAACCTTGGTGGGCATCCCAAGGATATAGATCATCGCGGGCACCATGATGAAGCCGCCGCCGACGCCCATGATTGCAGCCAGAATACCGACAAGGATACCAACAATAATCGGCGGGATCACCGAGATATAAAGCCCGGAGGTGCGGAACCGCATCTTGAACGGCAGCGAATGAGCCAGACCGTGCTTGCGGCGCGTCGGCTTGACGCCGCCCGGCGCGCGACTCCGGCGCAGCGCGCGCAGGCTCTCGATGAACATCAGCCCGCCGACGATCCCGAGGAAAACGACATAGGACAGGCGGACCAGCAGATCGACCTGCCCGATCGCCCTCAACGCGTTGAAGATCTGCACGCCAAGTGCCGCGCCTATGAGGCCGCCGATCAACAAGACGGTCCCCATCCGCAAATCGACCGTGCGGCGCCTCAGGTGCGCCAATGCGCCCGAAAAGGACGAGGCGACGATTTGGTTGGCTTCGGTGGCGACCGCGACGGCAGGCGGGATGCCGATGAAGAAGAGAAGGGGTGTCATCAGGAAACCACCGCCCACACCGAACATGCCCGACAGCACACCGACAAGCCCGCCCAACCCAAGAAGCAGGAACGCGTTGACGGAAACCTCGGCAATGGGGAGGTAGATTTGCATGCGCTTTCCCTTACGCCCGTGCTTCGGCTGGGTTCAACGGCCAATTGCTGCAACTGCATCGGGCCAGATGCGACAAATCGGAACAGGCGTCCCCTGTATTTCTGTCGATGGACAGCCGGGGCCAGCACTGCAATGCTGCGACCATGTCCGAACAGGCGAAGTTTCTTGAAGGCAGTCTCCTCCGTCACATCGCGGTGATGTCCATCACCTCGTCCGTCGGTCTGATGGCCGTGTTCGCGGTGGATTTCGTCGATATGGTATTCATCTCGATGCTGGGCAAAGCCGAACTGGCCGCCGCCGTCGGTTATGCGGGCGCCATCCTGTTCTTCACGGGATCGTTTGGCATCGGAATGGCGATTGCCTGCGGGGCGCAGGTGGCGCGCGCGCTGGGGGAAGGGGACGAAGCCCTTGCCCAAAGGCGGGCGACGTCCAGCCTGATCTATGGCTTTGCCTTCGGCGCGCTCTTCGCGGCGATTGTCTGGTTGAACCTGACGCCACTGGTCTCGCTTCTAGGCGCAACGGGCGAGACACGCGACCTTGCCGTGCACTACATGCAGATCATCCTGCCCAGCCTGCCGGTTCTGCTTGTCGGGATCGTGGGTGGGGCAATCCTGCGCGCACATGGCGATGCGCGGCGCTCGATGAATGTTCTGATCGTAGGCGGCGTCGTGAACGCGGTGCTGGACCCGATCCTGATCTTCGGTCTGAACCTTGAACTGACCGGGGCGGCGTTGGCCTCGATTGCCGCGCGTTTCACCATTGCCGGCATGGCGCTGGCTGCAATCCACCGGCATCACGGCGGGTTCGGCCAACCGACGCTGGGCGGGCTTGCACTGGACTTCCGGCCTGTCTTTGCGATTGCCGTTCCGGCGATCCTGACACAGCTGGCAACACCGGTCGGCCAAGCCTATGTCACCCGCGCCATGGCCGAGTTCGGGGAAGAAGCCGTGGCGGGCATGGCCATCGTCGGCCGCCTGACGCCGGTGGCCTTTGCGGTTATCTTTGCGCTTTCTGGCGCGGTCGGGCCGATCATCGGACAAAATGCCGGGGCCAAGAACGCCGAACGCGTGCGTGGCGCGTTCACCGAGGCGCTTCTCTTTACCCTTGGGGTGACGGTTCTGGTGTCACTTGCCCTGTTCGCCTTGCGCGGACCGCTCGCCGTCCTGTTCCAACTGGAAGAGGGCACGATTGCCCTGACGCTGGTCTTCCTGTTTGCCGGGCCATTGTCGCTGCTCTGGTTCTTCAACGGCGTGATCTTCGTGGCCAACGCGGCGTTCAACAACCTTGGACACCCGTTCTATTCGACACTGACGAATTGGGGGCGTCACACGCTGGGCACCATCCCGCCCGTCATGCTGGGCGCGTGGCTCTTCGGGGCGCCCGGTGTGTTGATTGGGCAGGCGATTGGCGGCGTGATCTTCGCGCTGATTGCGTTCGGATTGGCCCGACGGGTGATTTCCGAAACCGAAGGCGGTGTCCCGGCCCCGCGCGAGCCATTTGCACGTCAGGCCCGGTTGATGAACCTCTTCCACCGGCGCTAGGGCGCAGCCGCACCCCCAGCGGTCAGCACAAGTTCGGTGACGTTCTGAACGGTGATGACGGAACCGGGCAGAAGCCCAGACCGGCCCGACACGTCCGAGGCAAACGCGTTGTCGACCTCGGCGGCTGCCGAGAGGATCGAAATCAGAGACGCGGAACTGGCGGTCGAGAAATGGCCCAGCCCGGTCGAAAACTCGGACACGTCGACAAGCGTCACGCTCAGGTCGGCAATCCGTTTGGTGTCCTTCAGGTTCCCCAACCTGTCCTGCGTGCCGGTCAGCCGGGCCGAGAGGTCAAGCGCCCGGTCCTTGTCCGAAACGAAGACGGCGAACGTCTCGGGCAGTTTTCCGATCCGACGCGCCTGACTGCGAAACACATCGACATCGATGTCTGGGGATATCAGCAAGACACCTTCGATATCGCGGGCGACACTGCCGGGTTTTGCAATCGCCCGTTGACGCAACGCCTCCATCGTCAGCATCGACCCCATCGAATGCGCCACGATCGCCACCCTCTCGGCTTCGGGCACCTGAACGAGGTCCAGAAGCCGGTCCAATGCATCGCGCGAAATCAGGGCACTGTCCCTGTCATAGGCGTATCGCAAAGGGCTGGCCGCGCTGGGCCAGCTGAAATGCACGGCGACGCCTTTCAGGTTGAAGTCGTGGGTGAGCTGCGCGTGCCGCAAGACCCCGTCGGCAAAGTTGATGTTGAACCCGTGGACATAAAGGATGACGTCACGCTCGTCGCGGGGAAGGCGTGCAAGTTCCTGCGACAAGGCCTGACGAAACAGGTCCTCGGAAGGCAAGCGGATGGCGCGATCAACGAGAAAGTCGGTTTCTGCGTCAGGTGCGCCGTCCGGATAGGCGATCTGTCCCGCCTCGCGCTCGGGCGGGATTGCGATGTCGAGCCGCGCGAATGACATTGTATCGCTGCGAAGTGCGCTCTCTGTGCCCGCCAGGCCAACACGGTTCGTGGCGGTGAAGATCTTGACCACCGGTCGGTCGCTGGCCCCTTCAGGCAGGGTCGACAAAACGGCATGCGGGGCACATCCCGCAAGGAACAGGCACAGGAACAGCATGCGCACGATCAAAGAACCTTTCGTCATTCAACAACTGTCGCCTCAAGACGGTCGAGCCACGTATCCGTCAATCGACTTTCCTCGGGACTCAGTCGCTGGTGGCGAGGATAACGCGGCGCGGCGCGGTCATCGAGGATCGGTGCCTCCCATCCATCCGTCGTCTGGAAAAACGAGGCAACAGCGGTCTCTCCACCCAGCCGCGCATAGCCCTGAACAACGACGTCGAGATAGCTCAGCAGGATCGGGTGATGGCTGGAATGCGGTTGGTGCAGGTCTTCGGGCGCGTGATAGAGCCAGATATCAAGACCGTCGCCCAAGCCGTGCCGGACGTCTTCTGTCGGCTCCTGCAGATAGGACCGCTCGCGCTCGTCCAGGGCGGTCCAACTGTCGCCCGGTACCCGCGCAATGGCTCCGTCGATGGCCGAAGTTTCGTCGCGCATAATGGTCAGGAACGCGACCGTCCGTCCCTCGACATGCCGCCAGACGCGGCGCCAGCCGGGCAGTTGCGCGGCGTGGACCTCGCCATAGTCATGCGTCGCCGCATTCACGAGGCTGCCGTACCCGAAAACGAAAGCATGTCTCATGGCCCCGGTGTGCCGTGACAGTGTGCGCAACACAAGGACTTGCCAGAGGACAGTATTCGGTCGTATGCAGTCGCTGCGCATCGCGGGAGAATCGGGGCCAGCCCCCGTGCCGAAGGAGCAACCGCCCCGGTAAACTCTCAGGCCAAAGGACCGTGCTGCGCCGAACACTCTGGAGAGACCCCGGGACCGGGGCGCCGAAGGGATAACGATCTCAGGCGAAAGGACAGAGGGGGCAACGGCCCCGGCTTCACATAAGCCGGATGAAAGGAGCGCCGATGCCTGAGCTTGAGCGGACACCGCTTTTCGATCTTCACGTTTCGCAAGGCGCGAAGCTTGTGCCTTTCGCGGGCTACGAGATGCCGGTGCAGTATGCCCCGGGCGTCATGAAAGAGCATCTCTGGACGCGCGAGCACGCCGGTCTCTTCGATGTGAGCCACATGGGGCAAGTGATCCTCCGCGCCAAGTCGGGCACGGTCGAGGATGCCGCTGCGTCGCTGGAAACGCTGGTGCCGGTGAGTGTGCTGGGGCTGAAGGAAGGCCGCCAGCGCTATGCGTTGTTCACCAACGAGGCGGGCGGCATTCTGGATGACCTGATGGTCGCGCGGAAAGACGATCACCTCTTGCTGGTGGTGAATGCCGCCTGCAAGGCCGAGGACATCGCGCATCTTGTCGCCAACCTGTCCGAGAGTTGCGAAATCACCCCGATCACGGATCGCGCGCTTGTCGCCTTGCAGGGACCCGCCGCCGAGGCCGCCTTGGCCCAACTCGTGCCGGCGGTGGCTGATATGCGGTTCATGGATGCCACCGATCTGGATTGGAACGGTGTGCCGCTTTGGATCACGCGGTCGGGTTACACAGGTGAAGACGGGTTCGAAATCTCTGTCCCGACCGATCAGGTGGCGGCGTTTGCGGACCACCTGCTTGCCATCGAAACGGTCGCGCCCATCGGCCTTGGCGCCCGCGACTCGCTGCGTCTTGAAGCCGGCCTTTGTCTCTATGGCAACGACATCGACACCACGACCTCGCCGGTCGAAGCCGCACTGGAATGGGCCATCCAAAAAGTGCGGCGCACAGGCGGTGACCGCGCGGGCGGGTTCCCCGGCGCCGATCGCATCCTGCGCGAACTGGACGAGGGGGCGGCCCGCCGCCGCGTTGGATTGCTGCCGCAGACGCGGGCGCCGATGCGCGCGGGAACCGAAATCTTTGCGGGTGATACGGCTGTCGGCACGATCACCTCGGGCGCGTTCGGTCCGTCGCTCGAAGCGCCGATGTCGATGGGATACGTGGCCACCGAACACAGCCAGACCGGCACCGAACTGACCGGCGATGTCCGCGGTAAATGCTTGCCCGTGACCGTGGCCGACCTTCCTTTCCGTCCTTCCACCTACAAACGCTGAACAGGGAAAAGACCTATGAAATACACTGAAGATCACGAATGGCTCCGCGTCGAAGATGACCTGATTGTCGTCGGCATCACCGAACATGCAGCCGAGCAACTGGGCGATGTCGTCTTTGTCGAATTGCCCGAGACCGAAACGCAGGTGACCAAGGGCGACGATGCCGTGGTGATCGAAAGCGTCAAGGCCGCGTCAGATATCGTCGCCCCGGTCGATGGCGAGATCGTCGCCGTCAACGACGACCTTGCCGATAACCCCGGTCTTGTGAACGAAGACCCGCTGGGCGGCGCTTGGTTCTTCAAGATCAAGGTCGACGATATGAGCCAGCTTGACGGCTACATGGATGAAGACGCCTACAAAGAGATGATCAGCTGAGCGGTGCCGATTTCTTGAGAAGAAATCGGACCGAAATCTTCCGAAGATTTCGCCAGTGCCAGGAGTGACCGAATGACCTTCACCCCCACCGACTATCTGCCTTACGACTTTGCCAATCGTCGCCATATCGGACCGTCGCCTGCCGAGATGGAGCAAATGCTGTCCAAGCTTGGCGTGGCGACGCTGGACGCGTTGATCGACCAGACCGTGCCCGAAAGCATCCGGCAGACCGAGCCGCTTGCCTTCGAGAAACCGCGCTCGGAGCGCGAGTTGCTGTGGGAGATGCGCGAGATTGCCAAGAAGAACGAGGTCTTCACGACGATGATCGGGCAGGGGTACTATGGCACGACCACGCCGCCTGCGATCCTGCGCAACATCCTCGAGAATCCGGCCTGGTACACCGCCTATACGCCGTATCAGCCCGAGATCAGTCAAGGGCGGCTTGAGGCTCTTCTGAATTATCAGACGATGGTATCCGACCTGACCGGGCTCGAGATTGCGAATGCCTCGCTTCTTGACGAGGCAACCGCTGCCGCCGAAGCGATGACCATGGCCGAGCGGGTCGCGAAGTCGAAGGCCAAGGCGTTCTTCATCGACGAGAACTGCCACCCGCAGAACATCGCCGTGATGCAGACGCGCGCGGCGCCCCTTGGGATCGAATGCGTCATCGGTGCGCCCGAAGACTTGCAGGCCGACCAGGTGTTTGCAGCGATCTTCCAGTACCCCGGCACTTATGGCCATGTCCGCGACTTCACCGACCAGATGACAGCACTTCATGACAACAAGGCTCTGGGCATCGTCATTGCCGATCCGATGGCTTTGACGCTTCTGAAGGAACCGGGCGCCATGGGCGCCGACATCGCCGTTGGCTCGACGCAGCGCTTCGGTGTGCCGATGGGTATGGGCGGACCGCACGCCGCCTATATGGCCTGCCGCGACGCCTATAAACGCGCGATGCCGGGCCGCCTTGTCGGTGTGTCGGTCGACGCGCGCGGCAACAAGGCCTACCGGCTGTCGCTCCAGACCCGCGAACAGCACATCCGCCGCGAGAAGGCGACCTCGAACGTTTGCACTGCGCAGGCGTTGCTTGCGGTCATGGCGAGTTTCTATGCCGTGTTCCACGGGCCCGAAGGCTTGAAAGCCATCGCGCAGCGCATCCACCGCAAGACCGAGCGTCTGGTGATGGGACTCGAAGCGGGCGGTTTCACGGTCGAGCCCAAGCTCTTCTTCGACACGATCACGGTTGAGGTCGGCGCCCTTCAGGGGATCATCCTGGAAGCCGGGCGGCGCGAGCGGATCAACTTCCGCAAGGTGGGCAACACCAAGATCGGTATCGCCGTCGACGAAACCGTTCGACCGGCAACGCTCGAAGCGGTCTGGCGCGCGTTCGGTCTGGACCTGAAGCGCGACGATTTCGAGGCGGGCTATACCCGACTGCCGGTCGCGTATCACCGCACCAGTCGTTTCATGACGCATCCCGTCTTCCACATGAACCGGGCCGAGACCGAGATGATGCGCTATATGCGGCGCCTCGCCGACCGCGATCTGGCGCTGGACCGCGCCATGATCCCGCTGGGCTCTTGCACCATGAAGCTGAACGCGGCGGTCGAGATGATGCCGGTCACATGGCCCGAGTTTGCCAACATCCACCCGTTTGCACCGGACGATCAGGTGAGAGGCTATACGGCGATGATCGACGACCTCTGCGACCGGCTGTGCCAGATCACGGGGTATGACGCGATGTCGATGCAGCCCAACTCGGGCGCGCAGGGCGAATATGCGGGGCTTCTGACCATTCAGGCCTATCACCGGGCTCGGGGCGACGATCAGCGTAATATCTGCCTGATCCCGATCAACGCCCATGGCACCAACCCGGCCAGTGCGCAGATGTGCGGCATGGATGTGGTGGTGACGAAATGCACCGAGAACGGCGACATCGATCTGGTCGATTTCCGGGCCAAGGCCGAAGCGGCCGGTGACCGGCTGGCGGCCTGCATGATCACCTATCCCTCGACCCATGGCGTGTTCGAGGCAACCGTGCGCGAGGTCTGCCAGATCACGCATGAGTTCGGCGGACAGGTGTACCTTGATGGCGCCAACCTGAACGCGATGGTCGGGGTGTCGAAACCGGGCGAGATCGGCTCGGACGTGAGCCACCTCAATCTGCACAAGACGTTCTGCATCCCCCACGGCGGCGGTGGCCCCGGCATGGGGCCGATCGGGGTGAAGGCGCATCTGGCGCCGTTCCTGCCCGGTCACCCGGAAACCGGCGGTCGCGAAGGCCCGGTGTCGGCGGCGCCGTATGGCTCGCCCGGTATCCTTGTGATCCCGTACGCCTATCTTCTGCTGATGGGCGGCGAGGGGCTGACCCAAGCGACCAAGGTCGCGATCCTGAACGCCAATTATATCGCGAAGCGGCTGGAAGGGGCCTATGACGTCTTGTTCAAGGGCGGGCAGGGGCGCGTGGCGCATGAATGCATCATCGACACACGACCTTTCGACGAAAGCGCCGGGGTCACGGTGGACGACATCGCCAAGCGCCTGATCGACAACGGCTTCCACGCGCCCACCATGAGCTGGCCGGTCGCGGGCACGCTGATGATCGAGCCGACGGAAAGCGAAACCAAGGCCGAGCTCGACCGCTTTTGCGATGCCATGCTGTCAATCCGCGAGGAAATCGCGGCCATCGAAGACGGCAAGGCCGACCGCGAGAACAACCCGCTGAAGCGGGCGCCGCACACGGTGGAAGACCTTGTTGGCGACTGGGATCGCCCCTATTCGCGCGAAGAAGCCTGCTATCCGGCCGGAGCGTTCCGGGTCGACAAGTACTGGGCCCCGGTCAACCGGGTGGACAACGCGTTCGGAGACCGGAACCTTGTCTGCACCTGTCCGCCGCTTGAGGACTATGCGGAAGCGGCAGAATAACAGAGAACAGGCGGAGCCGCGCATGGCATGTGGCTCCGCTTTGTTTGTGTTGTGAAGGGCGGCTTTGCGGACAGAGCGGACGCTGGCAAAACGGCGAGCCTGGCGGTAACTTCAGGCAAGCTTTCTTAGGTCTTTTAGCGCACGCTTCTCAAGTGCATCCGGTGCGACCTTCAAATGCTCTTTGATCCAAATGTAACCCTCTGTGCCGAATTCACTAACAAGCTTCAATGCTGCTTGCTCGCGGTGCTTAATAGAATTATCCGTTTGTATCACGCTCCGAAACACATCCAGTTTTCTTTCGCGCGGCGCGTCAGAAACCTGAAGGTAGTACATCAGAGCGTTTGCGATGTCGTACCCGTACTCGTGCCCCGCACATTGTCTAATGGAACTTACAAGCCTTTCACACGACAAGTTTTTCATGTCCAAACTGGCAAGAGTAGCGAAAGAGGAACCCTCATCATCTAGGAGTTCGCTAACAGTCTTCTGTTCCGCCTCCCGCCGAGCAGCAAGTCTTTCCGAATACCCCCGCTCAAAATTTATCCTATCGTCAATGTAAACTGGATTCTGTTTAAGTATTTGCTTCAACTCGGATATCTGCATTCCCCAAAGTTCTGCGTACTGCTCTAAGTTTTCGTGATGTGGCACTGACAAACTCAACTCCCTTTCGAGCAAAAAAATATCTATTGCACGAATGCTCTCCAAACAAGGTAATCCAGCTATCCTGTGGTTTTCGCAGCGGGAGCTATGGGCTCAGAGCGGCCATTCTCGCGCTTCATGAAATCTCGCCTCCGCCTACGCGCACAACAGGGCAGAACCAATTCGCCCACCGTTACCCACACAGTACCCACGTGTGCCCAAAACGAAACTCAGCCCTTCTCGTTTCCTCGACAGAACAACAAGACGATCCCGCGCCCGCACGAAAGTCTCGCCCAAGGCGCAACAAACAGCGCAGTTTAGAACCATTCCAAACCATTGACACCCGGGCCTCCGAGACGCATATCTAAAGCCTGACAAAAGGACTCGGACCCATGTTCATTCAGACCGAAGCAACGCCGAACCCCGCAACGCTGAAATTCCTGCCCGGCCAGAACGTGCTGGGGGCCGGAACGGCTGATTTTCCCTCGGCAGACGCCGCCGAGAAATCGCCACTTGCACAGCGTATTTTCGCGGTCGACGGCGTGACGGGCGTTTTTCTGGGCGGTGATTTCGTCACCGTCACCAAGGAAGACGGTGTGGACTGGGACGTGGTCAAAGCCCCGATCCTTGGCGCGATCATGGAGCATTTCCAGTCCGGCCAACCCGTGATGGAAGGCGATGGTCCGGCCGCCTCGGGTCATGCCGAGCATGACGGCGAAGACGGCGAGATCGTCAACCAGATCAAAGAGTTGCTGGATACACGCGTACGCCCTGCCGTGGCGCAGGATGGCGGTGATATCGTGTTCCACGGGTTTGACCGCGGTGTGGTCTATCTGCACATGCAAGGCGCCTGCGCGGGCTGCCCGTCTTCGACCCTGACCCTCAAGATGGGGATTGAAAACCTCCTTCGGCACTACATCCCCGAGGTGGTCGAGGTGCGCCCTGTCGCGGCCTGATCCGCGATGACGCAGCCCCGTGGCGGCGAGCCGCTGTTTCTTTGCTTCGATACGTCCGGCCCATGGGTCGCGGCTTCGCTGTTCGAAGATGACGTGCCGTTGGGCGTCGATTTCGTCGACATGAAACGCGGTCAGGCGGAAGCCATCGTGCCGATGCTGGACGCCCTGCTGGCGAAGTCGTCCGTCACCTATGCGGATTTGGCCGCGATCGGCGTCGGCGTCGGCCCCGGCAACTTCACCGGCATCCGGATTTCCGTGTCGTTGGCTCGAGGGTTGTCGTTGTCGCTTGGTATCTCTGCTATCGCCATCTCATCCTTTGACCTGATGCGTGACCCATCCGGTCCTGCCGCTGAACCGGCCCTGTTGCTGAGCGTACCGGCACCGCGCGACCAGGCCTATGTTCAAATCCAGCGCTATGGGGTTGCTGATGCGGCCCCCGAACTGATCGACCCGCTTCACCCGCCCGAGCATCTCGGTCGGGTCAACTTGCGGGTTCGGGGGGCTTTCGCCGGGACGATTGCCAAACAGTGGGACGCGCCTTTTGAGGACGCCGATCTTCAAGACATTCCCTATCGTCTGGGCAAGGCCACCAGCCACAAGTGGTCGCCAAACAGCGACCTGGTCGCGCCCGCGCCGCTTTATGTGCGTCCGCCCGATGCGGCGCCTGCCTCAGACCCGCCCCCGGTGATCTTGCCATGACGCCCGAGCACATGGCCGCGATCCATGCGCGTGCCATGACGTCGACCAGCCCTTGGACCGCGGACGATTTTCGGCAGCTTCTGTCCCCGCCCGGCACCTTCCTCGTCACGCAGTCCCCCTCGCAGTCGCAATCCACCGCGGCTTTCGCGCTTGGCCGGATCATTTTTGATGAAGCCGAGCTTCTGACACTGGCCGTCGATCCCGCCTTCCAGCGCCAGGGTTTTGGTCGCGCCTGCGTTGCCGCGTTCGAGGCCGAGGCCCTGTCGCAAGGTGCGCAACATCTTCACCTTGAAGTCGCCGCAACCAATGTCGCCGCGATTTCCCTCTATCGCGCGTCCGGTTGGCAGAAGGCCGGTCAGCGAAAAGCCTATTACAAAAGCGATACGGGCCGGATTGACGCGATTTTGATGTCCAAGCGTCTGAACCCCGATTAACCCCGCGTCATGCGAGGGATTTTCGCCCATGCTCTCAAGACTCCTATTGCCCCTCTCGGGCGTTCACGGCCTTAATCAAGGCATCAAGGGCGCCGGGGGGCTTGGCCCAACACGGTGCCCGGGAATATTCAACTGGGAGACTGTTATGTCCTATCTGAAGAATGCGCTTGGCGGCGCTGCTGCGTTGGCTCTTATGGCCGGTGCCGCGCTGGCCGAGCCCGCGCTGATGTATGACCTTGGCGGCAAGTTCGACAAGTCGTTCAACGAAGCTGCTTACAATGGTGCCAAGCGCTGGGCCGACGAGACCGGCGAAAGCTACCAGGAAATCGAAGTCACCGCTGAAGCGCAACGCGTGCAGTTCGCAACGCGTCTGGCCGAAGCCGGGTACAACCCGATTGTCGTTCTGGGCTTCCAGAACGCGGCGACCGTCGAAGAAGTCGCGCCGAAATATCCGGACACCAAGTTCGCGATTATCGACGTGGGCTGGCTCGACATTCCAAACCTGCGCCAGATCACCTTTGCCGAGCATGAAGGCTCGTATCTTGTCGGCATGCTGGCGGCTATGGCGTCCGAGTCGAACACCGTCGGCTTTATCGGCGGCATGGACGTTCCGCTGATCCGTCACTTTGCCTGCGGCTATGCTCAAGGCGCCAAGGCGGTGAACCCGGACGTCACCGTGATCGCTAACATGACCGGCACCACGCCGGCAGCCTGGAACGACCCGGTGAAGGGCGGCGAACTGACCAAGAGCCAGATCAGCCAGGGCGCTGATGTGGTCTATGCGGCAGCAGGCGGCACCGGCGTTGGTGTGCTTCAGGCGGCGGCCGATGCCGACATCCTGTCGATCGGCGTCGATTCGAACCAGAACCACCTGCACCCGGGCGAGGTTCTGACCTCGATGCTCAAGCGCGTCGACAACGCGGTCTATGACGTGTTCTCGGCAGGCGTTGACGGCTTCGAAGCCGGCGTCCACACGATGACGCTGGCCAATGACGGTGTCGGCTATGCGCTGGATGAAAACAACGCAAGCCTGATCACCGACGACATGAAGGCGGCCGTGGAAGATGCCAAGGCCAAGATCATCGCGGGCGACCTCAGCGTCGTGGCCTACTACGAAAACGACAGCTGCCCGGCGCTCGAATTCTGATGAGCGACGGTGCAACAACGGGCGGGGCGGCTTCGGTCGCCCCTGCTATTGAACTCAAGGGCATTTCCAAAGCCTTCGGCCCGGTGCAGGCCAACAAGGACATCTCGATCCGCGTGATGCCCGGCACCATCCACGGCATTATCGGAGAGAACGGCGCGGGCAAATCGACCCTGATGTCGATCCTTTATGGCTTCTACAAGGCCGATGCCGGAGACATTTTCATCTCGGGCAACCGAACCGAGATCCCCGACAGCCAGGCCGCGATTGCCGCTGGCATCGGGATGGTGTTCCAGCACTTCAAACTGGTCGAGAATTTCACCGTCCTCGAAAACGTTGTACTTGGGGCCGAAGACGGGGCGCGCCTGACGCCCTCGCTGGCCAAGGCGCGGCAATTGCTGACCGAGCTGGCCGAAGAATACCAGTTGAACGTCGACCCCGATGCGACGATCGAAGAGCTTTCGGTCGGCTACCAGCAACGGGTCGAAATCCTGAAGGCGCTCTATCGCAAAGCCGATATCCTGATCTTGGACGAGCCAACCGGCGTGCTGACGCCGTCCGAGGCCGACCACCTCTTCCGCATCCTCAAGGGACTGCGCGACGAGGGAAAAACGATCATCCTGATCACCCACAAGCTGCGCGAAATCATGGATGTGACCGACACCGTCAGCGTGATGCGCCGGGGCGAGATGACGGCGACGGTGAAGACGTCTGAAACCAACCCGTCGGAACTGGCCGAGATGATGGTCGGGCGCAAGGTTCTGCTGCGCGTTGACAAGGAACCGGCCCAACCCAAGGGCAACGTGCTTGAGGTCGAGAACCTGAGCGTCGTCGACGAAGATGGCGTGCAGCGGTTGAAGAATATTAGCCTGAACGTCCGCGCCGGCGAAATCGTGGGCATCGCAGGTGTGGCCGGCAATGGCCAGTCGGAACTGCTGGAGGTTCTGGGCGGCTATCGCAGCGCGACCGGGCGCATCCTGCTGAACGGGGAAGAGATCGACCTGACAGGGGCCCGGTCCGACGGGCAGACACGCCGCGCGCGTGGCATTGCCCACGTGCCGGAAGATCGCCACAAAGAAGGTCTGATCCTCGACTTTTTTGCTTGGGAAAACATGGTGTTCGGCTATCATCACGCCCCCGAATTCCAGAAGAACCCCCGCTTCATGAGCAACGCCGCGATCAAGGCCGATTGTGAAGCGAAGATGGAGCGTTTCGACGTGCGCCCGCCGATCCCGTCGCTGGCGGCCAAGAACTTCTCGGGCGGCAACCAGCAGAAGATCGTGCTGGCCCGCGAGATCGAACGGGACCCGGACCTGCTGCTGGTCGGTCAGCCGACGCGCGGGGTCGATATCGGTGCGATCGAGTTCATCCACCAGCAGATCGTCGCGCTGCGCGACAAGGGCAAGGCGATCCTTCTGGTCTCGGTCGAGCTGGACGAAATCCTGTCTCTGGCCGATCGGATCGCCGTGATGTTCGACGGTCAGATCATGGGCGAGCGGCTGGCAAGCGAAACCAATGAACAGGAACTCGGCCTGCTGATGGCCGGTGTCACGCAGGGGGCCGCCTAGCGCGGAAACGGGGGCGAATGGACGTAATACCAAAGTGGGCCGATGCGATCCTGATCCCGCTGATCTCGATCATACTGGCCTTCATCATCTCGGCGCTTGTCATCCTTGCGATTGGCGAAGACCCGATCAACGCGCTGCAACTGATGGTGCAAGGCACGTTCGGGAACTCGGCCGGGATCGGCTTCATGCTGTTCTATGCCACGAATTTCATCTTCACCGGGCTTGCCGTGGCCATCGCTTTTCATGCGCGCCTCTTCAATATCGGCGGTGAAGGGCAGGCGATGCTGGGCGGGCTGGGGGTTGCCTTTGTCTGCCTGGCCGTGCCGTGGCCACATTGGACCATCGCGCTGCCCTTTGCCCTGATCGGCGGAGCGCTTTTCGGGGCCGGCTGGGCGTTGATCCCGGCTTGGCTGCAAGCGAAACGCGGCAGTCACATCGTCATCACGACGATCATGTTCAACTTCATCGCCTCGGCGCTTCTGGTCTATCTGCTGGTCGAAGTGCTGAAGCCCGCGGGCTCGATGGACCCGGCCACGCCGCGCTTCCCGGAAGGGGCGCACTTGCCGCGCATGTCCGACATCCTTGGTGCTGTCGGCATCCCGTTCTCGGACGCGGCACCGGTGAATGTCAGCTTCTTCATCGCGCTTCTGGCCTGCTATCTGTTCTGGCTGCTGGTCTGGCGAACACGGCTTGGCTATGAAATCCGCGCTTATGGTCAAAGTGAATCGGCTGCGCGGTATGCTGGCATTTCGCCGACGAAGATCATCCTGATTGCCATGGTGATTTCGGGCGCTCTGGCGGGATGCATGGCGATCAACAACGTGATGGCCGCCGAACGCCTTGTCCTCAACTCGGTCGAAGGTGCGGGCTTCATCGGGATCGCGGTGGCGCTTATGGGCCGGTCGCATCCGGTTGGCGTGTTGTTGGCCTCGCTTCTCTTCGGCTTCCTTGTGCAGGGCGGCGCCGAGATCGACTTCTGGACGAACATTCCCCGCGAACTGATCGTCGTCGTGCAGGCGCTGGTGATCCTGTTCACCGGTGCACTCGACAACATGGTGCGGGTGCCCTTGGCAAAGGTGTTCCTGATGTTCCGCAAGCGAGAGGCGTGATCGATGGACTTCCTCACCCTTTTGCAAATCTTCGACTCAAGCGTCCGTCTCGCGACGCCCTTGCTGTTCGCCTGTCTGGCCGGGCTGTTCTCGGAACGGGCGGGCATCTTCGACATCGGGCTCGAAGGCAAGATGCTGGCCGCCGCCTTCTTCTCGGCCGCGTTTGCCGCAATCAGCGGGTCGGTCTGGGTCGGCCTGTTGGCAGGCATTGGTGCATCGCTGGCGCTGAGCCTTGTGCACGGACTGGCCTCGATCACCTTCCGCGGCAACCAGTTGATCTCGGGCGTTGCGATCAACTTCCTGGCGGCAGGTCTGACGGTGTTGATCGCCCAAAGCTGGTTCCAGCAAGGGGGACGCACCCCGTCGCTTTCCGGCAACGCGCGGTTCAACGAGATCACGTTGCCCTTCGCAGATGCGGTGCGCGACATTCCCTATTTCGGTCCCATCTATGCAGACCTGATCTCGGGGCACTCGATCCTGGTTTATGTCGCGTTCCTGACCGTGCCTTTGACATGGTACCTGCTGTTCCGCACGCGCTTCGGTCTGCGACTGCGCGCCGTGGGCGAGAACCCGGCCGCCGTGGATACGGCAGGCATCTCGGTCTTACGGCTGCGCTATTCGGCCGTGGCGATTTGCGGTGTGCTCTGCGGATTGTCAGGCGCCTATCTGGCCACCGGTTTGCAGGCGCTCTTCGTGAAAGACATGTCGTCCGGGCGCGGCTTCATCGCGCTGGCCGCGTTGATCTTCGCCAAGTGGCGCCCGTGGTACGCGTTGTGGGCCTGCCTGCTGTTCGGGTTCCTGCAAGCCCTGTCTTTGCGCCCCGACGCGGTCGAGGCGGTCACCCAAGTCAAGGTGCCGGGCCAGTTGCTGGACGCGCTGCCCTATATCCTGACGGTCGTGATCCTTGCGGGGTTCGTCGGCAAGGCCATACCGCCCCGCGCGGGAGGCGAGCCTTACGTGAAAGAGCGTTAAGAAACGCGTGGCTTAAAAACCACCCCCAGCCCGCCCTTATTATACCGGTCGGGCGGTTGAGGTTGCGTTAAGCGTTTTGGAGAAAGTGCGCCGATCTCGCATTGCAGGTCGATGTCGCACAGCCTGCTCACGACACGCGTCGTGGAATGAACCGGGCGCAGCCATCGCCCGCCCGGTTCGGCTCATGTCTCAGAGCATCATCTGATAGCTGGCCGGCACATAGCGGAAGCCGCCTTCGCCGCGCGGCTCGACAAAGCCCATGCCCGGGAACGGCATGTGATAGCCGATCAGCGGGATCTTGTCGGCTGCGACCATGCCGAGGATCTTCTTCCGGGTGGCCGCCGCCGCCGCCTTGTCCATGTCAAAGCGCACTTCCCACTCGGGATAGCCCAGCGACCAGACATAGTGGTTCGCGGTATCCGCCATCAGCAGCACCTGCTCACCGCCCGATTCAACCATATAAGTCATGTGACCGGGCGTATGACCAAAGGCCGAAACAGCCGTGATGCCCGACACGACGTCGTCACCATCACCAAGGAAGGTCATGTTCTCGGCAAACGGGCGCACCTTGCCGTCAAACCGCTCGTTCTCGGCGCCGGCCCAGTGGTCGAATTCGACCTGACCGGTGACATAGCGCGCGTTCGGATAGGTGGCATTGCCCGCATCGTCGGTCAGACCGCCGATATGGTCGCCATGCATATGCGTGATGACCACGATCGTGACGTCTGCGGCTTCGATCCCGGCTGCGTTCAGCGCCGCAAGCGTGCCCGCGGCTGAAAGGCCAGCATCGAACAGGACAATATCGGACCCGGTGTTCACAACCGTCGGCGTGAAGAAGAACTGCGCCTTGTCGGTCGGAATGAAATTCGACGCGCTGACATCCGCAAACTCTTCTTCCGACACGTTGCGGCCGAAGATGGTTTGAATGCCCTCATCAACCGTGCGGGTCCCGGCCAGCAGGGTCGACACCTGGAAATCTCCACGGGCGAAGGTGTTGTGGATGGCGTTCGACGGCGCGGCATGACCACCGGCCAAGGCCAGCTTCGGGGCGCTGGCCGCTGCAAGCGGCAGGGCTGCGCCACCAATCAATGCTGTTCGTCTCGAGATAATAGGGGACGTCATGGAAGTGCTCCTTTTGGACCATGTCGTCATGGGAAATAGATCGTCTGACCAGCAAGCAAGAAAAAAAATCGATTTTTTATTCCCACCAGCGGTCAATCGCGGAAATGTCATCATCCGACCAGCCGAAATGATGCGCCAATTCGTGGACATAGACATGCGCGACCAGTTCGGCCAGTGTGACATCCCCCCGGGCGATCCACTCATCCAGAATGGCCCGGCGAAAGAGCCAGATCGTATCCGGCCGGTCCGGTTGATCCGCCACCGATTTCTCGGTCATCGGAACGCCGTCATAAAGCCCGGTCAGGGCAAACGGGTCTTCGATCCCCAGATCGTCCAGCATTGCATCATCCGCGAACTCCTCGACCCGCAACAGCACCGCTTCGGCCGGCCCCCGAAACACATCCGGCAAGGCATCCCGCGTGGCAAAGGCCAAACGCGCCATCTCATCGGCATCCGGTGCCGTGCTGTTGCTGTCGATCATGCCTCAGATATGGACAAAACCGCGCCCATGTGAAAGAGCCTCGCGCCATGACAATCACTCGCTTCGCCCCATCGCCCACAGGCTATATCCACATTGGAAACCTTCGGACCGCGCTGTTCAACTGGCTGATCGCGCGCGCGGCCGGTGGCACGTTCATCCTGCGCATCGACGACACCGACCCCGAGCGGTCGAAGGAAGAGTATGTCGATGCCATCAAAGAGGATCTCGAATGGCTCGGCCTGACATGGGATCGGGTCGAGCGTCAGTCCCAGCGTCTGGATCGCTATGCCGAGGCCGCCGACACGCTGCGCGAGATGGACCGGTTCTATGAAGCGTGGGAAACGCCGACCGAGCTTGACCTCAAGCGCAAGAAACAACTCAACATGGGTAAGCCGCCGGTCTACGACCGAGCCGCTCTCGCGTTAAGCGACGAAGATAAAGCCAAGCTTCGTGAAGAGCGTGGCAACGGGGTCTGGCGGTTCAAACTGGATCACGACCGGATCGAATGGGCCGACGGTATTCTGGGGGATATCTCGATCGATGCCGCCAGCGTCTCGGACCCGGTGCTAATCCGGCAGGATGGCCAGGTGCTTTACACATTGGCCTCCGTCGTCGACGACACCGAGATGGGCGTGACCCATGTCGTCCGCGGCTCGGACCATGTCACCAACACGGCCACGCAAATCCAGATGATCGAAGCGCTGGGGCACACGGCCCCAAGCTTTGCCCACCACTCGCTGCTCACCGGCCCGCAGGGCGAGGCGCTGTCCAAACGCCTTGGCACGCTCGCCCTCCGCGACATGCGCGCGGCGGGGATCGAACCGATGGCGCTCCTGTCGCTGATGGCGCGCCTTGGCTCGTCCGACCCGGTCGAGCTCAGAAGCTCGCATGACGAGCTGATCGCAGGCTTCGACATCACCAAGTTCGGATCCGCCCCGACCAAGTTTGACGCCGAAGACCTGAAACCGCTCACCGCGCGCGTCGTCCAGACGCTCGAGGCCGACGCGGTGGCAGATCACCTGAATGCCGCAGGTGTCCCCACCGAGGCACAACCAGCCTATTGGTCGGCAGTGCGCGGCAACGTGGCGACGCGGGCAGAGGCGGCAGACTGGTGGCCGATGTTTCAAGGGGAAGTGACCCCGATCGTGGCCGAGGAAGATCGCGATTTCGTGACGAGCGCTTTCGACATGCTGGGCGAGCCACCTTACGCCGCCGACACGTGGTCCAGCTGGACCAGTGCGGTAAAAGACGCGACCCGTCGCAAGGGCAAGTCGCTCTTCATGCCGCTTCGCCTTGCAATCACCGGGCAACCGCGCGGGCCCGAGATGGCAGATGTCATGCCCCTTCTGACAAAGAAGCCGTCCCTCTGATTCCATCGGCCCATAAATATCCCGGGGGTCCGGGGGCAGCGCCCCCGGTTTCGCGGCGACGAAGTCGGCGCAAAACCTCTTGCTGTGATTGCGCTAACACGTCATGTTTCCCCTCCAAGGAGCCACCCCGATGCCATCCCATATCCTCACCATCACGCTGAACCCGACCGTCGACTATTGCACGACGGCGCCGGGCATCGAGCCGGGGCTCAAGCTTCGCTGCTCCGAACCCCAGATCGATCCGGGCGGTGGCGGGATCAACGTGGCCCGTGCCGTGCGCCTGCTGGGCGGGCAGGCGACCGCTCTGGTGGCGATCGGTGCGTCGACAGGCGCGAACCTGTTGCAGCTTCTGGCCCTTGAAGGTGTGCCAACGGTGGCATTTCAGGGCCCTGGGGAAACCCGGCAATCCATGTCGGTCATCGATCAGGAGACCGGCCAGCAATACCGGTTCGTCATGCCCGGCCCCGAGTGGCAGGAACATGACGTCCCCCGCGCCCTGACCTCGGTCGATCAGGCGGCGACCAGCGAAACGCTGGTGGTGCTCTCGGGCAGCCAGCCGCCGGGTGTTGCCAAGGATTTCCCGTCGATCCTGTCGGATCACGTCGCAGGGCGTGGCTCGCAACTGATCGTAGACACGTCAGGCCCGGCGCTCTTTCATCTGGCCGAACAGCCGCGCGACTCGCTTTACGTGTTGCGGATGAACGGGGAAGAGGGCGAAGAACTCGCCGGTCGCGCCTTGCCGACACGCGCGGATACCGCCGAGTTTGCCCAAAGTCTGGTAAAGAAGGGCGTCGCCCGCATTGTGGTCGTTGCGCGCGGGGCCGATGGATCGGTGATGGCCACGAAGGATGGCGCATGGCACGGCGTCAGCCCACCCGCACCGATCATTTCAAAGGTCGGGGCCGGTGACAGCTTCGTGGGAGGCTTCACGCTGGAACTCTCGCGCGACAAGCCGGTCGAAGACTGCTTGCGCACCGGCGTCGCCGCCGCCAGTGCCGCCACGATGACCGAAGCGACCCGGCTCTGCGATCCCGAACTGACGGCTCAACAGCGCCGCGATTGCGTCGTTACGAAGCTCTAGGACTTCAGCCGGTACCCCGTCCGGAACATCCACCACACCACGCCCAGGCAAAGGGCCGTGAACAGCAGGATGGCCGCAAGGCTGGCCGCCACCGGCACATCCGCCATGCCGAAGAACGACCAGCGGAAGCCTGACACCAGGTAAAGCACCGGGTTGAACATCGAGATCGTCTGCCAGATCGGCGGCAACATCGTGATCGAATAGAACGACCCGCCGAGGAAGACGAGCGGTGTCACCACCAGAAGCGGCACCAGGTTCAACTGCTCGAAATTCCGCGCCCAGATGCCAAGGATGAAGCCCAGAAGCGCGAAGCTGATCGACGTCAGCAACAGGAAGGCGATCATCCACACGGGATGCTGAATGGTGATGTCGACAAAGAAGAAGGACGTCCCAAGGATGATGCAGCCGATCAGCAGCGCCTTCACCGCCGCCGCCCCGACATAGCCGATAACGATTTCGAACGCGCTGAGGGGGGCCGAGAGTACTTCGAAGATCGTGCCGATGAATTTCGGGAAATAGATACCGAAACCGGCGTTCTGGATCGCTTGCTGCAAGACGGTCAGCATGATCAGGCCCGGCACGATGAACGCGCCATAGGACACGCCCTCGACCTCGGGGATGCGACTGCCGATCGCCGCGCCAAAGACCACGAAGTAGAGCGAGGTCGACAGCACCGGCGACACGATCGACTGGATGATCGAGCGGAAGAACCGAGCCATCTCGAACCGCCAGATGGCGGCAATGCCGTTCCAGTTCATGACGGCTCTCCTTCTTCGGTGTGGACCAGCCCGACAAAGATGTCCTCCAGTGAGCTTTCGCGGGTCTGCAAGTCGGCCAGCGTCAGGCCGGCATCCTGAATGGCGGACAACAGGCGGGTGATCCCGGTGCGTTCCTCGCCAGTCTTATAGGTGTAAAGCAGGCTCCGCTTGTCATCGCTCAGCGTCAGATCGAAGCCAGCAAGGGCGTCCGGCAAGGCCTCGACACCGTCGCGCAGCTCGATCCGCAATTCCTTCTGGCCAAGCCGCGACATCAGCCGCGCCTTGTCTTCGACCAGCAGCAACTCACCGCCCCGGATCACGCCGACCCGGTCGGCAATCGCCTCGGCCTCTTCGATGTAATGCGTGGTCAGGATGATCGTGACGCCATCGGCCCGCAGCCGTTCGACCAGCGCCCACATGTCGCGGCGCAACTCCACGTCGACGCCCGCGGTCGGCTCGTCCAGGAACAGAACACGCGGCTCGTGGGCCAGCGCCTTGGCGATCAGCACCCGGCGCTTCATGCCGCCCGACAACTCGGCAATGCGGTTGTCCTTCTTCTCGAACAGCGACAGGTCCTTCAGCACCTGATCGACAAAGGCGTCGTTTCGTTGGCGGTCGAACAGCCCGCGCGAGAACCGCACCGTGTTCGCCACCAGCTCGAACGGTTCCAGGTTGATCTCCTGCGGCACCAAGCCGATCAGCTTGCGCGCCGCGCGCCAGTCATCGATCACGTCATGCCCACCAACGGTGATCGCGCCCGAGGTCGGCTGCGTGATGCCGCAGATTGTCGAAATCAGGGTTGTCTTGCCCGCGCCGTTCGGCCCGAGCAGCGCAAGAATCTCGCCTTCGCGAATATCCAGCGAGACGTTCTTCAACGCTTCAAACCCGCCGTCATAGGTCTTGTTGAGGCCGTTCACCTGAACGATGGCTGACATGGTCATTCTCCTTGGACGGCCTTCATAACGGTCCCGGCCCATGCGCGGAACCGGGCTTCGCTGCATCTGCCCTATGCAAAAATGAACAGAAAAGGCCCCTTCGTTGCCGAAGGGGCCTTCGCCGTCGGTCTGAGACCGAGATTAGTTCTGTGCGTAGTATTCGATGACCAGGTTCGGTTCCATCATCACCGGGTACGGCACATCCGAGAGGCCGGGCGTGTGCACGAAGGTCGCCGTCAGCTTCGAGTGGTCGACGTCCAGATAGTCCGGAACATCACGCTCGGGCAGTTGCACGGCTTCAAGGATCAGCGCCATCTGCTTCGAGCGGTCACGCACTTCGATGACGTCGCCTTCCTTGACGCGATAGGACGGAATGTTCACGACCTGGCCGTTCACGCGCACATGCTTGTGGTTCACGAACTGGCGGGCGGCAAAGATGGTCGGCACGAACTTGGCGCGATAGACAACGGCGTCCAGACGGCGCTCGAGCAGGCCGATCAGGTTCTCGCCGGTGTCGCCTTTCACACGTTCCGCTTCCGAGAAGATGCGGCGGAACTGCTTTTCGGTCAGATCGCCGTAATAGCCCTTGAGCTTCTGCTTGGCGCGCAGCTGCAGGCCGAAGTCGGACATCTTGCCCTTGCGGCGCTGACCGTGCTGGCCCGGGCCGTATTCGCGGCGATTGACGGGGGATTTCGGACGGCCCCAGATGTTTTCGCCCATCCGGCGGTCGATTTTGTACTTGGCAGACGTGCGTTTGGTCACGGCTGATCTCCTTCGGTTCAAGTTTCGAAGGGCGTTGTCCTCTCCCGGGATTTGGCCCGGACGACAGGGTTCCCCTTGCGGGGTCCACCAACACCAATGAAGCGCGGCTTATATCCGAGTTTTTGAGTGAGTCAAGCAAGGACCGCAAGGTTTCGGTCGAAGGGCGCGTGTGGTGAGATTGCGGACGAAGCGGACTTTTGTCTGGTGCCACTGAAAAATCTAAAAAGCCCCCTTGCCAATTCGCCAAACCACGGCAATGCAGATGAGCCCAACCGAAAGGAAAACCAGCAATTGCACGCTGTAGTAAAGGATATAAATATTGTTCCAGATCAGAACCGCTGTGGACAGCAATAAGAGCGCTGAGCAATTCAAGAAAAATGGCCAAAATTTTTCGTGATACCCAAGGATAACAACTGCGATAGACACCGGAAAAACAAGTGAAATTGCCCAACTCTGCGCTGGACCCATCTCTGGGTATGTAAAAGCCATCCACCCAACCAGTACCAAAAGTGAAATGCTGCTGAGTAATCGATGCATAACCTATCCAGAGCCCCTAGTTACAACCTCAGACCTTCTGCCGGAAGACGACGTAACCAGCGGAGCAGATTGGGCGCAGTTTGAGAAGTGCAAATGAGAGAGTTTCTCATGCGGCTCAAAGCGTACGTACGGCAGCTCAGCATCGGTCACTATGGGCTCCTTGCTGCCCTTGGTTGCAAGGACCCGAGCACGGAATAATGGCGAAGCCGCCGTGCCATCGCCGGACCGGCCCGCGGTCTGGCGATTTGGTGGGCACAGGCGCTTAGCTGAGGCAGAAAATGTGTTTTGCTGCCATTAAGCGCTATAGCGGATCCGTTGGATCGCCAGCCCCCGCTCCGGCGACGGCACGGCTGATCGCGGCGCATGGGGTTCGAAGCAGACATTAACCAACTCTCAACCTTCACGAACTGTCCGAGCGACAACGCGCATCCTGGATAAGTTCACCGATCCGAACACCGACGGGATACCGACGTTGCACCGATGCGGAACCGACCGGGCGATTTCGCCGGTCCCGCCTTGTTTTGTTGCGTTAACCTTCCGGGCTCTTGCCGTCCAACCCGGTGATGCGTCGGGTGCGTTAAGACCTTGGGACTAGCAGACCGCGTCAAGGCGATCCTTCGACAACTCGCCCGGCACGATCGTCAGGGGCACCGGCAAAGACCCGAAATTGCGGGACAAGGCCGTCACGATCGGCCCCGGACCACCCTTTTCGGGCGAGGCGCCAAGCACCAGCACGCCGATGTCGTCATCTTCGTCGATCTGCTTCAGGATCTCGCTCACCGGTTCGCCTTCGCGGATCACAAGCTCGGGGTCGATATTCTGCCGGTCGCGCATCCATTTCGCGAAGACCTCGAAATGCGCATGGATCCTCTCCCGCGCCTCTTCCCGCATGATCTCGCCCACGCCGATCCAGTGGTTGAAGTCTTCGGGCGGGATCACCGCCAGCACCTCGACACCACCGCCCGTGCGCGCGGCGCGCATGGCGGCAAAGCGCATCGCGTTCAGGCATTCGCGGCTGTCATCGAGAACGACGAGAAACTTGCGCATGTGATGTCCTCCGGTCCGGGATGATGGCGTTCAAGCGATACGCTGTCCAGCGCCGGTTTCCTCGGCCACCGTCAAAGCCAGCGCGGCGGCGGCATAATCGCCAAGCGCGATGCCGCGAAAGGCGAAGGCCGTGGGACGGTCCTTGGGGGGCGCGGAAACCTGTCCCGTCACCAGATCGGTCAAATCCCCGGCCAACATCTCTGACGCGACCATTGGCTTTTCGCTGGTCCGTTCCTGTTCCATGTCGTCGACAACGATGGTGCCGAAGGCGGGCATGGTCTCGTCCTGCCATGGAATGCAGAGATCGGTGATCGCCGCGAACGCATTCGGCTTGAGCCACGCTGCATCAAGGAACGGCGCCACCTCGTAATTCAGCGTGATCGACGAGACGACGATATCTGCCGCGCGCAACGCGTCCTCGGGCGCCGCCTGCCGGGCCTCCAGCCCCTGTGACGTCACGTGGGTCAGGAACCCGTCTACCGTGGCTTGGCTTCGGCCCACGGCCAGCACCTTGGCCAGTGGGAAGATCGCCCGAAACGCCCGCAAATGGCTCTGCGCCTGCACCCCGCAGCCGACAAAGGCGATGGTGGTCGAGGCCGGATCGGCTAGCCGTCGCGCCGCCACGGCCGAAAGCGCCGCCGTGCGATGCGCGGTGATCCAGTTCGCGCCCATCACCGCGCGCAAGAGGCCGGTTTTCGCGTCCAGTACCATGATCGCGCCGTTGATCGCGGGCAGTCCGCGCGCGGGATTGTCCGGCGACACCGTGACCTGCTTCACCACTGCCACGTCACCCACAGCAAGGGTCGACATCATGTAACGGCCGCCACCCGGCAGCAGCGCCGACTTCGGCGTGACGTGCAAGCGGCCTTCCGACTTGTCGACCAAGGCGCGTTCAATGGCATCCGCGATGTCCGGTGGTGCGATGTCCATCGCCTCCAGCGCGTCATCGGGCAGATAGAGCACCATCAGGCGGTTTCGCTCATCGCCCAGTCCCAATACAACTCGCGCACGCGGCGCGTGACCGGACCCACTTGATAATGCGTGCCGTCGAACTCGGTGACCGGGGTCACTTTCTGCATATTGCCCGACAGGAACACCTCGTCCGCATCGCGCACATCGTCGAAGGTCAGCACTGTCTCGGTCACCGGCGCGCCGTCGGCGGCAAGGTTCGTCATATGCCGCGCGCGGGTGATCCCCGCCAGAAATGTACCGTTCGGAATAGGCGTGAAAACTTCGCCATCCTTCACCAGGAAGACATTCGCGGTGGCACTTTCGGCCAAGTTGCCCATCACATCGGCAACCAGCGCGTTCTGATAGCCTTTGGCATTCACCTCGCGCAGCATCCGGGCATTGTTCGGATAAAGGCAGCCCGCCTTGGCGTTGACCACGGCGTTCTCCAGCACGGGCCGGCGGAACTGCGTCGTGGTGGTGCGCACCGCACTGTCGGCGGGCGCGAAGCCTTTTTCCTCAAGGCAGATGGCAAAGCCCACTTTACCGTCCGGGATGATGGCCGTCGCATCGCCGTCGATCCCCCAATACATCGGGCGCAGGTAAATCGCGTCGTCCCACTGGAAGCTGCGGATGCCGTCCCAGATGATCTCGACCATCTCTTCAGCCGAGACCGTGGGTTCCAGCATCAGGCTGCGGGCCGAGTTGTTCACCCGCGTGCAATGCGCCAGCAGATCGGGCGCGACACCGTCGAAATAGCGGGCGCCGTCAAAGACGCTTGAGCCCAGCCATGCGCCATGGTCGGCAG